>NZ_JBDSQX010000166.1:0-79692 GCF_039929605.1 Roseateles sp.
CATACGACAGGGTGTTGTTCAGCGGTGACTTGTCGAGCTGCTCGTCGGCGAGGTTGGGGATGCGCTCCAGATGCACGCCGAATCCCTGAACGCCGGAGGCGCAACTGCTGTACAGGCCGACGGCATCGAGCGGCATGCTGGCATCGACCTCACCCAGGTCCGAGGCACGGCTGTGAAAGTAAAGCGTCAGTTTCGGTTCCTGCTGCTCGGCCTTGCCCTTGGTTTGATGGTTAGGCCGGGTGTACAGGCGCAGCACATGGTCAAGCTTCTCCAGGTTGTCCAGCAGCTGGGCGACGTCTTCTTCCCCGGCGTCGGAGTACACGACGAAGCGCTGGCTCTCGGCCCGGAACCACCTGGAGACCTCACTCTTCTTGCCGGCCACCTCCACGCGCTCCAGATTCGCCGGGCGGGCTTGCTGGGCGCTGGTCGAGCAGGCCGAGAGCAAACAGAAGGTGGCGGCGAGAGCGTTCACCCAGGGTTCCTTGCGCATGGCTATTCCATTTCCTTTGAAGCGTGGCTCGGTGCATGGCTGCGAAAACCGAGCTTTCATCCTAACGGCCAGTCACTGCCGCAGCAGCGCCCGATCACGCGGCCCGCCATTCGCATTGATGCGGGCTCACACCAAGGCGACGGCAATCGCCGCGACCTCGCTGGCGATGGGCCCGGGCGGCCTATTTCCGCAGTGTCAACAGGCCCTCATCACCTTTTCGCGTTGGGATTCCAAAGTTCTTCCAGGTGCGGGAAGTTCCAGTTCTCCGGCGGCTCGCGGCCGACGATGCGCTCGGTGATGCCGGCGGCCGACAGGTCCAACATCTGCACCGGAATCGGCATGCCGGCCTTGGTGGAATAGAACACCTTGACCCGTGGCGCCACCAGCGACGCGGGGTTCTGGTCCACCACCACGGCCAGGCGGCCGGACTGCAGGCGCACCAGTGTGCCCGTCGGGTAGATGCCGACGCTCTTCACGAAGGCCTGGAAGATGACCGGGTCGAACTGGCCCTTCCACTGCGACATGCGCTGCAGCGAGCCGGCCGGGTCCCAGGCGTTCTTGTAGGGGCGTGTCGAGGTGATGGCGTCGTAAACGTCGCAGACGGCGCCCATGCGAGCGAACAGGCTGATCTGGTCACCGGCCAGCTTGTGCGGGTAGCCGGTGCCATCGATCTTCTCGTGGTGATGCAGGCAGACGTCCAGCGCCGACGCGGGCACCTTGGAACCGTCCTTGATCAGATCGAAGCCACGCTCGGGGTGGGTCCGCATCACGGTGAACTCGGCATCGGTCAGCGCCCCGGGCTTGTTCAGCACCGCCAGCGGCATCTGCATCTTGCCCACGTCATGCAGCAGGCCGGCCAGCCCGGCCTCGCGCACCTCGGCGTCCGGCAGGCCCATGTGGCGGCCCAGGGCCACCATCAGGCCGCAGACGGCGACCGAATGCATATAGGTGTAGTCGTCCCTGTCCTTGAGCCGGGCGAGGCTGACGAAGGCGGAGGGGTTGCGCGCGAGGGACGAGGTCACGTCGTCGACGATGGGCAGGCAGACCTCGCTGTCGATGGCCTTGCCCAGCCGCGCCTCGCCGAACAAGGCCGTGACGGCCACCTTGGCGCGGCCCAGCACCTGGCTCGCGCGGTCCAGTTCGGCCTCCATGCTGACGCGCGGTGGCGGCGGCGCGCGCACCGGCGCAGCGGCCGGCGCGACCATGATGGGGCTTGGCTTGGCGGGCTCGACGACAGCCACGTCGGCACCCGCGCTGACGTCGATCCAGACCGTCGACACACCGCTGGCCTGCAACGCCGCCAGGTCGGCGGGGTCCGTCAGCACGAACTTGGTCTTCCAGAACGGATGCGAAAGCCATGCGCCCTCCATCGCCTGGAGATACATACCCAGCCTCACCTCGGTGGTCGGGATCTTCTTCAACATGACCGCGTCGTCCGTGTAACGCCGAGTATCTATGCCAGCCCGCGCCGCCACTGTGCAGCCCTGCACGCTTTGAGCACGGGCACAAAAAAGCCGCCTCGATGGGCGGCTTGTCGGCAGGGGCTGCGGGCCCGCTCAGCGGAACTTGCTTTGCGGCACCGTGGCCAGTTCGGTCGGCAGCGTGCTGATGTAGTTGGCAATGGCCTTCAGCTCGGCATTGCTGAACTGCTTGACCTGGCCCGCCATGACGCCATTGCTGCGGCCGACGTTGGCGTTTTTCTCGATCTTGTACGACTTGAGCGCGACGCTCAGGTAGTCGGCATGCTGGCCGGCGAGCTTGGGGTAGCTCGGATCGATGGGCTTGCTGAAGTTGGCGCCGTGGCAGGAGATGCAGGCGCCCTTGGTCAGCAGCTCGGCGACGTTGGCCGGCGCGGCGGGAATGCTCTCGGCGACGGCCGGCAGCTTGGCCTGCTGCTCGTAGAAGGCGGCAACGTCGGCCATGTCCTGCTCGCTCAGCGAGCCGGCGATGCCGCCCATCGTCGGGTGCTTGCGCTCGCCCTTGGCATAGGCCGTCAGTGCCGAGACGATGTATTTCGCGTTCTGGCCCGCGATCATCGGCACCTTGTGGATTTCGGGGAAGCTGGCCTGGTAGCCGACGATGCCATGGCAGCCGATGCACATCGCGATCTTCTTCTCGCCCGCGCGCGCATCCTGCGCCTGGGCGGCAACGCCACCGAATGCGGCGGCCAGGGCAAGCGAGATCTGCAGCAGTTTTTTCATGTCTCGGAGGATGTCGGGTTCTAGTAGCGGCGGCGATTATAGGAGGCCTCCTATACTGAATCGGACTCCCTCCAGCCCCGGTTTTCCCCATGAAATTCCAAGGTTCCGACCAATACGTTGCCACCGCCGACTTGAAGCTGGCCGTGAACGCTGCAGCCACCCTGCAGCGGCCACTGCTCATCAAGGGCGAACCCGGCACCGGCAAAACCATGCTGGCCGAGGAAGTGGCGCAGGCGCTTGGCATGCCGCTGATGCAGTGGCATATCAAGAGCACGACCAAGGCACAGCAGGGCCTGTACGAGTACGACGCCGTCAGCCGGCTGCGCGACAGCCAGCTTGCCGGCATCGAGGGCAGCGACCGCGTACGCCACATCGAGAACTACATCGTTAAAGGTGTGCTCTGGCAGGCCTTCGAGGCTGATCACCCGGTGGTGCTGCTCATCGACGAGATCGACAAGGCCGACATCGAGTTCCCGAACGACCTGCTGCGCGAGATCGACCGCATGGAGTTCTACGTCTACGAGACGCGCCAGCTCATCAAGGCCAAGCACCGCCCGCTCGTCTTCATCACGTCCAACAACGAGAAGGAGCTGCCGGACGCCTTCCTGCGACGCTGCTTCTTCCACTACATCAAGTTCCCGGATGCCGCGACGATGCAGAAGATCGTCGACGTGCATTTCCCGACGTTGAAGAAGGACCTGCTCGCTGCCGCACTGAAGAACTTCTACGACGTGCGCAACCTGCCCGGCCTGAAGAAGAAGCCCAGCACCTCGGAGCTGATCGACTGGCTCAAGCTGCTGGTGGCCGAGGACGTGCCGGTGGACGCGCTGCAGGCCAAGGACGACAAGGTCAGCATCCCGCCACTGGTGGGCGCGCTGTTGAAGAACGAGCAGGACCTGACCCTCTTCGAGAAACTCGTTTTCATGCAAAAGAACAACCGCTGATGGCTCAAGACTTTGACCGCGCCTTGCGCGAGGGATTGGCCGATGCCATCGGCTTCGTCGGCGGCGCACTGGCCGGCTGGGGCCTCGGGCGGCTGCTGGGCGTGGACTTCATCGCCAGCACGGACTGGAATGCGCAGCAGATGGGCGCGCTGGTGCTCATCGTCGTCGGCTGCGGCGTGGGCCGCTGGGCGGCGCGGCGGGTGATGCTGAAAGACAGGCCTTGAGGACCGTCGAACCGGTCACGCTGGCCGCCGGGCCGCTGCGCCTCTTGCCCCTCACGCTGGGCCATGTGCCCGGCCTGCAGGCGGCCGCCGCAGACGGCGAACTGTGGAACCTGCGCTTCACCAGCGTGCCCGCGCCGGACGAGACGGTCGGCTACGTCGAGACGGCGCTGGCCGGCCAGGCAGCAGGCCACCGCCTGCCCTTCGCCGTGCTGGACGCCGCCACCGGCGACGTGCTGGGCTCGACCAGCTATCACGACATCGTGCCGGCCGTCGAGCGCGTCGAGATCGGCTACACCTGGTACGCCCAGCGCGTGCAGCGCAGCGCCGTCAACACGACCGCCAAGCTGCTGCTGCTGACCCACGCCTTCGAAACACTGGGCGCAAAGCTCGTGGGCTGGCGCACCGACAACTTCAACCACGCCTCGCAGCGCGCCATCGAGCGCCTGGGCGCCAAGCGCGACGGCGTGCTGCGCCACCACGCACTGCGCCGTGACGGCACTGTGCGCGACACCGTGATGTACAGCCTGACCATGGGCGAATGGCCCGAGGTCAAGGCGCACCTAAATTGGCAACTGAGCCGACAGCGAACATGAACGACAAGACCAAGGCCTTCGATGTCGATGCACTCTGGGCCTTGGATCGCATCGGCGAGCCCAGCCTCTGCCCCGATGGCTCCCAGGCCGTGGCCGCCGTCACCCGCCATTCGATGGATAGCAACAAGGCGCAGAGCAGCCTGTGGCTGTTCTCGACGCTGGGCGGCGAACCACGCCGGTTGACCGAGGCCGGCGAGAAGGACGGCAACCCACAGTGGAGCCCGACGGGCGAGCTGATCGCCTTCACGGCCAAGCGCGATCAAGGCGGCGAGCACGATGAAGAGCCGCAGCTCTACGTCATCGCGCCGGACGGCGGCGAGGCGCGGCGCGTTGGCTCGGTGCCCACCGGGGTCGAGGCGTTCAAGTGGTTCTCCGATGGTCGGCGCATCGCCTTCGTGAGCTGGGTCTGGCCTGATCGCAAAGCAGCCGAGCAAGGCCAGGCGCTGCGCGACTTCAAGGCCCGCATGGAAACGGCCTACGTCACCGACGAGGCGCTCTACCGCTTCTGGGACCACCACATCCCGATGGGCCGCGTGCCGCATCTGCATGTGATGGACGTGGGCACGGGCAAGGCGCGCGATCTGTTCGAGGGCACGGCGCTGGAGCTGAGCCGCGCCGAGCCGGACGTGAACAGTTTCGACATCGCGCCCGATGGCCGCCGCATCGCCTTCGCCTTCGACACGGCGGCAGAGAAGAAGCTAGACAACCGCTACGCGCTGGCCGAGATCGACGTGCGGACGCGCCGCGTGCAGACGCTGCTGCAGGACGGCGCCTGGCAGTTCGCCGCGCCGCGCTACAGCCACTCCGGCGCTCATCTCGCCTTCCTCGCCAGCCACCAGGCGCTGGGCCACAACCAGCCCGACCGGCTCGCCGTGCTGGACCAGCGCGGCAACTGGGCCGTGTTCAGCGGCGACTGGGTCCACGAGGTCAGCGCGCCGCTGCGCTGGGCCGAGGACGACCAGGCCGTGCTGTTCGCCGCCGAGGACCGGGGCCGGCGCCACCTGTGGCAGTTCGCGCTGGGCGACTGCCGGGCGGACCTCGTCTTCGAGGGTGGCCACGTCGGCAGCTTCGCCCTGGCTGCGGGCTTCACGGTTGTCAACCACGACGGCGTGCAGTTCCCGCCGCGGTTGTCCGTGCTGGACGTTGATGGCCTGCGGCGCATGGAATCACTCAACGACGAGCGTCTCGCCGCCCACAGCTTCGGCCGCCATGAGGAAGTGACGATCACCGGCGCGCGCGGCGACGACGTGCAGATGTGGCTGATCTACCCGCCGAATTTCGACCCGAAGAAAAAGTGGCCAGTCATGCACGTCATCCACGGCGGCCCGCACACCGCCTTCGGCGACAGCTGGCATTGGCGCTGGAACCACCAGGTGTTCGCGGGCCAGAGCTACGTCGTGGCCTGCGTGAACTACCACGGCTCCTCCAGCTTCGGGCATGAGTTCCTGGACTGCATCACCGGCCACTGGGGCGAGTACGAGCTGCAGGACGTCGAGGCCGGCACCGACTGGCTGCTGCAAAAACGCTGGGTGGACAGGAAGCGCATCGTCGCCACAGGCGGCAGCTACGGCGGCTACATGGTGGCGTGGATGAATGGCCACGTGAAGCCGGGGCGCTACCAGGCCTATGTCTGCCATGCGGGCTGCTACGACTGGCAGGCCATGTACGCCGACGACGCCTACAGCTGGCACCGCAAGGAACTGGGCGCCGCTTACTGGGATGACCCCGCCAAGGTCGCCGCGCAGAGCCCGCACGCCTTTGCGCAGCACTTCAACACGCCCACCCTCGTCATCCACGGCGCGATGGACTACCGCGTGCCCGACGCGCAGGGCCTGGCCTACTACAACACGCTGAAGTCGCTCGACGTGCCGGCGCGCCTCGTGTGGTTCCCCGACGAGAACCACTGGGTGCTCAAGCCCCGCAACAGCCGGCTCTGGTACGGCGAGTTCTTTGCGTGGCTGGCACGCTTCGCGCCCTCAAAACACTAACCGCTGCACACAGCCCGAGCGCCGCTTGCCTTTCATAATCACCGGGCCATGCTGATCCAGTTCTTCTACACACTGCGCGCCGCCAAGCTCAAGGTCACCGTCCCGGAGTACCTGACGCTGCTGGAAGCCCTGCAGGCCGGCGTCATCGCCTCGCCCGAGGACGGCGGCGTGGCCAGCATCGACGACTTCTACACGCTGGCCCGCGCCTGCCTCGTCAAGGACGAGACGCAGTACGACAAGTTCGACCGCGCCTTCGCCGCCTACTTCAGGGGCGTGGAGATGCTGACCGACTTCACCGCCGAGGTGCCGCTGGACTGGCTGAAGAAGAACCTGGAGCTGAACCTGACGCCCGAGCAGAAGGCCGCCGTCGAGAAGATGGGCTGGGACGAGCTGATGGAGACGCTCAAGAAGCGTTTCGAGGAACAGAAGGAGCGCCACGAAGGCGGTAACCGCTGGATAGGGACCGGCGGCACCAGCCCCTTCGGCAACGGCGGCTACAACCCGCAGGGCATCCGCATCGGTGGCCAGGGCGGCGGCAAGAGCGCAGTGAAGGTCTGGGAGCAGCGCGCCTACCGCGACTACGACGATGGGCTGGAGCTCGGCACGCGCAACATCAAGGTCGCCCTGCGCCGGCTGCGCCGCTTTGCCCGCGAGTGGTCAGACCTTGAGCTCGACCTGGACGGCACCATCCACGGCACGGCCGCCAACGCCGGCATGCTGGACATCCGCATGCAGCCCGAGCGCCACAACAAGGTCAAGGTGCTGCTGCTGATGGACGTGGGCGGCACGATGGACGAGCACGTGAGCCGCGTGGAAGAACTCTTCAGCGCCGCCAAGACCGAGTTCAAGCACCTGGAGTTCTATTACTTCCACAACTGCGTCTACGACTTCGTCTGGAAGAACAACCGGCGCCGATTCGCGGAGAAGCTCAACACCTTCGACCTGATCCGCAAGTACAACCGTGACTACAAGCTGATCTTTGTCGGCGACGCGACGATGAGCCCTTACGAGATCCTGCAGGCCGGCGGCAGCGTCGAATACAACAACGACGAGGCCGGCGCCGAATGGCTGCAGCGCCTCACCCACGCCTTCCCCAAATACGCATGGATCAACCCCGAGCCACAAGGCGTCTGGCAGTACCGGCAGAGCATCGCGCTCGTCCAGCAGCTGATGCAGCAGCGCATGTTCCCGTTGACCCTCTCCGGCCTTGAAGGCGCGATGCGGCTCCTGAGTAAATGAGACCTCTCCTTTCATTGCTGCTCGTGGCGGCCCTGGGCAGTGGCTGCGCGACCAAGCCCCCAGCACCCGAGCCCGTCCCCGCACCCGACGTGCCCGCCGACGCCCCGGCCGTCTACAGCCTCGACATCGAGGTGGAAGACGACTACCGCGACAACCGGCTGCGCGACCTGCTGCAGCAGCACCTGGACATCGCCCGCTACCGTGCCAGCGAGGCGGCGCTGAGCCGCGTGGAGCTGGCCCGCCTGGCGGCAGCCGCGCCGGCCCAGGCCGCGACGCTGCTGGAGACCATGGGCTACTTCAGCGCGACGGCCAAGGTCGAGCGTCAAGCCGACGACGCTTCGCGGTTGCGCCTGATCGCCACGCCCGGGCCGCGCACGCGCGTGACCAAGATCGAGCTGGACTTCCAGGAAGGCCTCGCCGCCGACGACGCCAAGGCACAGCGCGACAGCCTGCGCAAGGCCTGGTCGCTGGAGGAAGGCGACCCCTTCACGCAAGGCTACTGGGCCTCCGCCAAGAACGACCTGCTGCTGCGCGTGCGCGCCGACGGCTTTCCGCTGGCGCGCTGGGGCGAGACGGCCGCGCGCGTCGATGCCGACACGCAGACCGCCGAGCTGCGCCTCGTGCTCGCCAGCGGCAACCGCGCCCGCTTCGGCGAGCTGCGCATCGAGGGCCTGAAGCACCACAGCCGCCAGACCGTCGAGCGCCTCACCGGCTTCAAGCGCGGCGATGCCTACACCGAGCAGCAGCTTGCCGAGTTCCAGGAGCGGCTGGCCAAGACCCAGCTCTTCGACGGCGCGCGCGTGCAGCTGCAGTCCGAGGTGGTGGAGGCCGACGGCACCAGCCCCGTGCTCGTGACGTTGACCGAATCGGCCCTGCAACAGGCCACGGTGGCGGTGGGCTATCACGCCAACAACGGCCAGAGCATCAGCGTCGAGCACCTGCACCGCCAACCCTTCGGCCTTGGCGTGCGGGCGCGCTCCAAGCTGCAGTTCAGCCGCGACCTGCGCGGCGTGGAGCTGGAGCTCAGCTCCCACCCCCAGCCCGACCTGAAGCGCAACCTGGCGTCGCTGCAGTTCGAGCAGGACCGCAGCGGCGACACCATCGCCACCAACCTCGGCCTGCGCCTGGGGCGCATCTATGAATCCACACGTGACGACCGGCTGAGCTATGTCGAGCTGCTGCGCGCCCGCGAGACGGCCGGCAGCGAGGTCAACACCAACCTGGCCGTGTCCATCAACCAGCAATGGATTCGCCGCCGGCTGGACAGCACGCTGCTGCCGACCGATGGCCACCAGGGCCTGCTGCTCGTGGGCCTGGGCCAGGCGCGCGGCGGCGGCAGCGACGACAGCGGGCCGTTCGGCCGCATGCAACTCAAGCTCGGCGTCTACAAGCCCTTCGGCGGCTGGTTCGGGTCGGCGCGTGTCGAGGTCGCCCAGGTGCTCGTGCGTGAGTCGGTCGGCGTGCCCGAGAAGCTGCTCTTCCTGGCCGGCGGCGACGAGTCCGTGCGCGGCTACGCCTACCGCAGCCTCGGGCCAGTGGAGAACGGCCTGACCGTGGGCGGCCGCGTCATGGCCACCGGCAGCCTGGAGATTGCGCGGCCCATCATCGCCAGCTTCCCCGCACTGTGGGGCGCCGTTTTTGTCGACGCCGGCAATGCCGCGTCGCGCTGGCAGGAGTTCCGCCCCGTGCTGGGCTATGGCGCTGGCGTGCGCTTTCGCAGCCCGGTCGGCCCGCTGCGGGTGGACGTGGCGCGGGCGCAGGAAACCGGCAAGTGGCGGCTGCACTTCTCCGTGGGTATCACGCTGTGAGGCGCTCCGTGCGCATCCTGCGCAACACGCTGATCGGTCTCGCGGTGCTGGTCGTCATCGTCGCGGCCTTCCTCGCCTGGCTGCTGCGCAGCGAGTCCGGCGGCGCCTGGGTGCTGGCTCACCTTCCGGGTGTGCAGCTTGAGGCGCCCGAGGGCTCGCTGATAGGCGATTTCCGCGCGAAGCGGCTGCTGCTGAAGTGGGCCGGCGGCGAGGCCGAGTTGCGCGGGCTGCGCTGGTCCGGCCTGGGTGTGAGCCCCAGCGCGGGCGTGCTGGCCGCGAGCGAGCTGTCGGTGGATGAAGTCCTCATCCGCACGCAGCCCAGCACCAGCCCGCTGGTGCCGCCGCTCGACCTGAGCTTGCCGCTGGGTGTCAGCATCGCCAAGCTGCAGATCGGCAAGCTGAGCTGGTCGCCCGACCAGCCGCCGCTGCTGAACCTGGCCGCCGAGATCGACCTGCCGCGCCGGGGCACCCATCACATCAAGCTGACCGGCGCGCGCTGGCAGCACCTGCTGCTGGCCGGCGACGCAAAGATCGAATCAGCCGCGCCTATGCAGACCGAGGGGACGCTAACCGTACAACAGAACGAAGCCACCGACCTGCCCTGGCTGGCCGTCGCCGCCGCGCGTGGGCCGCTGGCCAAGCTCAGTGCCAAGGCCGAACTGGCGGCGGCTCACCAGACGCTCAAGGTTGAAGGCCAGGTGCAGCCGTTCTCGCCCTGGCCCGTCAACGCGCTGCAACTGCAGGCCGACAAGTTCGACCTGGCCGCCGTCATGCCCGGCCTGCCGCGCACGTCGCTGACCGGCACCGCCAAGCTCAACGCCCCGGCGCTCAATGCCGAGGCGACGCTGCAAGCCGAGCTGCGCAACGCCGCCGCCGGCCGCTGGGACCAGGGCGCTCTGCCCGTCAAGCAGCTCAAGCTCGCGCTGGCTGGCCGGCCCGACCAACTCACCAGCCTGCGCCTGACGACGCTGGACGCCGAGCTCAACGGCGGTGCGCGCGTGCAGGGCAAGGGCCAGCGCGCGAACGACGGCCGCTGGCAGCTCGACGCCCGCGTGCAAGGCCTGCGCCCCGAACTGCTGGACGCCCGCGCCACGCCCGCGCGGCTGGACGGGCCGCTGGCGCTGTCCGGTGGCCCCAACCTGCCCATCGCCGCCAAGCTCGACCTGCGCGGCACGCTGGAGCAACGCCCGCTGCGCGTGCAGGCCCGCGTGCAGGGCCGCCTGCACGAGCAAGGCAGCAGCTGGCAGATCGAGGACGCGCGGCTCACCAGCGGCGAGGCCGAACTGCAGGCCAGCGGCAGCGTCGAGGTGCCGAACGCCGGGCTGCCCGCCGCCAAGCTCAAGGCGCAAGTGCGCCAGTTCGACCCGCGCCTGCTGTGGCGCGGTGAAGCGGGCTCGGCCTGGGCCCGCCTGCCGGGCGCCACCCGGCTCAACGCCGACGCGCAGCTCGACCTGCGCGGCAACGCGCTGGACAACCTGGCCGGCAGCGCCGACGCACGCGTGCTGCCGAGCCAGTTCGCCGGGCTGCCGCTGCAAGGCCAGTTCAGCGTCAAGCGCGCACGCGCAGCCGACCCCGCCGCCTTCGATGTCGACGCGCGCCTCGGCCAGAACCGCGTGCAGGCCAACGGCGCGGCTCAGCCCGACACCGTGACCACCCAACTCAAGCTGCAGGCCCCCAAGCTGGCCGAGCTGAACCCGCTGCTGGCCCTGTTCAGCCAGAGCCCCATCGCCGGCCAAGCAGAGGGCGACGGCAACCTCCAGCTGCTGCGCGTCAAGCCGGCGTCGCTGGGCAAGCTCACACCCAAGACCATGCCCGCGACGGTCTGGCAGCTGGGTGGCAGCGGCAACGCGACGCTGAAGGGTCTCAGCGCTAACGGCATCTCGGTGGACAGCGCCAAGGCCCGCTGGGCACTGCCGGCGCCTGGCACAGGATTGGACACAAACGGCGACGCGCCACTGTCCTTGCAACTGGAGGCAGGCGGCGTGGGCGACAGCCAGACGCAGCTGAAGCTCGTCAAGCTGGACCTGCAGGGCCGGCGCAGCGCCCACGAGCTGAAGCTGCAGCTGGCCGGCCGCGTGCCGCGCGGTGATCAGGACTACAACCTCGGTGCCACGCTGCAGGCACAGGGCGGCTGGGACGGCCAGGCCTGGGCCGGCCGCATCGCCAAGCTGGACATCGCACCGCTGCGCCCCAACACCCCGGCCACGCTGGTGGCCAGCAACATCAGCCTGCGCGTGGCCCTGGCCGACACCGGCCTGCAAGTCACTGCCGAGCCCGGCGGTGCCGAGGTGGGCGGCGCCCTGGTGCGCTGGCAGGCCCTGAGCTGGCGCGGCGGCGAGCGGCCCGAGGCGCGCGCCGACCTGCTGCTGGACGACCTCACCGTGGCGCCACTGCTGGCGCGCTGGCAACCCGACTTCGGCTGGGGCGGCGATCTGCGAATCACCGGCCACGCCTCGCTGCTGCTCACCGACAAGCTGACGGCCGACGTGCTGCTGGATCGCCAGAGCGGCGACTTGCGCGTGACGGACGAGTTAGGCACCCGACCCCTGGGCCTGACCGACCTGCGCGTGGCGCTGAATGTGAAGGACGGCGTCTGGCAGTTCGCGCAAGGCCTGGCCGGCAAGGAACTGGGCAGCTTCGGCGGTGCCGTGACGATGCGCCCGGCCAAGCTCTGGCCCGACGCCAGCACGCCCGTCGACGGTGTGCTGCAGGCCAACGTGGCCGACCTCGCCACCTGGGGCCGCTGGGTGCCCGCCGGCTGGCGCCTGGGCGGCCGCGCGTCGGCCACCATGCAGATCAGCGGCAAGCTCGGCGGCCCCGACCTGACCGGCCGCGCCGAGGGCGAGGGCCTCGCGCTGCGGCATCTGCTCTACGGGGTGGACGTGACCGAAGGCCGCTTCACGCTCGACCTCAAGGGCCAGAAGGCCGAGCTGACCCAGCTGGAGGCCCGGGCCGGTGACGGCTGGCTGCGCGCCACCGGCCGCGCCGAGCTGGGCGCCAAGCCCAGCGCCCACATCGAGATCAAGGCCGACAAGATGCGCGTGCTGTCGCGCGTGGACCGCCGCATCGTCGCCAGCGGCGAGGCCACGCTCGACTTCGACGACAAGGGCCTGCAGCTCGCCGGCAAGCTGCGCGCCGACGAGGGCCTGTTCGACTTCACGCGCGGCGACGCGCCGTCGCTGGCCGCCGACGTGACCGTGCTGCGCAGCTCGCGCAACGTGGACACCACCCTTGCTCCGGCACCCAAGCCCCCGCGCAACACGCAGGTCAACCTGGCGCTGGACTTCGGCCGCGACTTCAAGGTGCGCGGCCGCGGGCTGTCGACGACGCTGCGCGGCCAGTTGCAGATCACGCAAAAAAGCGATGGCCTGCTGCGCGTGACCGGCAAGCTCGACGCCGACGGCGGCCAGTACGCCGCCTATGGCCAGAAGCTGGAGATCGAGCGCGGCGACATCAGCTTCACCGGCTCGCTGGACAACCCGTCTCTGGACCTGCTGGCCGTGCGGCCTAACCTCGACGTGCGTGTGGGCGTCCACGTCGGCGGCACGGCGCTGGCGCCGCGCATCAGCCTGTACTCGGCGCCGGAGATGAGCGACACCGACAAGCTCTCCTGGCTGCTGCTCGGCCGCGAACCCGACGGCCTGGGCCGCACCGACACGGCGCTGCTGCAGCGCGCCGCCCTGGCCCTGCTCAGTGGTGAGGGCGAAGGCGCCACCGGCAAGGCCTTGCGCCAGCTGGGGTTGGACGAGCTGTCGCTGTCGCAGAGTGATGGCGACACCCGCTCGACCATCGTCCGCCTGGGCAAGCAGATCTCGCGGCGCTGGTACGTGGGCTACGAGCGCAGCCTGAACGCGACGACCGGCTCCTGGCAGCTCATCTACCGCATCGCCCAGCGCTTCACCTTGCGGGCGCAGAGCGGGGATGACAACGCGTTGGATCTGATCTGGCAGTGGAAGTGGGATTGAGCCCACCCCCGAAGGCGCTCACGCGCCTCCCCCTCAAGGGGGCGCAGCCGATGGACCGGCAAAGCCGGATCCATGGCTGCTGCGCGAGGAGAAGCCGGCCTATGGCGGCTGCTTCTTGGGTCAGATAGGCACTTTTAATTTGTTCAGGATGTTGGTCAATTATTTAAATAATGACTAATATTCTGGACAAATGACCGAGACCACCACCGCTGTACTTGAGCGCCAGCTGCTGCTGCAGTTCGGCGAGCGCCTGCGGCGGCTGCGCAAGGCTCACAAGCTCGGCATGGTGCAGATGGCGCAGCAGGTAGGCATCTCGCGCACGACGTTGGCGGCTGTGGAGGCTGGCGACCCGGGGCCGTCGCTGGGCACTTACCTGCGCGTCATGTCCGTGCTCGGCATCAGCGGCGAACTGGCCTTGCTCGCGGGCGACGCGCTGCAGGCAGCCCCGGCGGGCTCGGCCGCAGCACGGTCAAAGCGGACTCGTCCGATCGTGCAGGTTAGCGTCACCGCCGACACCGCCCGCCACGACGCGCAAGACCTACAAAGCCTGGCGCTGCATGAGGCGGCCGTGCGTCTCGTAAGGGAGCGGCCCGAGTTAGTGGATCAGGCTCAGGCGACGCTCGCACGCTGGCTCGGTGGCCGCGTGTCCAACACCACCTCCCTGTGGCAGGAGTGGCAACGCATCCTTGAGCGGCGGAGCTGGCGAAAGGTGCTCAGCCGCACCCGCCGCGCGCAGGAGCTGCGGCAGGCATCGCCGCTGATCACCGTGTTGCCGGCCGCTGTGCGCGAGCGCGTGCTGAGCGACGTCGGCAAGCTCAAGAAGGGCGTCACGCTGGGCGCCACCTCCGAGCCAAGTTGAATCATGACCCGCGAAGGACTGGAGCATCTGATCCGCGCCAGTGCCGCGGTGACGGACCAGTACGAATTCGTCATCGTCGGTAGTCAATCCATCCTCGGTGCCATCCCGAATCCGGAAGCCGTGTTCACGATGTCCGCCGAGGCCGACATCTACCCGCTGGCCGCGCCCGAATTGCCCGACAAGATCGACGGCGCACTGGGCGAAGGCTCGCAGTTCCACGAGACTTACGGTTACTACGCGCAAGGCGTCGGCCCCGATACGGCCGTCCTGCCAAGCGGCTGAGAACGGCGGCTGCACCGTGTTCAGAACGTGGCGACCAATGGCCGCGTCGGCTATTGCCTCGACCTCGTCGACCTCTTTCTGTCAAAGGCTGCGGCGGGGCGCGACAAGGACCGGCTGTTCTGCATCGCCCTGCTGCAGCACGGCCATGTGTCGGCTGCCGACGCGCTCGCCCGGGCACCGGACATGCCGCTTGACGCGGACGGCAGGCGGCGCCTTCGAGCGGCCATCACCCGTTGGTTCAAGGCCGCCTGAAGCCGCTACTTCGCGCGCCCGTCGTAGTGATGCACCGGCACCGCGCCCAGGTCGATGCCGTCGATGCAGCGGATGTTGACCGCCGCCGTCGCATCGCCATTCGGCGCCTTGCCTTCGCCATAGGGGTGGATACCGCAGGTCGGGCAGAAGCGGTGCTCGATGACGTGCTTGTTGAAGGTGTAGCTGGCCATGTCGCTCTCGGGCGTGAGCAACCGCAGCGACGTGCGTGGCACGAACCACAGCAGCGAGCCCTTGCGTTGGCAGATGGAGCAGTTGCAGGACAACCCGGAATCGATGTCGCCATCGACTTCGAACTTGATGCGGCCGCAGTGGCAGCTGCCTTGATGCGTGGTCATGCGCTCGTCCTGGTGAAAGTTGGAGACGGGCATTCTGGCGCCCGTCTCCTCCCTCGATCAAACCAGGTCGAAGCGATCCGCGTTCATCACCTTGACCCAGGCAGCGACGAAGTCGCGCAGGAAGGCGGCGTTGGCATCGCTGGCGCCCAGGGCTTCGGCGATGGCGCGCAGCTGCGAGTTGGAGCCGAACACCAGGTCCACCACGCTGGCCGTCCACTTCACCTCACCCGTGCTGCGGTCGCAGCCTTCGATGACCTCGGCTGAGGCCTCGGAACGGCGCCACTTGGTACGCATGTCGAGCAGGTTGACGAAGAAGTCCTGCGTCAGTGCGCCCGGCCGCGTCGTCAGCACGCCCAGCTTCGATTGACCGAAGTTGGTGTCCAGCACACGCAGGCCACCGATTAGCGCGGCCGTCTCTGGTGCGCTGAGGTTGAGCAGGTGAGCCTTGTCGAGCAGCAGTTCGGCTGCGAGGGCGCCATCCACGCCCGGCTTGAGGTAGTTGCGGAAGCCGTCGGCCACGGGTTCCAGCACCGCGAAGGAGGCGACGTCGGTCTGCGCTTGCGAAGCATCGGTGCGGCCTGGCGCGAAGGGCACGTCGATGCTCTGGCCGGCCTGCTTCGCCGCCGCCTCGATGGCCGCGCCACCGGCCAGCACGATGAGGTCGGCGAGCGAGATCTTCTTGCCGCCGTTCTGCGCGCCGTTGAACTGCTGCTGGATGGCGTCGAGCTTGGTCAGCACCTGGGCCAGCCGCGCCGGCTCGTTGACGGCCCAGTCCTTCTGCGGCGCCAGGCGGATGCGCGCACCGTTGGCGCCACCGCGCTTGTCGCTGCCGCGGAAGGTCGAGGCCGAGGCCCAGGCGGTGGAGGCCAGTTCGGAGACGCTCAGGCCCGAAGCCAGCACCTGCGCCTTCAGCGCGGCCACGTCCTGCTCGTTGACGAGCGGGTGGTCGACCGGCGGCACGCGGTCCTGCCAGATCAGCTCTTCCTGCGGCACCAGCGGGCCAAGGTAGCGCTCGATCGGGCCCATGTCGCGGTGCGTCAGCTTGAACCAGGCGCGGGCGAAGGCGTCGGCGAACTGATCGGGGTTGGCGTGGAAGCGGCGTGAAATCCCCTCGTAGGCCGGGTCCACGCGCAGGGCCATGTCGGCGGTGGACATCATCGGCGCATGGCGCTTGGTGGGGTCGTGGGCGTCCACCACGGTGTTGCTGCCCGCGCCGCCCTTGGGCCGCCATTGCTGCGCACCGGCGGGGCTCTTGGTCAGCTCCCATTCGTAGCTGAACAGCGTGTCGAAGTAGCCGTTGTCCCAGGTCGTCGGGTTGGGCTTCCAGGCGCCTTCCAGGCCGCTGGTGATGACGTGACCCGCGATGCCGGTCTCGAAGCTGTTGGACCAGCCCAGGCCCTGCTCGATGAGGTCCGCACCCTCGGGCTCGGCGCCCACATGCTTGGGGTCGCCCGCGCCATGCGCCTTGCCGAAGGTGTGGCCGCCGGCCACGAGCGCCACGGTCTCCTCGTCGTCCATCGCCATGCGGGCAAAGGTCTCGCGCACGTCACGTGCCGAAGCCGCCGGGTCGGGGTTGCCGTCCGGCCCTTCCGGGTTCACGTAGATCAAGCCCATCTGCACGGCGGCCAGCGGGTTGGCCAGATCGCGCTCGCCGCTGTAGCGGCCGCCCGGCTTGTCGCTGGTCGCCAGCCAGGCGCTCTCGGGGCCCCAGTAGATGTCGACCTCGGGCTCCCAGATGTCGGCGCGGCCACCGGCAAAGCCGAAGGTCTTGAAGCCCATGGACTCCAGCGCGACGTTGCCGGTCAGCACGACGAGGTCGGCCCAGGAAATCTTGCTGCCGTACTTCTGCTTGATGGGCCACAGCAGGCGGCGCGCCTTGTCGAGATTGCCGTTGTCGGGCCAGCTGTTCAGCGGCGCAAAGCGCTGCGCGCCGGTGCCTGCGCCACCGCGGCCATCGGCCGTTCGATAGGTGCCGGCGGCGTGCCAGGCCATGCGGATGAAGAAGGGGCCGTAGTGGCCGTAGTCGGCCGGCCACCAGTCCTGCGAGTCCGTCATCAGCGCGTGCAGGTCCTGCACGACCGCGTCGAGGTCCAGCGTCTTGAAGGCCTCGCTGTAGTCGAAGGCCGTGCCCATCGGGTTGGCGCGCGGCGAGTGCTGGTGGAGGATGGCCACGTTCAGCTGGTTAGGCCACCAGTCGCGGTTGCCCCGGCTGCTGGAGGAGGTGGGCTGGTGGGTCTTGCTGCCCGAAAACGGGCACTTGGGTTCGGTGGACATCGTGGCCTCCAGAGGAGTTCGCATAAGTGAAGGGCCAGTCTAGGAGTCGGCCCGACAAGGTCCAAAGCAATCGTCCCAATGGCCGCGATAGGCAGAAATGCGGGCCGCCTCGCCCGGCAGGGCCGCCCGGCCGTGCATGCGAGAATCCGCGCCCTCGCCCGGCAGCTTGCTGCGCGAGCGCAGCTCTCCGTAGTTCAATGGATAGAACGGCCGCCTCCTAAGCGGCAAATGTGGGTTCGATTCCCGCCGGAGGGACCAGGTCTTTGTTCCAAGACATCCCGCAAGCGATCAGAGAGACAATTAAATCAACGACTTAGGTTGAATTTTGTCTCAGACGCTCCCTCAAGGGGTCTTTACAGCGCCTGCTTGGTGGGGGAACATTTGGGGGAACAAAACACCGTTCCCCCACTTTCCGAGCACTCTGTTCCCCCATGCTGACCGACGTCGCCTGCAAAAACGCTGTTTGCCCCATTGGCAAGAGCAGGCTTCGCCTGACCGATTCCGGCGGGCTTTACCTGGAAATTTCACCGAGCGGTTCGAAGCGCTGGTTTGCCAAGTACCGCTTCGGCGACAAGGAGAAGCGCCTGGCTCTAGGCAGCTATCCCGAGGTGGCGCTGAAGGCCGCGCGAGCTGGCCGGGACGCCGCACGCAAGGTCCACGATACAGGCGCCGACCCTGTGCAGGCGCGCAAGGCCGAAGTGCTCGCCAAGCGCGTTTCCTCGGCCTTCACTTTCAAGGCGGTGACCGAGGAGTACCACGGGAAGAAGGCGAGCGACTGGAGCAAAGTTCACGCTGCGCAGTTCTTGCGCTGCTGCGAGAAGGACCTTTTCCCCTGGATCGGTGCCCTGCCCTTGCGCGCCATCAGCGCACCCATCCTGCTCGACACGTTGCGCAGGGTAGAAGCACGCGGCGCCACGCAGTTGGTGCGGGATCTGCGCGAGTTCGCCGGGCAGGTCTTCATGTACGGCATCCATACCGGCAAATGCGAGAGCAACCCCGCCCGCGATCTGGTCGGCGCCTTCAAGAGCCATACCGTCAAGCACATGGCAGCCGTGCTGACGCCGGCCAAGGCTGGCGAACTGATGCGGGCCATCGGCTGCTACCAAGGTCAGCCCACCACGAGGGTCGCACTGCTCCTGTCGGCCCTGTTATTTCAGCGGCCTGGCAATATCCGTTCGCTGGAGTGGACCTGGATCGACCTGGACGGGGCAATGCTGACCATCCCCGCCGAGTCCATGAAACGGGCTAAAGCGGGCAAACTCAACGGCCGGCCGCATCTGGTACCGCTAGCCGTGCAGGCGGTGGCCGCGCTACGCGAAATTCATCCGTTGACGGGCAAAGGCCGCTACGTGTTCCAAAGCCTGCGAACGGGTGACAAGCCCATGAGCGAGAACACCGTGAATGCGGCGCTGCGAGGGATGGGCTATAGCAAGGACGAGATGACGGCCCACGGCTTCCGGGCGATGGCCCGCACCATCATGGCTGAGAACATCGACGGCATTGATCTCGACGTGATCGAGTCACAGCTAGCCCATGCGAAGTCGGGGCCGCTCGGCTCGGCCTATGACCGAACTGAACACATGAACAAGCGCAAGGCGCTGATGCAGACGTGGGCGGACTACTTGGAACAGCTGCGCATCGGTGCCAATGCAATCCACATCAAGGCGGCGTGAGCTTAGGGATGTCGTCAATACCTAAGGAATAGCGCGACCTCAGCAACTGTATGAAGCCAGCTGCCATGCCCACCTAGAACGGTGGATAGTCCAGCCACCGGAGCCCGTCGCGCACCTACTGCACCGCTGCAGCGTCGTTCGGATCTTCAACGCCCACCAACAATCGGCTGATGGAACGACGCACGTGCCGAGACAGCGTTTCCCTGTCGATCTCAAGGCCGAACCTATTTTTGACCAACGCGCCGACTTGGCCGCTCATACCGGCCAGCGCCACGACATCGAAGTCATGTTTAGTGACGCCGCACAGGTCAGCTTCAAGCGGCGTGCAAATTTGGACTTCTCCGGAAATTACATGCAACGCTTAAAATCGAGGGATTGAAACCCGTTGCGTGGTCCCAACTTCGCGCGCCTTTGGCATTGACGCGTCAAGGATGTTTCTTCAGCCATCCGTCAAGTTGTGCGATCTCCTTGGTCTGGTCCTTGATGATCTTTCGGGCCATTGCCTTGATCTCAGGTGACTTGCCGTGCTCGACTTCCGGCTTGGCCATGTCAATGGCCTGCTGATG
This sequence comes from Roseateles sp., assembly GCF_039929605.1. Taxonomy (GTDB): domain Bacteria; phylum Pseudomonadota; class Gammaproteobacteria; order Burkholderiales; family Burkholderiaceae_C; genus Pelomonas. Next base: position 19,715 of record NZ_JBDSQX010000166.1, read on the forward strand.
GTGCATCTTCATCATCATCGCGAAGTCCTTGTCAATGTCACCGCTCATTGACATGTTCTTCATAGCATCCATGCCGCTCATCATGGAGGTATGCATCTCCTTGGAAATTCCGGCGTGCATACCGGCCATGGGCTTGCCCATGGCACCGCTGGCAGGCATCGCCGGCATGCTTTGAGCGGCCGCCGTACCAGCCGAAAGCGCGCTGAGCGCGGAAACGCTCAGACAAAGACTGAGGTGAACAAGATGTCGGAAAGGTGCGCGGTTCATAGAATCTCCAGTGGATGGGAAAAGCCAGTCAGGACAGCCGTACCTCAGCCTAACTGATCGGGATCAATGACCATTTATTCAATGCTAAGTGTCGGCTGTTCATGACCAAGCGCTGTGACCACGCTGTGGTGACGTAGGAAATGTCTGATGCGCTGCACAGACCTCTGATTTGCGCCATGCCAGCTCGACTGAAGGCTGCTGCCTCTGAACACGACAGGCTCGGCGCGGGAAGGCATCACCCGTGCAAAATCAATTCCGGCCCTCACCCATCCATCTGAGCTGAGGCGGCCGAATTACAAGCCGTCGGCTGGCATGCATCAAGGCCAGCACGCCACCGGCTGGGAGGTACCGGCACCGGCGAAGCGCCGCCGGCGAAGAAGGGCAACGGCGCGACCGCGCCGAGGGCAACCAGTAGACCGCACCGGCTTTGACGGGCCTCGGGTAGGTTCGGGAGGGGGTCAGTGCAGTCCATCGACCGATCTATGGCGCGCGGACTGCCGACGCACGAACCAAAGGGCTATCGGCGGGACGATCAACCATTGAAGAAGCGGGGAGAGGCCGATTTCGAATCCCGGAATGAGCGGCATCGCGGACGAATAGGTCCAAGTTTGGACCCATTGCCCCCGCGTGGCCAGCCATTCAACCACTGCTGTGATCGCAATCCCCGCTGCGACGAACCCGGCCGCTTCGCGCCAAGACGGCACGCACACCCAACGGCGCCGCCGCGTGACGGCCATGATGCTTGCATGGGCCAGCAGCGTGATCACGGCATCCCCCAGCGTGGCCTGCAGGCAGGCGCTTATGACGGCTGAATGGGGTGCGGCGGCCATGCCCTCGAACAGAGGCGCTTGCAGGACTTCCCAAGGGAAGTTGAGAAGCAGCGCAAACACGACGAGATTGAACTCCGGCGTGGCAGTCAACTCGCGAACGCGACGGATAGCGGTGTGGTCCATAGGAGTCAGCGCGAGCGCACGGTTCCATCGGCAAGATACCCCGTTCCCCAGTGAGTAGCGCTCGACGAGGCGCAGGTCCAGGCACCATTCAAGCAGCGGCACCCTCGGGACTTTCAAACCGCACCATGGGGTGAGGTAGTGCGTTCCTCCCCACACACCCAGGCATTGACAGGAGTGCCCCAGGCACGCAGCTGGCGGACCTGCCTGTTCGTCGAGACCGAGTGTCATCCAACTCTACCCCTTACGCTACGCCCGTTGGTTCATGTGGGCCGCAAGCCGCGTGTGATCGTCCGGGTGTTCGAAGACACGCCCGGCGGAGCCTGTACCTGCCCATGGCTCTCCTGGTGCTGGGGAAGACTCCTTTGGTGCAGCCAGCGTGTCGATTCTCATAGCCAGCCTTTCGTGAATCCCGCCCGCTGCAACCCCGCGACGACATAGGGGCAAGCGCGCATCAAGCGCCAGAGCAAATCAGAGCGGTGGTTCTCGCACATCAGCACCACCGGGCCTAGGTTGATGCCGAAGTGATAGGGCGACGTCCAGCCCACGTGGCCATCGATTTCGGCCTCGTCGGAAAAGCTCAGGTTGAAACTGCACCTGAAGCAGTATTCGCCCGTGATCTGGGGATACACGTCCTGAAAATGCTGCAGCGAAGGGAGCACGATCTCGGGCGCAAACGGCAGCGATGCAGCCACGGCCCAGGGTGCGACGGTCCCGTCGTCAGGTCCGTACGGTGCGCCGCGCGCCGCATAGTCGAAGAACGAGCGCTCGATGCCGTTGATGCGGCGAGTCGTCCAGCCCGGCCCGTCGCTCGCGGTCAGGCCCCAGAAGTTTTCACCGTAGCCTGCAAAGTTCAGCGGGTTGCGGATGGCGTACTCACGCTGCACGTAGGTCGCGCGGCGGCTGTTCTCGCAGTAGTCGATGCCCTTGTCGCGCGCGAAGGCGTCCTGGATGCCGCGCATGTCGAGCCAGATGTGTGAATACTGGTGGATAAATAGCGGGCCGCCGTAAAGCAACTCGTGGCCGTAGATCGTTTTCCATTCGTAGGTTGAAGTCCAGGCCGTATAGCTCTCGGCCGGCAGCGGGTGCGTCGGCGAGCCCAGACCCAATACGTACAGCAAGGTGGCTTCGTCGTAGCCGCTCCAGCGGTAAGGCAGGAAGCCGCCTTCGGGCGTCCACCCATGCGTCACCGTCGCGGCACCGTTGCAAGCCCAGGCCCAATCGACGCGGCGGTACAGCGCGTCGGCCAGCGTACGCACGGCCTGCTCGTTTTCGTCTTCGTGGTCGAAGTACGCAGCGGCGGCCAGCATGCCGGCGAGGAGAAACGTGCTGTCGACGGTCGACACCTCGCACAAGCCTGCACGCTGGCCTGTGTTCATGTCCAGGAAGTGGTAGTAGAAGCCTTTGAATCCGGTTGCGTCAGGCGCTGTACCGTGTGGGCTGGCCCAGAAGAACCGCAGCAACGTCAGCGTGCGAGACACTGCATCAGTGCGCGTCATCCAGCCACGCTCAACCCCCACGGGATAGGCCGCCAGCGCAAAGCCCACCGCCGCAATGCTTGCGGGCGAACCGGGCTGCGATTTATCGGCGACGAGACCGTTCGCGGGGTTGGTTTCGCGCACAAAGTACTCGAACGCGTGGCGCTGCAGGGCATCCAGGCGTGCGTCACTGAAGGTCGGTGTATTGGCATGTTGCTGCTCAAGCATGCGCCTCAACCTGGCGGGGATCGCGTGGACGACGAGTCAGCAGAACGGGCCGCGGCTTTGGCGGCCTCGAAAACACTGACCCACAACCGGTAGCGGCGGGCGATTTCTGCCACCGCATCCTCGCGAGTGATTTTCTCGTCGCGCAAGGCGATCAACGGCTCCCAAAAGGTCGTTCGCCCTACCGCGAAACCGATGAATCCGGGCACGCCTGCCGCCGTCGTCAACCAGGCGCGAACGTGCTGCTCGTTCTCCCCGCGCCCGAGCACGATGCAACCCACGCTCGCGCGCCCGTCGCGCCGCGCCATCGCCACGATGCGCTCGCAGTCGGCCTTGCTGTCCAGGCCCTCGACCTTCCAGACATCGGCCTCGACCCCCGCATCCTGCAAGTCGCTGATGGCGCGCAGCATCAGTGCGGGCCTGAGCTTGCGGTCGTAGGCGCGAGCCTCCCCGCTGAAGCCTTCCAGCTGCTGCGGCGTGGCCGGTACGAGCAGCTCGAACATGAATCTTGATGGCCCATCCACAAGGGCTTCAGACAATGTGCGAAGGCGCGACGCCTGACGGTGGTTCACTGCCGCATCGCCTTCGGGGTTGTAACGCACCAGCACCTTGCAAAATGCTGGCGCGAAGTCTTGGATGTGCTGCGCGAAGTCAGCGCCGAACTCGAAGTCGAACTCGTCCTGCCCGCTCTTCTCGGTGGGCGCGCAGGTGATGACGCCGCCGTTTTTTGCGTCGCGCAAGATGTCGGCACCAAAGTGCTCGTCCACCAGGACCCCGGCCTTGGATTTGTTAATGCCGTCGGCCACTGCGGCCGCAAAGCCGTCGTAGATCACGCGTTTGGCCGCGATGACTTGCGCGGTCTGTTCTGGCGCGAGTGCACCGGTCCAGCCGAACAGGCCACTCACAAACGACGCGCGGTGGTCGAAGGGCAGGATGTACAGGGGCTGGGTGTAGCCTGCGGGCATGGTCTGCGCACCTCCTGGGTAGCTGGCCGATTGGCTAGTTCGGTGAAATCACGAGCGGGTTGTCGGGCAGTTCGTTGGCATTGCGCGCGCCTGCGGGAAAGTGCGCCACGCGCAGTCAAGCCATCTGATTTGCAGAATATGGCGCGACACGCAAAACGTCTGTGCGCTCGCGTACCTCGGGCACGACAAAGGCGGCGTCGCGTCGCAATAAGGTCATCATTACTACCGAGCGGGCCTGTGAGCTTTGGATCAGTGCAACGTGCTGCAGCGCACAGACGGGCTATGACCCCGCCCGTAGCCTTGGCCGCGAACGCCGCATAGGGATGCCGGAAGCGACATGTTTGTTGCTGGCGTTCTGCTTGCGGGACGGGATCGCGATGGCAGTGGAGATGCGAATGCAGCTTGCGATGATCGGTCTGGGGCGGATGGGGGCGAGCATGGTTCGTCGCCTGATGAACAAGGGCCACAGATGTGTTGTTCACGACCGGAACCCTGCCCATGTGGCCAGCCTCCAGACCGATGGCGCCGAAGGCGCGGCGTCCGTGGCTGAGCTGGTTGCCAAGATGCCTCGGCCGCGCGCAGTCTGGCTCATGGTGCCGGCCGGTGCCGTGGATCAAGCCCTGGCGGAACTGGTGCCGCACCTGGACTCTGGCGATACGGTGATCGACGGTGGCAATTCGTACTATCGCGACGATATTCGCCGCGCCAGGGAACTGGCCGCAGCGGGTCTTCACCACGTCGATGTGGGCACGAGTGGCGGCGTGGCCGGCAAGGAGCGCGGCTACTGTTTGATGATCGGTGGCGATGACGATGTCGTGAAATGCCTGGAGCCGATCTTCATGGCGCTGGCGCCGGGTGCCGGCGCTGCGCAGCGAACTCCGGGGCGCAGCGGTGAACACACTGGCGCCGAGCAAGGCTTCCTGCATTGCGGCCCGCACGGCGCGGGCCACTTTGTGAAGATGGTTCACAACGGCATCGAGTACGGTGTGATGGCGGCCTATGCCGAAGGTCTGAGCATCCTGCGCAACGCCAACGTGGGCAAAGGCAGTCAGACCGCCGATGCCGAGACCACGCCGCTGCGTGAGCCCGAGTTCTACCAGTACGAGCTGAACCTGCCGGACATCACCGAGGTCTGGCGCCGGGGCAGCGTCATCGGCTCGTGGCTGCTCGACTTGACAGCCGGCGCTTTGCTGCGCGACCCGCAGCTCCAGGCCTACGGCGGCCGTGTTTCCGATTCGGGAGAGGGCCGCTGGACGCTGCAGGCGGCCATCGACGAAGCGGTGCCGGCACATGTGCTCAGCGCCGCCCTGTATCAGCGTTTCGCGTCGCGGGGTGAAGCCGGCTATGCCAATCAGGTGTTGTCGGCGATGCGACATGAATTTGGCGGTCATGCCGAGAAACCCCCAGGGGACTCCACATGAACCGGAACGCGAGCGCCGATGTGGTGTTCTTGCTCGACGTCGACAACACGCTGCTCGACAACGACCGGATCATCGCCGACCTTCGTGGTCACCTCCAAGCTGCATTCGGCGTTGCCAGCGCGGCCCGCTATTGGGCTGCCTTCGAAGCGCTGCGCACTGACCTCGGCTACGCCGACTATCTGGGCGCGTTGCAGCGCTACCGCGCCGACGCTGAGCGAGGCGATTCGGATGACGCCCAACTGTTGCTGATGTCGAGCTTTCTGATCGACTACCCCTTCGCCGATCGGTTGTATCCGGGCGCGCTCGATGTTATTGCGCACCTCGGCCGATCTGGCCCAACGGTGATCTTGTCCGATGGTGACGTGGTGTTCCAGCCGCGCAAGGTGCAGCGTTCGGGCCTGTGGGACGCGGTGGGTGGCCGTGTACTGATCTACGTGCACAAGGAGCAGATGCTCGACGAGGTTCAACGCATACACCCCGCGCGCCACTACGTAATGGTGGATGACAAGCAGCGGCTGCTGACAGCGATGAAATCCGTTCTCGGCGACCGCCTGACGACGGTGTTTCCACGCCAGGGCCACTACGCTCTTGACCCGGCGAATGCCAAGCTCTACCCGGTGCCGGACGTCACTGTCGAGCAGGTTGGCAACCTGCTCGACAGTGACGCGGCCACGCTGTTTGCACTGCCTCGCGATGCGTCGCGAGGAGGTCCGCCGCCGAAGTAGGCGGCTGTGTGGCATTTCGATGAAGGCGCCCATTAGCGGTTCAGCAGCACGCGTGCCCGCGACGCCACGTTGTCGATCGTGAAACCATATTCGCGCAGCAAGGTGTCGGCCGGGGCAGATGCACCAAAGCATTCAACACTGAGCACGTCGCCCCGGTCACCGACGTAGCGATGCCAGCCCTGCGCCACGCCCAGTTCCACGGCTAGCCGCGCTCCCACGATTGGTGGCAATACGCTATCTCGGTAGCTCTGCGGCTGCGCGTCGAACAGATCCCAGCTGGGCATCGACACACAGCGCACAGCGATGCCTTCGCCCTGTAGCTTCTCGGCGGCGGCAACGATCAAGGCGACCTCCGATCCACTGGCGATTAGGATGAGCGTGGGCGGCTGGCCACCCGCGTCGCTGAGCACATAGGCGCCGCGGCGCAGGCCTTCGGCGCTGGCATGGCGGCCTCGGTCCAGCGTGGGCACCTCCTGCCGGGTCAGCGCGAGCAACACCGGACGCTGTCGGCTCTCTACGGCCACCTTCCAGGCCACCGCTGTTTCATTGGCGTCCGCCGGGCGGATCAGGGTGAGCCCCGGTATCGCGCGCAGGCTGGCCAGTTGCTCCACCGGCTGGTGCGTGGGCCCGTCTTCGCCCACGGCCAAGCTGTCATGGGTGAACACATGGACGACATGCAGCTTCATTAACGCCGCCAGGCGGATGGCCGGCCGCATGTAGTCGCAGAAGATCAGGAAGGTGGCGCCGTAAGGAATGAAGCCGCCGTGCGCGGCCAGGCCGTTGACGATGGCGCCCATCGCGTGTTCGCGCACGCCAAAGTGCAAGTTGCGACCGGCATGGCTCCAGCCGCCGCCGTTGGAACCTTGGGTGTCGTCAGTGTCGGTTGAAGCCGGGTTGAAATCGCCCCGGCCCTTCAGTGCGGTCTTGGTCGACGTGTCCAGGTCGGCTGAGCCACCGGATAACGCGGGCAGCCGCGCGGCCATCGCGTTCATCACCTTACCCGACGCGACCCGCGTGGCCATGCCTTTGGCATCGGCAGGAAACGTCGGGATGTCGTCGTCCCAGCCGGAGGGCAGTTCCCCGCGCAGGCTGCACTGCAGTTCTGCGGCCAGTTCCGGAAACGCCAGGGCGTAGGCCGCCAGGCGTGCTCTCCACACGGCCTCGGCGTTCTGCCCGCGCGCCAGCGCCTCGCGCATGTGCACACCGGCCGCCTCGGGAATCAGGAACGACGGCTCAGCGGGCCAGCCGAGGCGCTGCTTGGTCAGCCGAACCTCTTCAACGCCGAGCGGCGAACCGTGGGCTTCGAAACTGTCGTGCTTGTTGGGTGAGCCGAATCCAATGTGCGTGCGCACCAGAATCAACGACGGTTTCGAGGCTTCCACCTGCGCGGCCTGCAAAGCGGCGGCTATCGCCTCGACATCGTTGCCATCCGCCACCGCCACGGTGTGCCAGCCATAGGCTTCGAAGCGCGCGGCGCGATCTTCCGAGAACGCCATGTCGGTGCCGGCGGAGAGCGTCACGCGGTTGTCGTCGTACAGGCAGATCAGCTTGCCGAGTTTCAGATGCCCAGCCAGTGAGGCGGCTTCTGCTGCCACGCCTTCCATCAGGTCGCCATCGCCGACGATCACATAGGTGTGGTGGTCGATCACCACATGCCCTGGCCGGTTGTAGCGCGCCGCGAGTTGCGCTTCGCCGATGGCCAGGCCCACCGCGTTGGCGAAGCCCTGACCCAACGGCCCGGTGGTGACTTCGACGCCTGGGGTGTGCCCACGTTCCGGGTGGCCCGGAGCCTTGCTGCCCCATTGTCGAAAGGCCTTGATGTCGTCGAGCGAAAGGTCGTAGCCGCTCAGGTGCAGCAGGCTGTAGAGCAGCATCGAACCGTGGCCGGCAGACAGCACGAAGCGGTCTCGGTCAGGCCAGTCCGGGTTGTGCGGATTGAACTTGAGAAACCGCGCCCACAGCGCATAGGCCATCGGCGCGGCGCCCAGCGGCATGCCGGGATGGCCGCTGTTGGCCTTCTGAACGGCGTCCACCGAGAGAAAGCGCAGGGTGTCGATGCAGAGCTGGTCGAGGGGGTTCGTCATGGCAACTCCGGTTGGTCAGTGCGGTTGTCGAGTGATCTGCCAGGTGAGCAAAGCGATCTGTTCGTCTTCTTGCGCAGGCAGCACACGCGCTTTTGCGGTGGGGATGCCCAGCGCGTCCAGGCCCTCGCAGATGAATGCGCGCGTCGAAGCATCGTTCTCTCCGATCCCGCCCGTGAAGACCAGTTGGTCAACGCCGCCGAGAACGGCCGCCATTGCAGCAATCTGTTTGCGCACGGAAGCGCAGAACATCGCGATGGCCAGACGCGCGTCATCATCTGAAGCGGATGTCGAAGCCGCAGCAGCAATCAGCTCACGCAAATCACCGCTGAGGCCAGAGATGCCGAGCATTCCAGAGCGCTGGTCAATCAGCGATGCGAGCTGAGCCGCGTCATAGCCGTGCTCGCGAACCACGTACGCGAGCACACCGGGGTCGAGGTCGCCGCAGCGTGTGCTCATGATCACGCCGCCCGTCGGCGTCAGCCCCATGCTCGTGTCCACCGACGCTCCGTGAGCCACCGCGGTGACGCTCGCGCCGTGGCCGAGATGGGCAATCACCAAACGCGGTGGGAGGTCACTGCCCAGTTGCCGCACGATCGACTCCCCCGACAGGCCGTGGAAGCCGTAGCGTTCGATGCCCAGCGCCCGAAGCTCGCGCGGGATGGGCAGCGTGCGGGCGACAGCGGGCATACCAGCATGGAATGCCGTGTCCAAGCACGCCACTTGGGCCACACCGGGGAAGCGCGCTTGCGCCGCGCGCACCAGCGCCAGCGCGGGCGGCACGTGCAGGGGCGCAAACGCGGTGGCGGCTTGCAGTTGCTGCATCACGGCCGCATCGATCAAGGTGTGCAGGCGGCAGTGCGGACCGCCATGAACGATGCGGTGGCCGACTGCGGCAGGCGCAGGCATGCTCTGCGCTTGCAGCCGCTGCGCGATGCGAGCCAGCGCCGCTTCGGGCTCGCCGCCAGCTTCTTCTGCGCCGGAAATCAGCACGCGGCTGCCGCTTGCGTCCACCATGTAGAAACCGAATTTGAGCGACGACGAGCCGACGTTCAACGCCAGCACGGGTCGGCCTGCGTCGCTGCTCATGCCGTCCAGCGCCAGTCGCGCACTTCCGGCAGGTCCTCGCCGTGTTCGCTGATGTAGGCCTTGTGGCGCGCGATGCTGGCGTCATAGCGCTGCGAAGCCTGCTCGACAAGATGCGCCAGGCGCGGAATGCGGCGTATGGCGTCGAGCGCCAACTGGTAGCGGTCGATGTTGTTCAGCACCACCATGTCGAACGCGGTCGTCGTCGTGCCTTCTTCCTTGTAGCCACGCACGTGCAGGTTGTCGTGGTTGTGGCGGCGATAGGTCAGGCGGTGGATCAGCCCCGCGTAGCCGTGGAAGGCAAACACGATGGGCTTGTCGCGCGTGAACATGGCGTCGAACGCGTCATCGTCCAGGCCGTGAGGATGCTCGGACTGCGGCTGCAGTGCCATCAGGTCGACGACGTTCACAACGCGGATGCGGATGTCCGGCACGTACCCGCGTAACAGCGCCACAGCGGCCAGCGTTTCGAGCGTCGGCACGTCGCCGGCACAGGCCATCACCACATCGGGCTCACCCGAATCGGAACCCGCATCGTTGCTGGCCCAGGCCCAGATGCCAGCGCCGACGGTGCAGTGGCGTGCTGCCGATTCGATGTCGAGCCACTGCAAGGCAGGCGCCTTGCCAGCGATGATCAGGTTGACGTAGTTGCGGCTGCGAAGGCAATGGTCGGCGATCGACAGCAGGCAGTTTGCGTCGGGAGCCAGATAGATCCGCACGACGTCCGCCTTTTTGTTCGCCACCACGTCGATGAAGCCCGGGTCCTGGTGTGAGAAGCCGTTGTGATCCTGTTGCCAGACATGCGAGGTGAGCAGGTAGTTGAGTGACGCAATGGGCTTGCGCCATGGGATTTGGTTGCAGACCTTCAGCCACTTCGCATGCTGGTTGAACATCGAATCGATGATGTGGACGAACGCCTCGTAGCACGAGAACAAGCCATGGCGTCCGGTGAGCAGATAGCCTTCGAGCCAGCCTTCGCACAGGTGCTCACTCAGCACCTCCATCACGCGGCCATCGGCCGATAGATTGACATCGACCGCGTCGATCTCGGCCATCCACGCTTTGCCACTGGCTTCCACTACCGAACCGAGCCGGTTGGAGGCGGTCTCGTCCGGGCCGAAGAGGCGGAAGTTGCCACTGTCAGTATTCCTGCGCATCACTTCGGCAAGGAAGTTGCCGAGCACGCGCGTGGACTCACCGATCGCGCCGCCTGGCGCCACCACGGGCACTGCGAAATCATGGAAGTCAGGCATCACCAGCGGTGCCAGCAATTCCCCGCCGTTGGCATGCGGATTAGCGCCCATACGTCTGTTTCCGGCCGGCGCGAGCACGGCGAATTCGTCGCGGAAGCGGCCGTTGGCGTCGAACAGTTCTTGCGGCGCATAACTGCGCATCCAGTCTTCCAGTTGGCGGATGTGCTGCGCGTTGGTGAACTGTGTGATCGGCACCTGGTGCGCTCGCCATGTTCCTTCCACCGGCAGACCATCGACCTCCTTGGGGCCGGTCCAGCCTTTGGGCGTCTGCAACACGATCATCGGCCAGCGCGGAAGTAGCGGCGGATTAGGCGAATCCGACGCGCGCGCCGCGGCCTGAATGGCGTGGATCTGCGTAAGGACGGCATCGAGCGTTTGCGCCAGTTGCTCGTGCACCGCCATGGGATCGTCGCCAACCACGAAGTGCGGCTCGTGCCCATAGCCGCGCAGCAGGGCCGTTAGATTTTCGCGGCCGATGCGGGCCAGCACGGTCGGGTTGGCGATCTTGAATCCGTTGAGGTGCAGGATCGGCAGCACCGCGCCATCGCGAGCCGGGTTCAAGAACTTGTTCGAGTGCCAGCTCGCCGCCAGTGCGCCGGTCTCGGCCTCACCGTCACCGATGACACACGCCACGATCAGCCCGGGGTTGTCGAAGGCCGCGCCGTACGCATGGGCCAGCGAGTAGCCCAGTTCGCCGCCTTCGTGGATCGAGCCAGGCGTTTCCGGTGCCACATGGCTCGGGATGCCGCCGGGCCACGAAAACTGGCGGAACAACTTGCGCATGCCGTCGCGGTCGCGCGAGATGTCTGGATAGGTCTCGGTGTACGTGCCTTCGAGGTAGGTGTTCGCCACCAGCCCCGGGCCACCGTGGCCCGGGCCGATGACGTTGATCATGTCCAGGTCGTGCTCCCTGATCAGGCGGTTCAAGTGCACGTACAGCAGGTTTAGTCCAGGCGTGGTGCCCCAGTGCCCGAGCAGGCGCGGCTTGATGTGCGCCAGCGTCAGCGGCTCTTCGAGCAGCGGGTTCGCGTGCAGGTAGATCTGCCCCACCGACAGGTAGTTAGCGGCGCGCCACCAGGCGTGCATCTTGTTCAGAAGGTCGGGGGTCAGCGTCGTCATGTCGTGTCCTTGAGATTGAGTGCTGCATGCACGATGTCTTGCGCCTCGGCAAGCATGCGGCGCAGGTGCGCGTCGTTGTGGAAACTCTCGGCGTAGATCTTGTAGATGTCTTCGGTGCCCGAGGGTCGCGCGGCGAACCAGCCACTCTCCGCGCGGACCTTGATGCCGCCGATCGGCGCGCCGTTGGCAGGCGCCTTGTCGATCACATGCCGGCGAACTAAAGACCAGGAACGCCGTCCATCGGGCTGGGCAACAGGATGCCGTGCCAGTGGATCGAACTGGTCGCAGCCAGGCGGTTGGTCACCCGAAGCGTGACGGTGTCGCCCTCGCGCCAGTACAGGGTGGGAACATGTACCGTGCCGTTGACGGCGGTCGCAATGCGCGGGTTGCCGGTGAAATTGGCCGGCGTCTGTCCGATGACGAGGTCGAATGGGGTTAGGGGATCGGGCACGTCAATACAAAATCCGGCAGCGGATCGTTGCCGGGACTCTGCACAATTCGGCCAGGGAAGGCTGCGACGCCGCGTGGTCAATGTCGATCACCACATAGCCGACATCCGCGTTAGTGCTCAAGTATTGAGCGGCGATGTTGATGCCTGCCGCCGACAGCTTCTCATTGACGTGGGCCAGCACGCCGGGCACGTTCTTGTGGATATGCAACAGCCGGCTGCGTCCGGCGTGCTTGGGCAGGGCGACTTCGGGGAAGTTCACTGCCGAGGTGGTCGAGCCGTTGTTGTCATACCGGATCAGCTTGGCTGCGACTTCCTTGCCAATGTTCACCTGCGCCTCGGAGGTCGAGCCGCCGATGTGCGGCGTCAGGATGACGTTGTCGAAGCGTGTCAGTGGCGAGACGAAGGCCGAATCGTTGCCTTGCGGCTCGACGGGGAAGACATCGATCGCAGCGCCGTGCAGGTGGCGGCTCTCCAGCGCTGCAGCAAGTGCATCAATGTCGACCACGCTGCCGCGCGAAGCATTGATCAAGTGGCTTCCGGGCTTCATCGCCGCAAGTTGCGCTGTACCGATCATGTTGGCTGTTTCCGCAGTTTCCGGGACATGCAGGCTGACCACGTCAGAGACTTTCAGGAGCTCATCGAGTCCGGCCATCTCAAACGCATTGCCGAGCGGCAGCTTCGCCTCAATGTCGCGAAACACCACGCGCATGCCGAGCTGTTCAGCGAGCACGCCGATCTGCGTACCGATGTGGCCGTAGCCCACAATGCCCAGCGTCTTGCCGCGTACTTCGTACGAATGCGCGGCGCTCTTGACCCAGCCGCCACGGTGCAGGACCGCGTTCTTCTCCGGAATGCCGCGCATCAACATGATGATCTGCGCGAGTACCAGCTCGGCCACGCTGCGCGTGTTGGAGAACGGTGCGTTGAACACCGGAATGCCCAGGCGCATGGCGGCGCCCAGATCGACCTGGTTGGTGCCGATGCAGAAGCAGCCGATGGCCGCCAGCCGGTTCGCGTGCTGCAGAACCTCTCCGGTCAGCTGTGTGCGGGAGCGTATCCCCAGAAAGGTCGCCTCGGTCAGCGCCGCGCGCAACTCGATGCCGGCCAGCGACTTGGCATGGGTGACGATGCGCGTGTAGCCACCGTGGCGCAGTGCATCGACGGCCGAAGGATGAATCCCTTCAAGAAGTACCACCAACAGGTCGCTCTTGGAAATCTCGCTTTGGGTGGCGGCGCGCTCGACCGCCTTGGAATTCCGCGCAAGGCTCATGGCGTGATCTCGCCGGCACTGGTTGCGCGTTCGTTGCCAAACACCAGTGAGCGGACTATTGCCCACTGCGCTTCGGTCGGCACGGCGGCCGCATCGATTGCATGGGCGGCGTGCGAATCGATGGCTCCTTGACTGTCGAACACCAGCCAGCTGCAGGTTTCGCTGGCGATTGCCTCGGGTTGGCCACAGGCCAGGCGCAGGTACCAGTCGACCAGGATGAAGCGGCGGCTGGCGAACTCGGCTGCAGCCGCTTCGCCGCGGGCGAGCGCAACGTAGCGCTCGTGAGCCAGTGGCTGCACTTCGTGGCCGTCGAGCAAGAACAAGCGACTTTCATGGGGCGCCGGAATGAAGCTGTTTGGCAAGCAGCCTGCGGGCCCGTCAACCGGCCCTTCGTATACCGGGGCAAAACCGCCCCCGGGCGTGCGGAAATTCGTTGTCTGACCCTGGTACAAACGCGCCGCCACCCATTGCACGCGGCCGTCGTAGGCGTAGTCGCGGAGGTCGAACTTGAGCACCTGCGCTGGTTCTTCGTTGGAGATCACCCGCCCGCCGGGAGCCACCAGCGCCTGCGCCACATAGCCGCCCGCAAGGATTTCTTGCCAGACACGCTGGGTCAGCTTGTCGCCGCGGTAGGCTGCTCGGCCACCGAACCCGGCGAACGGCTTGAAGAACAGTTGCCGCCGATCGCGCCACAGGCGCTCGGCATGTTGCGCCTCCACGATTTCAGTATGGGGAATGCCGGCCAGCAGAACGTCTTGGGTGGCCTGAGGCACGCTCAAGGCCTGCAACCGCGTGGCATCGGTGAGCAAGGCCAGGTTGCGCTTGTCCGCATACAGCGCATGTGCCTGCGGATGTGGCGTGAGCACCATCGCGTTGGCCAAGTAGGCCTCGCGCAGCGTCGCGCTGGCGGTCTCCGCCAACGAAAAGTCGGTGAGGCGGTTGTAGACGAGGTCGATGGCCACATCACCATGCCAGAGCACACCGTCACGCAGACTGAACGCAGTGGGGCCAGCGATCACTGCCTGCAACCCGTGGCGCTGGAACAAGCGCTGAAACAGTAGGAACTCGGGGTAGAGATACTGTTGTTCGGGGTTCTCGTCGACGATGGCGATGCTTCGCAACGGTCGGTCGTGGCCAGAGAGCGACCACTCGTTGCGAAACATCGACATGATGTCGTCTTCGAACTCACCGGCTGTGGCCGATGGCGGCAAGTGGCCATCTATGGCCGCGCAGCACGCCCGCTGTGCGCGTGCCAGCACGGCATTGAGCATGGCTCCGCCCGCATTGGTGTTGATCTCGATGAGCCCGAAGCTGTTGTTGGCGACATGAAAGTCGTAGCCGAAGAACACGCCCTTGGCGCCGCCGGGATCATGGCGTGCGATGGCGGGTGCCGTGGCCAGAACTTCGTCGCGGTAAGCCGGAAGGGCAACCACCGACTCGATGGCCTGCACCACTTGGGTCATGCGCAGCGCATGGCCTTGCGACAGAAAAACGGGGCGAGTTGCGAACAAGTAGGGGCAGCGCTGCTGGATCAAGTCAAACAGACCCGGCTCGCCGATCTCCGACTCCAGCGCCTGGCGCAGCGCCGAGGTATCAAGGCTGATGCAAAAGCATTCGCTGTTCAGTACCTCTATGGGTCCGATCGATTTGACAGTATCTGCCCCCGTCATTGGAAGTTGCGGCGTATTCATGTAAGGGCGTCGCCCTTGACCCAGCCCTGAAAGTGCTGGGCGCGATGAAGAAGATGGATCATTTTGGCTGCCGCGCCGGCCGTCCTGGGATGTTGCGTGAAACCGGGTCTCGGAGAGATGAAGCCAGCCATCTCGGAGCCCAGTTCGAGCTGTTGATCAGGCGCTTGCGCGAGCATCGCGATCAGCAAGTTCTCCATGGCGATCATGCGCATGCGCAGATGCTCAAGTTCGGTGTCCATCGATTGCGTCACCACCGTTTGTAGAGCGGGCTGCGAACGCTCTGTCCCATCGATCCAACGACATATCACGTCAATCGCGAGGGGGATGTTGCCGACCTGGCAATGGGCCTGGCCGTGCTCTTGCCGTGTGAACACGCGCGCTGTCAGCGAGCGGGCGTGCGTGAGATTGCGTGCTTGTGTCCACAGTTGATCGAGTGGCACGTAGTGATCCTGCGCCCCCGCGAGCAAAAGCACTTCCTGTGTCACGCGGCTCGAGACGTCGTCCGTTCGATAGGCGCGCGCTGCCTGAAGGGCTTCGTGGGGGGTCTTGACACCGAAGACGCGCATCGCTTGCTGAAGGCCCCACTCAATGACGGCGCATTGGGCGCTCGCAATGTTCATCAAGGCGTCCATCAGTGCGCCCGTGTGCTCAAGCGCTCCGACAAGGGGCCGCACCGCCTCTGGCAGCTGGTGCGTCAGGCATGCATGGAAGTCGGTCATGACGTCGTAAGCGACGACACGCCGCACTCGGCGCTCGAATGCGGCGGCGCGGATAACGAGGCATCCACCGAGAGACCCGCCAATGAGCGTAACGTCTTCGAGTCCGAGCGCGTCTAGGACCGCAGCGACTGGACGATGCCAGTCTGCGGTCATGGGGGTGTGCTGGTCCTCGAGCATGCTGCCTTGTCCTGGTCCTTCGAACGCGACAATGTCGTGGCCGCGCCGCGCGAATTCGCAGAGCATGGGGAAGAGTTCCTCGACGTAACTGTCGAAGCCTCCAAACAGCACAATGGTCCCAACGACTTGAGGCTTGCCGAACCGGTACGCCGTGAGCGTGAGATTCCCGAATGGGACGCTGTGCGTCGTGTAAGTTCCCTCGAACGGCTGGCGAAGTTGCGGCAGCAGGCGCAGGCGCGTGGGCTGCTTGCGCGCATCGCTCTTGAGCATGAAGAACTCTGCCGAGCGAAAGTGGAGACCGGCGATGTAGGGACGGCCCTCCCGCTCGGCCGCCTCCCCTAGCCTCACGAATTCGTCTCGCCACGCGTCGTATCCGACCAATCGCGGCAGGATGGGCTCGACGTCGCGCAACCAGGCTTCACCGCCATACGCCGCCCAGCGATTGAGCTGGAAGTTGAGGCTGAGGTCGGGATGCAGTTCACGCCAACCTTGATGGATGCTGGTCACGGTTTAGGCCTCGCGATCACATTGTTTTTCCCGCTTCTGAATGAACTTGATCACCGTCCACCGCGAGCGATCGGCGGCTTGTTCGCTGACTGTCCGGACCTCCCGCTGCCGGAAATGCCGGGATCGAAGCGGCGTGCGAAAAAGTTGTAAACCGGCACGTACACCAGACCGGCATAGGCACCGTAGAGAAAGCTTTCGACCAGACCGATCAGGAAACCTGGCAGCGTGAGCCACTTGAAGCCGGGCAGCAGTTGTTCGAGCAGGGCACGCGAGTGCAGTGATTCTGGCGTGAAGAGCCCAAAGACCACGCAGACGACAAACGAGATCGATGTCGTGGTGGCGAGAGCCCAGGAAACTACCTTGATGTTCAGCATGAAGTGCTCCTAGTGACGGTGCGTGCCTGTATCGGCCGGGGGCGCCGCCGGACGGGCGCCCCCGGCTATTGGAACTTGCGCATCAGTTGCGTCGCGGCGGCCGGTCCGTTCCAAACCGTGGCCTGCGTGTCCCCCGTGGCCGCCGTGCCCGAACAGATGCATCGCCACAAACGCGATGCCGAAAAGTACCCAGATCCAGTTTTGTGCCAGCCAGTCCATGATGTTCTCCTTGAAGAGGCAAACGGGGGAGCGGTGCGATGCCTACTTCAGCATCGCCTTGACGGAGTTGAACAACACGCTCGGGTCGTGATGACCTTTGTAGATCGGCGATACCTCTTTGTCCAAGCCCAGCAGCGAGAACACGGCGATCTGTGCCGACCGGACCGAGTATTCGACGGTAAACACAACGTCGTCCGCGATCTCGCAGAACTGTCCGAGAAAGGCGAAATTCAGTGCGCCCTTCGGCACCACGGCGGGCCGGTCGCCGGCCGATCGCACCAGGAACTGACTGGTGATGAACGGCATCATGCAAGGAATGCAATTGGCCGTTTTGAGCAACGCTTGTGTCTTTGCTTCGAAGCGCAAGTGGCCAAACAACTCGGCGAGTATTTCTGCACCCGAGCAGTCCGACATCTTCTTTTTGACGTGGTTGCCTTCAGCGTGGGGAAACAAGCCATAGCCCCAGCACACGGTAACGCCTTCGGGTTGATTCAAGAAGTGGGGCTGGTGTGGCAACACCACCGACATCAGCCAGTTTGAATCCTTGAACGTCACCAGGCCACCTGTGCCGGCCTCGTTGCCACTGAACTCCTGCATCATGCGAAAGAACAACGGGTCGTCGAAGGTCACGCTGAACGATTCCCACAGCGACTGTTCGACGTTGCCGTCGAATACCGACGGTTGCCCGAATTCCGGTCGATCTTTCGCGATGGAGTGCCACAGCGCCCACGATCCTTTCGAGGGTTGTGCCTCGCGGCTTGGCGCTGAAGTCATGCTGCCCAAGGTGGAGCCGGCCGTCATGGAACCAAGCGTGGTGAACACACAGTCGTGCTCGCCAATGGCGATGTGTCCGGGTTTGCCGTTCCGCAGAAGGCGGATGTGTTCGACCCGCGTCTCGTTCGCGCTAGTCTTGAAGTCCAGTGCCGTGACCTGGGTGTTCAGGTCGAAATGCACGCCTTGCGCAAGCAGCCACTTCATCAGCGGCCGGACGATGGCGTCGTACTGGTTGTACGGTGTGCGGCGGACGCCTGCCAGCGTCTCGATGCGCGGGAACTCCTGGATGAAGCGCAGCATGTAGCGCTTGAATTCCACCGCGCTGTGCCAAGGCTGGAAGGCGAAGATGGTGCACCACATGAACCAGAAGTTGGTCTCGAAGAACGCGGGCTGAAAGTACCCGTCGATCCTTCGCTTGCCCAGCGATGCTTCGGACTCGATCATGAGTTCCATCAGGTCGAGCCGGTCGCGCGCACTAAACCCGTGTGACGAAACGTCTACCGGCCTGCCGTTGGCGACTAGTCGGCTCCGGGCATGCGACCTGAAGGTTTCGTTGAAGTCGAAGAACTCCTGCTTCACCGTCTTCTGCGGATCGGTGAGCGAGGGGATGAACGACATCAGGTCGAAGGTGCAGGTGTAGGCTTCTTCGTCGAACATCCTGCCGCCCCGCATGACGTAGCCGCGCGCCGCAGTGCCCTGGGCATCCAAACTGCCGCCGGTCTGGTCGGACTCTTCAAGGACGTGGATCTTGTCGCCGTTGAGGCGGCCGTCACGCAGCAGATACGCCGCGGTGGCCAAGCCGGCAATGCCGCCGCCGACGATGGTGGCGCCTGTCTTTGCAATGTCGATGCGGTCGGTCATGGTGAGTTCAGTTTGGTGTGGGTGAAAGTTCGGCGTCTCGCGTAGTGCTCGGGGCCTTCCACCACGAAGGGCGGAGAAACAGCAAGATCAGAATCGCGAGCAGCGGCGCCGCCAGCCAGCCGAAGCTGAGCCGTTCAACGGCACCGAACAGCCAGCCGCTGGCAACCGACCCGAGCGTTTGCCCCAAGGCGCCAGCGGCTGCTAAGCCACC
The DNA here is from genome assembly GCF_039929605.1 of Roseateles sp. Classification (GTDB taxonomy): domain Bacteria; phylum Pseudomonadota; class Gammaproteobacteria; order Burkholderiales; family Burkholderiaceae_C; genus Pelomonas. The sequence goes on from NZ_JBDSQX010000166.1 coordinate 38,539, forward strand.
CATCGTCACGCCCAAGCTGCGATGCAAGGCTCCGGCGGCAAGGAAAGCAATGACCGGCAGGACCAGGCCGGTACCAGCCGACGTCAAGCTGACCCCGATGTACATCCCTGTGTTGGTTTGATGCAGCGCCAGCACAGCCAGGCCTGCCATGCCAAGCACAGAACCGGCTGCGACGAACTGGCGCGGTGGCGCTTTGTCGAGCAGCCCGGTGAAGAACAGCAGCGCGTTGATGCCCAGCATGACCAAGCTACATTCGGCGAACATCATCGCCACCTGCTGTGTCGTGAGCTCGGCGTGCTGCCGGCCCTGCAGCACGATGCCCAGCTCGAAGCCGGAGAGGACCAGGTTCACTGCCACGGCTAACCACCACAGCGCGGCAAAGCCTGCGGGCGCGCTTGCAGCGGGGTCGGCATCAGATTCGGCAGTGCCCTCGTGCTTGGGCAAGGTCAGCGCCAGGCCCAGCATCATCAACGCCCCGAGCAGGGCCGAAAGAATGATGACGATGCGGGTTGACAGGGCGGCCAACGCAGCGCCGTTGCTGAACACCGCGGCCAGGGCATCGGCCACAGCATTCAAACCCGGCCCGAACAGGAAGCCCAGCAGCGAGGATGCACCCAACCAGGCGAAGCGGCGCGCCCGAATCGCCTTGGGCGTGTGTGCTGCCACCAGCGCTGGCACCAACGGCACCACGGCGGCGACGAACAGCCCGGCCGCCGCACGCAAAACGTAGATGGTCCAAAGGCCGCCCATCGCAGGCAGCAGCAGCAGCAGGCTGGCGACATAGCCGACCAGGCCGAGGATCAGGATGCGGGGTCGGCCTCCGCGGTCGGAGATCCACCCCCAGATCGGCGCGCCGACCAGCACTCCAGCCGTGTAGGCCCCGCTCAGAAAGCCGACATGCCGGGCGACTTCGGTAGGAGTTGATCCGGGCATTTTCTGCGAAAGCCAAGCCGGCAATAGTGGCAGCAAGGCGCCATAGCCGGCCGACACCACGAACACTGCAGCTGCCAGGAAGAACAGCTGCAGCGGCCGCAGATCGTCGGCAACTTGTGGCTTGGCGGACGGGCTGTTCATCGGTACAGATGGCGCCTGGTCAGCGGCGGTGAGGTGGCGCCGGCAGAGCGTCTGGCCGCCCGCACCTGGTACACGCCGATGTCGCCGGATTCGAACTCCATGGCGCAGGTGGCCATATACAGACGCCAGAGCGCGGCTGCAGGGCAGCGGCCTTTGCCTGATGGTTCATGCGGTGACTTCTGCAGCAGCCGGTTCGGCCGCAGCGGTGGGTTTGGGTTTGGCACTCTTGATGCCAGCCAGCTTGGTACGCTTGAGAAGCAGCGCGTTGATGGCCACCACCGCCGAGCTGCCCGACATCGAGAGCGCCGCGATCTCCGGCGACAGCGTGAAGGGATAGAGCACCCCTGCGGCCAGCGGGAAGGCAATCACGTTGTACCCGACCGCCCACCACAGGTTCTGGTGCATCTTGCGCAAGGTGGCGCGGGACAGTTCGATGGCGCCGACGATGTCGTAAGGGTCGCTCTTCATTAGCACCACGTCGGCACTGTCCATCGCCACGTCGGTGCCGGCGCCGATGGCAAAGCCCACGTTCGCCTGGGTCAGCGCAGGCGCATCGTTGACGCCATCGCCAACCATGCCGACCTTCTTGCCGCTTGCTTGTAGCTCCTTGATCTTGGCGGCCTTCTGGCCTGGTAACACGTCGGACAGCACGCTGGTGATGCCCAGGTCGGCAGCGATGCGCTTGGCAGTCCCGGCGTTATCGCCCGTCAGCATCACCACCTCGATGCCCCGCTCGCGCAGTTTGGCGACAGCGGCCTTGGCGGTGGGCCGAATGGCGTCGGCGATGGCAATCAGGCCGATCACCTTGCCGTTTTGCGCCACGTGCACCACCGTCCGCCCTTCGCCTTGCAACCGCGCCGCGTCAGCTTGCAGTTTCCCGAGCGCCAGCTTCTGCGTGTCCATCAGCAGCCGGTTGCCGAGAAACACGACACCGGCGGCGGTTTGCGCCTGGGCGCCCTGGCCATCGATGCTCTTGAAGCCGGTCGGGGCGACGACCTTCAACTTCGATGCGCGGCGCAAAACGGCTTGTGCTAACGGGTGGGCCGACCCTTGCTCGACGGCTGCAGCCGCCATCAGCAACGCGTCCTCGGTGATGCCTTCGGCCATCACCATGTCCACCACCTCCGGCTTGCCGACGGTAAGCGTGCCAGTCTTGTCGAAGACGATGACGTTGAGCTTGGTGGCGTCTTCCAGAGCCGAGGCGTTTTTGAACAGGATGCCGTTGGCTGCACCCAAGCCGGTGCCCACCATCACCGCCATTGGCGTGGCCAGCCCCAGTGCATCAGGGCAGGCGATGACGAAGACGGTCATGGTCAGCGTCACCGCGAACAGCAGCGGCTCGCCAAGCCACCAGAACCACACCGCGAAGGTCAACAGCCCGATGACGATGGCGGCGACCACCAGCCACTGCGCCGCCCTGTCCGCCAGCAGTTGCGCGGGCGCCTTGGAGTTCTGCGCCTCCTGCACCAACTTGACGATCTGCGCCAGCGCTGTGTCGGAGCCCACCTTGGTGGCCTTGTAGCGGAACGTGCCACTGGTGTTGATGGTGGCACCTGCCACCTTCGCCCCGGGGCCTTTTTGCACCGGCATTGACTCGCCAGTGAGCATTGATTCATCGACAAGTGAGTCCCCCGACTCGACTGTGCCGTCCACCGGTATCTTGTTGCCGGGTCGGATCACGACGATGTCGCCCACCACCACGTCAGCCGTCGCCACTTCAACCTCGGCGCCCTTGCGCAATACGAAGGCTTTGGCTGGTGTCAATTTCATCAGTGCCTTAATGGCCGACGAAGCACCGGCGCGGGCGCGCATCTCCAGCCAGTGGCCGAGAAGGATGAACACCAGCAGCACGGAAACCGCTTCAAAGAACTGCTCGCTCTCGAAGAAGAAGGTGGCACCGACACTGAAAACGTAGCCGGTGCCGACGCTTAGCACGATCAGCGTCGCCATGTTCAGCTTGCCCTTCAGCAGTGCCCGCCAAGCCGCGACGAAGAATGGCCAACTTGGGTACAAAACAGCGGCGCTGGCCAAGCCAAACAGCCACTGATTAAGCGGCAGGCCGAAGGGCGGCGCAGGCGGCGTGAACATGCCACCCATCGGTGAGTAGATGAAGATCGGCACCGCAAAGACGAGGCAAATCCAGAAACGGTTGCGCATGTCGCGCACCATGGCGGGCAGGTCCATGTTGCCGCCGTGGCCCATTTCCTGGGCCATGTCGGACGACATTGGCGAGGAAGAGCCGCCGTGGCCTGCGTGCCCCTTGTGATTGGCGCCTGCTGTAGCGGTAGCCGCAGGCTTCTGGTCCGCAGGTCCAGGTGCTGCCGGCGACACCCATGATCGCAGCCGCCGCCACAGTGAAGCTGGCTCGGCCGGTGAGTTCGGCAGGGACGATTCGGCTGCCTTGGGTGCGGCCGCAGCATCTGAACCGGTTGCCGAAGTGTCCGGCATCTTCATGCCGGCAGGCATGGCGTCGGCGTCGGGCGTTGTCGTCGCGGCTGAGGTGGCCGGGGTGACCGGTGCGGGTGCAGCGGCTGCCGGCGCAACGGTCACGGGCGATGGCGGCGCAGCGGCCGGCGTGTCCACCTGAGGGGCTTTCATCGCGGCAGTTGCGAGGGTTGCGTGCTCGGCCGCATGGCCTGCCGGCGCACCGTCTGGCGCATGTCCATCGGGCCCAACGGGCGTGGCGGGGTTGGCCGGCTGGTGCGCCCGCAAGCGCAGTGCGGACTTGATATCGGCAACTTCCAGCCGGGTCTCGTCGTAGCGCACGGTCGCGTTCTCGGCGGCGAAGTTCACCGTCACGCTTTCGACGCCCGGCACCTCGCCGATCCGCTTTTCCACTTCTTCCACGCTCAGCACCGACAGCATGGCGTGAACTTCGATAACGCTGGTCTTCATCGTGTTTCCTTCGTCGGCTTCAGGTGCAGAGGTCCATGCCGGTGCCATAAAGCCCGCGGAGAGGCTGAATACCTTCAGTTCCGCGTTGGATGCTTGTGTTTGACGGATGTCTCCTCATCGTCTGGCCCGTCCTCGTTCCGCACCATCTCGCAAACCGCCGACGGCCTCGACATGCCGTCACGCCAAACCCAGGCCACAGGCAGAAACCGGTCGGTCTGGCTGGCGATCTCTGCTGCGGGCTGAAAGGACACCTCGAGGCCGGCTTCCACTTGCGTGACGTCATCGGGGAGCGACAGGAAGTCGCCCGTCCGTTCGTCGTGCATGTGCGGCATGAAGATGCCAAGGCCGTGGTCAGACAGTCTGCGCAGCATCTCCTGCACTTCCGGCAGCTGAACGGCTGCCTGCGCACTTCTCAACCCTGGCGGCAAACCCTGGGCAGTGGTTCGTGAAACGGTGGCTGTGGTCATGGTGATCTCCAGTGGAGCGGTGGCTGGCCCATTGCGAACTGGCTGGGTCGAATGCCAGGTGTTTGCAGTGCTCGGTACGGCGATAAACCGGGGAGTGAGATGGCGTGCTAACTCTTCTCCGGTGCTGCCTTGTCTTTCGGCTTGTCACCCGCAGCACCGTCGGATGCCGCAGCGTCGGGTTCGACGGACGGCTCGGCCGGTCGGACATCAGGCGCCGCAGAGACAGCCGCTTTGTCAGGTGCTGCGGCGGCGGGAGGGGCTGGAGTGTCTTGTGAGGCATTGGGCGAAGCAGGTGCTGCGCCTGTCGGCGGTGAAGCCGGTATCGCCGCAGGCGGCGCACCCGATGCCGGTTTACCTTCGTCGCCATCGCCCGCCGGGCCGTCAGCTGGCGAAGCGGGATCGAATCCGCGCTGGCGCACGGCTGACTTGATATCGGTCGGTTCGATCTGTGTCTCGTCGTAGCGCACTGTGGCGTTTCCGATTGCGAAGTTCACGGTTACGCTCTGCACGCCGGGAATCTCGCCGATGCGCTTCTCGACTTCGTCAACGCTGAATACGGACAACATGTCGTGCACTTCGATCGCGCTGGTTTTCATGGGGTTCCTTGGGTGTTCGGTCGTCATTGATGAAGGTCAGCGCGCCCGGCGCTGCGACTGGATGCAGTCGGGTGTGAACTCGAACGCGATGTTTGCGTCGGGCTGGACGAGCTTGTTCTTCTTGCCGGCTTAGTGCAACCGGAAAAGGATGTCGCGGCAGCAGCACCGCGGCGCGCGCCGCCAAAGTACGCCCTCCAGTGCTCGACCGCCACCGCGTCGATGGGGCTGGTCTTCCACTGTTTAAGCGGGTCACGGCGGCGTTCGGCCAGGCGACTCACCCGCCCGTCCTTGTCGATGTTGAGGTATTGCTTGAGCAGCTTGACGCCCAAGTTGACGAGCATTTTTTCGAAAGGCGGCACCGAGTGCATTAGCTCTTCGTGCTCTTCTTTCCAGCAAAAGCCCATTACATGCTCGACACCGGCGCAGTTGTACCCGCCGTGGCCCGAGCCGCAGATGTGGATCAGGTCCTGCTGGTACGTCTGGATCGCGCAGTTCAGGTGGGCGTAGATGAAGTTCTGCACCGGCGTCTTGCCCCAATGGCCGAGCAGCATGCGCTTCACGTCGCCCGGCGCCAGGGGCTGGCGCAGCAGTGTGCTGTCACACAGGTAGATCTGGCCGACAGACAGATAGTTAGCGGCGCGCCAGTAGTCGTCGATCAGCCGCAGCTCTTGCGGGGTCACGCCTGGGCCTTGTCGGGCTGCGATGAGTAGCCCAACACACGGCAGACCGAGCGCGCCAGCATCAACGCCTCGTTGGTGCGAATGACGCGCACCTGCACCCGGCTCAAGTCGGCGGAGATCAAGTCGGCGTGCGCGGCGTTGCGGGCCTCGTCCAGCTTGAGATCGAGGAAGCCCAGGCCTTCGCAAATGCGGGCTCGCACCAGCGCCGCGTTCTCGCCGATGCCGCCAGCAAACACCAGCGTGTCCAGCCCGCCCAGCGCGGCGGCGTAGGAGCCGACGAGCTTCTTGGCCTGGTAGCAGAACAGCGCCACGGCTTCGGCGGCGCGCGGGTCACTGGCCTCGCTGGCGAGCAGGTCGCGCATGTCGGCGCTGGTCTCCGAAAGCCCCAGCAGGCCCGACTCCTGGTTCACCATGGCGTCGAAGTGGCTTGGCGTCATGTGCTGGGTTCGTTGTAGATACAGGGCCAGGCCGGGGTCGATGTCACCGGAGCGCGTGCCCATGGGCAGCCCGCTGGCGGGCGTGAAACCCATGCTGGTGTCGATGCTGTGGCCGTTCAGCACGGCGGTCATGCTGGCGCCGTTACCTAGGTGGGCGAGGATCACGCGGCCGGCTGCCGCGTCGGTGCCGGCGGTGCGTGCCAGTTCCTCCAGCAGGTAGGCATAGGACAAGCCGTGGAAGCCGTAGCGCTGCACGCCCAGCGCCTGCAGCCTGCGCGGCACGGCCATCAGCCGGGCGACGGCAGGCATTTGGTGGTGGAAGGCGGTGTCGAAGCAGGCGACCTGCGGGATGTGGGCCAGGCGCTGGCTGCAGGCCTGCATGAGCTCGATCTCGCCGGGCAGGTGATTGGGGTCGACGTCGACGACGCGGGCCAGGTCGGCCATCAACTCGGGCGTGACCGCCTGGGGCTCGGTGTGGCCCATGCCGTGCACAACGCGGTGGCCCACGGCGCTCACGGTGTGCAGCAGGTTTTCGGCGGCGAGGCAGTCCATCAGCTCGCCGGTTGCACTGCGGTAGTCGGTGGCAGAGCTGGGCGTTTCGACCCACCGGCCGTCAGCGGCGCTGAAGCCCATTCGGGAATAGCCCATGCCGATACGCTCCAGCTTGCCGTGGCGCAGCCGCTCAAGTTTGTCGCCGAGTCGATAAAGGCTGAAACGGATGCTGGACGAGCCACCGTTCAGGGTCAGGATGACCGGATGAGTGGTTTGCATGGGGCGTCCTAGGAAGCTGGCGGAAAGCCGCGAGCCAGTGTGTCCAGGACCCTGCCGGAGGTCTGTCTGTCAGCGCACAGACACCTCCGGATGCAGCGCCGAGAGTCCGCCTTGGGGACCGCTCCGGCCTCTGTCATCGTCGTCACAGGAGCACTGCATGACCGCACCCTTGTTCTTTTTGCGCGCAGATGAGCGTCGGGGAGTTCAAGTTATTGCGCCGTTCGAGTTGAACTTGTCGTCCGTGCTCGCCAAACCCATGGAGGCACGATGAGCGATACCCTTCACCTCCTGCGAGAGCGCGGCCAGAGCCTCTGGCTGGATCAGGTCAGCCGGGAGCTGTTGACTGACGGCGCGCTGGCGTACTACATCCGCGTTCTTGGCGTGAGCGGTTTGACGTCGAACCCAACCCTGTTCGAGCACGCTCTCGGCCACGGCTGCGCGTATGACGACGACATCGTTCGACTGGCGCGCCACGGTGACACCGTCGAAGCGCTCTTCTTCAGGCTTGCGCTGCAGGACCTGCGCGCCGCCGCCGACGAGCTGCAGCCGAGTTTCGAGGAGAGTGGAGGGCTAGACGGCTGGGCGTCACTGGCGGTTTCGCCATTGCTGGCCCACAACGCCGCCCGGACCATTCAGGCCGCTGCCGCGCTGCATGACGCAGCCAACCGCGACAACCTTTTCATCCAGATCCCCGGCACGGCGGTGGGCATGGAGGCGGTCGAGGAATCTATCTTCGCGGGCATCCCAGTCAACGTCACGCTGCTGTTTTCGAGCGAGCATTACCTGGCCGCCTCTCGGGCCTATGCCCGAGGTATTGAGCGGCGCCTGATTGCGGGCTTGAGCCCACGCGTGGCCTGTGTGACCTCGCTCTTCGTTAGCCGCTGGGACCCGGTGGTCAAGCGGCGCTTGCCGCTTGGCCCGCAACAGCGGCTGGGCTTGGCCATGGCTAAGCGTACCTACCGTGCCCATGTCGAACTGCTGGCCTCGCCGCGATGGCAAGCCTTGGCTAGTGCAGGCGCCCGGCCACAGCGCCTTCTCTGGGCGAGCAGCGGCGGCAATGACTCGGCCGCAGCCGACACGTTCTATATCCAGTCCCTCATGGCGCCGGGCACCATCAGCGCGATTCCGGAGGCCACCTTGCTGGCTTTGGCGGAGCACGGTGAACTCGGCCCGCCGTTGCCTGGCGACGGCGGTGACGCGGAGATTGTGATCGCCGAATTCAAACGCGCCGGTTTGGACGATGGGGTGGTGGCCGCCCGCTTGCAGCGCGACGAAACCGACGCCTATGCGGACTCTTGGCATGCCCTGATGCTGCACATGGCGCCAAGATTGGTCCCTCGGTTGTTCAGTAGGACAACGTTAAACAAGTAAACGATCTCGCCTCTGCGTAGCCCAAGAGGATTCCGAAGGTGCCGGCGCGTCATCTGACGGCGGATTTGGCTTCGCCCGTCTCGCGGGCGGCGACTTCTCCCTTACGGGCCGGCCCCCATCAGCACAGCGAAAGCGCCGCGCCGACCAGCAATATCAAGGCGGCGGCCCAGAACGGCATCATCGGAGTCAGCGTGAAAAGTGAACCCGCATCCGTCGAACCAAGCGCCTGCCCCTGGTTCCCGGCAGCAGCCTGCTGACCCAGCAATTTCCCCGGTTTCGCCGACTGACGTTCAAGCAGTTCATAGGACAGGACGGGACCTACCATTCCGACCCCTGTTGCAACCACGGCGATCATCAATCCCAGCGACCCACCGCCGGGCATTAGTGATGAGACGCCAGTGCCAAGGCCGAGCCCGAAAATGCTGCAGCCAGTCAGCGCTGATCGATACGGCTGCACCGATGACAGCAGCAGCGTCGACTGCGCCACGAGCATCGCCAGCCCGACGCAAGTTCCACGAGTTGTGAGTCAACCACCAGACCAAGGTGGGCGAGCAGGCGCTGAAGTTCTTCCAGGCGCTGTACGACGTCGAGCGGGATGTGGCGGACCTCGACAGCACTGAGCGCCGAGCACAGCGCCTTGAGCGGGCCAAACCCGTCGCCGATGCGCTCAAACTGTGGCTCGACGAGCAGCGGCAGAAGGTGCCGGACGGGTCGGCGACCGCGAAGGCGCTCGACTACAGCCGACAACGGTGGGAAGCGCTCACGCGCTACCTCGACGACGGGCGGCTGCCCATCGACAACAACTGGGTCGAAAACCAGATCAGACCGATCGCTCGGGCGCTCAAACTGGCTCTTCGCCGGCAGTCTGCGCGCGGGCAAGCGAGCAGCGGCCGTCATGAGCTTGCTGCACTCGGCGCGCATCAACGGGCTGGTCTGCGCGGCGCGGCGAAAACAAAGGTGTAGTTCGAGGCCCCGAGGACGGCCACGAAGATCTGGGCGCGCGAGATCTCACCGGTGCCTGCATCGACGATGGGGCTGGTGTCGCCGGCGTAGTCGATGAACAGCTTCTCTCCGGCGACGTGCACCTGGCGCATCGAGCGCTGTTGCGTCTTGGCGACTCGCGGTATTTGATGCAGAAGCTGGTGTATTTGCAGGCCAGCGGGTTGGCGCTGGCCTACTCCTCCCAAAGCAGCATCAGCGTAGCCTTAACCAGTCCAAGCTTTGTCCGCGCCCCCCATTGATAACAAGCCGGGCCGGTGGGTGCCACTTCAGCTCGCGGCTCGCTCGGGCAGCAGCCGGTCGTATTCCTCCTTCACGACCGAATAGCACTCGCAGCTGCGCTCCTCCAGGCCTGCCCGGTCCAGCACGGTGATGTGACCGCGCGCGTAGCGGATCAGGCCGGCGTCCTGCAGCTTGAGTGCCGCCTCGGTGACGCCCTCCCGACGCACGCCCAGCATGTTGGCAATAAGCTCTTGGGTCATCGCCAGTTCATTGCCGCTGAGCCGGTCCAAGCTCAGCAGCAGCCAGCGGCAGAGCTGCTGGTCCAGCAAGTGGTGGCGGTTGCAGACTGCGGTCTGAGCCATCTGCGTGATCAGGGCCTGCGTGTAGCGCAGCAGCAGATGCAGCACCGGACCGCTGCGACTGAACTCTTCCTTCAACACCGCCGCACGCAAGCGATAACCCCGGCCAGCGCTTTGCACCACGGCGCGGCTGGTGGTTGATTCCCCGCCCATGAAGAGCGAGACCCCCACAAGGCCTTCATGGCCCACCACCGCGATCTCGGCCGAAGCGCCGTCCTCCATCACGTAGAGCAGCGACACGATGGACGTAGTTGGGAAATATACGTGGCTGAGCACACTGCCGGACTCGTAGAGCACGCGGCCCAGCGGCAGATCCACGGTTTCGAGCAAAGGCTGCCAGCGCAGCCACTCGGCTGGGGGCAGCGCGGCGAGCAACTGGTTGGATAGTGGATCTTGGCCACGGGGCATAGGCTCGCTCCGGTGTATCGGGAAAGGCGCCTCGAGTGCTTTGCAAATGTAGACCAAGAGTGGCCCGAACAATATTCTTTACCGAACACACGCCCCGACCATGGCGCCCAGCAGCAGCATCGCGGCCCTGGCGATTGGCAACGTAGTCACTGCCGTCGGCCGGCGCCGGCCAAGCGCGTCTGCGGCCATGTCCCTACCGCCTCGCGATATGCAGCACGAGGCTTGCCAGCCAAACCAGTGGGGGAGCGAGCAACAGCCACCTGAAATCTGAGTTGAGGTCGAAATTGATCGCGCTCATCAGCGCCACGGTCAGGACCCCTGTCAGTGCGATGGCCCACGAGACGCTCTTCAGTCCCCGCGGCATCGCAACCCAGGCCACGAAGACGGTGAGCACACCCGCTCCCGCGATGAACCCCCCCATGACCGTGAACACCCGCCGCAGCCACCCCTCCAGGCCAGGCAGCGACGCCCGAACCCGATCAAGCGAGCTGCCCATGAAGCGCGTGTCTTCTGGCAACAAGGGCGGTCGCAGAAAGATGAAGTAAAGGCCCAGCACCACCAGCCAGACGCCGCAAGCCGCCAGCATCCAGGTCGCAGCGTTATGCGATGGGTCGCGTGTACTCACGGTGCTCACTGCCACGGGAATACCGGCAGCGACACGGCGCCGGGTTCGATCCTTGTTCTTCACAGCACCACCGGCTTATCGGGCAGTTCATTCCCACGATCATCTGCAGGAAAATGGCGTACGAGATGCTGCGTCACCGCCTGCACGCCGCTGAGCACGCCGACTTCATAGTTCGATGTCTTGAACGCTGCTTCCATCTGGTGGCAGACCTTGCGCCACTCGTCGGCGCCGACCTTGGCGTGGATGCCGCGGTCCGCCACGATCTCTACCGCTCTATCGGCGAGCAAGAGATAGATCAGCAAGCCGTTGTTGTGCTGGGTATCCCAAACTCGAAGTTGCGCAAAGAGTTCGATGGCCCTTTCCTTGGGTGACTGCCCTTTGAAGAGCGGCATGCCATCCAATGCACCTTCGACAACGAACCGGATCTCGCCGGCATGGGTGGTCTCGCTGGACTTGATCGCCTTCTCGATCGCGTTCAACGCGCTTGGGGGAAAGGCCCGAGTAACCCGGCCTTGTGTCGTCAGCACGTGCTTCAAGATGCGTTGGGCTTCCATGATCACCACCTCCCTGACGCGCCACCGCCGCCGAAGCCACCACCGCCACCGCTGAAGCCACCTCCACCGCCTCGCCCGCCGCCGTAGTAACCACCCAAGCCACCCCTGCCGCGCCCGCCCATTCCTACGCCGAGCAGTGTGATGAACAGTGCGATCACACCTGCTCCCAAGGCCATTGAAACGGCACCAACGACGAACCAAGCAATCACCGCAACCACACCCCCGGTGACCAAAGAACCGGGAACCTTGCCAAGCGTGGCGCGCAGTACACCGCCCACAGCGAGGGCGAGAATGAAGAGCACAGGCGCGTATTGCTGAACGCCGCCAATGCTCGTGGCCGGAGTGTTGCTGGGCTCCGGTAAGGGCTCCCCGTCGACGACGCTGATCATCTGCGCGACGCCGGCCGTGATGCCGCCAGAGAAGTCCTGCGCCTTGAACCGGGGAAGGATGGTCTCGCTGATGATGCGTTTGCTGGTGAGATCGTTCAGGGCACCCTCCAGGCCGTATCCCACCTCGATGCGGACGGCGCGGTCGTTCTTCGCTACGACCAAGATCGCTCCGTCGTCAACCTTCTTGCGGCCGAGCTTCCATTTTTCCGCCACCCGCAGAGCGAACTGCTCGACTTCCTCCGGCGCTGTGGAGGCGACCATCAGCACGGCGAGTTGACTGCCCTTTCTGGCTTCGAACGCTGTCAACGTTTGCTCCAAGGCGGTCGTCTGCTCCGCGGTCAGCGTGCCGGTCTGGTCGGTGACGTGTCCGGTCAGCGGTGGCACCGGCACCTGCGCACCGGCAAGCGCGAACCAGCCGAGCCCGCAGGCCAGCAGCAGTGTTCTGCCTCTTGCCCGCGCCATCCAACCGGTGGTCACTGCGCCGCCCCGGATGCAGTTCCGCCAGCTTTGGCCGGTGCCGTATCGAACCCAACGCTTGGCGGCTTCGAGATTTGCTTTTCGTTCTCGACCGCGAAGTTGGCCTTTTCCTTGTAGCCCATTGCCATCGCGGTGAGGTTGGACGGGAACGACCGCACCGTCACGTTGTACTCCTGCACCGACTTGATGTAGCGGTTGCGCGCCACCGTGATGCGGTTTTCCGTGCCCTCCAGCTGAGCCGAGAGATCGCGGAAGCCCTGATTCGCACGCAGGTTCGGGTAGTTTTCAGAGACCACCATCAGCCTCGACAGCGCTCCCGTCAGCTCGCCCTGGGCGGCCTGGAATTTCTGGAACGCAGCGGGGTCGTTGACCAGCTCTGGCGTGGCCAGGATGGAAGTTGCCCTGGAGCGCGCTTCGATCACCTTGGTGAGTGTTTCCTGTTCGAACTTTGCCTCACCCTTGACGGTAGCAACCAGGTTGGGCACCAGGTCCGCGCGCCGCTGGTACTGATTGATGACCTCGGACCAGCTCGCTTTGACTTGCTCGTCCGTCGTTTGAAAGGTGTTGTAGCCGCAGCCGCTCATCGGCAGAGTCAAGGCCAGCGTTGCGGTGAGCGTCAGGGCTCTTATTCGTTTTCTCATGTTCTTTTCTCCAAAGTGTCAGGGTTGATCGAAGGGGTTGTATGCACCTGCTGCGAGCCGTCGTGTTCGGTGGGTCGCTTTGCAAAGTGGAGATAGATGACGGCGCTCAACAGGGCGGAGAAGAAGCACCAGACCGAGATGAACCACGTCGCATAAAAGTAGTAAGCGGCGCCGAACGACAGCAGTGCCAGAGCACCGAAGACCTTCACGCCTCGAAGCGTGGACACCAGTGGACTCGCGGTGGTGGAGATCAGGTAAAGCGTCATCACCGCTGCGGCGAAGAAGTGAGGCGAGTCGTACTCGATGTGCTGGCCTGTCGGTCGCGATACCACCGGGAAGGCTACGAGCACGTAAAGCAGGTAGATGCCTACGGCTGACCCCACCAGAACAAGCGCCGTCAGTGTGCGCCGGCGCGCACCGGGCGGCTCGATCATCAGCACGGCCACGGGCAAGTAGACCGGCCACAGCACATGTGAGAAGAATGAATACGCGTGCGTCATCACCGTGTTCAGCAGAGGCGCCTCGGCGCTGAAGGTCAGCCAGATCACGCCCTCGATCAGCTGCTGCAACGCAAACAGCAACGGGATGGCGGCGAACGGCCATTCGCACGGGCGTTGCGCTGCCTTCAGCGTGAGCGCCCCGATCCCGAGCAGCACCACACCCGCAGAGAAACTGGCAGTGGCCGAGAAGCACATCAGTTGAATTGCCTGGCGGCACCCATGACCATCTGTCTTGTGCACCAGCGCGCGTGGACGGCGCTGAGCCAGAAGCCGAGCCAGGACCCCAGTGCGTTGAGCGGCAGGCTGTAGTCGACGAAGACGCGCACCAGCGACGAAGCGCCGTTGCGCGTCAGCTCAAGCCCATGCGATAACTTGTCTCTAACCTGGGCCCAACCCACTGCAATGACATCCGCTTCGCTGGTCTCGTTGCTGCGCTTGTGCTTCTTCTTGCTCATGCGCGGGCCTGCTCGGTGCAGTCGACGCACGCCATGCCGTTGACATCGAAGCTGATGGTTGCATCGTGGGTCCCTTGGACAAAGGGGTTCAAGTCTTCAGGCCTGTGCTGCATTTGGTTTCCGCCAAGCAGGAAAAAAGCGAGGCGTGCGTGCAGCGTAGGCATCGAAGTCGGCGCTGAACTGCCTACGCATTTCCCGTTCTTCCGTTACTGCAAGGCGTCCGTACATGACGAGCAGGATCGGGAACATCAGCAGCGTGAGCAGCGTCGGCCACTGCAGCAGGAAGCCCATCAGGATGAGGACGAAGGCGACGTACTGCGGGTGGCGGATGCGCGCATAGGGGCCGGAGGTGGCCAGCGCGTTGCGGCGCTGCGCGTGATAGAGGACATTCCACGCGCTGGACAGCAAGTAGAAGCCGAAGCCCAGGAACACGTAGCTCGCGATGTGTAGCGCGCCAAAGTGTGGGTCACCCTTTTCGCCGAGCAGTGTCGACCACAAGTGACCACTGTTGTGCGACAGCAAGTCGAGATTCGGGTACTTCGTCTGCAGCCAGCCCGACATCAAATAGATGCTGAGCGGAAAGCCATACATCTCGACGAAGAGCGCAACGATGAAAGCGGCGAAGGCCCCGAATGTGCGCCAGTCGCGTGCCGTGTTTGGCTTGAAGAAGCTGAACGCGAACATCAGGAAGATGCCCGAATTGAAGACGACCAGCGCCCATAGCCCGTAAGCAGGTGCATCGTGGTTCATGGTCGGTCTCCCGTCGGGGGTGTCGGGGTCGATGCAGATGGGTTGGGGCGAGGCTCGCCACCGTGGTGATGTGCGTGGCCACCGCCGCCACCCCCGTGGCCGTGGTGCATAAAGACGTGAATCAGCGGACACGACAGCAGCAGCAGAAGTGGCAACGCGCCGAGGAAGTGGGCGCGGTGTTCGCTCAGCAGAAAGTACGTTGCGATCCCACCCATGACGAGCAAGCCGATGGCATAGCGAGATCGCCAGAAAGGTGCTGGGTTAGAGTCATGATGAAGAAGGTCGTGATTCATTCGGTGCTCCAGAAGGCGGGTGTGTGGGTCAATCCGCAAGTCGAATACGCAGCCAAGCGACCACCGTCCATGCAAACAGCGCTCACATCAAGGTGCAGAAGGCTCAAAGAACCCAGCGATGACGGCCTGGGCGATGGCGGTGCTGACGGGGCGTGCGTCGGCGCGCCCGCCACTTGCCGTCATCAGACGGCTACAAGGTCAGGCGCGAGTAGCGCAGTCTGAAAGGCAGTCCCGCGACGGCGACTTGACGCTCATCGAACCGGCTGGGTGCCGAGGCGAAAGGGGTCGCGGCATTCCATGCAAATACAACGAAGGCTGCGAGGCCTAGATCGGTCAGGTCCACGCCCGCCTGAAGCTTGATCGGCACGTTCGAGCCATCCTCGCAGGCCTTTAGGCATGACTCCTTCGTGGCATCCGCTTCGTCGTCATGGTCCTGGGCGACGGCACCGGCCAGAGCTTCCATCGAATCAATGGCATGAGCGTGATGAGCAGTGAACACGTGGCACTGAGCGCCATGGACATGCTTGTTTGCCGTCTCTAGCAGGCAAGCATTCGCCATTCCGAAAGTCAGCGCAAATGCCCATACCAGCAGCGCCAAGAAGGCGGTGATACGTCTGGTGCGGAAGTTCGAGAAGGGCGTCATGTTCGTACGGCTTGCGTGTAAACCATGCTACGCGCGGGCGACGCGCACCCATTGATCCACATCAACCGCAGGCCGAACCGTTCAACGACGCGGGCGGGCCAATGCGCGATTGCTGTACGACGGGGATGAGTGGAGGCTGAACCCGGCAGCATGCGTTTTCCAGGGCGCTCGCGTCTGCGCGTCGGCGAACAGAGGTTGCATTGCCCCGCCGTAATCTCATTGCCGCGATTGCCGCGATTGCCGCGAGGCAACTGAAGACGGGGCGCGGCACCCGGCATCCGACGTTGACATTTCCACGGCCCCGTGGATCGCTAAACCCCTCTTGCCGTGGCCAGGTACCGCATGGCCATCACTTCTGCACCGAGAAGCTCAGCCTGACTTCGGAGCTGCCCTTGTTGGCCCACATCCAGCAGTAGTGCTGGTCGGCTGGCACATCCAGATGCGCCTCGGCAGAGGTCGCGCTCTGGAGCTTCGCCGGAAACTCGACCTTCTTGTCCTCGTGATAGTGAATGTTGAACTGCATCGGCTGATCCGACTTGAAGGACCAAGGCAGCACCTGCCCTTTGCTGAGCTTGCTGCAGATCTCGACGAACTTGCCCGGCGCCACGGGCGCGCTGTGCTCGAAGCGTCCCTGCTCGTTGAAGCGAATCTCGATAAGTTGAGCCCGCGCCTGTGCGCACACAGCCAGTGCCGCGATACCAGCCAGGATTCGTGGAGTGAACGAAATCTTCATTAGGTCTCCTTTGTTGTTGAAATCCCGTCACCTCTCAGCTGCGACGCAGGCGAAGGGCGTTGGCGATCACCGAAGCTGAACTCAGGCTCATCGCGAGCGCAGCGATCATCGGCGACAGCAACCAGCCGGTCATCGGATATAGCAACCCGGCCGCAACGGGAATCCCCAGCGCGTTGTAGAGGAAAGCGAACCACAGGTTCTGCTTCATATTGCCGACCGTCGCGTCCGATAGATCGCGTGCCACCGAAATGCCGCGAAGATCGCCCTTAACCAGCGTCACCTGAGCACTGTTCATCGCAACGTCCGTTCCAGTTCCCATGGCGATGCCGACATCGGCCTTGGCAAGTGCCGGCGCGTCATTGATGCCATCACCCGCCATGGCAACCACGCGGCCCTCGCCCTGCAGCTTGGTGACCAGTGCCAGTTTGTCGGCCGGTTTGACCTCGCCGTGTATCTCGTCGATGCCCAGGCGAGAGCCCACCGCCTTTGCCGTCGTGAGGCCATCGCCCGTCGCCATGATGATGCGCACCCCAGCTGCCTTCAACGCTTCCAGCGCCTCTGGCGTGCTGGCTTTCACGGGGTCAGATACCGCAAGCAAACCCAGCAGTTGTTGGTCGGCTGCCAGATACATCACGCTGGCGCCTTCGAGCCGCAAAGACTCGGCCTGCGCACGCAGCGGTTCGACCTCGACGCCGACCTCGCTCATCAGCGCGGTGTTGCCCAGCGCCAGGCGGCGACCGGCAACCAGACCACGAACTCCGATGCCCGAGCCGGATTCGAACTCCTGCGCCTTGTCGAGTTCTAGCCCCTTGTCGCGCGCCGCACGAACGATCGCGTCAGCCAGCGGGTGTTCGCTGCCCTGATCCAGACTTGCCGCCAAGCGGAGCACGTCTTCAGCGGCCTCGCCCGCCGCAGGAATCACGCGATCGAAGACCGGGCGTCCTTCGGTCAGCGTCCCGGTCTTGTCGATGATCAGCGTGTCCACCCGCCGAAGATTCTCGATCGCCGCAGCGTCGCGGAAGAGCACGCCCTTGGCAGCCCCGCGCCCCGTGGCCACCATGATGGACATTGGCGTGGCCAAGCCCAACGCACAGGGGCAGGCAATGATCAGCACCGCGACGGCGTTGATCAGACCGTACACCCAGCTCGGCTCGGGACCGAACAGTCCCCAAACCAGCAATGTGAGGAGTGCAATGCAGAGCACGGCTGCCACGAAGTAGCCAGCAACGCGGTCGGCCATGCGCTGCATCGGTGCCCGAGATCGCTGCGCCTCGGCAACCATCTGCACGATCTGCGACAGCATCGTCAACGAGCCCACCCGCTCCGAGCGCATCACCAGTGCGCCGCTCACGTTCAGCGTCGCGCCGATCAACCGGTCGCCAGCCGTCTTGACGATCGGCATCGGCTCGCCGGTCAACATGGATTCGTCAACGGAACTGCTGCCTTCGACGACGACGCCATCAGTGGGCACCTTCTCACCCGGCCTCACGCGCAGCAGGTCGCCAACATGAACCTCGTTCAGCGGGATATCGCTTTCCTGCCCTCGCACATCAATGCGCCGGGCAGTCTTGGGCGCTAGGCCGAGCAAGGCCTTGATCGCGCCCGAGGTCTGTGACCTGGCGCGCAGTTCGAGAAGTTGCCCGAGCAAGGTCAAGGAAATGATGACTGCCGCAGCTTCGAAATACACCGCAACCCGTCCCATCGCCTGGAACGATTGCGGGAACATCTCCGGCAGCACGGTGGCCACGACGCTGTAGACGAAGGCAGCGCCTGTCCCCAGGCTGATCAGCGTCCACATATTCAGACTGCGATGCACGACGGACTGCCAGCCGCGCTCAAAGAATGGCCATCCCGCCCACAACACGATGGGCAGCGTAAGAACCAGTTCGATCCAGCTCTGCGTTGCCATCTCGAACCACTGCAGGCGGTGGCCGAGCATGGCGAGCGTGGTGACGATCAAAGTCAGCGGGAGCGTTCCCCAGAAGCGCCGCTGGAAATCACGCAGTTCGAGGTTCTCGTCCTCGTCCAGGGACGGCAGCAGCGGCTCCAGGGTCATGCCGCACTTGGGGCAGTTTCCCGGGCGCTGCTGTCGAATCTCCGGGTGCATCGGGCAGGTGTAGACGGTGCCGGCTGCCTGGCTCAAGTTGCTCTCTGCGGCGGGCATCTCTGGCGCTTCAGGCTGCGCCTGTTCGGTCGGCGAGGTGGCGTGATGCGAGTGATCCGATTGGGCGTTGCCCTGCGTCGCGAGTTGCAACGTCATGCCGCATTTGGGGCAGTTTCCCGGGCGTTCCTGTTGGATCTCCGGGTGCATCGGGCAGGTGTAGACGGTGTCGGCTGCGAGGCTCAGGTTGCTCTCTGCGCCTCGCATCTCTGGCGCACCTGGATGCATCGGTCCGGACGGCGAGGTGGCGTGATGCGAGTGACCTGTTTGAGCGTTGTCATCCGTCGCTAGCTGCAACGTCATGCCGCACTTGGGACAGTTGCCTGGGTGATCCTGGCGAACCTCAGGATGCATCGGACACGAATAGACGGCCGCTGAAAAACGAGCGTCCTGATTGGCCGGGAGCGGCTCGATATCAGCGACGGGGTGGTGAGGCTTGTCGTTCATGTCTTTCCCTTGGACAGTTGATTTACATGACGGCGAGCGCGCCGTTGGCGCCGCGCCATACCGACTGTCCACCTTGCCAGCGGGGCAAGGTCAATGCCCAACTTCCCACATGGGCACCTCACAAGTGAACCGCCAAAGCCGCCTTGATGTGGATCAAGGCGGCTCGGGCCGGGTCGCTAGACCCTGCGGCTTACTTGCCGGCCGCCTGGATTTCGGTGACGACCATGGCGCCGTTGGCCTTCTCGACCTTGAAGCGGATCTTGTCACCCGTTTTCACCTGCTCCAGCATGGCGGGGTCCTTCACCTGGAACACCATCGTCATGCCCGGCATATCAAGGCTCTTGATATCGCCGTGCTTGATGGTGAGCTTCTTGTTGTCCTTGTCGACCTTTTTGATCTCGCCGTCGGTCATGTCGGCCGCCGCGGAGGAAGCCGTGGGCGTCTTGCTTTGATCCATCGTCTGCGCCCGCGCAGGCAGCGCAGCGACTACGGCGAGCGTCACGCCGACGGCGGCGGCAAAGGTGAGTTTCTTGGATGCATTCATGTCAATCTCCTTCAGGGGTAACTTTGATAAACACGGGTGCCGCCGTCTTTGGTCATCAGCAGCACTTGATAAGCGTCCTTGCGTCCGCCGTATTCAGGACCGTCCATGCCGGGCGAACCGACAGGCATGGAAGGGACAGTCAAGCCCAGTGCGTCGGGCTTTTCCTTGAGCAGTCGCTGGATCTCGCGCACCGGCACGTGGCCTTCGACGACATAGCCAGCAACCTCGGCCGTGTGGCAGGACGACAGGCCAGCCGGTACGCCAAGTCGGCGACGCGCGGCGACGTTCCCGGTGTCTCGCACAAGCACATCCAGGCCTTTCGAGCGCAGGTGCTCGACCCAGACTTTGCAGCAGCCACAGCTCGGATCTTTCCAGACCGTCATCACGGGCGGCTGCGAACTGGCTTGTGCCCAGACGAATCGGGGGAGCAGGGCCAAGGCCACGCCGAACAGCAGCACCTGGCGCCGGTGTTCAGTGTTTGTGGTCTGCATGGCCGTTCGGCTTGGCATTAACCGCCTTGCCCGCGACATTGACGGAGCCCTTCATGCCGGCGTCGTAATGACCTGGCTGCAGGCAGGCGAAGTCAATCTTGCCGGCCTTGGTGAACTGCCACACGATCTCACCAGTCTTGCCCGGAGCGACCGTGACCATGTTGGGGTCGGCATGCTCCATCTCTGGATTCTTCTTCATCACCTCATAGTGCTCCTTGAGCTCCTTCTCGGTCCCTAGCACCATCTCGTGCTTAAGCTGGCCGGAGTTCTTCACCACGAAGCGCACCGTCTCACCCCGTTTGACTTGGACGCTCGAGGGCGTGAAGCGCATGGCATCGGTCATGTCGATCTGGACCGTGCGCGTAGTCTTCCCGGCCACGCCAGGCTTGCCGATGATGTCGCCGTCATGCCCATGGCCACCGGCATGGTCGCCGCCGGCGTAGGCCGCGCCAGAACTGATGCTAAGCACCATGACGGCGATGCTGGAGAGAGATTTCAGTTTCATAAGGACCTCCTTCAAGGCGCCTGTCATTGGCGCAGTTGCTTCAACTCAAATGCAGTCAATGGCCGGAATGGCCCGTGGGTTTGCGGACCTTGACCTCCGCTGGCGGTGAAGTCGTCTTGCGTGGCATGGACTGGCCACCTTCAGCGGCGAACCGCGCCGGCTCGGGCAGCGCGCCGGTCCACTCGAACGCGACCTCGCCCTTGGGATGCTGGTACCAGCCCGGATCGGTGTAATCGCCCGCCTTCTGGTTCTTGCGCACCTTCAGGATGGAAAACATCCCGCCCATCTCGACGCCGCCGAACGGTCCCTTGCCGGTCATCATGGGCACGGTGTTGTCGGGCAAGGGCATTTCCATTTCGCCCATATCAGCCATGCCACGCTCGCCCATGACCATGTAGTCGGGCACGAGCTTGGTGATCTGCTTGACGATTTGGCGATGGTCGACGCCAATCATCGTCGGCACGTCGTGGCCCATGGCGTTCATCGTGTGATGGCTCTTGTGGCAGTGCAAAGCCCAGTCGCCTTCCTCGTCGGCCAGGAAGTCGACTTGCCGCATCTGACCCACCGCCACATCCGTCGTCACCTCGGGCCAGCGACTGGTTTTGGAGGTGGGGCCACCATCGGTGCCGGTGACCATGAACTCGTGGCCATGCAAGTGAATCGGGTGATTGGTCATTGTCAAGTTACCGATCCGGATGCGTACCTTGTCGCCCTTGCGCACGTTCAGCGTGTCGATGCCCGGGAAGATCCGGCTGTTCCAACACCACAGGTTGAAGTCCAGCATCGTCATGATCTTGGGCGTGGCGGTGCCAGGATCGATGTCGAAGGCATTAAGCAGAAAGCAGAAGTCGCGGTCGACCTCGTCGATCAACGGGTGCTTGGCTTTCGGATGAGTGATCCACAACCCCATCATCCCCATCGCCATCTGCGTCATCTCGTCCGCATGTGGGTGGTACATGAAGGTGCCGGGGCGGCGTGCCACGAACTCGTAGACGAAGGTCTTGCCCGGCATGATGCTGGGCTGGTTCAACCCGGCGACCCCGTCCATGCCATTGGGCAGGCGCTGACCGTGCCAGTGGATGCTGGTGTGCTCGGGCAGCTTGTTGGTGACGAAGATGCGCACGCGGTCACCTTCGACCACTTCGATGGTGGGCCCGGGCGACTGGCCGTTGTAGCCCCACAGGTGCGCCTTCATGCCCGGCGCGAGTTCACGCACAACGGGCTCAGCCACCAGATGGAACTCCTTGACTCCCTGATTCATGCGCCACGGCAACGTCCATCCGTTGAGCGTCACCACCGGGTTGTAGGGCCTCCCGGTCGTGGGCAGGAGCGGCGCCATGGTGTCGGGCTTGGTCTGCAGCACCGGCTCCGGCAGCGCAGCCATCGCCACGCGGCTGACCGAGGCCACCGAAACCGCCGCTGTGACGGCGCCGGCGTTGCGGAAGAAATTGCGTCGAGAAACCATTATTCTTGCTCCTGAATCAGTGGGCCGGACCTGCAGCGGCTGGCATTTCGGCGGCTGTGCCACTGCCAAGGCTGGGCTTGCCGACCAGCGCCATGTCGAGATCGGCTTTGGCCATCCAGAAATCCCGCTGCGCTTCGATGGCTGCGTTCACGGCGGATATCTGAGCGCGCGCGTCGGCCAGCAGCTCGAAAGCGCTGATGAACATCCCGTTGTAGCGAAGGACGTTCTCTTCGGAAACGCGCTTGGCGGTGGGCACGATGTCATCGCGGTAGTGGCGCGCGATGTCGTAGCTACTCCGGTAGCCAACGTAGGCCTCACGCACTTCTGAGCGCGCCTCGACAGCCACTTGCGCTGCACGATGCACGCTTTGCATGTACACCGCCTCGCTGCGCGCGACGCGCGCCGTGCCCCAATCGAACAAGGGGATCTCGACGCTGACCTCGTAGCCTGTCTCGCGGGGGGCCTCGTTGAACGTGTTGCGCTGGTAGCCGAACTCCAGCACGTTGATCAAGCGCGTGACCTTGGTGAGGCCCAAGTTCTTGGCGGTCGCCTCGGCTTGCAGCCTGGCCGCTTGCACGTCCAAGCGCTGCGCCATTGCCACGCTCTCAACGTCCGGTTGATCCTGTGGTTCGGCCGGCAAATCAGGCAGGCGATCCGGCAATGAGAACTGCGTTTGGGCGCCCCACAGCCCCAGCAGTCGGATCAGACGTTCGCGCGATCCGAGGCGGTTCTGTTCGGCTCGGGCGTAGTTGAGCGCCGTCTCCGCGAAGAATCCGTGCTCACGCGCTTGCTGTAGCTTGCTGAAGTTGCCCGCCAAGGTCAGCCGCTTGGCCAGCTCGGCGCCAGCGTCTGCGGTTGCTCGCACGTCGCGCATGTAGCGCGCCGTTTGCTCGGCGGCTACAGCAGCGTAGAAGGCTTTGCGGGTCTGCGCAGCCAGCGACAACATCTCCAGCGACACGGCGCGCTGGGTCGCCGCGAAACGTCGCGATTCCAACTGGCGAGTGAGCGGCAGCGCAATCAGGTGCGCCAAATTGAATGAGAAGGTGCGGTCGATTTCCCGGCCGCCACCCTGGCGGAGCTTGCCGAAGCTGAAACCCGGGTTGGGCAGCCGGCTGGCTTGAACAAGCTCGGCGTCGGCAATGCCAAGTTCCTGGAAACTGGCCTGCAGGCCACGGTTGTTCAGCAGCGCGATCTGGACTGCACTGTCAGCGCTTAGCGGCTGTGCCAGCAACTCGACGACACGTGTGGCGACCCGATCCTGATCGGCGTTGGTCTTCAGGACGTCAACGTTCGGGCCGAGGTATTGCTTGGCAGTGGCCTGGATGGGCTGCATGCCCCCATCGGCGCTGAGGGTGGCGCAACCGGCCAGCAGCAGCGGGGAGAAAGCGAATGCAACTGTTCTTAAACGTCGGAGGGTGGGGTAAGAGGTGATCGGGCTCATGCGTCGTCCTCAGTTCATTTTGTGGCCAGCGTGCCCAGCGGGCTGAGGCTTGGTCGCGTCGGCCTTTGTGTCGGCCTTCGCGTCGGGCTTCGCGGCGGACGCAGGCGCGCTCGCGGCGTCAGGCGCATCCGGCACATCAGGTTGGCGAGCTTCTTTGGCGTAGACGCGCCAGCCCCCGACGGCGGCCACGGTCTTGTTGGTCTCGACCCAGGGGGCGGGCTCGGTGTCAGCGTAGGGGCGCCAACCTTGCATGGGTGATCGGTAGACCAAACGCGGCACGTCGGCCCGGGCATCCGCCGGGTCGGCGCGCTGCGTCGCAACAGCCGGCTTGGGCGCGTCGGTCTGGTTCTGGGCTTGCGCGTTGGTGGATGCCGCAACGGCGAGCGTCGTCCATGCCGCAACCACACAATGTCGCGTGAAGAATTCAGTCATAAGTGATCCTGCTGTTGAAGGGCGGCTGTACCGACGCCGGGCCAAACTTGCGTGCACTTGCCCTGCAGAGCCCAATAATGACCATTGGTGAAGCGGCTTTTGTGGGTGGTTGTCAGGCGCCGGTCTGAGGCGCCATGCGGTGCAATGTAGAGAGCTTCCACGCACAGAGGTCCGTCTCTAACATTACGAATTTGTCATCTACAGCAATTCCGGTTCCTCACAAAATGGTCGGTATGAAGCTGCTGGTCATTGAGGACGAGATCAAGCTGGCGGACTACCTGCGCAAGGGCTTGACCGAAGCCGGTTACGTCGTAGAAGTTGCCAACGACGGCATTGAGGGATTGCATCTCGCGCTAGAAGGTGACCACAACCTGCTGTTGTTGGACAGCATGCTGCCGGGCATCGACGGCCTCAGCCTGCTGGCCACGCTGCGCCGGACGAAGCAGACGCCCGTGCTGATGTTGACGGCGCGCTCCGCCGTCGATGACCGGGTGCATGGCCTGCAAACCGGCGCGGACGACTACCTCGGCAAACCCTTCGCGTTCTCAGAATTGCTCGCCCGCATCCAAGTCCTGCTTCGTCGTGCCGGCCCGCGCGCCGTTGTCGAGGCCACCACCCTGCAGGTGGCGGACCTTGAGGTGGACTTGCTCAGACGCAAGGCGGCCCGCGCGGGGCAGCGGCTCGACCTGACCGCCAAAGAGTTCAACCTTTTGACGCTGCTGCTGCGTCGCCAGGGTGAAGTCCTGTCCCGCACGGAACTGGCGTCGCAGGTCTGGGATATGAACTTCGACAGCGAAACCAACGTCGTGGAGGTCGCGATCCGCAGGCTGCGCGGCAAGATCGACGTCCCGTTCGAGCGGCCGCTGTTGCATACCGTCAGGGGCATGGGCTACGTGCTGGAAGACCGACTGTGAACCGGCACCCGGGCCGCAAGGTGCCACTCGCCCTTGGCCAGCGCCTGTCCCTCTGGCTTGCCGGCCAGACCTTCCTCGGCCTGGCGCTTGTTTCCGTGGTCGTCTATGTACTGACCGCCCTGGATCTGGACTCTCGACAGGCCGAATCTCTCCAGCAAAAGCGCGAGTTGATCGAACACGTTCTGTCCGAGGCTCGGGGTGACCGAGACCTGCCGTCGCTCAAGCACAAGCTCGATGACTTCTTCCTTGGCCACCGCGATCTCGCACTGGCGCTGCGCCAGCCTGACGGCAGCATGCTGTACGAAAACGCCGCCTCAGCGCATGCCTTTGGACCGATCAAACGCAGCACCTTCCAACTTGAGCACTGGGAGCCGGCGAGCGCCCCCCTGGCGGCGGAGATGGTTTTGAACATCTCTGCAGACCAAAAATTTCTCCGGCGCCTGGGGTTGACCTTGATGACTGCTTCACTCATCGGGGCGGTGATCGTATCGGTGGGCAGTTTTTTGCTTGTGCGCCGCGGCTTGGGGCCCGTGCACCACCTCGTCGAACAGACGCGCCACCTGGCCGTCGAGAAGCTTCACGAGCGACTGGACGGCTCCATGCAGCCGCGAGAGCTGCAACCGCTGGTCAAGCAGTTCAACGCGCTGCTGGCCCGGCTGAGCCACGCCTACGCCCAATTGGAGGGATTCAACGCTGACGTCGCCCATGAGTTGCGCACGCCGCTGGCAACCCTGATCACCAGCACCGAGGTCGCGCTGCGTGACCCGTCTCTTCCGCACGCTACGGCTGACTTGCTGGGTTCCAACCTGGAAGAGCTGCGCCGCATGACAGGCATCGTCAACGACATGCTCTTTCTCTCGCACGCCAACAGCGGTGCCGTTGCGCGCTGCCAGCTGGTGCCCAGCGTCGCGGCGCTCGCCGGGGATGTGGTGGAGTATCACGAAGCCGCACTCGCCGAGGCCGGCCTGACTGTGGTCATCCAGGGGGACGGCGTCGGACATCTTGACGCGTCCCTTCTTAAGCGCGCGTTGTCCAACCTGTTGGGCAACGCCACGCGCTACGGAACTCCGCATTCCACGATCCAGGTGCGGATCGAATCGCCAAGGCCTGGCGTGATCGAGCTGTCCGTGGCCAATCGGGGTCCGCGTATCCCGCCCGAACACCTGCCACGCCTGTTCGACCGCTTCTACCGCGCTGACCCGGCGCGAGCGATGGCCAGCGTCAACCACGGGCTCGGCCTGTCCATCGTGGCCGCGATCGCCCGCATGCACGGCGGTGAGCCGTTCGCAACGTCCGGCGGCGAAGGAACCCGCGTTGGTTTGACGATGCAGCACAGGGCGGGCGACGCCTGAAACGCCCTCTGTGTTCCAAGGGGCGCAGCGTCGGGAGCCGCTCTCGAGCGTCAGACGGTTGTCGACAACAGATCTACTCGCAGCGAAAGCGTCGGCATGCCGCTGGCCTTTCCATGCTTAGAACGGTTGCGACCACCGCTCCCGCGCGATGCCGTGATCTGACAAATTTGTCATGTGAGCGACGGTGCGTCATCCTGGTCTGGTTTCTAGAGTTGCATCGTGCTCAAAGCACTGCCACCAGTAATGGAAACATCATGAAGTCATTCGTCATCGCTCTCGCCGTGTCCACCGCCTTCGTCGGGGCGGCGTTGCCTGCCATTGCCAGCGATGCGCTGGAAACCTCAGGCATCGTGAAGGCAAAGGTCGAACTCGACGACGGTGGCACACTCTATGTCTTCAAGGACGGCAAGATGGCACGTGAAGACCGGTTCGGCCGGGCGGTCTATCTCAAGGTGAGTGAAACGCTTTCCGCTCGCGACGGCTCCAAGATCGTCGCCATCGGCAACGAGCCGTGGACCGCTTGCATGCGCTAGGCATCGACACAGTGCTGCTGACCGGCGACACAAAGGGCAGCGCTGGCCGTGGGTCAGGCGCTCGGCATCCGTCAGATCCATGCGGAGGTCCTGCCCGGCGGCAAGGCCGACGTCGTGGCGCAACTGCGCGCGAGAGGCAAGGCAGTGGCCATGGTCGGCGACGGTATCAACGATGCTCCGGCCCTGGCAGCCGCCGACGTGGGCATCCCCATGGCAGCTGGTACTGACGTGGCCATGGAAACCGCCGGCATCACCTTGATGCGGGGGATCCATTGCTCGTGGCGGCGTCGCTGGACATCTCCCGGCGTACCTACGGGACCATCAAGCGGGGCCTCATCTGGGCTGTCATCTACAACCTCGTCGGCATTCCGCTCGCCGCCTTCGGCTTGTTGAACCCCATGATGGCGGGGGCAGCGATGACGTTCAGCAGCGTCAGCGTGGTCGCCAACGCGCTGTTGCTGCGGCGCTGGCCGGCGAGCTGAGGCACGGTTTCAGGTATCAAGGAGCAAGCGATGCAAGTCATGAACATCGGCCAGGCCGCCGACGAATCGGGGGTCTCGGCCAAGATGATCCGGCACTGCGAGCAAGTCGGCCTGCTGCCGGCGGCGCGCCGCACTGAATCGGGCTACAGGCAGTACGGCGACAACGAGGTCCATACCCTGCGCTTTATCCCCCAGGCGCGTGACCTGGGCTTCTCCATCGCCGAGATCACCGAACTGGTCAGTCTGTGGCATAACCGACGCCGCTCAAGCCGCGTCGTCAAAGCGCTGGCAGAGGCTAACATCGAGGCGCTCGAATCCAAGGCGCAGGAACTGCTGGCCATGAAGGCGACCCTTGAGCACCTCGTGCGCTGCTGCCACGGCGATGAGCGGCCTGACTGTCCGATCATCGACATGCTCGCGGCGGACAGCAGCATGTCGCCTCCCATGTCGACGCGTTCACTGGAGCGTGACGGGCGGCGCAAGAAGACGCAGTTTCAATAGATCGCCATGGACGAAGACCGGTATGTGGGTTGAAGGCCAGTGGTTTCCAAAAGGCCTCATCAGCCAAATCGTCTTGCTCTGGCTGCTCGGCGTGGTCATTGCGGCCGGTGTGCTGTGGCGCCTGTCGCGCAAGACCAAGAGAGCGAGCCCCCAGAAGCGCATCCCCCACAAGCACAGGCGTCGGCATCGTGGCAAATAAGGATGAGAACGACGCCTAGTCCAGAACTCGGCGCTACGTCGTTCCCGATGTAGCGCCGACTCCATCCTTTGGAAAACGCTTGGCTGTCGGCTAGAACGCCATGTTCAATCCGATCCGAAACGACCTCGATTCGATCGGATGGAAATGCTTGTCTGCAATGCCTTCAGGCGGCTCGCCGGGAAGACGAGAGGTGTAGTAATAGTCGATGGCCGAAACCTGCTTGTTCGTCAGGTTGAAGACCTCGAGCTCTAGGGTCACGGCCGGCGCAATCTTGTAGCCGACACGTGCATTCACGGTGGCGCTGCTTTTGGAACGGACCGAGTTGTCTTCCAACAACGTCCGTGGACCGAAGTAGCGAACCTGCACAGCGCCAAACCAGGGCCCTAGGTTGTCAACCGCTACCGCCATGGAGGCAACACCTTCTACGGCACCAGGAATGCGGTCCCCCTCGGCGGCCTGATCGCGAAATCGCGCCTTTGCAAAGGCAACATCGGCGTCCACGGTCAACCAGTCGCTCAGTTTGTAGAAGTTCGCGATCTCAAAACCCGTTCGGCGGCTGGGGCGGCCCGCCTCCGTCGTTCCGGCATCGCCGACGAACAGCAGCTCCGATGCAAAGTCGAGTCGATAGACCGATATAGAAGTTTGAAGACCCCGAATGAACGACGTCCGCATACCGAATTCGAGGCCTTTGGAGCGCACCAGGGGTGTCACCTTGTCTACTGGCTCACCGGACTTCGGATCTTTGCTGATGACGGTACCCCGTGCATCATTGCTGTGGTAGCCGCTACCCAGGTTCACATACAGCTCCGTGGCGTCGAACGGACCGAAGATGAAGTTCAGCTTGGGGCTCAGGATCGTGTCGTTCGCTGCACCCGAATTCACTTGGAGATCACTACGGACTTTGAACTTGAAACTATCGGCCCTCAAGCCCATGACCGTCCGAAAGTACTTCGCCCAGGGTGTCGCGTTCTGAAACCACACGCCTGCACTGCTTTCGACAATGTTGTCGCGCCGCACGACGGAAAGCCGATGGCGCGCCTTGGTATTGAACAACCCGTTGTTGATACGGTCATTTTGAACTTGCAGCCCAACTTCGTTCTCTCCTGCCTTGCCGAACCAATTTGAAGACCAGACGTGGCGCACGTTGATCGCTGTCATCGTTCGGTTGTCTGGCTGATTGAACTGATCACCGTCGACCGGGTTGTCGAGGAAGTAGGTGAAGTTTGAATACAGGTCGAGCTTCCAACGCGTTGCATAGGCGGTGATCTCTGTGGATGACCCCTCGGTGCTGTGGTGCCATGCTCCCGACAAGCTGTACCGGCTGGCCTGACCGCCGTCGGTCGGATCGATCAAGTCAAAGCGACCGAGCTGCCCGCTTTGCACAGCTCGCAGCGGTATTTGGTCGGTAGCGTTCCACTTTGCGCTGTACCCCATGGCCGTTACGTTCCAGCCGTTGGCCTTGTCACCCGCCGCATAGCGAAGCACTCCGTTGAGCTTGTGGTACGCGTCAGGACGCTCGAAGGGTCCGTCATTGCGCTGAACGTCGAGGGCGTAAAGCAGCTTTCCCCGTCCTACGGAGGGTGAATCGGCCAACAGCAACCGGCGGTAGCCGTTTTGACCTAAGCCGATATTGGCAATGCCGTGTGGCAGTTCGTTCGCGTACGCGATGTCAACGGCTCCGGCGGATGCAAAGTCGCCCTCCTCTGCGTAGTAGGGCCCCTTCTTGTACCGAAGGCCGGTCGCCAGTTCAGGGATCAGAAAGTTGAGGTCGGTCCAACCCTGGCCGTGGCCATGACTGCGCTGGTTGACAAGCATGCCGTCTACCGATGTCCGCAAGTCGGTTCCATGGTCCAGGTTGAAGCCGCGCAAATAGAACTGGTTGGCTTTGCCTTCGCCGCTGTGCTGACTGACGATCAGACCCGGCGTCGATTCCAACAGTTCGCCGGGCCGGTAAACCGTTCGCGCCTCGAGCTGCTTTTGCCCTACCGTGCCAACATTGGCAGAGTCCGCAACGCCTTGCAAGTTGGAGGTGCCCGTGATGACAACCTTTTCAAGAGTTTGCTCGCCACCCGCCCAAGCTGTGGGAGTGAGCGCCATGGATGCGGCGGCAACAGTCGCCGTTGTCAACCATTGAGAGGCTTGCGACCGATGGGCGTTCGTATAGCGGCGGCTCGGGTGTCCCGACCGTACGTGGTTGTTGTGCATGATCATCTTTTCGGCCCAGCACGCATCGCGCGATGCTTGAGCGCGTGTGAAAGCGCCGATCGCGCGACGCGCAATCGGGACTGCAATGTGATTGGAGCGAATATCGCTGCGTCGGGAACACGCAGGCCGCGGTGCTGGAAGTGCCCGCGCTCGCCAGAGTCAGCGGGGTGGGCGGTACGGAAGCCGTGTGACGACTGAATTGAACGCCACAGCTACTGCCCAGGCAAAACAGAGTGTCACCAGTGCTACTGGACTCACCAGTTCGCAGGGCAAGATGGCTGGCAGGTCGATGGAGCTGACTTTTCCACCGGCTGGACCGGCGCCGGAGCCCGCGTCGCCAGGGTCGGCCACCAAAACGACAGTTGTGTCCGTGGCGTCATGGTCATGGTGCGCCAATCCGGAACCAGCATGCTCGCGCCAATGGCTGGTGGCGTGGTCGAAACCGACCACATTGACTGTGTGCTTCGCCCACTGATACGCCACCTGAAGCAGCGTAGGGGCGCCAGCGTGCGAGTGAGCGGGGCCCATCGCGCGCAACGACGCCGACACGCCTGCTTGAGCTGGAATGCAAACCAGCAGCAGCCAGATCACGGCGCGCAGGCCCCAGGAACCCATTAACCCCCCGTTTTGTGGCAATAGCCGGTGTTCCGCCCACGGGCACCGCGAGCGAGAACACGCCACCATGGGCAACGTACGCCGCGACAGCGATGCTAGATGCGTTCGGAGACAAGCGGATGACAGTTGCGCTTGCGAAAGACCGGCACCAACGGTGAGCGCCCAGCTGGCATGCCGGCAACATTTCTTCAGGGCGGCCACGGATCAGTGCTAAGGCAAGTTCTCAGATCTTGAAGTCGTCGAACGCAACCCGGTCGTCAGCCACGCCCCACTGCCTCAACATCGTGCGGGTCGCTGCCAGCATCAGCGGCGGCCCGCACAGGTAGAAGTCCCAAGCCTGCAAATCGGGATGTGATCGCAGCAAGTTCTCTTCGACCACGTCATGCACCATGGCCGCCGGTTGATCGTCAACCCGCTGCTCCGACAACACCAAGTGCCAGCTGAAATTCTCATGGCGTGCCGCAAGCGCCTCCATCTCTTCCACGTAAGGCGCCTCGGCTGCTGTACGCGCGCCGTACCAGAAGTGAATGCGCTCCGTTGCTCCTGATTCCAGCAGGTCGATGATCATCGCGCGCAGCGGCGCCATGCCTGCACCGCCACCGATGAAGACCTTCTCACGCTGGCCGTGCTGTACTGAGAAATCCCCAAAAGGCCCGCTGTACTGCAGCCGATCCCCCGCCTTTAGCCCATAGACGTAGGCCGAACCTTTGCCAGGCGGATGGTTCTTGCCACCCTGCTTGCCGTGGCAAAACCGAACCAGCAGCGTCAGCCGGCCGTCGGTCTGCTGCACCGGCGTCGACAGCGAATACGACCGCCGCAACAGCGCGCCGCTTGACCATTGCGCCGGCAGATGCAGGCCCGCCCAGGCCGAATAGTGGTCCTGCGGCGTATCGATCTGGTGCTTGGCCATGCGGTAGGCAGGCACGTGCACCTGGATGTAGGCGCCGGGACGGTACTCCGGGCCTGGCTTGCCGTTGGGACGCAACACCACCTCACGCAGGAAGGGCGACAGTGCCCGGACGCTTTCCACCTCGGCTTCTTTGACGGTGCCGAGTTCGGCGGCACTCTTCACCTCCACGTCCAGGTTGCAGTCGAGCTTGAGATTGCAGGCGAGGCGACATCCCGCCTCAATCCGCGACGGTGGAATCATTGCCCGGTCAGCGCTCGTGGCGTCCGGTGCCGCGCCCCGCACGCGCACCTCGCACAGACCGCAGGTCTGCCCACCGCCGCAGTTCGACGGCAGATTCAGCCCTTGCTGAGCCAGAGCGACGAAGACGGTGTCACCGGCATGGCCGCGCAGGCTCCGTAAGCGACTGCCATCCGGCGCGTGAACCATCAGCACCCGGGTGGACCGCCAGCGCTTTGGAATGAACTCCGCCAGGCTGAAGCTCGTGAACAGCAGCCAGATGCCGCTGAGCGCCAACCAGAACCCGCCCACGGCCGCAGTGACGACCAGCGGGTTGTTGAAGTCCTCGCGGCCGGTGTAGTCCATGATGTGCAGCATCCAGAACACGTCGAACAGCCGCCATGTCTTGTTGCGATGCTCCAGCACATCGCCCTGCTGCGACAGGTAGACGGTGGTGTCCTCGTCGTCAGCGAATTCCGCGCGCCATACCTTGCCATCGTGGGCCCGTGTTTCCAGCGACTGATCGATCAGCTCCGCCGGCCTCGCAGTGCCTGAGCCCGTGTACGACGCCTGCGCCAGTCGTCGCGCCAGCAGTGCATCAAGCTCGATGCGTTCGCCGTTGCGCGCATCGACCAGCAACGTCGACTTCTCCCCGGTCAATCGATACACCGGGCGGTCCAGCAGCCATCCTGTCGAAACCGTCATGGCCTGATCGCGCGCAGCAGCAAGGATGGGCGCCACTGCGACAACCTCGGCCGGCCAGGGTTGCTTGGCTGGCGCAGGCGCCCGGAACTCCCTTCCCCGAACTTTCTCGGCATCGAGCAGGCTCATAACGAAGCCGCTGGACATCCACAGCACCAGTTGCAGCCCGACAAGCACGCCGATCCATTTATGAATCTTGCGCATCCAGGGAGTCATGGCTGAGCCCTCCGACGGAAGCTGTAGAACACCAGCCAAGCGCCGCTGAGCGCGAACACCAGCCCCGTGCCCGCCGCGACGCGAAGCAGACTGTTGTTGACGTCGGTCCGCTTGTCGTAGTCCATGATGTGGAGCATCCACAGAAAGTCGAACAGGCGCCACAGATCGTGGCGACGGGCGAGCAGGTCGCCGGTGTCCGGAGAGAAGTACAGCGTCGTGCTGGCGCGGTCGTCGAAGCGCACCGCCCACATCGGCACCGGCCGTTTAGCCACCTCCTGCGGCGCCTGGGTGATCCACGTGATCTCGCGGATCTCGGCTTCGCCCTGGTATATGTCCTTGGCTCGCGCAACCACCTGCTCGCGCGGCAACGGGCTCAGCAGGTCGCCGCTGCGGGCATCCACGAGGCTGGCCTTGCCGCCGCCCCGCAGTTCGTAGACCTCCTTGCCCAGGAAGCGCTTGAGCTTGAACGACTCGAAGCCTGGGTGGATCTGCGCGAGTTGCCCGACATCCAGGCGATCACCTTGCCGGTCCAGCGGTTCATCGGACACATGCGCCAAGTGGTCGCCGTGGATCACCTCCAGTGAGATGGCGGTCATATAGAGGCCACTGAGCATCCAGAGCAAGGCCTGGACGCCGATGACGAGGCCGATCCATTTGTGGCTTCGGCGAACCCAATAGGGCAGGTTCATGTGTTTTGTCTCACTGCGTTCATTCGTTCGTGGAGCGCCACAGACCATGGTCTGCGGCGCCGTGCTGCATACCGAGGCTTACCAGCGATAGCCAGCGCGAACGTGCCAACGGCGGCCCTGCAGGTCGTAAGTCATCGTGTCCGTATTGGCGTCTGTATACGACTGGATGAACGGGGGCTTCTTGTCGAACAGGTTGTCGACGCCGACCGCGAAGTCGACCTGCTTGTTGAAGGCGTACTTCACCTGCGCCGAGTGATAGGTCATGGAAGAGCGAACGGCCCTGGTCGGCCGAGTGCTGCGCGGCTTCGGCCCCCAACTGTTGGGAACGCGTGAACAGCGCGGGCGAGCTTACTCCGAGGTGGCCGAGTTTCTCGGCTACCTGGTCAACGGTTCCTGGCGGCCGATCCCGACAAAGGCGGGGCCGCTGTACAGAACGCTGCCGACCACACGCTTGTCCTTCGGCGGCGACAAGCTCGAACTGCGCCAGGGCGACCAGCGTCGCTACGCCGCCCTGGTCGACATCAAGGAATACGCGGACGCGGTCGAGCCCGGCATCCTCAACTCGCTGCTCTACGAGGCCAGCGAGTTCATCGAGACGCAGAGCTTCTCGATCCTGCCGCGCCGCGAAGCCATGCGTTCACTGGAGCTGCAGCGCGACCAGTTGATCGCCAGCGACGATGTGGTGGCCAGCCAGGTCGCCGAGATGGACGTGGCGATGAACGAACTCGGCGATGGCCAGTTCTGCATGGGCGAGTACCACTACAGCCTGGTCGTCTTTGGCGAAGACGTGGCCGATGCCGGTCGGCGTGCGGCGCAGGCCATCGGCGCCGTCGGCGAAGCGTCCAGCCTGCAGATGTCACCGGTAGACCTGGTGGCCGACGCCGCGTGGTTCGCGCAAATGCCGGGCAACTGGCAATGGCGGCCCCGCGATGCCAAGCTCAGCTCGCGTGCCTTTGCGGCGCTGTCCAGCGGCCACAACTTCGCACGCGGCAAGCGTGACGGCAACCCCTGGGGTGAGGCGCTGGCCTTGCTGCGCACGCCATCAGGCCAGCCCTTTTACCTGAACCTGCACAGCAGCCCGGAAGGCGAGGACTCGGACGCCAAAAAGCTGCCGGGCAACACGCTGATCATCGGCTCGACCGGTGTGGGCAAGACAACGCTGGAGATGTTCCTGCTGACGCTAACGCGCAAGTGGGACCCGGCGCCGCGCCTCGTGCTCTTCGACCTCGACCGTGGCTGCGAGATCGCAATCCGCGCCCTGGGTGGCCGCTACTTCACGCTCGAAGCCGGCAAGCCCACGGGATGCAACCCGCTGCAGCGCGA
Source organism: Roseateles sp. (assembly GCF_039929605.1). Lineage (GTDB taxonomy): Bacteria > Pseudomonadota > Gammaproteobacteria > Burkholderiales > Burkholderiaceae_C > Pelomonas. The sequence goes on from NZ_JBDSQX010000166.1 coordinate 73,221, forward strand.
TCCGACCCCGGCGCGCATCCAGTTCTGGGAGCACCTGATCCGCACCTGCATTGCAACGACGGCCATACCGCTGCTGCCTGCCGACGAGCGCGCCATCGCTGATGCCGTGAAGGCCGTGGCAATGATGCCGGCACAGTTGCGCCGCTTCTCGACCGTGCGGCAGAACCTGCCCAAGGCGGGCGAAAACAGTCTCTTCGAACGGCTCGGGCGCTGGTGCCAGGGTGGCGCACTGGGATGGGTGTTTGACCAGGCGGACGACCGCTTGCTCGACTTGCACGCGGCCAGCGTCATCGGCTTCGACACCACCGAGTTCCTCGACCTGCCCGAGGTCCGCACGCCGGTGATGATGTACCTACTCCAGGTCATGGAAGAACTGGTCAACGGCGAGCGATTGATCTACGTGATCTCCGAGTTCTGGAAGGCGCTGGACCACGAGATCTTCAGCGACTTCGCCAAGCAAAAGCAGAAGACGATCCGCAAGCAGAACGGCCTGGGCATTTTCGACACCCAGAGCCCGTCCGACGTGCTGCGCCACCCCATCGGTCGCACGATGGTCGAGCAGAGCGTGACCAAGATCTTCCTCGCCAACCCTGAAGCGGTGCGCGAGGAGTACGTTGACGGCTTCGGGCTGACGCAGGCCGAGTTCGACATCGTGCGCAGCCTCGGCGCACAGGGCGGCCGGCGCTTCCTGGTCAAGCAGGGCCACGCCAGCGCGATCTGCGAACTGGACCTCGCCGGGCTTGAGGACTTCATCACCGTGCTTTCGGCCACCACCGACAACGTGGCCCTGCTCGATGCGGTCCGCGAACGGCATGGCAACGATCCGTTTCAGTGGCTTCCCGTGCTCCTTCGTGAGGTTCAGGATCGCAGGTTTCGTAGCTCCAGGAGAGCCGCATGAACGCTGTTCGTCACATCCTCGCGCTGGCCGCGATGGCACTCGCTGCCACCACGGCCACTGCCCAGTTTGTCAAGGGCAACGAGGCCGTCAAGGTGATGCCCGACGGGAGCAAGAAGGTGGAGACGCCGCAGCTGCCGACCGCATCGCTCGGAGCCCCTTGTCCGGCGGCGAAGTCAGGTTGCGCGGGCGGCGGCTGGAAGATGCTCGAGAGTCAAGCCGGGCTCGTTGAGTGCACCGAAGTCTTCGCCCGGCCACGGACCTGCCGAGAGTCCACCTACGGCACAGAGAAGCGATCACGGGTCTGGATCGTGAAGATCAAAGGAGAGTGGACGCAGTGCGAGCGGCCGGACATCTCCGGCAAGTGCATCAGCCTCAAGGGCTTTCCGATCAGCGCAGTTCAGTAGAGAGGAGAGAAGCAATGTTCGCCTGGGTTGGTTCTCAGTTCGATGCTGTCCTGAACACCTATGTGCTCGGAGTCGTGACCGCACTGATGGCGGGCATCGCCCCCATTGCGCTGACCGCGATGACTCTCTGGGTCACGCTGTACGGCTGGGCCGTCTTGCGCAACGAAGTGTCGGAGACCGTACCGACCTTCCTTTGGAAGGTGTTCAAGATCGGACTGGTCCTCGCGCTCGCACTGCAATCCGGGTTCTACATCTCCAACGTGTCCGACTCAGCCAACGCACTGGCAACTGGTGTTGCAACCACGTTCTTACCTGCAGCAGCGGACCCGATGGCGATCACCTCGCCTTATGTGTTGCTGGACAACTTCAACGACAAGGCCAGCAAGCTGGTAATCGACCTGTTGAAGGAAGCCGGAATCATGCGGCTTGATCTTCTGTTCGCAGCGGTCCTCTGCTCCATCGGCAACGTCGTCTTCCTTTGCATTGCCCTGTTCGTCGTGACGCTGGCAAAGCTCTTCCTGACCTTCGTGATCGCCATCGGTCCACTGTTCGTCCTGTGTCTCGCTTGGCGCCCGACAGCCCGGTTCTTCGACAGCTGGCTCTCGATGGTCCTGAATGCCGTCGTGCTGACCTGGTTCGCATTCTTCGCGCTGGGCCTGAGCGCCTTCATGGGCGACGCGCTCGTGCAGGCCGTCCAGGTCAACGGCGGCTTCCTCGGCCCAACCTTCAACGTCGTCGGTGAGTCCCTGAAGTACTGCGTAGTAATGATCCTCATGGCCATCATCTGCTTCCAAGCCCCGAGCCTTGCCTCCGCACTCACCGGCGGCGCCGCTGTCCAGCAAGGCATCCAGATGATCCAGAGCGCCATGATGGTCGCGGGTCTGCGTTCGGCGTCCTCCGGACGGGGAGCAGGCGCCCCAGGCGCAGCAGGCGGCGTCGTTCGGCCCGGTGCCGGCCTGCCGTATGCGGCGGGCCAAGCAGCGGGCGCGGCAGCCATGGCTACGGGCCGGGCTGCTGGAACCGTGGCTACTGGTGCGCGTGCCGCGATACGCACCGCTGCCTACAAGCTCGCCGCCATGCGCGGCCGGACGTAGACGTCGACCACCGTCAATCAACTCAGGAGCGAAACCATGCAACGTTTCAAGTTCGCCGCCGCAGTTCTTATCGCCATCAGCGCCAATGGCGCCCGCGCGCAGGGCATCCCGGTCATCGATGTTGCCAACCTGGTCCAGACCATCCAACAAGTGCTCGATGGCATCACGCAGATCAACAACCAGGTCCAGCAGATCAACCAGCTGCAAAGCCAGATCAACAGCATCAACGGCATCCGCAACCTGGGCAACGTCTTCAACAATCCCTTGCTGAGGAACTACGTCCCATGGCCGACAGCGAGGAGCGCATAGCCCGTTCGCGCGAGCGGGAGCGCCAGTACCAGATGCTCACTCGCACGGGCAAGGTGGCTGACTACCTTCCCTGATCCCCGATCCCTGAACTGCTGCGCCCAATACCGCCCGAAGGCCACGCGCAGCGCAACCGAGGACTCCCCCATGAGTGCCGTCCTGACGCCAGGAAGAGCCGCTGCATTGCCTGATCGCTCCCGAGACCCTGGCAGGGCAGCTGCCGAAACGACAACCATCGACGCCAACCGCGTGTGGGAAATCGACCGCGCGCTGATGCTCGAACGCTCCGAGCACCGTGCGTGGTGGGTGGCCATCGCGGGGCTCGTGCTAGGCCTGATCGGCATCGCAGCGGTGTTCGTGCAGGGCCCGCTGCGGCGCGTGGTGGAGATCCCTATCGTCGTTGATCGCGTCACCGGCGAGACCACCGTCCAGCAGCGGCTGAGCGTCGAGACCATCCCGCCGATGGAAGCACTCGACAAACACAACCTCGCCAACTTTGTGCGCGCCCGTGAGGGCTACAGCTGGATGTTCCTTCAGCGCGACTATGAGCAGGTGGCCCGTATGGCGGTGCCGGCGGTCTTCGCCGACTACAACCGGCAATTCGAAGGCGATGGCGCGCTGCAGAAGAAGATCGGCGCTACCGAGGACTGGCGCATCAACGTCATCGGCGTGCGGCTGGCCGCATCTGGCCGTGCTGGCAACAAGGGCGAGGCCACCGTCACCTACGACAAGGTGGTGCGCCTCACCGACCGCAACCGCCCCGAGGTCACGACGCGGCACGTCGCCAGCATCGTCTACCAGTACCAGCCCAAGGTGCTGGCCAAGGAGCGCGATCGGGTCGAGAACCCGTTCGGATTCGTCGTCACCGCGTACCGGTCCGATCCCGAGATCAATACGGCGGCGCCGGGGGCCAAGCCATGAAGGCCGCGGCTTGGTTTACGGCTACTGGTTGCATGGCAATCTGCGCTGCTGCAGCAGCAGCGCCGGAGCCGACTGACCCGCGCCTGCGCGAGGTGATCTACGACCCACGCGCCGTGGTCACGGTGCCGGTCAAGCGCGGTGTCGTGACCCTGGTGGTGCTCGACGCCGATGAGTCCATCACCGAAGTAGCAGCCGGCCTGGGTGGTGACTGTGCCAAGGCGGAATCCGCCTGGTGCGTCGCGGCTCAGCCCGGCGGCCGGAACCTGTTCGTCAAGGCCAAGAGTTCGGCCAACGCCGCGAACAACCTGGCTGTCGTCACCGACCGTCGAACGCATGCCTTGCGCTTCATCGTGCTGGCTGATGACGATCCCAAGCCACCGGTTTACCGGCTCGTGGTCAAGGCGCCGGTCCGAGCGGCGCCAGCGCCACGCCTTGCCTTACGCGATAGGGCACCTCTGGTCGCGCTGCGAACGGTGCCTCAGCGCCCATCGCCGCAGCAAGTCGTCGCCGAGCGGCTGCAGGCCAAGCCGCAGGTGATGAACACCCAGTACTCGCTTGCCGAAGGCGCCGGCTCGCAAGACATCGTGCCGACGTTGGTCTTCGACGACGGCCGCTTCACCTACCTGCGCTTCCGCGGCAACCGCGAGGTGCCGGCCGTGTTCCATGTGCTGGGCGATGGCAGCGAAACGCTGGTCAACGCCCGCATGGAAGACGACCTGCTCGTGGTAGACCGCGTCAGCCGGCGGCTGATGCTGCGCGCGGGTACTGCTGTCGTGGGCCTGTGGAACGAGGTCTTCGACCTAGACGGAAAGCCGCCGGGCGACGGCACGACGGTCCCCGGCGTTCAGCGCGTTCTCAAAGCGAGGGTCAGTGGCACCACCGGACCTACGGATGCGGACAAGGGAGGCACACCATGACCCCCGGACCAAACGAGCAGCGCGGCGGCGACCCCAAGCTGGCCGGCGATCACGAGGCGGACGGCAGCAAGCTCGCGCCACTGCCAGGCGAGCCCGGCATCCCCAACGTCGCGACCCGGCAGCGCATGGCGATGTCGATGAAGGGGCTGCTGGCCGTGGTGCTATGCATCGGCTCCCTGGTCGTCGTCGCCGGGGTCGCGATCCACAGCTTCGTGTTCACCGGCAAGAAGTCCGACGAGGCTGAATCGAAGCAGGTGCGCGACAAGCCCGCCGCCGCCACGGCCGAGCCACGCAGGCTTGATATGCCGCCCGCGCCGACCGCCAGCGCGGCGGCTGCGACCGCGCCGCGCATCCCGGCACTGACTCCCACAGCCGACGAGCTGGCGGAGCCGATCGGCGTCAGGCGCACCGGAACGGGCGCACCTGCGACGGGTGGCCCGAAGGTGGCACCACCGGAGGATGCCCCCATCTTGCTGGTCACCACCCGGCCGGGCGCAATCCCCGCGCGGGGCGCCCCCAACCAATGGGCGGATGGATCGGCGCCCTCCGTCGATGGAATGGCCACACCGGAGCTTGCCGATCCGAACGATCCCATCGCAGCGACATCGCGCAACCTGCAGGGCTATCAGCGCCAGCTGCAGGCGATGCTCGACAACCTGACCAAGACCGCTGCGCTGGCGAACGGCCAGACCACCGGCGCCATGCCTTCAGGGGCGCTACTCGGCGGGCCCCCGATTGCAGGCACCGCACCCACTGGTGGGCCTCCCGCCGGTAGTGGACTGTTCGGCGGGCAGCTTCAGGGATCCGCAACCCCCAAGGTGACGGCTTCGATGCTCGGCAACCGCAGCCTCACGCTGCCCAAGGGCACAGCCTTCACCTGCGCACTCAAGACCAAGGTCATCAGCGCCGCCTCCGGCCTGGTCGGCTGCCAGGTGCAGCGCAACGTCTTCAGCGACGACGGCCGTGTGATGTTGATCGAGCGCGGCTCGCACCTTGACGGCGAATACCGCATCGCCTCGGTCCGACCAGGCACCGTGCGCATCCCAGTGCTCTGGACCCGCATCCGCACGCCGCTGGGCGTAACGGTGGACATTGACTCACCCGGCACCGGACAGCTCGGCGAATCCGGCATCGACGGCTACGTCGACAACCGCTGGGGCGAGCGCATCGGCGCCGCCATGCTGCTTTCGCTGATCGACGACTCGGTGAAGCTGGTCATCCAGAACCAGAGCAACGACACACAGTCCAACACCGTCGTGCTGCCGTCCACCACGGCCAACACCAGCAAGCTGGCCGAGAAGGTGCTCGACAGCACCATCAACATCCCGCCGCTGATCTACCAGAACCAAGGCGGCATCGTCGGCATCTACGTCGCCCGTGACGTGGACTTCTCGGGAGTGTACGAGCTGATGCCGGTGGCGAGGGAGACGCCGCGATGACGCCCAGGGCATCGAACACGCCGCAGTTGGACCTGTTCGGCGCCGCCGGCGGAGGGTGGCAGGGCGACGCGACGTCGGTGGTCGAGTTTCTTCGGCCCCTGCGCGAGCAGCTCGACGCGCCGGGCGTGCTTGAAGTCTGCGTGAACCGGCCCGGCGAACTGATAGTCGAGACCGTGAGTGGCTGGCAGACCGTGCTGACACCGGAGATGACCCAGGAGCGCTGCATGTCGCTGGCAACTGCTGTGGCCACCTTCTGCGACCAGCAGATCAACCAAGAGCGCCCGCTGCTGTCAGCGACGCTGCCCAGCGGCGAACGCATCCAGTTCGTCATTCCGCCCGCCGTCACGCGCGGCACGGTGTCGATCACGGTGCGCAAGCCGTCGAACCTGATCAAGCGACTGCATGACTTTGAGCGCGACGGACTCTTCGAGCGCACTGCGACTGTCAGCCACGCTCCGTCGAGCGATCTTCTGCCCTTCGAGCACGAACTGAC
>NZ_JBDSQX010000167.1:0-7043 GCF_039929605.1 Roseateles sp.
GGCTGGCAAGGCATCGCAGCGCCGGAGGTGACGCAAGAGCGCTGCCTGTCGCTGGCCACCGCCGTGGCCACCTTCTGCGATCAGCAGATCAACCAGGAACGCCCGCTGCTGTCGGCCACGCTGCCCAGCGGCGAACGCATCCAGTTCGTCATCCCCCCTGCCGTGCCGCGCGGCACGATATCCATCACGGTGCGCAAGCCGTCGCACCTGATCAAGCGGCTCGATGACTTCGAGCGCGAAGGCCTGTTCGAGCGGATTGACGAAAGAAGCGCCACCGTGACGCGCACGCCGAACGCCGAGCTGCTCCCTGTCGAGCGCGAACTGTTGGAGCTGAAGGATGCCGGCCGCTACGCCGACTTCCTGCGCCTGGCGGTACGCCGGCACCAAACCATCGTCGTCAGCGGCAAGACCGGCTCAGGCAAAACCACGTTCATGAAGGGCCTGGTCGAGGAAGTGCCGAAGCACGAGCGGCTGATCACGATCCAGGACACCGCCGAGCTGACGCTGCCGAACCACCCGAACGTGGTCCACCTGTTCTACAGCAAGGACGCGCAGGGCACAGCCCGTGTGACGGCCAAGTCGCTGCTGGAAGCCTGCCTGCGCATGAAGCCGGACCGCATCTTCCTGGCCGAGGTGCGCGGCGACGAGTGCTTCTACTTCGTACGGCTCGCGGCGTCAGGCCACCCGGGCAGCATCACCAGCGTGCATGCGGGAAGCTGCGCGCTCGCCTTTGAGCAGATGGCGCTGATGATCCGCGAGACGGGTGCCGGCGGTGGTTTGGCGCTGAACGAGATCAAGGGGCTGCTGAGCGTCGTCGTCGATGTCATCGTCCAGTTCGACCGTGACGAGCGCGGGCGCTTCATCTCCGAGATCCTGTACGAACCAAAGTGCCAGCGGCTCGGTCGCTGGAAACAGCAGGCGGCAAAGGCATGAGCAGCGTCACCGCCCTGCCCTTTGCCGCCTGGCCCACCGGCCGCAAGGTCGCGGCATGCACCTTCGCCGCGATCAGCTACGTCGCGCTGGCCTGTGCGGCGGTGTACCTGGCCGGCGTCCTGTTCTTCGTGCTGAACAAGGCCAACCCGATGCAGGCGCAGTTCACCAGCATCGTCCACTACTGGGACCTTTATGCCGACGATGCCCAGCTGCGCAAGAAGCTGCAGATTGCCATAGCGGTCTCGGGGATCGGCATGCTGGTCCTGCTGCCAGCAGGGCTGGTCGCCGCCGCACGGCCCCGGCGGGCGCTGCATGGCGATGCGCGATTCGCCAGTCCTGCCGAGGTCGCTCTCGCGGGGCTGACCCGAAGCAACGGCCCGCCGGGCATCCTGATCGGCCGGCACCGTGGCCAGTTCCTGTCGCTCCCGGGCCAGCTCTCGGTGATGCTGTCCGCGCCCACCCGCAGCGGCAAGGGCGTGGGCGTCGTCATCCCCAATCTGCTGAACTGGCCCGACTCGGTCATGGTGCTCGACATCAAGGGCGAGAACTACGACATCACGGCCGGCTACCGCGCGGCGCACGGCCAGGTGGTCTATGCCTTCTCCCCCTTCGACGAAGACGCCCGCAGCCACCGCTGGAACCCCCTGACTGCCGTGCGCCCCAGCCCGCTGCACCGCGTCGGTGACCTGCTCACCATCGGCCAGGTCTTCTTCCCCAATGACGGCAGCGGCACGTCGTCAGAAGCCTTCTTCAACGACCAGGCGCGCAACCTGTTCATGGGCCTCGGGCTTCTTCTCCTCGAAACCCCGTCCCTGCCACGGACCATCGGCGAGATGCTGCGCCAGTCGTCGGGCAAGGGTCGGTCACTCAAGGACCACTTGAGCGGCCTGATCACCCAGCGCCGCGATGAGAACAACCCGTTGTCAGACGAGTGCACGGATGCCCTGCTGCGCCTGCTGTCAAACTCCGAGAACACGCTGTCCAGCGTGGTCGCCACCTTCAACGCGCCGCTGACGATCTTTGCGGATGCGGTGGTCGATGCCGCCACCAGTGCCGACGACTTCCGACTTGAGGACGTGCGCCGGCGCCGCATGTCGGTGTACGTGCGCATCCCGCCGAACCGGCTGGCCAATGCGCGGCCGCTGCTGAACCTGTTCTTCTCACAGCTCGTCAGCTTGAACACCCAGCACCTGCCCGAGCATGACGCGACGCTGAAACTGCAGTGCCTGCTGGTCAACGACGAGTTCACGGCCATGGGTCGGGTGGGTGTCATCACCACCACCGCCGCCTTCATGGCCGGCTACAACCTGCGCCTGCTGACCGTGGTGCAGGCCATGTCGCAGCTCGACGCCGTGTACGGCGACAAGGAGGCCCGCACCTTCGCCACCAACCACGGCCTGCAGATCCTCTACGCGCCCCGCGAACAGCGCGACGCCGACGAGTACAGCGCCATGCTGGGCCACTTCACCGACCGCGCCACGTCGCGGGGGCGCAGCCGGTCCTTCAGCGGCCATGGGTCCAGCAGCGTCAGCGTCAACGAGAGCGAACAGCGCCGTGCCCTGCTGCTGCCCCAGGAGTTCAAGGAACTGGGTGCCGAGCGCCTGGTCGTGATCTTCGAGAACTGCAAGCCCATCCTCGGCGAGAAGATCCGCTACCACCGCGACAAGGTCTTCACGTCGCGCCTGCTGCCGGCACCGCACGTGCCACAAATGAACGTGGACCTGCATCTGGCGCGGGTTCAACAACGTTGGCGCTACGTCGACGATGACTGGGGTGAAGACGACAGCTTGGACTACGCGCAACTGGCCTACGACATGAGCCAGCTGCCCGACCTCGTCAACGGCGAGCCCGGCCGAGTGGCCGACGGCGTTCTTGACTTCATCGTCGGCCCCCGGCCTGGCGCTGCCGCCGCAGGCGGCGCGATCGAAGCCGCCGCCGACGAAAACGGCGTGCACATCGCCGAGCCCTCCGCCATCGAGCGCGCCGACATCACCTAAACCTGGAGCCACGCCATGCGACCCACCCTTGCCGTTACGCCCTTCATCCCGTGGCTGCTCGCGCTGGCTTCATGCAGTTCGCCCCCGGAGCCGCCGACCGTCGACGAGTCGCAGAAGCGGCCGGTCAACTCCAAAATGGCCGTCGAGCTGCAGGTTTGCAAGAACGACCTCCAGAACACGCGCCTTCTGGCCACCGAGTCCGGACGCCTTGCCAAAACCACCTCTGCCACGCTGGCCCACGTGGCGGCGCGCCAGCAGCTTCTGGCCGCCATGCAGGCAACCACCGCCCCGAAGGCCCAGGCCAACCGAGTCTTCACCGTGCGCTTCGACTTCGGAAGCACGCGCGTCGTCATCCCCACGGATGCCACCGCCTTGATCGAAGACGCGAAGGCAGCGCCGCTAATCCTGCTACGCGGGCGCACCGACGGCACCAGCGACGCGTCGGCCGAGGGCCGTATCGCCCGGGAACGGGCGGCCGCCGTGCGCGACTACCTCGTGGCCGCAGGCGTGGACCCGGCCCGCATCCGCGCCACCTACCAGCCGGCCGGCGACCACGTTGCCGACAACGCCAGTGCCGGCGGTCAAGCCTTGAACCGCCGCGTCGAGATCGAGCTGTACCGCGCGCTGCCGGTCGCGCTTGGCGCTGCTGCCAGCGCCCAACCCTGAGTCACCAACCCACCATAGCGAGGTCGCCATGGATGCAGACAATTCTCCCGCCCGCCAGGCAGTGCCACCCCAGGGTGGCACGGTCGAACCGGCCAAGCGCGCGCCCATCGCCATCGAACGGTTCCAGACGCCGAACGACGCTGCCGGCGAACGCTATGAGCTGCGAGATCCGTTTGCTGACGTCACGTACCGGGTCAACACCTTCCCGGAGATGGCAGCCAAGGCAGATCACCTCGGCAGCACGCGCGTCGTCGCGGTGGCGGAGGACGGCAAACGCACGCCGATCCACAAGGTCGACGGTGAGTGGCAGCGCGGACCGCAGCGCCCGGCGGCACCGGAACGACCACTGGACCCCGTGCCAGCGCGCGACCAGGTGCCCGAGGCCACGAACGTGGTTCCGATGCCGGGAGCTGCCAGAACATCCGCGCAGCCTGAACGAGTCGATGCCACAGCCATCGCAAAGATCGACGCCCAAGCCGAGCGCGCTGCTCTTGTCGCCCGCCTCGAAACCGCACTGACGGACCGCTACATCATCAAGCGAGCGCCGGTCACCGTCGGCGACGTGAGCATCGGTCGCGCCGAGTACCGCTTCCGTGGCGACACGTCCCGCGTGGCCTTCACCGAGTCGACCTTCCGCTTGGCCACCGACACTAACAGCCCGTCTGTCGCCCGTTCGATGGTCGACGTGGCCCAGGCGCGCAACTGGAAGGCGCTTCGCGTTTCGGGCCATGATGACTTCAAACGCATGGTCTGGCTCGAAGCCTCGGTGCGCGGCGTGAAGACCATCGGCTACGAGCCGAACCCGGGCGACCTGGAGCTGCTCAAGCGCGAACGCGAGGCACGCCTCGTCAACCGCATCGAGCCGACCAGGGACGGAAGCGGCAGCACAGCGACAGCGCCGGCCGAGAAGGGATCAGCCCGCGGTGGCGGTGGCCGCAAGGCCGTGCTGGCCGCCATCGAAGCGTTGCTGGTCGCCAAGAAGGTGCCCGAGAAGCAGCGCGAGGCGGTGATGGCCGCCGCCACCGAACAGCTCGCGCAGCGCATCCGCGACGGGCAGACGCCAAAGGTCAAGATCTACGACAAGGCGGCGCCGTCGCAGCGGCCTGCAGTCGTACCGACGCCCGAGATGCAGCGCACACGCGAACGCGGTGCACCAGCGCCGACGCGATGAGACCGCATCGATGGAAACTTCTGTCAACGGGGTCACGGCAACGCCGGCGGTCTACGAAATCGGCGGTCGGCGCATCGAGATCGAATCGCGCGGGTTTGCTGAGGCCCTCGCCGACGCCTACGCTGCCCACCAACGGCCCCGCTGCTTGTGCCAGGCCGAAGGCGTCGAGATGTACGTGGCCAGGCTTGCAGGTTCGAGCGGGGGCTACATCGTCAAACGCATGCCCGACACCGGCAGCCATCACGCACCCGCCTGTCCGTCCTACGAACCACCGGCCGAGTTCTCCGGCCTGGGCGAGGTGCTGGGCAGCGCGATCACCGAAGACCTGGCCACTGGCGAAACGACACTGAAACTGGACTTCCCGTTGACCAAGATGCCGGGCCGATTGCAGGTGCCGCCGCTCGGTGGCCAGAGCGATAGCGCGTCCTCTTCCGGCAACAAGCTCTCGTTACGCGGCCTGCTGCACTACCTGTGGGATCAGGCCGAGCTGACGCGCTGGCATCCCGGGTTCGCTGGCAAGAGAACCTGGGCGACGGTACGCAGGCACCTGCTCTTGGCTGCAGCAAACAAGTTCACCGGCAGCGGCGCGCTCCGCACTCGGTTGTATGTGCCAGAGCCCTTTTCGGTGGAGGCGCGAGACGCAATCAACGCGCGGCGTCTGGCGCATTGGCGGCAGGCCGTTGCCGCACCGGGGAAGCCTCAGCAATTGATGCTGTTGATCGGTGAGGTGAAGGAGATCGTGCCGGCCCGCTATGGCTTCAAGGCTGTGGTGAAGCATGTACCCGACCAGGGCTTCATGGTGGACGAGCGGCTTTACCGCCAACTGGGCCGACGCTTCGAACCGGAGCTGGCGCTGTGGGGTGCGGCCAAGGGCATCCACATGGTCATGATCGCCACCTTCTGCGTTGCGACAGGCGTCCCTGCAGTCGTGGATGTCTCGCTGATGCCCGTGACGCAGCAATGGCTACCGGTCGAGGATCCGTTCGAAAAGCAACTCTTTGATCGGCTCGTGGGAGAGCGGCGCAGCTTCGTGAAAGGCCTTCGCTACGACCTGAATGCAGGAAGCGAGGTGGCCAATGCAATGCTGACCGACTGCGAGGATTCGACACCACGACTCTCCGAGGTTCACCCGGGCAGCAAGGGCAACCACGGCAGCGGGCAGCATCTTCAGATCGGCGATCCTTCAGTACCGGTGTGGCTGTGGGATCCATCCAGCGAAGCGATGCCAGCGCTGCCGCGTCGGCAGCCACACCAACCAAGTACGGTTGAGACTCCGGTCGCGTTCCGATGAACGGCCAGTTGCTCGCGGCCACGCCGAAGTGGTATAAAAACTCGGACGATTATCTGTTTCGACCGAGGATTCATACCATACCCGCCTCCGACACGTCCACGCAGCGCACCCAGGCGCTGGCGCTGCTCCAGCGGCGGGGAATAACGCGGCTCGCCGAGTTCAGCGCGGCGGGCATCACCGCCACCACGGTCAGCCGCATGGAGCGCGCCGGTGAGGTGGTTCGCCTCGCCCGCGGGCTCTACCAACTTCCCGATGCCGCGCTGGATGCGCAGCAGTCCCTGGCCGAAGCGGCGCGCCTTGTGCCCAAAGGTGTCATCTGCCTGGCCTCGGCTCTGGCATTCCACGGCCTCACTGACCAGATGCCGCCGAAGGTCTGGATCGCCATCGGACGCAAGGACTGGCGCCCCCGGGTCACCTACCCACCGATCCGCGTCGCCCGGTTCTCCGACGAGCTTCTGCAACGCAGCGTTGAACACAGGAAGATCGCCGACACGCCGGTGCCTGTGTTCGGCGTTGCCAAGACAGTGGTCGACCTTTTCCGCTACCGTCGAACGGTGGGCGATTCCCTGGCTGTCGAAGGCCTGCGCCAAGCGCTGCGCCAGCGCAAAGCAACGCCAGCGGAGATCGCGCGTGAGGCCAAGGTCGCAGGCGTCTGGGCCACGATGGAGCCCTACGTCATGGCGCTGACCAGCGATGCCTGATCGTCCGCACAACGTCGGCGCCTCAGTGCGCCAGCGCCTGCTGAATCTGGCGCATGTGCGCGGCCAGCCGATGGAACTGCTGCTGACGCGCTACGCGCTGGAGCGTCTGCTGCATCGGCTCAGTCTGTCGCCGCACCGAGAACGGTTCGTGCTGAAGGGCGCGATGCTGCTCGCCGCCTGGTTCGACGAGCCGCACCGAGCGACACGGGATGTGGACCTGCTTGGTTTCGGGGACCCGGCGCGCGATGCGCTGCTCGGGACGTTCCGCGAGATCCTGGCGATCG
>NZ_JBDSQX010000168.1:0-40409 GCF_039929605.1 Roseateles sp.
CGGCACAACGCCCGACGCCAAGCGCGCGTTGGCGTATCTGCAGGCTGCCAGCGAGGCCGGTCATGTGCCCGCCCTCTTCATGCTTGGCCAGCTCTATCACCACCAACTGCCCCGCCAGCCAGACGGCGTCCCCCTCGACCTGAAGCGCGCCGGCGCCTATTACAGCGCCGCGGTCAAGGCCGGCCATCTCGAGGCGACCTATGCCGCCGCGCGCATGCTCGACCTCGGCGAAGGCGTCCCGGCCGCACCGGAGCGCGCCCTCGTGCTCTACAAGGACGCGGCGCTCAAGGGCCATGCCGACGCGCAGAACGCGCTCGCCACCTTCTTCTATCGCGGCGAGGTCGTCGAGCAGAACCTCGCCACCGCACGCCAGCTCTTCCAGGCTGCTGCCCAGCGCCGCCAGCCCGACGCGATGTTCAACCTCGCTGTCATGCTGGCCCAGGGCCAGGGCGGCCCGAAGGACCTGCCGTCGTCCTATGCCTGGCTCAGCCTGTGCAAAGCGGTCGGCCACCCGCAGGCCGAGGCGGCGCTGGCAAGCGTCTCAGCCAAGCTGACGCCCGAGGAGCGCGCCCGCATCGACGAGCTGATCAAGCCGAAGGCGCGGGGTAGCTGACGTCGACCACCTCGATGCGCTCGACGCCGACCGGCGTGACGAGTTGCAGTTCATCGCCGACCCGCGCCTTCAGCAGCGTGCGCGCAATGGGCGAAATCCAGCTGACCTCGCCGGCCAGGCTGTCCGATTCGTCGATGCCCTTGATCGTGATCGTCTTCTCCTCGCCCCTGGCGTTTGCGTAGGTCACTGTCGCGCCGAAGAAGATCTGGTCGCTGCCGTGATGGACGCTCGGGTCGGCAACCTCGGCGATGTCCAGCCGCTTGGTCAGGAAGCGCAGCCGGCGGTCGATCTCGCGCAACCTCTTCTTGCCGTAGAGGTAGTCACCATTCTCCGAGCGGTCGCCGTTCTTGGCCGCCCAGGAGACGATCTCGACGACCTTGGGCCGTTCGTCGTCCAGCAAGGTCATGAACTCCGCGCGCAGCCGGGCATAACCGGCCGGCGTCAGGTAGTTGCGCGTGCCGAGGGGCAGTGCAGGCAGCGAAGGTCCGTCGCCGTCATCGTCTTCCGGCCCATCGCTTTCCTTGGTGAATGCCTTGCTCATGCGAGCATTGTCGCCATGGACTCCTCACCCAGAAGCGGCCCGCTGGCTGGCCTGCACGTCATCGAAATGGCCGGCCTTGGGCCCTGCCCTATGACCGGCATGCTGCTGGCCGACCACGGTGCCGACGTGCTCGTCATTGATCGCCCCGGCGGCCAGGTGATAGCCACCGGCACGGCGCTGGACCGCGGCAAGCGGCGCATCTGCCTCGACCTGAAAACCGCTGCAGGCCTGGCCGACGCACGCGCGCTAATCGAGCGCGCCGACGCCCTCATAGAAGGCTTTCGCCCCGGCGTCATGGAGCGCCTCGGCCTCGGGCCTGCGACCTTCGAGGCCGGCCACCCACGCCTCGTCTACGGCCGCGTCACCGGCTGGGGCCAGACCGGCCCGCTGGCCCAGGCGGCGGGGCACGACATCAACTACGTCGCGCTGACCGGCGCACTCTCCATCGCCAGCCGCGCCGGTACCGCGCCCAGCCTGCCGGCCACGCTGATCGGCGACATGGGCGGTGGCGCGATGTTCCTTGCCTTCGGCCTGATGGCCGCGCTGTGGGCGGCCCAGCGCAGCGGGCGCGGCCAGGTGGTCGACGCGGCAATGGTCGATGGCGTCGGCCTGCTGTCCAGCCTGCTGCACTCGCTGCGCGCGGCCGGCCGCTGGAGCGACGAGCCGGCGCAGAACTTCTTCCTGCACAGCTCGCCCTTCTACGACTGCTTCGAATGCGCCGACGGCCGCTTCGTGTCGCTCGGTGCGCTGGAGCCGCAGTTCTACGCGGAGCTGATGCAGCGCCTCGGGCTGAGTGATGTCGACCCCGCCGCCCAGCACGACCAGCGCCAATGGCCGGCGCTGCGCCAGCGCGTGGCCGCGCGCATTCACGAGAAGACCCGCGACGAGTGGGCCGCACTGCTGGAAGGCAGCAACGCCTGCTTCGCACCGGTGCTGACGTTGGCCGAGGCGCCGCTGCATCCGCATGCGCAGGCACGCGGCAGCTTCACGCAGACCGACGACGGCCACTGGCAACCGGCCAAGGCGCCACGCTTTTCTGGCTCGTCACGAAGCGACTGAGGTTTTCGACCGCATAAGGAAAAACGCCCCGGAGCAAGCTCCGAGGCGTTTCCATTTCTTCTTGTTTTTGGTGCGGCTGGCAGGATTCGAACCCACGACCCCTTGGTTCGTAGCCAAGTACTCTATCCAACTGAGCTACAGCCGCTGAAGCCTCACAGTATAGCCAGATTTGCAGACCCTCAGCAAGAGTTGGCTGATTATCCTGAAAATAGTTCCGGCGCAGCCCAGCCCGCGGCTCAGGGCAGGCGCGCTGCGGCCTCGAAGCAGCGGGCGCGGCGGAGTTCGTCGCCTTCCTGCTCGGCTAGCGCCGCGAGCGCCAGCCAGCTGCGCCTACGCGAAGCGCTGGGCATGGCTGCGTCATCGGCGACGACTTCGAGCATCAGGCGGGCCTTGCCCCAGAGTTGGCGCTCGGCCAGCGCATGGCCCAGCGCATAGGCCAAGGCGCGTTCGCGCGGGAAGCGCGACTGGGCCGATTCCAGGCGCTGCAGCCAGTCCGGCCCGCAGCCGGCCAGCACTGGCACCAGCGCGATGGCGAGCTCGCCACGGTCGTCGGGGTTCACATCGCCCAAATCGTCGAAGAACGGCCGCAGCCAGCCACGGCCGTCGTCCGGCGCGCCGAGTTGGCCGGCGCACTGGGCCGCACGGGCGGCGACGAGCGGATCGCGGCGGTCGGCCGGGTCGAGCTGCAGCCAGACGGTGCGGAGCTGGTCGACATCGCGGGTGCCGTCCAGCGCCTCGAAAGCCAGCGAGCGCAGCAGCCCCTGTGCAGCGACCTTGGAGAAGGCCTGGTGCTTGGCGAGCAGACGGGCCGTGCGCAGCGCGTCCAGCGGCTGGCGGGCCAGCCGCGAGGCCTGCAGGCGCAGGCGCAGCGCCTGAGTGCGGCGGGCGACGCCAGGGGGCAGCTCGCCAAGCACGGCCAGCGCGCGTGGGGCATCGCGGTCGTCCAGCGCCCATTCCGCGGCCAGCAGACGGGCGCCGTCTTCATGGGCGCGGGCGCCGCCGCTGCGGCGGGCCAGTTCCAGCGCGCGGTTCAGTTGTTCGTCGCGATGGCGGCGGTCCTGAAGGCGGTGGGCGCTGGCGGCAGCGAGCAGATGAGCGAGGGCCATGAAGGACTGGTCAGCCGCCAGCTCGGGCGTGGCGGACTGGATGCTGAGCGCCTTCTGTGCCGCCTTCTGCGCTCGGCTGAAGCGGGCGCCGAAGAGTTCGACAAGAGCCTCGCGCAGCGCGAGCTGGGCGTTGCGCTCGCGCTGGGCCAGGCGCCACTCGCGGGCGCGCTTGGGCAGGGTCGTCAGCGCCTCGATGGCCTGGATGGCGGTGACCAGAGCGAAGCAGCTCGCGACGAGGAGCAGCAGGAAGAGGTTGAGCGAGATGTCGAGCCGCCAGCCGGCCCAGTAGAAGCTGGCGAGACCGTCGTTGGAACCCAGCGTCAACGCGGCAACGACGGCCGCGACGAACAGCAGGACCAGCCAGATGACGAGGCGCATGGTCAGCGCCCCGCTGCTGCTGTCAGTGCCGCCAGCGTGTCATCCGGCCGCGGCACCGTGACCTGGCGCGCCTGGCCGGCGACCTGGCGCAGCAGCTCGGCCACGCTCGTCACCTTGCGTGAGCGCGTGTCGAAGTAGCGGTTGAGCATGTCCTGGCTGTCGCGCAGGTCGGACTGTGCCGTGTCGAACTGGCGGCTCAGCAGGGCCAGGCGGGCGTTGAGCAGGCGCAGCTTGAGGTTTTCGCGCAGGAAGAAGCTCTGGTCGGGCGAGACGAGCGCGGCCTCGGGGTGGGCGATGCGGGTCACGCGCAGCAGCGTGCGCGCCTCGCCCCAAGCCACGCCGGTCCAGCTGGACAGCTGCTGGGTGGCCTGCCACCACCACAGCGACAGCCGGCCTTCTGCCGCGGCGGCGGCCTGTTCGCGCTGCAGCCTGAGCACGCGCTCGCGGTCCTTGGCGGCGGCGTCGGCGCGGCGCTCTTCGCGCGGGCTGACGCCGGCCTCACCGCCGGAGACCAGCGGCAGCTCGTCGGCCATGCGGACGACCTCGTCGAGCTTGATGGTGAGCGTCGACACGTCGACGACGGCGACCGACTTGACGCGGTCCAGGTCGCGCGCGACGGCGCGGCGTATGCCCTCCATGCGCGGCTGCTTGTAGCGCAGCAGGCGCTCATCAGCCTGCTTCAGCGTGGCCACCAGAGGCTCCGCGCTGCCGGTGATCTGGGTCTGCTGCAGCGCGACGCGGATGGCGGCCTCAATGTCGCCGACGACGTTCTCGTCGCGCGAGCGGGACATGGACTGGATCAGCTCCTCCAACTGACCACGCTGCAGGGCCACCTCGGCCAGGCGCGCCTCCAGCAGCGAAACCTTGGCGGCGGTGTCACGCACCAGCTCGCCCGCCTGCTTGGCGGCCAGACGGGCCTCGGTGGCCTGGGCCTGGCTGGCTTCCTGGCGGCGCACCAGTTCCTGCTCCAGCGACTGCTGGCGCGACAGGCTCTGCCAGGCCAGCACGACACACAGCAGCACGGCGGCGCCCAGTAGCGCAAGCAGCCAGGGTAGCCAGGCTGGCACAAGGGGGGGCGGCGGGGGCGGCGGGGCCACGGGCGGGGCCGCAGCAACAACAACGGGAATCGGCTCGATCACAGTGCGTCGGATTCTGTCAGACGGCCTTCAGGGCCTGAGTCACCGCTTCAGGGTCCGGTCGCGCCAAAACCACAGGCGCGAACCCGGCGGCGCGCGCCGCCTCGGCAATGCGCGCATGGGTGGCGATGGCGCGCTGACCCGTCAGCAGGCGCCCCTGCAGATGGCCGACGGCCTCGGCGCTGCTGAACAACCAGACATGAGCCTGCGGGCGGGCCAGCACGTCATCGAGCAGCGCCCGTTCGGCGGCGTCGAAGCGCGGGCCAGTGCGGTGATAGACGGTGACGGCCTCCACGCAGGCGCCCGCCTCGGCCAGGCGCTCGGCCAGCCACTCGCGGCCACCATCGCCGCGCAGCAGCAGCACACGGGCGCCGGCCCAGTCGCGCCGGGGCGACAGTTGCTCCCAGAGGTGTTCGGAGTCCAGGCTGGCGGCGTCTGTGGCGGGCTGGACGATGTTGGCCAGCGGCACGCCCTGCTCAGCCAGCGCCTGGGCGCTGCCGGGGCCGACGCAGGCCGCGAGCGTGTGCTCCGGCCAGGCGCCATCGGCGTGGGAGAAGAAGTGCTCGACGGCGTTGGGGCTGACGAAGACGGCCAGGTCCACGGCCGCCAGCGCGCACCAGGCGGCCCGCACCGGGCCGGGGTCGCGGGCCGGAAGGATCTCGATCAGCGGCAGTGCCCGGGCGTCGACGCCCAGTGCAGCCAGCCGCGCCAACCACGCCGCGCACTGGGGGCGCGGGCGGGTGACGATCAGCGTCGGTGCTGTCATCCAGGCAGGTAGGAGCCGGCACCCAGGTCGCGCAGACGCGCGGCGGCTTGCTCGCCCAGTGCGCGGGCTGCGGCCACGTCGGCCACCCCGGCGGCGACGCCGGTGCGCAGCAGTGGCGAGGTGTGGGCCTCGGCATGGCCAAGCGCCGCGTCCAGGCACAGCGTGGTGCCCTGCCAGCGGGCATGGGCCGCCAGCGGCAGGCTGCAGCTACCGCCCAAGGCGCGCGACACGGCGCGCTCGGCCTCGCAGGCGAGCTGGGTCGGCGGGTGGGCCAGCTTGGCGAGCGCCTCGGCCAGGGCAAAGTCGTCCGAACGGATCTCCAGGCCCAGGGCGCCCTGCCCCGCGCAAGGCAGCATCTGGTCGATCTCGAACAGCGCACGCATCCGGTGGGCGAGGCCCAGGCGCTTGAGGCCCGCCGCCGCCAGCACGATGGCGTGATAACCGCCTTCGTCGAGCTTGCGCAGGCGCGTGTCGAGGTTGCCACGCAGCGGCTCGACGCGCAGGTCGGGCCGCAGGCTCAGCAATTGCGTCACGCGGCGCAGGCTGGAGCTGCCGACGACGGCGCCCTGTGGCAGCTCGGCGACCGATGCGAAATCGTTGGAGACGAAGGCGTCGCGCGGGTCCTCACGCTCCAACACGGCGGCCAGCACAAAGCCCTCGGGCAGCTCCATGGGCACGTCCTTCAGCGAGTGCACGGCGAGCTGGGCGCGGCCTTCGGCGAGGGCCGCCTCCAGCTCCTTCACGAACAGGCCCTTGCCGCCGACCTTGGAGAGCGCGCGGTCGAGGATCTGGTCGCCGCGTGTGGTCATGCCCAGCAGCGTGGCGGTGATGCCGAGTTCGTTAGCCAGGCGAGCTTGCACGTGCTCGGCCTGCCACAGCGCGAGGCGGCTCTCGCGCGTGGCGATGGTGATGGAAGTGGGAGTCGTCATGTGGCCTCGATTATCGAGGCCATGCGACCAGGCTCTCAGAGCCGGCCGCTCTTGAAGAAAGCGTTGATCGTCAGCCGGCCCGGGCCGTCGCGGTAGGCAGCAGGCGATGCGCCGCGGATGTCACCGGAGTGGAAGATGCCACCGTCGTAGAAGACGGCGCGGTTCCATTTGGCGGGCACGCGGCCGATGACCTCGAAGTAACGATTGCTCTCGGTCATGTAGGCGGGCGGGATGCCGTATTTGTCGCCGAAGGCGCTGGCGTCCAGCGTGTTGGAGTCGCGCATGAATTGCGCGGTGTCGCCGTCGGTCATCAGCGAGCGGAAGAAGACGGTGCCACCGAGTTGCTCGTCCTTGAAAAGATAGTGCACGGAGGCCGACACCATGTCGCTCGGGGCGACGACGGAATCGTCTCTGTGGCAGATGCGCTGGCGAGCGTCGAGCGTCGCGGCGTCCTGCACGACCCGCGAGAAGCGGCCGAACATGCCCTGAGACGCACCGAGCCGCAATGGCACGCGCAGTTGCTGACGAAAGAAGCCGTCCAGTTCGGCGGCCATGCCGTCAGGCAGCGCGAGCTGCGGGCCGGGATACGGATGGCCCGCCGGTGTCTGGAACTGGTCCGCCGCGGCTTGAGCCAGCGCGACGAGCGCGTCCGGGTCTTGCACGAAGTCGTCGACGACGTAGACCTTGGCGCCGCCGGCCAGCTCCACGACGTCCAGCCGCGCGTTCGGGTTGATGCGCAACGCTGGCGCGCCTGCCGCCGGCTTGGCCATCGGCATATCGGGCCTGGGCGCGGGGCAGTACTGGTTGATGAACTGCTGGTGCTTGGGCAGTTTCATCATCGTGCGCGCCGCTTCCTTGCGGATATCGCCGAGGAATTCCGCGAGGCTGCGGTCGTCCATGTTGCGTGTGATGGGGTGGTGGCTGGCAGGCACGATGCCCTGGCCCATCATGACCTGCACCCACGAGTTCTCGGCGAACAGCTCGCCCTGGCGCAGCATGATGCGCGCGGTGTCGCGGAAGTGCTGGATGCGGTGCTTGAGCAGCGGCGGCACCTCCATCTCACGGCAGTCGCGCCAGAACTGCGAGTCGTCGCGGTTGGTGACGTGGTAGTGCAGGATGATGAAGTCGCGAACGATCTCGATCTGCTCGCGCGTCTGCAGGTTGTACTCGTCGATGTCGCTCTGGCGGACGCCGTCGGTGGGGAAGAGTTCGATGAGCCGGGTCAGGCCCTTCTGGATGAGGTGGATGCTGGTGGACTCGATCGGTTCCAGGAAACCGCTGGACAGGCCTATGGCCACGCAGTTGTTCTTCCAGACCTGCTCGCGCTGGCCCGGCGTGAACTTGATGACGCGCGGCTGGCGCAGCACCTCGCCCTGCACGTTGGCAAGCAGGGCCGCCTTGGCTTCGTCGTCGCTTATGTGCTTGCTGCTGAACACGACACCGTTGCCGACGCGGTGCTGCAGCGGAATGCGCCACTGCCAGCCCCAGGGGTGGGCGATGGCGCGGGTGTAGGGCACCGGTTCGCCGACAAGCGTGGTCTGCACGGCCACCGCGCTGTCGCAGGGCAACCAGTGCGACCAGCTCTCGTACGGCACGCCGAGCGTCTCGCCGATGAGCAGCGCGCGCATGCCGGTGCAGTCGATGAAGAAGTCGCCTTCGATCAGCGCGCCGCCGTCGAGTTGCAGGCCGGTGATGTCGCCGCTGGCAGCATCGGTGTGGACCTTGGCGATCTTGCCTTCGATGCGCTGCACACCCAGGTTCTCGGCAAAACGGCGCAAGTATTGGCCGTAGAGCGTGGCGTCGAAGTGGTAGGCGAAGTTGAGGCCGTTGTCCGGCAGCAAGGCGAAGCGGTTGTCCATCGCCGCACGCAGTTCCAGGCAGTAGTCGCCGTAGTCGCTGGCCAGGCCGCGCTTGCGGGCTTCGAGCCAGAAGTGGTGGAAGCCGGCGGTCCAGTGGCCTTTGCCGGTCTTGCCGAAGGAGTGGAAATAGTTTTCGCCGACGTTGCGCCAGTTCTCGAAGCTGATGCCGAGCTTGAAGGTGGCTTGCGTGGCCTTGACGAATTCG
Organism: Roseateles sp.; assembly: GCF_039929605.1. Taxonomy (GTDB): domain Bacteria; phylum Pseudomonadota; class Gammaproteobacteria; order Burkholderiales; family Burkholderiaceae_C; genus Pelomonas. The sequence continues at coordinate 8,593 of NZ_JBDSQX010000168.1, forward strand.
TTTTCGTCGAGGTCCAGGATCTGGTGCAGGATGTGCAGCGTCGGGATGGTGGCCTCGCCGACGCCGACGGTGCCGATCTCCTCGGACTCGACGAGGCGGATGTCGATCTGCTTGCCCAGGCATTTGGACAGGCCGGCCGCGACCATCCAGCCGGCGGTGCCGCCGCCGGCAATGACGACGCGACGGATGGGTTTGGGTGCGGTGGTCATGAGGGCTTGGGCCTTATCTTTTGAGCCGGTTTTGCAGCAGCGTGCGCAGCTGGCGGGCGCTGGCGTCGTTCATCGGCGCGAGGATGCCGCGAGCAGCTGGCGGGATGTGGGCCGCCGTCTGGTCGTCGGCGTCGAAGACGTAGTGGTCGAACAGCACGCGCCAGGCATCGCGCTGCGCCGGCGGCAGGTCGCGCAGCGACAGCAGCGCCATCATCAGCGTGTTGAGCGGCGTGTCCATGAAGGGCGGCGATTGCCGCCACCAGAAATTCACGAGCGCGCTGATGGGCTCCAGCGACTCCACGCCATGCCACCACTGGCTGGGGATGAAGAGCGCATCGCCGGGCAGCAGTTCGAAGGTCTGCACGTGTTTGAGCGCCTCGGCATAGCGCGGGAAGCGTTCAAAGTCAGGCCGAGCATGGTCCACGAGGCTGATCGGCTGGCCGGCGGGTGTCAGATCCAGCGGGCCGATGTAGAGATTGGCGACCTGCTCGGGCGGGAACAGCGTGAAACGGCGCCGGCCGGCGACGACGCAGGCGATGTTGTCGGGCAAGTCGAAATGCGCGGCCACCTGCATGCGGTTGCCCAGCCACAAACTCACCATTGGGTTGAAGCCGGCCAGCACGGTCAGGTCGTTGGGTTGGCGCAGGCCGGGGAAGCAATGGTCGATGTCGGTCGAGCCGAGGTAGAGGGCGTCGGGCGTGCCGGCAAGCAACTCGTCCAGCAGCGCCCCGAAAGTGTGGACCTCACGCTGGAAGTTGAAGTCGCTGAAGTCGGCGTTGTAGAAGAAGCGCCCGGCAATCTCCGGCGCGCCTCGCCACAAGCTCAGTCGCGTGCTGGCGCCAAAGCCCCGCAGGTAGTCGCAGAAGTCGACGTTGGAACGCAGCGCCGCCTGCACGATCGGCCAATGCCGCACCAGCCCACGCAGCACCACGGGCTGGGTGGACTGCAGCACGTCTGCCGGGATCGCCTCGGCGCTTACATCGCTGCGCTCCGACATCCTTTTCAGACCTCGCGGGCGAGGTGGCGCTTGATCAGCTTGGTGAAGTTGGACAGCGAAGCAATGGCCATGTAGATCGGCTGCAGATAGTCGGCCTGGTGCAGCAAGCCCACGGTGGCGCCATTCAGCGCAGCAAGGCGCTCTTCGTGGAGGATGTAGTAGCCGACGAGCTGCCCGCGCGAGCCGTCGGGGCGCTCCACGTCCAGCACGAAGGACTCGAGCAGATCGTGCCTCATGAGGGTCTGGACGAAGTCGGTCGTCGCCTCGAAACCCTCGTGCAGCGTGCGCAGCACGGAGTTCGCGTGCTCGGCAAGGTCAGTCGTGCCGCCTTGCGGCAGGAAGACGGCCTCTCCCTCGGCGCCATGGCTGATGCGCTTGCTGTCCATGTCGACCATCATGCGCAGTTCGTCGTCGGCGATGCCGATGGAGAACGGCAGGCGCTGCACGGACAGCGGCAGGTAATCGGCGTCCCAGCCTTCATCGGTGAGGAACAGGTTCTCGCCTTCCTGCAAGCCGAACAGCGCGGCCGGCACAAAACCGCCCTTGCCATCCGGCTGGAAGACGATGGGGTAATGCGCCTGGAGCTTGCGGAACTCGTCGGCAGTGACGGGGGCGGACATGATGTCGTCGCCCCACTTGGCGCCGCGCTGCGTGATGACGCGCAGGTCCTTGTGCTGGATGTTGTTGAGCAGTTGCAGCATGGGTTGGGTCAGGGAGTCACGCGGCCGGCGGCATGCCGTGGTCGCGGATATGTTGGATGAGATCGCGGTGGCGGGGCAAGCCGCCCAGCAACCGCCGGGTGATTGTCGTCACGTCCTTCAGGCCGGCTTCTGCCGCAGCCCGCTGGCCGGCACGCAGAGCCCGCAGCGCTGGCTTGAACTGCATGCCGTAGAGCACGTACTGGTAGCTCGCCGAGGGGAACACCTCCTCGTTGCGATAGAAGTCGTTGCGCGACGGCGCGCGGTGAGCCCAGAGTTGCAGCAGTTCGCGCAACGACTCGGGTTGCGTTGCAGCGCTGCGGTGCTCGCGCCAGTAATCGGCGTCGTCGCGGCGGCTCAGCACGTAATGCAGCTTCAGGAAATCGATGATGCGCGACCAGCGATACGCAAAGCCCTCGTTGAAGCGCTTCGCGACGAGATCCATGTCGGCCCGGTTGGCGGGCATCTCGTCGCGGATCATCGCGGCCGACAGTTCAACCAGCGCCAGCGCGGAGGCCTCAAGGGGCTCGATGAAGCCGGCCGACAGACCGACGGCGACGCAGTTGCGGTGCCAGAAGTGTTCGCGGTAGCCCGGGCTGAAACTCAGTCGCCGCGGCGAGACATCGGCCTGCGCCAGCCCGCTGCGCTGCAAATAGGCCAGCAACGCCCGCTCGGCGGCCGCGTCGCCGGTGTGGCTGCTGGAATAGACCAGGCCGATGCCCCGGCGGTCGGGCAGGCCGATATCCCACGTCCAGCCCTCGGCATGAGCCGTGGAGACGGTGGCTGACGCGAGCGGCGCCCTGGCATCGGCATGCGGCACCTGCACGGCGAGCGCACGGTCGTTGAACAGGACGCCCTTTTCGGAGCGTAAACCGACGCCGTAGTGCTGGCCGAGCAGCAGACTGGCCAGACCGGAGCAGTCGATGAAGAGATCGCCTTGGAGGTCGCCATGCGTGCGGGTCGCCAGTGCCGCGATGTCGCCGTTCTCGTGTGAGCGAACGGCGGTGAAGTGGTCCACCACATGGCGGACGCCGAGCACCGTCGTCGCATGCCGGCGCAGCAGATGCCCGAGCTTGACCGCGTCGAAGTGGTAGCCGTAGTTGAGGACGCCGCCAAAGTCCGGCGTCGTCGTCTGCTTGGGCGCTAGGCGCGCATCGCACACCTGCGGCTGGGCGCTCACGCTGTCGGCAAACACCTGCTCGCCGCGCGCTTCCAGCCAGGCACCAGCCAGGTCGACCTCGCCATGGCCGTGAGGCAGCGTGAACGGGTGGTAATACCGATCACCGGCACCGCCGTGCAGCCAGCCGTCGAAGCAGGAACCCTGCTTGAAGGCGGCGTCGCATTCGCGGATCAGGTCGACTTCACTGAGGCCGATGCGATGCAGGGTGGCGCGCATCGTCGGCCAGGTGCCCTCGCCGACACCGATAGACGGCACGTCGGGCGACTCAATCAGCGTGATCTGCAATGCGTCGGGCGCATCACCGCCCAGTTCGGCGGCCAGCGTCGCAGCGGTCAGCCAGCCGGCCGAGCCGCCGCCAAGCACCACGATGCGTCGAACAGCTGTCGTCAACTCGGAATTCATCCCGGAAAGTATGGCCGTGCGGGTGCCAGGCACGCCGCAAAGGCCGAGGAATTCTGCAAAGAAGTTTGGCCGAGGTGGGCGTTGCGCGCCCGCCTCGGCCAATGTGGGTCGCCCGGCGAACAGCCCCGAGGGGCGGTTACCGAGCGGCAGTCCTCATCGCTCAGAAGCGATAGCGAGCACCGATCAGGTAACGGCGGCCAGTCTGGATGGCGGAGATGATCTCGTTCTTGCTGCGGCCATGGGTGCGGATGTAGCCATCGTTCAGGTTCAGCAAGTCGAGCTGCAGAGTCAGGTTCTTGCCCCACTTGTAGCCGATGCCCGCATCAAGCTGACCATAGGCCTCGGTGTACCGCGGGTTTTCGCCGTTGTCTTTACCCAAGAGGAACGAATCGCGCCAGTTGTAGGCGGCACGAATCGACCACTGGTCGTTTTCAAAGAAGCCCACCAAGTTGGTGGAATCGCTGACACCCGGCAGAGGGGACTGCACATCGGTGCTTGACGCATCGGTGCGGTACTTCAGGCCACTGCGGACCAGGGTGTAGTTGCCGGACACGCCGAAGCCACTGGTACCGAACATGTGCTGGAAGTTGAACTCCAGGCCCTTGATGTTGTCGCCACCGGCATTGGACGGCGTCGTGATGTCGAAGATCAGCGGCTGGGCGCCGGCGACCGTGCCCGCAATGTTGCCCTTCAGGAAGGTCGGGTCGCTGGCATCGGTGATCGTGACGCCCGGCTGGCCGTTGTAGTTCTTGAAGATGTAGTTGCGCAGCAGCTTGGGACTGTCAGCAGGAATACCCGACGCCCGGGCAGCGTCGAAATACGTGCCGCTGGCAGGCTGATTCAGGCCGGCGAACGTTTGCGGAACCGTCTTCGTGGTGAAGAAGTCGCTCACCTTTTTGTAGAAGACGCCCGCTGCCACATACGACGACTTGGCGTAGTAGTACTCGGCGGACAGGTCCAAGTTCTTGGACTTCAGCGGCTTCAGTGCCGGGTCACCGGTCGAGCCGGCACCGTGGATGTTGTAGCGGCCCGAGTTTGCGTTCAGAGCGACACCGCCCAGCATGTCGCCGAAGTTCGGGCGACCGATGTTGACACCGTAGCTCGCACGCACCTTGATATCGGGTGTCAAGTCGGCATCCCAGTCGATGCTGGGCAGCCAATAGCTGTACTTGCCGTCCTTGGTACCGAAGGTCGTGGTTGCGCCATCGAGCCTCACCTCGTTTTCCGCATACCAGGTGGTGGCGTTGTAGGAGGTGACTTGTGACGAGGACGTGATCTTCGTCTGCTCATAGCGCAGACCGACCGACAGGTTCATGGGGATGGACGTGTCGAAGGCGTGGTCCCACTGACCGAAGGCCGAGGTCGACTTCTCGGTAGTGCGCCAATCGTTGCCGTTGGTGAAGTCGGTATACGGCTTGAAATAGGCGTCTGCCTCTGCCGCGCTCAGCCCGCCAGTGCCCGCAAGCGACGTCGGACGATAGGTCTGCGCGTTCTTGACGGCCTGCGCACGCAGTTGGTTGAAGTCAGGCACGAAGAACGTCGGGAACTGGCGCGAGTCGCTGCTGCCGGGAATCCGGCCGTAGAAGCTGGCGATGTTGTACTGGGCCACGGTCATGTCTTTGAACGTGCCTTGCGGGCCGATGCCACCCCAGTCGCCGTGGAAGTTGTTCGAGCCGGCGGAGCGATTCTTCAGCTTGGTGAAACCAAGACCCGCCAGCAGCTTGTCGTCGGCGCTCAGCTTGTAGGTGCCGCTGGCCTGGACTTGGTCGACGTCCTGATAGGAAATGTTGTTGGTGAACTGCGAGCCCGTGACCGTGGTCTTGCTGGAGTCGTACTTCAAGCCGGGCGACTGCATGACCGGGAACTTCTGGTCGTAGTACATCGTCGTGTTGCCCTGGTTGAACATCGCCAGGTCAATGACGTTGGTGTCGCCATAGGGGCTGTCCGGATTGGTCCGGGACGTCGAATGGTGAGCGTCGACATCAAAGTTCAGCTTTTCACTGACCTTCCATGCAGCATTGAAACCGGTGGAGTTCAGCTTGGTCTTGACTGCCTGCTGGGCAACGTACATCGCGTAGTCGTGCGTGCCGTCCCACGTGGCCGTCTGGATGATTGGGTCGTAGACCTTGCCGGTCGCAACGAACGTCGTCGGCGGCTGGCCATTCAAGGCGCCCGAGTACGAAGGGCCGAACCAGGAGGAGTTCTCAACGGCGTTCTGCTTGGTCGCGTTGATGGCAATCGTGTGGTCCACCGTGAACTTCAGGTCCTTCGTCGGGGCGAACTGCAGAACGGCCTGACCGTTCCAGCGCTCGCGCTCCAGATCGGTCACGCGGTAACGCACGTCATTCGTGTGCGTGACGTAGTTGCCGACGCCGGGGAAATTGACCAGGTTGCCGGCGGGAACGCCGTCATACGCCGTGTCCTTGGCAGGGTTTCCGGCTGCGGTCGAGGTGGGCTGCGTTTGCCAGCCGTTGCCCGTGAACGCGTTGTTGGAGCCGGAGTTGCGCTTCGAGTAGTTGCCGCTGATCGAGATGCCGAGCGTGCGGTCCCCGAAGGTCGTGCTGTAGATGCCGGAGATTTCTGGCGTGACCTTCGAGCCCGCAATCTCGCCCGGCAGGCGGCCAATCGACTGGTCATAGTTGGCCTTGATGCCGATGCTGGCGATGGTTTCGCGCACATCCAGCGGCCGGGCCGTCTTGACGTTGATGGTGGCGCCGATGCCGCCCGTCGGGGACGAGGCACGAGCGGTCTTGTACACCTCCAGCGCGGAAACCGAGTCGGAGGACAAGTTGGCAAAGTCGAAGGCGCGGCCGGCATTATTGGAGGTCGGCATCTGCCGGCCGTTCAGCAGCACCATGTTGAACTGCGGGCCGACGCCGCGAACGGTGACTTGCGAGCCTTCACCGCTCATGTTGCGGTCGATGGACACGCCAGCGATGCGCTGCATCGATTCGGCAAGGTTGGTGTCGGGGAACTTGCCGATGTCTTCAGCAACGATGCCGTCGACCAACCCGCGAGACTCACGCTTGAGGGTGACAGCGCTGTCAAGCGCTCTGCGAATACCCGTGATGACGACGGTTTCAAGTTGGTTCGCCTCGGCGGGGGCAGCAGCCTGCTGGGCTTGGACGGCACCAGCACCGGACAGTAGCGCCAGCGTGGACGCCCATGCCACAGGGTGAAGCCGCGCACGTGCAGCTTGCCGACGGGTTTTGGAAATCTGGGGGTGTTTCAATTTTGTCTCCTTGCATGCTTGGCCCAAGGCTGAGCCGATTGACGACGTCATGCGTGGCCTATTGGTATCAAGAATGTTAGCGTTAACAAACAGTCTCTGAAGTTGTTGCCACTTCAAGCGCGTGACCGTACTGTATTTTTTTGCCTTGTCCAGTTCTGCTGGGGTTTACACGCGTTCTGGCGGCGCTTTCACGCAATACGCAACACCCCTTCCGCGCGTCCGATTCAAGGCGTAACCATGCCGTCGGACGGACATGGCCCCATCTTTTCCGAATAGGCGTGGTAGCGATCTCACGAGCCTTCGCGCAGATCGAATGCTAACGATTGGTCCGAAATAGACAACGCTGTCAAAGATAGTCGCTCCCGTTGGGGCTTGCATCGGGTTTATGGCAAGCACCGAGGCCGGCGGCCCACGTTGGAAGACCTCAGTGGCCCTAAAGGCCCGGAGGGGGGCTCTCCTCAGGCCAAGTCCAGCCGGTAGCCCACCCCGTACACGGACGTGATGCACGCCTGCCCCGGCTGCAACGCGGCGAGCTTGCGGCGGATGTTCTTCACGTGGCTGTCGACGACGCGATCGGAGACGTCGCGGAAATCCTCGTGGATGAGGTCCAGCAACTGGGCCCGCTCGAACACCCGCCCCGGGTGCTGCAGCAGCTGGCGCAGCAGACGGAACTCCACCGGCGTCAGCGACATGGCCTGCTCCTGCCAGAGGATGCGCTGGCCGGCTTCGTCGACCGCAAAGCCGCCCGCCACCGGCACCAGCGTCACCGGCGCGAGCCGGCCCTGGGCGCGGCGCAGCAGCGCCTTCACGCGGGCGATCAGTTCGCGCGGGCTGAAGGGCTTGCAGACATAGTCGTCCGCGCCCAGCTCCAGGCCCAGCAGTCGGTCCAGCTCGTCAACACGGGCGCTGTTGATCAGGATGGGCACGTCGCTGAAGGCGCGCACGGCGCGGCAGACTTCCAGCCCGTCCAGGCCCGGCAGCATGACATCCAGCAGCACGGCCGCCGGCATCGGCCCGGTCTTGAGCCGTTCCAGCGCCTGCCGCCCGTCGGCCAGCCATTCGCTGCGAAAGCCTGCGGCGTGCAGGTAGTCGCGCACCACGGCGGCCAGCTTGGGTTCGTCCTCGACGACGAGAATGAGTTCATTCACAGGGCGCCTCCCTTGTTCGGCGTCAGCGGCAGCGTCAGCACGATGGCCAGGCCGCCCAGCGACGACGGCTCGGCGCGCAGCCGCCCGCCATGCTCCTGCGCGATGGCCTTGGCGATGGCCAGGCCCAGGCCGGAGCCGCCGAAGGCGCGGCTGCGCGAGGGGTCGGCGCGGAAGAGCGGGTCGAAGAGGCGCTCCAGATCGCCCTCGGGCACACCGGGCGGCGTGTCGTCCAGGCGGATCTCGATGGCGCCGCCCAGCGAACGCGCCCTTACCTGCACCAGCCCCGGCGCCTCGGTATAGCGCAGGCTGTTCTCCAGCAGGTTGCCCAGCAGCTGCAGGATGCGCACCGCGTCCCACTGCGCGGCCGGCAGTACCTGGGAAAGCGGCCCCTCGATGACCAGGCCCAGCGCCTTGGCTCGCGGCGCGATGCGTTCGACCGCGGCCTGCAGCAAGGCCGCCGGCGCGACAGCCTCGAACTCACAGGGCAGCGAACGCAGCTCCGACGTGGCCAGCAGGTGGAAGTCCTCGACCAGGCGCGACAGCCGCTTGATCTCCTCCTGCAGCGATGCCAGCGCCGCGCGGTCCAGCGGGCGGATGCCGTCCACCAGCGCCTCCACCTCGCCGCGCAGCACGGCTAGCGGCGTGCGCAGTTCGTGCGACAGCTCGGCAATCCAGCGCTGCCGGCTCGTCTCCAGCCGGGAGAGCGCCCCCGCCATCGCGTTGATGTCGCCGTGCAGCGCGGCGATCTCGCTCGCACCACCGGTTTGGGGCGCGGGCAGGCGCACGCCAAACTCCCCGGCCGCAATGCGCCGAGCGGCCACTTGCGCCTCGGCCAGCGGCCGCGCCCAGCGCACAGCGACGACGCGGGCCAGCACCAGCGCGATGACGAGCACGCCACCGGCCACCGCCGCGAGGCCGACGTACTGCCGGCTCAGGAAGCTCGCATCCACGCCCTCGGCCGGCCCGGCGCGCTCGGCCAGGCGCAGCACCGCCACCGTCTGGCCGTTGAGCTTGACGACGCGGGTCTGGCCCGGCCTGTCCAGCGTCTCGCCGCGGCCGGCCAGCGGCGTCACGCCATCGGCCGCCAGCACGACGACACGCGGGCCGAAGTTGGACGGGTCACGCCGAGGCGGCGGCGGGTCACGCCGGGCCTCGCGCGGTGCCGGGCGATCCTCAGGGCCGTCCTGCGGGCCGCCGCGCGTGGCGACGACACGAGACGCCTCCAGCCAGGTCCGCAGCGCGGGCCGCCAGTCCTGCGGCGTGCCGCCACGCTGGGCCAGGTCACGCTCGGCCGCGTCCATCAGCCGCGCCAGGTGCTCGCCGTCCTGCGCTTGCAGATAGTCCGAGAAGCCGGCGCGCAGGTTCCAGACGACAAGGCCGGCCATGGCAGCGACGGCCGCCAGCGCCGTGGCGATGAGAAGCAGGGAGAGCTGATGGACGAGACGCATACGCGCATCTTGCCGGGCGACTGTGGAGGCGCCATCCACAGTCCTCCATCGTCGGCCTACCGTCGGCCGCAATCCCCCGTAACCGCAGCAACAACCCGACGACCGGAGGGCCGTTTTAAGGAAGAAACTGCTAGAGTCATATTTAGGTAACTTCGTTACCTTTTTTAATCTCACCTTTTCCCGGACGACCGCCATGCCCTCACGAGCCGCTCCTGCCCGCCCCGAAATCGACAAAAAGGCCGACAAGAACGAACCGCTGGTGGCCGATATCCGGCTGCTCGGTCGCATCCTCGGCGACGTCATTCGCGAGCAGGAGGGCCGCGAGGCCTACGAGCTGGTCGAGCGCATTCGCCAGCTCGCCGTGGCCTATCGGCACAAGCACGACAAGGAAGCCGGCAAGCGCTTCGACAAGCTGCTGAAGAGCCTCTCGGGCGACCAGGCCGTCAGCGTCATCCGCGCCTTCAGCTATTTCTCGCACCTGGCCAACATCGCCGAGGACCGCCATCACATCCGCCGCCGCGACGTGCACGAGCGCGCCGGCAGCCTGCAACCCGGCTCGCTGGCCTACTGCCTGGAGCATCTGCACGAGGCCGGCATCCGCCCGACCGAGATCGCCGACGTGCTCAAGCGCGGCTACATCTCGCCGGTGCTGACGGCTCACCCGACCGAAGTACAGCGCAAGAGCATCCTGGACGCCGAACGCGCTGTCGCCGGCCTGCTGGAGGCGCGTGACCGCGCAGGCACGGATCGCGAGCTGCGCGACGTCGAGCCGCTGCTGCGCGCCCGCATCACCCAGCTCTGGCAAACGCGCATGCTGCGCTACTCCAAGCTGACGGTGGCCGACGAGATCGAGAACGCGCTGTCGTACTACCAGGCGACCTTCCTGCGCCAGATCCCCAAGCTCTACGCTGAGCTGGAAGAGCACCTCCCCGGCCAGACGCTGCCCAGCTTCCTGCGCATGGGCCACTGGATCGGCGGCGACCGCGACGGCAACCCCAACGTGGGCGCCGCCACGCTCAAGCGCGCCATGCAGCGCCAGAGCGAGGTGGCGCTGCGCCACTACCTGACCGAGCTGCACGAACTGGGCGCGGAGCTGTCCATCTCACTGCGCCTGACGGGCGTGTCGGCCGACATGCAGGCCCTGGCCGAGCGCAGCCCCGACCAGAACGCCCACCGCATGGACGAGCCCTACCGCCGCGCGCTGACCGGCATGTACGCGCGCCTGGCCGCCACGCTGCACGAGCTGACCGGCACCGAGGCGCTGCGCCACGCCGTCGCGCCGCAGGACCCTTACCGCTCGCCTGATGACCTGCTGGCCGACCTGCGCGTCATCGAGGCATCGTTGAAGAGCCACCACGCGCAAGCGCTGATCGCGCCGCGCCTGAGCCCGCTGATCCGCGCGGTGCAGGTGTTCGGCTTCCACCTCGCGACGCTGGACCTGCGCCAGAGCAGCGACCAGCATGAGCTGGTGCTGGCCGAGCTGCTGACCGTCGCGCGCATCGAGTCCGACTACTCGGCGCTCGATGAAGCCGCCAAGCGCGAGCTGCTGCTGAAGCTGCTGAACGACGCCCGCCCGCTGCGCGTCATCGGCGCGACGTATTCCGACAAGGCGCTGTTCGAGCTCGCCACCTTCGAAGCCGCCCGCGAGGCCCTGGCCCGCTTTGGCCGCGAGGCGCTGCGCCACTACATCATTTCGCACACCGAGTCGGTGAGCGACCTGCTGGAGGTGGCACTGCTGCTGAAGGAGACCGGCCTGCTGCGCGGCGTGCTGGCCGAGTACGCGGTCAGCGACCTCATCATCGTGCCGCTGTTCGAGACCATCGGCGACCTGCGTATCGCGCCGGACATCATGCGCGAGTTCTACGCGCTGCCCGGTGTGCGCGGCCTCATCGACCGCAGCGGCGGCGAGCAGGACATCATGTTGGGCTACTCCGACAGCAACAAGGACGGCGGCATGTTCACGTCGTCCTGGGAGCTCTACCGCGCCGAGATCGCACTCGTCGAGCTGTTCGACGAATTGAAGCGCGTCGGCCCCATCACGCTGCGCCTCTTCCACGGCCGCGGCGGCACGGTCGGCCGTGGCGGCGGCCCGAGCTACCAGGCCATCCTGGCCCAGCCTCCGGGCACCGTGAACGGCCAGATCCGCCTGACCGAACAGGGCGAGGTGATCGCCTCCAAGTACGCCCACCCGGAGATCGGCCGGCGCAACCTGGAGACACTCGTCGCCGCCACGCTGGAGGCCACCTTGCTGCACCCCACGCAGAGCGCGCCCAAGAGCTTCCTGCAGGCGGCGCAGACCCTGTCCGACGCCAGCTTTGCGGCCTACCGCGGCCTGGTCTACGACACGCCCGGCTTTGCCGACTTCTTCTTCGCCAGCACGCCCATCCGCGAAATCGCCGAGCTCAACATCGGCTCGCGCCCCGCGTCCCGCAAGGCCACCCGCGCGATCGAAGACCTACGCGCCATCCCCTGGGGCTTCTCCTGGGGCCAGGCCCGCGTGGCCTTGCCGGGCTGGTGCGGCTTCGGCTCCGGCGTGGAGGCCTTCCTCGGCGAGGAGCCCGCGCAGCGTGCGAAGAACCTGGCCCTGCTCAAGCGCATGCTCAAGGGCTGGCCGTTCTTCCGTGCGCTGCTCTCCAACCTCGACATGGTGCTGGCCAAGGCCGACTTGGCCCTGGCCGAGCGCTACGTCGAACTGGTGGAAGACAAGAAGCTCGGCAAGCGCATCTTCGCGGCCATCCGCGCGGAGTTCGACCTCACCCGCGCCGCGCTCAGCCTCATCACCGGCGACGACAACCGCCTGGCGGCCAACCCGTCGCTGGCGCGCTCCATCGAGCACCGCTTCCCCTACATCGACCCGCTCAACCACCTGCAGGTCGAGCTGATGCGCCGCTACCGCCACATCTCGGCGGACGACCCGGCCATGGAGCGCGTGCAGCGCGGCATCCACCTGTCCATCAACGGCATCGCGGCGGGGCTGCGCAACACCGGCTGATGCACATGCCGGGCGTGAATCGTTAGGGGCTGACCTGGGGCTGATCGGGCCAGATTCGCGCTTAGAGTGGCGGCATGGGCTTGAGATGGCGTTCTGAATACCTGCTGCTGCTGCTGGTGCTGTTGAGTTTGGCGGCGGTGCAGTTTTCCGATCTGCTGCTGGGCCGCACTCGCGTCATCGTGCCCGGTGAGCATGTTCACGTGAAACTGGCGTCAGACCAGCTCAACGGCGGCAACTCCGAGATCGCGCAAGGGCCCGGCCCCGGGCTGAACGTGGCATGCACACTGCGCGAACGCTACGCCTATCCCTATTGCGCCATCGCACTGGAGTTCGATCAGAAACGGCTCAAGGGCCTCGACCTGAGCGAGGTGCAGCGGCTGCGGCTGTGGGTGGACTACCAGGGTCCTGGCACCACGCTGCGGATGCTGTTGCGCAACGCCAACCCGGCCTACGGCATCGCGCCCACGGCCGCCGAGGCCACCAAATACAACCAGATCGAGATCAATGCCACGTCCATCGTGAACGGTTCCGTGGAACTGGACCTGGCGAACTTCGTCGTGGCCAATTGGTGGATGGCGCAATTCCACATCCCGGCGCACCTGAGTCGGCCTGAGTTCACCAACGTCGTCGCGCTGGAAGTCAGCACCGGCACCGATGCGCCGCCCGGCAACTACCGCTTCGTGCTCCGCAAGATCGAGCTCGAGACGCAATGGCTGTCCACCGAACGCTGGTACCTGGGCATCATCAGCCTCTGGTTGGGGCTGGCCCTGCTGTATCTGCTGCTGCGCGTGGTCCACCTGCAAAGGCGCGGCCGCCAACTCGCACGCATGGTCAACACCGACGCGCTGACGGGCGCCCTCAACCGCAAGGGCCTGGAGGGCGCGCTGCAGCGGGCGCTGGCCGACTGGCGCGAACACCGCCATGCGATCGGGCTGGTGCTGATCGACATCGACCACTTCAAGGCCGTCAACGACAGCCACGGCCACCAGGCCGGTGACCGGGTGCTGGCCGGTCTTGCGGAGCTGGTACGCAGCCGTGTGCGCGGCCAGGACCTGCTCGGGCGCTGGGGCGGTGAGGAGTTCCTGCTGATCTGCCGCGACACCACCCTGACGCAGGCGGTGGCGATTGCCGAAAAACTGCGCGCGCTCGTGGCGGCGCACGACTTCGGCGGCCTGCACATCACCGCCAGCTTCGGCGTTGCCGCCATGGACGACAGCGAGCGGCCGCCGGACCAGTTCTTCGCCGCCGCAGATGCAGCCCTCTACCGAGCCAAGGGCCAGGGCCGCAACCGCGTCGTCGGTGAGGGCGCCTGACGACTCAGCGCTGCAGCTCCAGCGTCTCGCCGACGACGCGCACGCGGTCGCCAACGCGCAGGCTCGGCGCCTCCGTGTAGACCACCGTCCGCTGCATGCCGTCGTTCATGCGCACCACGACTTCGTACTGCGTGCGCTGGTTGTTGCGCCGCTGGATCTCGCGGCCCAGCAGCGCGCCGCCCACGGCACCCACCACGCGCGCTGCGGTGCGACCGTCGCCCTTGCCAATCTGGTTGCCCACCACGGCACCGAGCACACCGCCCGCCACCGTGCCCAGCACCTTGCCCTCGCCGTCGACCACCACCTCGTTCACCGCCTGCACGGTCGCGCAGTCGATGCAGCTGTCGTAGCCGGCCCGGCGGGCGCGCAGGTCGACGTTGGCGTAGGCATTGGCCACACTCGTCTGCGCCGTGCGATTGGCCAGGCGCAGCTGCGCCACCAGCGGCTGCTGCGTGTCCACCCAGGCGCCCTGCGGCAGCACATAGGTGCCTGAATATTCGCCCGCGCGCACCTCGTCCAGCACGACATTGCGGGCCTGGCTGCCCTGCAACTGCACCGACGCCTGACCGCCCGGCGTGCCGCGCAAGGTGTAGCGCAGCGCCTCCGTGCGCCCGCGCCCCGGCTCGCGCGCCACGTTCAGCGACTGGATCTCCGGCAGCGCGGCTACGCCCGGCACCGGCCAGCCACTCTGCAGCGCCTCGCCCAGCATCGCCGTGGCCACGCGGTTGCCCTGGCGCAGGTTGACATGCACGCGCGACTCCTGGCCGATGCGATCCGAGCGGCCCACCGTGTAGATGCCCTGGTAGCGCCCGGCCGTTGTTTCGTCCAGCCGCACGCTGCGCCTGCTGCCGTCGATCTGCAGCAGCACCGCCGCGCCCGGCGTGCCCCAGACCGTGAAGTTCAGCTCCGCGCCTGGCTCGAGGCGGTCGACCTGCTCCACGTCGAAGCCGGTCACTCGCAGCGCCGCAGCTTGCGCGGTTCGCTGCGGCGTTGCCGCTTCGGCCACGAGCGGTGAACCTGCCAACAACGCGCAGGCCAGGGCCGCAGCGGAAAATTGCATGGCGTGCTTCATGGCGCGCTCCTGAGTTTTTAAGGAAGCTCAGACTAGGCGCCGAGCCTGCGGTTCAGATATCGGCCCAAGGCCAGCCCTGCGGTAGGCGCCGGCCTACAGTGCGGGGCAATCTTCCGGAGTCCTCATGTCACCCACGCCCACGCCCGTCGTCTGCCTGCACTCCAGCGGTGCCGGCGGCAAGCAGTAGCGCCGCCTGGTCACCGAAGGCGGCCCGGGTTGGACATGGCACACGCCCGACTTGATGGGCCACGGCGGCAGCCCTGGCTGGCCCGATGGCGTGGCCAGCCGCCTGTCCGTCGAAGCCGACAACGTATTGGCCGGCCTGGACCTGCCGCCCGACCAAACTTTCCATCTGGTGGGCCACAGCTACGGCGCTGCCACGGCACTGCAGATTGCGCTGCAGCAGCGCCACCGCGTGCGCTCGCTGACGCTGTACGAGCCGGTCGCCTTCGGCCTGCTGCCGGCGCTGGGCGAGGACCTGCCCGAACAGCAGGAAGCTTGGCAGGAAGCCCAGCAGGTCGCCGCCGCCGTGGCCGCAGCGCTGGACCGTGGCGACCTGGATGACGCGGCACGCGGCTTCGTCGGCTACTGGCAGGGGCGCGACGTCTGGCCCGAACTGGACGCCGCCCAGCGCGCCCGCCTGGCCGAGCCCATGCCGACGATCAGGCGCCACTTCGAGGCCCTGGCCGCCGCGCGCTGGAGCGATGCCGAACTGGCCACGCTGCAGATGCCGGTGCGCCTGATCTGCGGCGGCGCCACGCGCGCCAGCGCACGGCGCGTGGCGCAGACGCTGGCCGCGAAGCTGCCGCATGTGCAACTGGTGGGGCTGGAAGGCGTTGGCCACATGGCGCCGATTGCCGAAGCAGAGCGGGTCAATCCGTTGATCCTGGACCACTTGCGCACGGTGCAGGGCGCGTCGGCCGCCGGCTGATTCAGCGCGCCGGCTGAAGGGGCGGCAACAAAGCCAGGGCCATCGCGAGTTCCCCGGAAGCGGCGCGTTCGATGGACAGCCGCTTCAAGCGGCGCATGGAGTCGCAATCCACGTTGAAATCTTGTATGGCTCGTTCAACGAATCGGTCTTGTGCCGCCTTGAGCGTCGCTGCGTCATGAGCCTGCTGCTCGCGAGGCACGCCCGCGCGTTCGGCCAGCTTCAGCGCTATCTGTGCGTCGGTGATGTCTGTCGCATTCGCCAGTGTCTGGCTTGCCAACGCGCGGCAATGTCTGAGCCGAGTCGCATCGCGCAGTCCGTCACCCTTGCAGACCCGCAGTGGCGCACTGACGTCAAGGCCCGGCATCGCCGCGTCGATTCCGATGACGACAACCAATGCGTGGCCCAGGGCTGCGGCATCCGGCAAGACATCCGCCACCGCCGCGGCCTGCGCCTCCAAAAGGAAAGATCCGCGTGACAGGCGCGTCCGGACGGCAGCCTCTGCCAGCGCGGCATCCACGCCGACGGCGTCGTTGCGCAGATGAGCAGCCTCCATCAGCCGCAGCCAGGGGCGCGCATCAGTCGGGTCCAGTTCTGCCCAGCGGCGTGGATTCAGCAGCGCGCAATTCGGCGTGCCTCCGCCGAGTCCACCGCATGCCGTCAAGGCCATCTGGTAGGCCTGTGGATCGGTGCTCCGTTCGGCTAGCAAAGCTGCGCCATCGCGGTCCTGCATCAGCAGCCGGGCGGCGACCTGCTGGCGGTCATTGCCCGCAGCCAGACGCGCGGAGATGCGGGCCAGCCCGGCGGCGCCGATGCGCTGCGTCTGTTCGTCTATCTCCTGCATCTGCGCCTTGCCAAATACCGGGTCGGCCTTCCAGCGCCGCAGCTCGTTCGCCGGCACCCGCCGCACGCCACAGACATCCAGCCCCTCTGGCGGGATCTGCATGTCCTCCGCATCCGGCCCCGCCCCAGTCGCCGCCACGGCAACAGCGGGCGAAGAAGCTCGACTGCTGGACGACACCGCAGCAGCGCCGGAAACCGCAACCATCGGGCCAGCCGATGCAGCAGCAACGGGCATCGCCGGACCGCCCGCCTGGACTGCCACGGTCCGCGCCCGCCAATGCGCCAGCGATCCCCCTGTGGCCGCAGCGACGATGAGAAGGAAGGCCGCCACGGCGCGTTTGCTCGGCGCGGTCATGCGTTCGCTCACGCTCTCAGCTCAGCCGGCCTTGGCAGGTGCCGACGCCGGCTGGGGCGCAGGCCGAGGGTCCAGCACGCTGCGCCCCTCCCGCTTGCGCCAGCGTGACGCCAGAGTGGCTTCGTCCACGCCGGCTTCGTCGATGCCATCGCGCATGCGGTCCCATTCGCTGCGGGCCAGGTGGTCCTTCAGCACCTGGCGCACCTCGGCCTGCCCGCCGCAGGCCAGTGCCGCCCCCTCGGGCTCGGATGCACTCGCAGCGCGTTCGGCAGCACCCCCGCGCCACTCGCTGACCGCTTCGAACTCCTGCGCCTGCGCTTCCCACGCTGCCCGCATCGCTGGCTGCGCTGCCACCAAATTTCGAGCGATGCCCAGACCGACGGCTCGATGCAATATGTTGTCCTGGCGCGCAAGCAGCTGCGCCACCGCCTGGCAGCGCGACGCCGTGCCGGTATCGGCCAGGCCACTGCGGCAGACATCCGTGAGCGGACCCACACTGAGCAAGGGCCAGCCGAACACCAGAGCGGACATCAGCTGAAGTTCCGCTTCGTTCTGCAGCCCCGGTATCTGCGTCTGCGGCAGGCTCGACAGCACGGCATGCAATTCGCGCTGATAGCTGCGCGCGTACTTTGCCTCCTGCGCCAGCCGGTCCAGCACATAGGCGGCTTGCGTTTGCCGCGCGCGGCTGGCAGGGTCCAACGCCAGCGCCAGCCAAGCCTGCAGATTGGCAGGTTCCAGGCGCGACCACTGCGAGGCTTCCACGTTCGCGCAGGCACCCGGCGCGCAAAGCTGTTGCAAGGCCAGAGCCGTCACCATCGGGTCGCTGGAGCTGCGAGCGCGGGCTTGAAGGCGCGCCCGGGCCACTGGCGCCGCCTCGCCGCCGCCGCCACCCTCAAGGTAGTCGGCCACCGCCAGAGACCGCTCGTCGCGACGCTGGCTCAGCGCCAAAATCCAACGGCGCCGCGCATCGGTCTTTGCTTCCTCAACCACCTGCCACCCTACCGACTCGCGCTCTTCACTTAACGCGGCTTCGACCTGCCGCCCATGCTCGGCCGCGCCGAAGCCGCACCAGTCGGCCTTCATGCGACGCGCGAGGTCGGCCCGCGCATCCGACGGCCCAGAGGCAGCCAACCGACCGGCTGCGGCGGCTGGCGCCGCGCCGGAGGCTAAGCGCTCGACACGCGTCGCAAGACCCGTCGCTGCGGGCCTAACCGACTCAGCAGCAGCTCGGGGGCCCGTCGCGCCGGTCGTCGTCCGCTGCAGAGCAAGCCAGGCTAGCAACGCGGCCAGCAATGCGACGAGCAAACCCAGCAAGATATGTCGGCGCTTCAACGTCATGGCGCCGCAGCATAGGCAATCGGCGGCACGCTTCCGGTCGTGCCGAGCCGGTTGGTGAATACGACCGGCCGTGGAGGCCTGCGCCGCGCCCTCACCGCCCCTGCCCCGCCAGCGCCTCCCGCACAGCCGCCACCTGCCGGCGCGACACGGCTAACCATTCGTCCACATGCACGATGCGCACGGCCCAGCCGTCGCCAACGTCGCCGTCGCCGCCGTCCAGCTCGCCGAAGTTCGTCACCGCGTGTCGCTCCAGCTCACGCACGGCCCAGCGGGCCACCAGCGCGTTGCGATGTACGCGCAAAAAGCGGTCGCCGTGGCGCTGCTCCAGGTCGGACAGCGCACCATCCAGCACATGGCTCTCGCTGGCCGTGCGCAGCGTCACGTACTTGAGTTCGGCCTTGAAATACAGCACCTCGGAGACCGGCACGCGCTTCAGGCGGCCACGGTCGGCGATGGTGACGAAGTCGGCGTCCGACACGGCGGGCTTGTCGCCGCTCGGCGCGGGCTGCTGCACCTGCACGGCGGCGCGCTCGTTCAGGCGCTGCACGGTGCGGGCCAGCGCGGCCTGCAGGCGTTCGCGGCGCACGGGCTTGGTGAGGTAGTCGATGGCGTCTAGCTCAAAGGCGCGCAGCGCGTGCATGGCGTGCGCCGTGACGAAGACGATCAGCGGCACGCCGTGGCCGGCGGCGCCGCGCTGGGCCAGGCCATCGGCGAACTGCAGGCCATCGATGCCGGGCATCTGCACGTCCAGCAGCACGAGGTCGCAGCCATGGTCGCGCAGCCAGGCAGCAGCCTGCGAGCCGGTGGCGGCCTCGGCGGCCACCTCGCAGCGCGGCTCGGTGATGGCTTCCACCAGGCTGCGCAGCCGCAGCCGCGCGAGGGGCTCGTCGTCGACGATGAGGATGCGCAGGGCAGGGGTCATAGCGGCAGCAGGATACGCAGGGCGAAACGAGTGTCGGTCGATTCCAGCTCGAAGCGCGCCGCAACGTCGTGCATGAGGTTGAGCCGCTGGCGCACATTGCGCAGCGCCAGGCCGTGGCCGCTGGTGCGGGAAGGCGCGCCGACGCTGTTGACGATGCGGATCTCGACCTCGGCGCCGCGCTTGACGGTCGTCACTTCCAAGTCGCCGCCCTCGTCGTTGGGCTCCACACCGTGGCGCACCGCGTTTTCTACCAGCGGTTGCAGCAGCAGCGGCGGCAGCTTGGCGTGGTCTGCGGCCGGGTCCAGGTGCCAAGTGACCCGCAGCCGCTCGCCGAAGCGGATCTGCTCGATGGCCAGGTAGCGCTTGGCCAGCTCCACCTCCTCGGCCAGCGTGACGGAGGCGCTGGAGCCGGCGAGCGCCACACGGAAGAGTTCGGCCAGGTCTTCCAGCACGCCTTCGGCGCGCGCCGGGTCGATCTGCACGAGGGCGATGGCGCTGTTCAGCGTGTTGAACAGGAAATGCGGCCGGATGCGCGACTGCAGCTCGACGAGCTGGGCCAGCGCGTCGGCCGGGCGCTGCGTGCGCTCGCGCTGCTTGAGCCAGGCGAGCAGCAGGGCGGCCCCGCTGGCGCCGGTGACGGCCACGCTGCCCCAGCGCCAGGGCGAGGCGGGCTCGTCGCTCGTCATGTTCAGCAGTGCGAAGCCGAGCGAGGCGGCAGCGGCGCCTAGGGTCATCAGCGCCAGCCACTGCGCGGGCTCCGGCAGGCGCGGCCACAGCCGCTTGGCGGCACAGACGACGAGCAGCCACGACAGCGCCGCGAACATCGTCACGACCGTGCCGTTGGCCGCCAGCGTCAGCCACTGCGCGGCATCGCGCGCGACCAGCGCCGTGCCCAGGGCCAGCAGCAGTTGCACGCCCAGCACCGCGCGCAGCACGAGGCCGACGTGGCAGACATCGAAGGCGCGGGTCGGGTCCAGCAGCGGGGCGGCGTTGAGCTGGGGCGGCTGCGTCGACGCGAAACCCAGCCACTGGCTGACCTCCAGGGAGTCCTGCCAGGCGCCCTGGCGCGGCGGGGACTTGCGGCGCTTGAAGAAAGGCATGTCAACGATCCATTCTCAATCGAGACAGCATCGAGGCAGGGGGTCAGGCCCGACGTGCGGCAAGAGAACACAGCCACAGAGGCACGGAGAGACCTTCATCCCGCTGCCTCTGTGCCTCTGTGCCTCTGTGGCTTTGTTTGGAATTCATTTCAGTGGCGCCGGCAATGCTGCTGCCCCGCGACCCCGGGGCCAGCTTCGTGTGTACCGTTCGATAATCCTGAGCTGCGCGCGATTGTGCGCGCGCCAAAACGTCGTTCGCTCCATGTCAGACAACCAACTCGCCAACAAGTCCCAAGCCTGGTCCGCCCTGTTCTCCGAGCCCATGAGCGATCTGGTCAAGCGCTACACGGCCAGCGTCGGTTTCGACCAGCGCCTGTGGCGCGCCGACATTGCCGGCAGCCTGGCGCACGCAGAAATGCTGGCGGCGCAGGGCATCCTGGGCGCCGAAGATCACGCCGCCATCCAGCGCGGCCTGAACGAGATCGCCACCGAGATCGAAGCCGGTCAGTTCGAGTGGAAGCTGGACCTGGAGGACGTGCACCTCAACATCGAGGCGCGGCTGACAGAGCGCGTCGGCATCGCCGGCAAACGCCTGCACACGGGTCGCAGTCGCAACGATCAGGTGGCCACCGACGTTCGCTTGTGGCTGCGCGGCGAGATCGACGAGATCACCGGCCTGCTGCGCGCATTGCAGACCGTGATGGTCGAGAAGGCCAGCGAGCATGCCGACGTCATCCTGCCCGGCTTCACCCACCTGCAGGTGGCCCAGCCGGTCAGCTTCGGCCACCACTTGCTGGCCTATGTGGAGATGTTCGCGCGTGACGCCGAACGCATGGGGGACACCCGCAAGCGCGTCAACCGCCTGCCGCTGGGCGCCGCAGCGCTGGCCGGCACCAGCTACCCGCTAGACCGCGAGCGCGTGGCCGCCACGTTGGGCATGGAAGGTGTGTGCCAGAACAGCTTGGACGCGGTGAGCGACCGCGACTTCGCCATCGAGTTCAGCTCGGCCGCCACGCTGCTGATGCTGCACATCTCGCGGCTGTCCGAGGAGCTGATCCTGTGGATGAGCCAGAACTTCGGCTTCATCGCGCTGCCCGATGCCTTCTGCACCGGCTCGTCGATCATGCCGCAGAAGAAGAACCCCGACGTGCCCGAGCTGGCACGCGGCAAGACGGGCCGCGTCGTCGGCCACCTCGTCGGCCTGGTGACGCTGATGAAGGGCCAGCCGCTGGCCTACAACAAGGACAATCAGGAAGACAAGGAACCCTTGTTCGACACGGTCGACACCTTGAAGGACACGCTGCGCATCTTTGCCGACATGCTGGCCGGCCTGACGCCCAAGCCCGAGGCCATGCGCGCCGCCGCGCTGAAGGGCCATGCCACCGCGACCGATCTGGCCGACTATCTCGTCAAGAAGGGCGCGGCCTTCCGCGACGCGCATGAGGTCGTGGCGCATGCGGTGAAGGCCGCGACGGCCAAGGGCGTAGATCTGGCGGCGCTGTCGCTGGAGGAGCTGAAGACGTTCGATGCCCGCGTGGAGGCGGATGTGTTCGACGTGCTGTCGCTGGAAGGCTCGCTGAACGCGCGCAACGTGCTGGGCGGCACGGCGCCAGCGCAGGTGCGCACGCAGATCGCACGCCACCGCGCTCGCCTGGCATGACCACGCTCGCCTGGACCGACAAGCTGGTGTTGAACCAGCCCACGCTGGACACCACGCACGAAGAGTTCGTTAGCCTGCTGAACAGTTTTGGCGCTGCGCTGGACGCGGGCATCGACGCCCTGCAGGCCTACCACGCGCTGCTGGCCCACACCGAGGCCCACTTCGCGATGGAGGAGGACTGGATGGCGCGCTGTGGCTTCGAGCCGCAGAACTGCCACAGCAGCCAACACGCCATGGTCTTGAACGTGATGCGCGAGGCGCTGCGCTACGCGACCCAGCTCAACGACCGCGAGCCGTTGAACATCCTGCGCACCGAGCTGGCGGGCTGGTTCCCGCAGCACGCCGAGATGATGGACGCGGCGCTCGTGTTCACGATGGAGCAGCGCGGCTTTGACCCGGTGACGGGGAAGTGCCGGGAGCCGGTGGCCGAGACCGACGGCCACGACTGCGG
The DNA here is from genome assembly GCF_039929605.1 of Roseateles sp. Classification (GTDB taxonomy): domain Bacteria; phylum Pseudomonadota; class Gammaproteobacteria; order Burkholderiales; family Burkholderiaceae_C; genus Pelomonas. Next base: position 30,881 of record NZ_JBDSQX010000168.1, read on the forward strand.
CTCAGGCAGTTGCGCTACTTCTTGAGGTAGTCGAAGAAGGCTTCCGAGTTGCTGTCGCGACCCAGGAAGTCCTTCACCAGCTCCGGCGCCGGCTTCTGCGCGCCCTGCCCCAGCACCAGGTCGCGATAACGCTTGCCGACCTCCGGGCTGAGCTTGTCGGCCGCAAACGCCGTGCGCAGGTCCATGGCGACGACGAGACTCCACAGGTAGCCGTAGTAGCCCGCGCCGTAGCCGCCAGCGATGTGCGCAAAGCCGGCGGGGAACATCGTGCCGGGCACATAGCCCAGCGGCGTGGCGCCTTCCATCTTGGCCCACAGCGGCAGCGGCTCGGGTTTGGCTTGCTGGTGCAGCGTCAGGTCATAGCTGGCGTACAGGTGCTGGCGCCCGAACAGCCCGCCTTTGCCGTAGTGCTTGGCGGCGAGGGCCTGGTCGACCATCGCGTCCGGCACCGGCTTGCAGGTCGGGCAGACCTCCTGCATGAGCTTGAGCACGTGCTTGTCGTAAACCCAGTCCTCCAGCATCTGCGACGGCGCCTCGACGAAATCGTGCATGACCGTCGTGCCCGACGTGGCCGCGTAGCGGGTCTTGGACAGGCTGACGTGCACCGCGTGGCCCAGCTCGTGCAGCAGCGTCTCCACCTCGTCCAGCGTCAGCCCGTTGCGGTCGAAGTTGACGACCAGGGCCGCGACCGGCGTGCGGGCGATGCGCGTGGCGCTGCCTCGCAGCGGCCACACGGCCGCGTGGTTGTACTTGCCGTCGCGCGGGTAGAGGTCGACGTACATCTGGGCGATGGGTTTGCCGCTCACGACGTCGCTGACGACATAGGTCTGCGCCTCCTCATGCCAGAGCTTGTTGTCGACGCGCTGGTACTTCACGCCCATCAGCTTCTCGATGACGTGCATGGCGAACTCCAGGCTGGCCTGGGGCGGAAAGTACGGGCGGAAGGCGTTCTGGTCGACGCTGAACTTCTCACGCTTGACGCGCTCGCTGTAGAAGGTCGCATCCCAACGCTCGACCTGGGTCTGATCGACGGCGGTGCCCAGGTGCTGGGTCTTGGCGGCGCGCAGCTCCTGCAGTTCGACCTTCTCGCGCGCATTGACAGCGCCGGTCACGGCGTCGAGAAAGCGCGTCGCCGTCGCGCCGTCCTTGGCCATCTGGCGGCGCAAGTTGAAGTCGACGTAATTGCCGTAGCCGAACAGCTTGGCGTACTCGCCGCGCAGCGTGACGATCCGGGCCAGCAGGTCGAGGTTGGGCTGGCCGCCCTCGTTGGTCTTGGCCAGCCACATGCGCTGGCGCGCCTCGCCGCTTTCGGCCGTGCGCATAACGGGCACGTAGCTCGGGTAATCCACGCCGAGCAGGATGCGGCCCTGGTCGTCGCGCTTGGCCTTTTCCCACACGCTGGCCGGCACGCCCTTGAGTTCGGCCTCGGTGAAAGCGACACGGGTGCCCGCGTCGCGCAGGTTCTTGCTGAACTGCTGATCCAGTTCGGTCAGCTTGTCCAGGATCTGCTTGGCGCGCTCGCGCTTGGCTTTGGGCAGCGCCACGCCGCTGTCCTCGAACTGGCCCGAGGCCAGGCGCACCAACTCGGCATCGATGCCGTCGGCCTTTGGTGCCTTCTGCAAGGCGCGGTAGACCTTCTCGTTCTGGCCGAGGCTGGAGCCGAAGTCGGCCCAGCGCAGGGAGCAGGCCTGGGCGGCGTCGCGGATGGTCTTGTCGGGGTGAACGTTGAGGATGAAGTCGTTGGGGCTCTGATGGTCTTCGAGGTAGACCGTCAGGTCGTCGTAGCCGGCCAGCCAGCCGGCGTCGACCTTGCGCTTCTCCAGCGCCTGCACGCGCTGCGTGGCGCCCTTGAGGCCGCTGTCGCAGCGGGTTTGCACATCGGCGGCCGAGGCGTAGGTCGGGAAGTTCGGGGCGGGCAGTTTGGGCTGCGCCTGGGCGGCGGCTGCGGTCAGCAGCAGCGCGGCCAGGGTGATCAGGGCGGGTTTCATCGGGCTCTCCTTGTGGGAAGGCCGCGATTCTGGCGTGGCCGCAGCCCTCAGCCGTTTGGCATGCCCAACAGGGCCTTGACTTGGGCCAGCGCGCCGGGGTCGTCCAGCGTCGTCAAATCGCCCGGGTCGCGCCCTTCGGCCACAGCCTGCAGCGCGCGGCGCAGCAGCTTGCCGGAGCGGGTCTTGGGCAACAGAGTCACGAAGTGCACGCGCGCCGGCCGTGCAACGGCGCCCAGCTTCGAGTCCACATGCTTCATGACCGCGCCCTCCAGCGCGGGCGAGGCCTGGCCCGGATCGCGCAGCACGATGAAGGCGATGGCGACCTGACCCTTCAACTGATCGGCGACGCCCACGACCGCCACCTCGGCCACCGCCGCGTGCCCCGAGATGCACTCCTCGATCTCGCGCGTGCCCAGGCGGTGGCCGGCCACGTTGATGACGTCGTCCGTGCGACCGAGGATGAAGGTGTAGCCGTCGGCGTCGCGCGCGGCCCAGTCAAAGGTCGAATACACCTCGTGGCCGGGCACACTTTGCCAGTAGGTGCGGACGAAGCGCGCGTCGTCGCCCCACACCGTCTGCAATGCGCCGGGCGGCAGCGGGTGCTTGATGACCAGCACGCCCTTCTGGTTCGGCTCGGTGAGTTCCTTGCCGGTGTTCTCGTCGAGCAGCTTCACGTCGTAGCCATACATCGGCACGCCCGGCGAACCCAGGCGGGTCGGCACGGCCTCGACACCCGGGATGTGGTGTGCCACCGTCAGCAGCGGCCAGCCGGTCTCGGTCTGCCAGTAGTTGTCGATGATGGGCACGTTCAAACCGTCGGCAATCCAGCTTGCGGTGGGCTCGTCCAGCGGCTCGCCGGCGAGGAAGAGCGCGCGCAGCGACGACAGGTCGTGCCGCGTCAGGAGCGCGGCGTCATGCTTCTTCAGCACGCGCACGGCGGTCGGTGCGCTGAACATGACGGTCACGCGGTACTTCTCGACCAGGCTCCACAGCACCGCAGCGTCGGGGTGGACCGGCGTGCCCTCGAACATCAGCGTCGCCATGCCCGCGATCAGCGGCCCGTAGACGATGTAGCTGTGGCCGACGACCCAGCCGATGTCGCTGGTGGAGAAGTAGGTCTCGCCCGGCTTGCCGCCGAAGATCCAGTCCATGCTCGTGGCCAGCGCCACCGCGTAACCGCCCACGTCGCGCTGCACGCCTTTCGGCGTTCCCGTCGTGCCGCTGGTGTAGAGCGTGTAACTGATGCTGTTGGACTCCAGCCAGACGCAGGGCACGCGGGCGCCGTCGTGCTGACGGCGCAATTCAGCGTAGTCCAGGTCACGGCCGGCCACGCGCTCGAAGGGCACGAGGCCACGGTCCACCATCAGCACGGCCGCCGGCTTGTGGGTGGACAGCGCGATGGCTTCGTCCAGCAGCGGCTTGTAGGCAATGCGCTTGCCGGCGCGGCTGCCGGCGTCGGCGCTGACGATGAGCTTCGGCGTCGCGTCGTCGATACGGCTGGCCAGGCTGCTGGAGGCGAAACCGCCGAACACGACCGAGTGGATGGCGCCGATGCGCGCGCAGGCCAGCATCGCGAACGCCGCCTCCGGAATCATCGGCAGGTAGATCAGCACGCGGTCGCCCTGCCCCACGCCCTCGGCGAGCAAGATCGCGGCCATCGCCTCGACCTCGGCCTGCTGTTCGGCAAAGCTGTAGACGCGCTCCTGAAACGGCGCTCGGCCGCCCCGAGCCGCCTCGCCCCCCTCGGGGGGAGGCCGGGTAGCCGACCCGGCCCGGGGGCTCACATCCACCACCTCGGTCGACACCCAGATCAGCGCCCGGTCCCCAGGCCGTGCTGCGGCGTGGCGGTCCACCGCGTTGTGGCAGAGGTTGGTCGTGCCGCCGACGAACCAGCGCGCGAACGGCGGGTTGCTGGCATCGCAGATCTGCTGCGGCGGCGTTTGCCAGTCGATGCGCCGGGCCTGTTCGGCCCAGAAGGCGTCGCGATCGGTCAGCGAGCGTTGGTGGAAGTCGGCATAGGTCTGCATCATGCGGGCGAGTGTGGGCCGCAGGCACTGACGGCAATCTGACCCAGGTCAAATGCAGCGGCATCGTCCTACGCCGGCATGGGCGCCGGTCTCACGAGCGCTTTGCGTGAAATGTTTCAGGGTTTTTACCCGGTCAACGCCCTGGGCAGCCGGGGTTTGCCCTCAGAATCGCCGGTTTTCCGCCAGCTTTGATTGACGGTGCGAGGGTCCCCTCCTACCCTCCGCGCCGCTGTCCCAACTCTGCTACTCGCGACCGCTTTGCGGCCCGCCCCGGTTTCTGTCTCTAATGCCCCTGGCTTTCCCCACCGCCCTGCTGAATCGCATCGCTGCCGCCGGCCTCCTGGTCATCGGTTGCGCGGCGCATGCGCAAGGCATGGCCCAGGCCGCGACAACCGCATTGGCGACACCGCCCCCGGGCACGATGACGGGCGCCTATGGTCAGAGCCTGCAACAGCAGGCCGCCCTGGACAAGGCCACGCCCGTGGCAGCCAAGCCGGCACAGTCAACTACTGCCGGTGACGCCGTCAGCCGCTTCCTCAGCGAGCGCGGCCTGACGCTGCAGGTTGGTGAAGTAAGCGGGTCATCCCGCCTGCTGGCCAGCGTGCGTGACACCGCGTCGGACCTCGTGCTGTCGGCCATGAACTTCCTTGGCGTGCGCTACACGCGCGGCGGCAACTCGGTCGAGAACGGCTTCGACTGCAGCGGCTTCACGCGCCACATCTTCGAGATGAGCGTGGGCCTCGTGCTGCCGCGCCGTGCCGACGAGCAGGCCAAGGACAACAGCCTGATGTCCATCCGCCGTGATGAACTCAAGCCGGGCGATCTCGTGTTCTTCAACACGATGAAGCGCACCTTCAGCCACGTGGGCATCTACGTCGGCGAAGGCAAGTTCATCCATGCCCCGCGCGCCGGCAGCGCCGTGCGCGTGGAGGACATGCGTGACTCCTACTGGGCCAAGCGCTTCACGGGCGGTCGCCGCGCCGACCTAAAGGCTGCGGCCGAACTGCCTGCGGTTCGTTGAAGCGGGGCGCGAGCCACGCGCCTCATCCAGCAGCACCCGTGGAACTGGCTCAGCCAAGCCACTGGGTGCGCCCCTTGAGGGGGAGGCGCGCGGCGCCTCGGGGGTGGGCGATCACCCCGCCACACGCTTGGCTACCAGCGTCAGGATCTCGTAGCTCGCGCACAGCTCATCGCGCTGATTGGTCACCGCCACGTCCCAGCCGATGACACCCTGCGCAGGCTGGTCGTCACGCGGCGGGCGGTCGATCTTGCGCTTGGCAGTCAGGCGCGCCTGGATGGTGTCGCCAATCGCCACGGGGGTGATGAAGCGCAGGTTCTCCAGCCCGTAGTTGGCCAGAACCGGGCCAGGAGCCGGGCTGACGAACAGACCCGCCGCCGCAGACAACACGAAGTAGCCGTGGGCGATGCGCTTGCCGAACGGTGATTCCTTGGCCGCGACTTCGTCGAAGTGCATGTAGAAGTAGTCGCCCGACAGGCCGCCAAAGGCGACGATGTCGGCTTCGCCGACCGTGCGGCGGTGCGTCAGCAGGCTCATGCCGACCTCGACGTCCTCGAAGTAGCGGCGGAAGGGGTGGATATCGCTCTCGGTCACTGCCCCACCGCGTTGGTACTCGCCGGTGATGGCCGAGATCATCGTCGGCGAGCCCTGTACGGCGCAGCGCTGCAGATAGTGTTTGACGGCGCGCAGGCCGCCCAGTTCCTCGCCCCCGCCCGCGCGGCCGGGGCCGCCGTGCTTGAGCTTGGGCAGCGGCGAGCCGTGGCCGGTGTTTTCCAGCGCGGCCTCGCGGTCCAGCACCAGCATGCGGCCGTGCCAGGCGGCAAAGGTCGGCACGGCTTGCGCGGCGAGTGCCGGTGTCTTGGTGCATATGGTGCCGACGAGGCTGCCACGGCCGAGCGTGGCCAGGTGCAGTGCCTCTTCGAAGTCGCCGTAAGGCAGCAACGTCGTCACGGGGCCGAAGGCTTCGAGGTGGTGGGCGTCGCTGGTAGCCGAGTCGCGAGCCAGCAGCAGCGTCGGCGCGAAGAAGGAGCCCTCGCTGACGCCCTCGCCCTTCGGCGCAAAGCCGTCGCGCTCGGACAGCAACAGCTCGCAATTCTTCGCCAGTTGGGCCACGCGCTCGGCCACGTCGGCCTGCTGCGCCTTGCTGGACAGCGCGCCCATGCGCACGCCTTCCACCGCAGGGTCGCCGACGACCATCTTGGACAGCCGCGCCTTCAACGCCGCAGCGGCGGCATCGACACGGTTGGCGGGCACGATGGCGCGACGAATGGCCGTGCATTTCTGTCCCGCCTTGGCCGTCATCTCGCGCGCGACCTCCTTGATGAAGAGGTCGAACTCGGGGTCATCCGGCGTCACGTCGGGCGCGAGGATGGCGCAGTTCAGGCTGTCGGCCTCGGCGTTGAAGGGGATGCTCTTCTTCAGCAGATTCGGGTGGGCCTTGAGCATCAGCGCCGTGTCGGCGCTGCCCGTGAAGGTGACGACATCCGACTCATCCAGGCGCTCGAACAGGTCGCCCGTGCCGCCGATGATGAGTTGCAGCGCGCCGGCCGGCACGAGGCCCGAATCGACGATGACGCGCACGCAGGCCTCGGCGACATAACTGGTTGCCGTGGCGGGCTTCACCAGGCAAGGCATGCCGGCCAAAAAGCTCGGCGCGAACTTCTCCAACATGCCCCACATCGGGAAATTGAAGGCATTGATGTGCAGCGCCACGCCACGTTTGGGCACCAGCACATGGCTGCCGATGAAGTGGTTGTTAGGGCCGAGCCGCATCGGCGGGCCCTCATGCAAGACATTGCTGCTCGGCAGGTCCTTGCCGCCGATGGAGGCGTACGCGAACAGCGTGCCGATACCGCCTTCGATGTCGATCCAGGAGTCGCTGCGCGTCGCGCCCGTGTGGGCACTGATCGCGTACAGCTCCTCCTTGCGCTCCATCAGGTAGGCGGCGAGAGCCTTGAGCACCCGGGCACGGTCCTGGAAGTGCGTGCGCAGCAGGCCAGGCAGGGCCGTGCCGCGCGCGAAGGCCATGGCCTCGGCGAAGTCCAGTCCTTCCTCGTGCGTATGCGCGACGACGCGACCGTTGATCGCGCTCGCCAGCGGCTTGGCGGCGCGCTCGCCGACCCAGCGACCGCCGATATAGCTTTGAAGCGTGCTCACTTCAGCAGCACCCACTTGCCATCCTTGATCTGCACCATCACGCGGGCGCGCTGGTCCAGGCCCAGGTGGTCGCCAGCCGTCATGTTGAACACGCCATGCGCGCCCGCCACGTTCTTCACGTTTTCCAGCGCATCGCGCAGCGCCGCGCGGAAAGCGGGTGTGCCCGGCTGCGCCTTCTTCAGCGCCTCGGGCACGGCAGCCGCAAGCAGCAGACCGGCGTCCCAGGCATGGCCGCCGAAGGTGGATACGCTGCCCTTGCCATGCGCGGCTTCATACCTTGCGATGTAGGCCTCGGCGCTCTTCTTCACCGGATGGTCGGCCGGCAATTGCGCTGCCACCAACACGGGGCCGGCCGGCAGCAGCGTGCCTTCCACGTCCTTGCCGCCCACGCGCAGGAAGTCGTTGTTGGCAATGCCGTGGGTCTGGTAGATCTTGCCGGCGTAGCCGCGCTCTTTGAGCGCCTTCTGCGGCAGCGCGGCGGGCGTGCCCGAACCGGCAATGAGAATGGCGTCGGGCTTGGCAGCCACGAGCTTGAGCACCTGGCCGGTGACGGACGTGTCAGTGCGGTTGTAGCGTTCGCTCGCGACGACGTTGAGGTGCTTGGTCGCGGCGATCTTGCTGAACTCGCCCCACCAGCCCTCGCCGTAGGCGTCGGCAAAGCCGATGAAGCCGGCCGTCTTGATGCCGTTGTCCACCATGTGCGTGACGATGGCCAGGGCCATCATGATGTCGTTCTGCGGCGTCTTGAAGACCCAGCGCTTCTTGGCGTCGACGGGCTCGACGATGCGGGCCGACGCAGCCATGGAGATCATCGGCGTGCCGGACTCCGCCACCGCATCGATCATCGCCAGCGAGTTGGGCGTGACCGTGGAGCCGATGACGATGTCCACCTTGTTCTCGGTGATGAACTTGCGCGTGTTGGCCACGGCGGTGGTCGTGTCGGAGGCGTCGTCCAGCACGATGTAGTTGACCTTCTGGCCACCGAGGGTGGTGGGCATCAGCGCGACGGTGTTCTTCTCCGGGATGCCGAGCGAGGCTGCCGGACCGGTGGCCGATAGCGTGACACCAACGTTGATGTCGGCAGAGGCCGGCAAAGCCGCCAGGCTCAGCGTGGCCGCCAGGGCCAGGGCGAGTTGCTTGAATTGCTTCATGGGGTCGTCTCCTCGTGGTTATGGAATGGGGCGGATGGGCGGGTTTGCACCGCACCGAGCCCGCCAAAGAACAGATCGCTGACCAGACTCGCAAGCGCCTCGTGCGTGAGTTCGCCGTCGGGCCGCAGCCAGGTGAAGGTCCAGTTGATCATGCCAAAAAGAAGCATGGTCAGCGGCTTGTGCAGCTTGGCGTCGCGCAGTTCGGGGCGCACGAGGCTGACGGCCGTGGCGAACTCGTTGACGACGCGGCGCTCCACGTCGAGCAACCGCTCGCGCTCGGCGTCGGCCAGGAACTTGATCTCGCTGGTGAGCACCCGGTGTTGAGGCTGCGCGTTGGCGTAGGCGCGGGTGAAGCGCTCGATGAGCGTGCGCAGGTATTGGTCGGGCGGGAGGTCTTGAGCCTTGACCTCGTTCACCAGCGCCAGCAGCGCGTGGACGTGGCTGTCGCAGATCTGCGCGAGCAGGGCCTGCTTGTCCTGGAAGTAGTGATACAGCGTTGGCTTGGCGACGCCGCAGGCCTCGGCGACCTGGTTCATCGACGTGGCACTGAAGCCTTGCTCCGCGAAGAGGCGGGCGGCGGCGGCGAGGATGTCGGCGCGTTGGGCGTCGAAGGTGGGGGCGCGTTTGCGGGGCATGGTTGGTGCTTCGGAGCGACGCGTTAACGGCCAGGCTCATGCCGGGATTTCGCCCCGGCGGGCGACCTACTTTCTTGTGCGCACAAGAAAGTAGGCAAAGAAAGCGCCCCCGATCCGCCCGCCCTTCGCTGCGCTTCGGGTTCCCTGCGGTACTCAGGGCTCGAGGCCCCGCGCAAAACTCCCTTCGCTACGCTGCGGTCAAACAGTTGCGCGGAGTCAGTTCTCGAAGTGCGCTGCGCGCACGGCCTCAAGCCCTTCCGTTCCTCGGCGGGCTCAGAGGGGGGAATAGAAATACCTCGTGGCGAACGGTTTCCGGGTTTGGCTGTTGGCTGTTCCGGAGCCTCCCCTTCTAAACCGCCGAGAAGCGCAGAAGCCCGGGGCGCGCGCGCAGCGCGCTTCGTCAACTGACTTCGCGCCCCTTTGTCTGAACGCAGCGTAGCGAAGTGAGTTGGGCGCGGCCCCGGGTTTCGAGCATCGCAGGGAACCCCGACAGGGGCGGTTTCGCAGGGGAGAGCCTTTTGCCTACTTTTGGGCGGCGCCAAAAGTAGGTCGC
>NZ_JBDSQX010000169.1:0-11582 GCF_039929605.1 Roseateles sp.
GCGGCGTGCACCGTGGCGGGCACGAGAGCTTCGACATCTCGGCCGACCTGCAGGAGCTGGCGCGCACGCCGGTCGCCGTGGTCTGCGCGGGCGCCAAGTCCATCCTCGACCTGGGCCTGACGCTGGAATACCTGGAGACGCACGGCGTGCCGGTGCTGAGCGTCGGCCAGGACAACTTCGCCGCCTTCTTCACGCCGGACAGCGGCTTGAAGGCCGACTTCCGCATGGACGATGCCGAAGCCCAAGCGCGCTTCATCCGCGCGAAGTGGGCGTTAGGGCTGTCGGGCGGCGTGGTGGTGAGCAACCCGGTGCCGGCCGCTGACGCGATGCCGCGCGAGCAGATCGACGCCATCACCGTGCAAGCCCTGGCCGAGGCTGAGGCGCAGGGCGTGCAGGGCAAGGCCATCACGCCCTTCCTGCTGGCGCGCATCAAGGCGCTGACGGGTGGCCGCAGCCTGGCCACCAACATCGCGCTGGTGAAGAACAACGCCGTGGCGGGCGCCCGGCTTGCCCTGGCTCTGCACAGCCAGGATCAAAAGACAAGAAACGCCTGAGCCAGCAACCTGCGAGCAAAACTGGCCGGGTAAGCTGCCCGGCCATTTCGGTCAACCCGCTTTACCTTTCGGCAGGCTTGCATGCGCGCGACCTTTCCCTTGATCTTGTGCGCCTTGCTGGTCACCTGCCTGGCCGGCTGCGGGCGCAAAAACGATGCCGGCGGCGCGTCGGCCCCGGGCGGTGCGGCGAGCGCGCCGCAAGCGCAGAACGTCAGCGTCATGCAGGTGGGTCAGGCCGACGTGCCCATCACCGTCGAGGCCAGCGGCACCGTCACCGCGCTGCAGAGCGTGGATCTGCGCGCGCAGACGACCTCGATCGTGGCGCAGGTGCTCGTCAAGGACGGCCAGAACGTGAAGAAGGGCGAGCTGCTGTTTCGCTTCGACGACCGGGGCGACCGCGCCGGCCTGGAAAAGGCGCGCGCCCAACTGGCCCGCGACCGTGCCAGCCTGAGCGACCTGGAGCGCCAGCTCAACCGCGCCAAGGAGCTGAAGGGCCAGAACTTCATCGCCCAGAGCGCCGTCGACACGGCGCAGGCGAATTTCGACGCTGGCCAGGCGCTGATCCGCAGTGACGAAGCGGCCGTGCAGGCCACGCAGGTCACGCTCGGCTTCAACGAGCTGCGCGCGCCCATCAGCGGCCGCGTCGGCATCGTCAGCGTCTACGCCGGCAGCCTGGTGCAGGCCAACGCCACGGCACTGCCGCTGGTCAACATCGCCCAGCTCGATCCCATCGCCATCAGCTTCGCCGTGCCGGAGAGCCAGCTCGGCGCGCTGCTCAGCGCCACACGCGCCGGTGAGCTGGACGTGGAGGCCCTGCCGCCGCCGGGCTCGGCGCCGGGTGCGGTCGCCATCAAGGGCCGCGTCACGGCGGTGGACAACCTCGTCGACACGAGCACCGGCACTATCAAGGTCAAGGCCGAGTTCGACAACAAGGCCCAGGCGCTGTGGCCGGGCCAGTACCTGCGCGTGCGCGTCACGCTGCGCACGCTCAAGGGCGTGACGGTGGTGCCGCAGGCGGCCATCATCATGCGCGGCACCGAGCACTCGGTCTACGTCGTCGGGCCCGACAACACCGCCAAGCTGGTGCCCGTGCAACTGCGCTTTAGCCTGGGCGAGCAGGCCGTGGTGGACGGCCTGGACGCGACGGCCCGGGTCGTCATGGACGGCAAGCAGAACCTGCGGCCCGGCACGCCGCTGCGGATTCAGGGGCCGGCTTCCGGCGCGTCCCGGCCCGCGTCGGGTACCGGCAAATGAGGTTGACTGAGGTTTTCATCCGGCGGCCGGTCATGACCGTGCTGCTGAACCTGTCGCTCGTCATCGCCGGCCTGGCCGCCTGGAGCCGCATCCCGGTGGCCGCGCTGCCGTCGTACAACACGCCCATCATCAACGTCAGCGCCACGCTGCCGGGTGCGTCGCCGGAGACGATGGCGTCGTCCGTGGCGCTGCCGCTGGAGAAACAGTTCTCAACCATCGCCGGCCTGCAGACCATCTCGTCGACCAGCACGCTGGGCAGCACCTCGCTGACGCTGGAATTCGACCCGTCCCGCAACATCGACGTGGCCGCCGTGGACGTGCAGGCCGCGCTGTTCCGCGCGCTGCGGGCGCTGCCGACGGAGATGACGTCGCCGCCTAACTACCGCAAGGTCAACCCGGCCGACGCGCCGGTGCTGCTGGTGGCGCTGACGTCACCGTCCATGGACCTGACGGAGCTGAACGACTACGCCGAGAACCTGCTCTCGCCGGGCCTGTCCACCATCGACGGCGTGGCCCAGGTGTCCATCTACGGCCAGAAGCGCTACGCGGTGCGCATCAAGGTCAGCACCGACCTGCTGAACCAGCGCAACATCACGCTGGACGAACTGCAGGCGGCGGTGAAGGCGGCCAACGCCAACACGCCCGTCGGCGTGCTGGACGGCTCGCGCCAGACGCTGACCATCCAGGCCAACAAGCAGTTGCGCAACGCGACCGAGTTCGGCCGCATCGTCGTCGCCTCGCGCAACGGCGCGCCGGTGCTGCTGCGCGACGTGGCCGAGGTGCAGGACAGCGTCGAGACCAGCAAGACCTACTCCACCTACCAGGGCGAACGCTCCATCGTGCTGGCCATCCAGCGCCAGCCCGATGCCAACACCGTGCAGGTGGTGGACAAGGTCAAGGCGCTGCTGCCGCGCTATGCCGAGCAGATGCCGGCGTCCATCAAGATGTCGACGCTGAACGACCGCTCGGTGTCCATCCGCGAGTCGCTGCACGACGTCTACCTGACGCTGGCGCTGACGGTGGGCCTGGTGGTGCTGGTCATCTTCATCTTCCTGCGCCGCGCGGTGGCCACGCTGATCCCGACGGCCTCGCTGCCGATCTCGCTGATCGGCGCGCTCACACTCCTGTTCGCGCTCGGCTATTCGCTGGACAACATCTCGCTGCTGGGCATCACGTTGGCCGTGGGCCTGGTGGTGGACGACGCCATCGTCATGCTGGAGAACATCGTCCGCCACGTCGAGGACGGCATGAAGCCCTTCGACGCGGCAGTGCGCGGCGCGCGCGAGATGGCCTTCACCATCCTGTCCATCTCGGTGTCGCTGGTGGCGGTGCTGATCCCGATCTTCTTCATGCCCGGCGTCATCGGCTTGCTGTTCCACGAGTTCGCCGTCGTGGTGGGCCTGGCCATCGTTGTCTCGGCCCTCGTGTCGCTGACGCTGGTGCCCATGCTGTGCAGCCGCCTGCTCAAGGCCGACGAGCACCATGAAGACGGGCCCATGGGCCGCCTCTTCGAGCGCGCCTTCACGGCCACGCTGAACGGCTACACGCGCACGCTGGACCTGGCGCTGCGCCACCGCCCCTGGGTGCTGGGCGTGGCGGCCCTGAGCTTCGTCGCGACGGTGTGGTGTTACGCGACCATTCCCAAGGGCTTCTTCCCGGAAGAGGACATCGGCCAGATCCGGGCCAGCACCGAGTCCGCCGAGGACACGTCCTTCGCCGCCATGATCTTGTTGCAGGACCGCGTGGCCGCCATCGTGCGCAACGACCCCAACGTCGCGGCCCTCAGCTCCGCCGTGGGCGGCGGCGGCTCCAACGCCGCCGGCAACATCGGCCGCATGTTCATCAACCTCAAGCCCCGCGGCGAGCGCGAGCCCATGACCAAGGTGCTCGAAGGCCTGCGCAAGCAGCTGCGCGCCGTACCGGGCATCCAGGTCTATCTGAGCCCGGTGCAGAACCTGCAACTGGGCGGGCGCCAGAGCAAGAGCCGCTACCAGTACTCGCTGCAGTCGGTGTCGGCCGGCGAGCTGAACACCTGGGCCACCAAGCTGCAGGAGAAGCTGCGCACCGACGCGCGCTTCCGCGACATCACCAGCGACTCCCAGCTGCGTGGCCTGCAGGCCAGCCTCGTCATCGACCGCGAGCGCGCCGCCATCCTGGGCGTGCAGATGCAGGACCTGCGCAACGCGCTCTACGGCGCCTTTGGTGAGCGCCAGGTCTCCAGCATCTATGCCGAGAGCAACACCTACCAGGTCATCATGGAAGCGGGCGATGACGACCGCAGCAGCGAGACCGCCTTCGACAAGATCTACCTGCGCGGCAAGGACGGCGCGCAGGTGCCGCTGACGGCCTTTGCCACCGTGCAGCGCACGCTGGGCCCCACGTCGGTCAATCACCAGGGCCAGCTGCAGGCCATCACCATCAGCTTCAACCTCGCGCCGAACGTGCCGCTGGGCGATGCGACGAAACAGATCGCAGCCTTCACGCAGGAGATCAAGCTGCCGGCCAGCGTCATCACCAGCTACGGCGGCGACGCGGCCGTGTTCCAGGACGCGCAAGGCGGCCAGCTGCTGCTGATCGGCCTGGCCGTGGCCGTCATCTACGTGCTGCTGGGCGTGCTCTACGAGAGCTACATCCACCCACTGACCATCCTGGCCGGGTTGCCGTCGGCCGCCGTGGGCGCATTGATCACGCTGCAGCTCTTCGGCATGGAGCTGACCATCATTGCCACCATCGGCATCGTCATGCTGATCGGCATCGTCAAGAAGAACGCGATCATGATGATCGACTTCGCGCTGGACGTGCAGCGCAGCCAGGGCCTGGCCCCGGCCGACGCCATCCGGCAGGCGGCCATCCTGCGCTTTCGGCCCATCATGATGACGACGCTGGCCGCGCTGATGGGCGCGCTGCCGATTGCACTGGGCCTGGGTGCCGGTGCCGAGCTGCGCCAGCCGCTGGGCCTGGCCGTGGTGGGCGGGCTGATCCTGTCGCAGGCCGTGACGCTCTACATCACGCCGGTCATCTACCTGGCGCTGGACCGCTTCAGCGGCAAGGGGCCAGATGTGCGCGAGGTGGCGGAGTTCGGCAGCAAGGCTTGACGGACGCGGCCTGGCTCAGTTGGAGTTGTCGCCCCGTTCCTGCCGCAGCCACTGGCGCCCTTTGGTCGTCAGCCGGTAGCGCTGCAGCCGGCTGTTGGGCTGGTCGGGCAGCGTCATCTCCAGATAGCCGTCTGCCAAAGCCGGCAACAGGTAGGTTTGGCGGAAGTGCGGCGCATGCTTCAGCGCCATGGCTTCCTGCAACGCGCTGCGTGCCAACCCGCCGTTGCCAGCCGCCATCAGCAACCTTGCCACCTCCCCAGCGACTTGGTCGGTGACTTGGTCGGTGACTTGGTCGGTGACTTGATCGGCGCCGCCTTTTCTCGCCTTCTTTGCCATTGGGTGGCGCGGTAGCCGAATGGCGAACGAAGCTCGGTCGTCGTCGGTCTCGAACGAAGGGGCTGAGGAGCCGTTGTCGGCCATCACTCTGAGGATCTTCGGGATGCCAGTCGAACGGCCTTCGGTCAAGTCGAGTTCCTTGAGGAATTCGCCAATGCGCCGGTTGCGGTAGCGCCGGCTGACGGCACGGCCCGCTTGCAGGTCGTCCAGGCGGATCGACCGATCCGGACCGGGGACGCTGACGACCACCAGTTCGTCGTCGCTGATGCGCACTTCAATGGGTTCGCGTTCCTCGTAGGACCGGTGATAGACGGCGTTGACGACAGCCTCTTCGACTGCGGCGTAGGGGAAATTCCAGAAGCGCGTGACCTCGGCACGGTCAGCATGCTTGACCACGGTTTCATACAGGTAATTGCGCTGGATGTAGTTCAGGGCCTCGCGCGTCATGCGAGCCAGCGGCCCCTTGAAGATCTTTTCCTCGAAGCGGTCTCCGCCCGCGCCTTCGGGAAACCACACCACGTCGATCTGGGTGTACGGAAAGAACCGTTCCGGCCGCTCATTGAAAAACAGCAGTCCGACGTTCTTGGGCCATGGCGATTCGGTCGAACCCCCCGCTACCTCCATCTGCCGCCCCAAGGCCTCGACGGACAAGGAGGCCGCCTCCTCGGCCAGCGCACTACCCACCTCCTGCAGGAAACCTTGCATCAAAGGCATGGACAGGTCGTCGATGCGGGCCGACTGGTTGCAGCGGTCGTCGAAGGGCACTTTCGCGGTCAGGCTCAACAGCTCCTGTTCCACCTCCCCTTTGGCCTCTACGGTGCTGCTGTAGCGCCGTATGTAGTAGCGCCACGCCTTCTTGCTGGCGGTCACCGCTTCGGGGGCCTTGTAGGGCCGTGTCTGCCCTCCCGGGGCCCATAGCACGATCAGTTGTCGGCCCCCGACGGTCTCGACGTGCAGCATCGGGAAGTAGGGCGGCTGGATCAACTGGCAGTGCGCGAGCAACTCGCGTTGGATCTTGTCGAGCTGGTTGTCAGCCAGTCCGACGGGCGGGAATACCGGCTGGCCGCAGGCATCGCAGTCCTGCCCGATCACCACATAGCCGCCGCCGAGATTCTCGAAGTCGTTGGCGAAGGCGCACAAGGTGCGAATGATCGCGTCCGGGTTCCAGCCGGCCTTGTACTCGATACGCTCGCCTTCGACCGTGCGCTGGCGCAGCAGATCATCGAGATTGATGGGCAGCTTGTGGTTTGGAATGGGCATCCTTGGCGTACCGGTGGTGACGGCGTTTAGCTCAACCGGAGTCGCCCCTCGCGGCTTTCGGTCAGCAGCCGCTGCGCCGCGCGCTCGATCATGCCGATGACGACGTCGAAGCCCGCGACCGGGCCGAAGTAGGGGTCGGGGATGTCCTGCCCGGCCAGCTCGGGCACGAAGTCGGTCAGCAACAGGATCCTGGCGTGGTGCTCGGCGGCGGCCTTGGTGCGCAGCGCGTCGACATGTTCGGCCTCCATCACCAGCACCATGTCGTACTCGCCCAAGCTCTCGGGCTGCACGCGGCGCGAGCGCCATTTGCGCTCCAGGCTGTAGTTGTGCCGCGCCAGGGCCGACGCGGCGCGTGCATCCACCGGGCCGCCGCGCGGGTCGGCATGCACGCCGGCAGAGGTGATGGTCTTGAACACATCGCCCAGCTTGGCCTTGAAGATGGCCTCGGCCATCGGCGAGCGGCAGATGTTGGCGGTGCAGACGAGCAGGAGGGAGGCCATGTTCAGACCTTCGCCAGCTCAGCGCGCATGGCCGCGATGACGGCCTTGTAGTCGGGCTTGCCGAAGATGGCCGAGCCGGCAACGAAGGTGTCGGCCCCGGCCGCCGCGATCTCGCGGATGTTGTCGACCTTCACGCCGCCGTCGATCTCCAGGCGGATGTCGCGGCCACTCTTGTCGATGATCTCGCGCGCCCGCTTGAGCTTGTGCAGCGCCATCGGGATGAAGCTCTGGCCACCAAAGCCGGGGTTCACGCTCATCAGCATCACCAGGTCGACCTTGTCGATGACCCACTCCAGCACGTCCAGCGGCGTGGCGGGGTTGAAGACGAGGCCGGCCTGCTTGCCCTCGCCCTTGATGAGCTGCAGCGTGCGGTCCACGTGGGCGCTGGCTTCGGGGTGAAAGCTCACGAGGTCGGCGCCGGCGCGGCAGAAGGCCTGGGCCAGGCTGTCGACCGGTTGCACCATCAGGTGCACGTCCATCAAGGCCGGTGTGCCGTCGGGCTTGACGGCGTGCTGGCGCAACGCCTCGCAGATCATCGGCCCGAAGGTCAGGTTGGGCACGTAATGGTTGTCCATCACGTCGAGGTGGATCCAGTCGGCACCGGCGGCCAGCACGTGCTTCACTTCCTCGCCGAGGCGGGCGAAGTCGGCGGACAGCAGGCTGGGGGCGATGCGGTATTCGGGGGCGGCCATAGCCGCGAATTCTAGGAGGCTGGCCGCTTGAAGCCGTCGCGCGCCCGCTGCGCCTCGGCCCAGTGATGGCAGCCGGGCTGGTGGTCGTTGATGAGGCCCATGGCCTGCATCAGCGCGTGCATGGTCGTCGGGCCGACGAACTTCCAGCCGCGCTTCTTCAGGTCCTTGGACAGCGCCTCGGAAGGCGGCGACGTCGCCAGGTTGTGGGCGATGGAATTCTTCGGCGGCTCGAAGCGCCACAGGTAGGCGGCCAGCGAACCTTCCTCAGCCACCAGCTCCACGCAACGCCCGGCGTTGTGAATGGCGGCCTCGATCTTGCCGCGGTGACGCACGATGCCCGGGTCCGCCAGCAGGCGAGCCACGTCGGCCGTGCCGAAGCGGGCCACCACGTTGTAGTCGAAGCCGGCAAACCCCGCGCGAAAAGCCTCGCGCTTGTTCAGGATGGTCCGCCACGACAGGCCGCTCTGGAAGCCTTCCAGGCATAACTTCTCGAACAGGCGGAAGTCGTCGGCCACCGGCCGGCCCCATTCCTCGTCGTGATAGCGCAGATAGGTCGCATCGCCCGGCGCCCCAGCGCACCAGGCGCAGCGCGGCCGGCCGTCGGGGGGCAGATACAAAGGCTTCATCGGTACTTGTCGGCGATCTGGCGCAGCGTGCCGTCGCGCTCCAGCTTGCGCAGCGCCTGCGTCAGTCGCTCCTCGACGGCCGCCGGCAGGTCGGCACGCAGGGCCAGGTATTGCGGTTCTTCGTGGAAGACGGTGTGACCGATCTTCATCGTGTCGCCCAGCCGGTTCTCGGCAATGTGGTGCCGCAGGTTGATGTCCTGGCCGTAGATCAGGTCGGCCCGGCGCATCGCCAGCATCTGCAGGGCTTCGCGCTCGGAGGCCACCTCGGTGATGGTCACGTCGGCCTGCAGCAGGTGGCGTGCAATGGCTGTGCCGCGCATGACCAGCACGCGCTTGCCCCGGCTGGCGGCGGCCAGTTCGGCCATCGTGTCGAACGGGCGCTCATCGTCGGCGCGCTGCACGACCACATGGCGGATGACATACAGCGGCACCGGCGAATAGCGCCACTGCTTCTCGCGCTCGGGGGACTTCAGCAGGCAGAAAAAGGCGTCCACCTGGCCCTCGGCCAGCAGGCGCTCGACGCGCTTGAGCGGCACCTGCGTCTCCAGCCCCGTGAAGCGCAGGCCGGGCTCCAGCTTCTCGACGGCGCGCAGCACTTCTATGCACAGCCCCGGCTTCAGCGGCGAGCCGGTGGGGTCGTACTTGACGGCCGAACTGGCCTGCTGGACGGTGCGCAGGCTGATCTCCTGTGCAGGCGCAGCCAAGCACAGGAAAGCAGCCAACAATCCGAGCCAGCGTTGCACCGGGATCACGCACCAACATTCATCCAACGAGCATAGCGACAATCACCCCATGCCCAACCCCAGTTTCAGCTGCAGCGTCGCCGTGCAATCCCTGCCCGAGCAAACCCATCTCGAGCAAGGGCTCTACGCCTTCAGCTACACCCTCACCATCGAGAACACCGGCGACGTGCTGGCCCAGCTCATCGGCCGGCATTGGGAGATCACCGACGCGCGCGGCCAGGTGCAGGTCGTCGACGGCCTCGCCGTCGTCGGTCACCAGCCGGTGCTGGCGCCTGGCCAGAGCTTCCAGTACAGCTCGTGGGCCCAGATCAGCACGGCGCAAGGCTCCATGTGCGGTCGCTTCCTCTGCGTGACCGAAGGCTGCGAGATCTTCCACGCCGAGGTTGCCGAATTCCTCTTGGCGGACAGCGCCAGCCTGCATTGATCAAGAAAGCCTGGGACCTCACCGCGCTGCTCAACGCGGCCGACCCGCAGGCCTCGCTGGCCGAGCGCAACCTGTGGCTGGTGCGTCTGCTCGAATGGCTGCGTCACGAGCCGCGTGAGGAGGCGTTGGGTGGCATGGGCACGCCCCGGCCGCTGGTGCGACTCAAGCACCTGCTCAACGTGCTGGAACGCCACCCCGAGCACGCGCAAGCCTTCGCGGGCGTCATCGCCGGCGTGTGGAGCGATGTCGACGCCGTCAGCCTGTTCGCCGAGGTCGGCTTTGCGCCGCGCATGGCGCTGTGGGGCGAGTTCCTCGGCCGTCTGCGCCGCCGCCTGCTGCCGCAGACGACCGACACGCGCGACCTGGCGGCGCTGTTCGAGCTGCTGTTCGGCGACGAGTCCGACGAGGACTGGATCGCCGCCATCGACGACGAACTGCTGCGCCGCCTGAGCCTGCTGTTTGCCGCTGCGCCCGACGATGCCTGGCGTGTCGAGACGCGCGCGGCCATCACCGTGCTCATCAGCCATGTGCACGCCGCCGGGCTTGCCGGGGCCTTGCGCGTGCGCATGGACGAGCTGCTGCTGCAGGACAAGCCCTTCCACCAGCTTCCCGCCGCCTGGGCGGCAGTCGAGCGCGCGCAGGCCGGCCCGGACGGCCTGGACGGCGGCGGCGCCACGTTGGCGTCGGCGATGCAATACCTGCACGCGCTGCTGGACGGCTGCCGCACGGCGGCGCTGACAGTGCCCGCGCACCTCGAAGTGCACGGCGTGTCGGTCGACCTGATGTTCTCGGTGGAGCAGCTCACGGCGCGCCTGGAGCGCATCGAAGCGCTGTTGGCCTGCCTGATGTCGCGGGAGCCGCAGCGCGAGCTGCTGCGCCTCGTGGCCGGCCTGGTGCGCGTGGTGCACGAGCGGCGCAGCTTGCGCACGCTGTTCGCGCGCCACTACTCCCTGCTGGCGCGCAAGGTGGCCGAGCGCAGCGCGGAGAGCGGCGAGCACTACATCACCCGCAACCGCAGCGAGTACCGCGACATGCTGCAGCGCGCGGCGGGAGGCGGCGCCGTGCTGGCCGGTACCACCTTGCTCAAGTTCGGCATCCTGATGCTGGGCTTCACGGCCTTCTGGAGTGGCTTCTGGGCCGGCGTGAGCTACGCGCTCAGCTTCGTCTTCATCCACCTGCTGCACTGGACCGTGGCCACCAAGCAGCCCGCCATGACGGCGCCGGCCATGGCAGACCGGTTGCTCTACATCGACCGCGACGACGGCGTGCTCGGCTTCGTCGACGAAGTGACGCACCTGGTGCGCTCCCAGGTGGCCGGCATCATCGGCAACCTCGCGCTGGTGGCGCCGCTGGTGCTGGCCGTGCAGTTGCTGAGCCGCCTGGCTTTTGGCGTCACGCCGGTGGGCGAGCAGCAGGCGCTCTATGTGCTGCACTCGCTGGACCTGTTCGGCCCGTCGCTGCTGTTCGCGGCGTTCACCGGCACGCTGCTGTTTGCCTCCAGCCTGATTGCCGGCTGGGTGGAGAACTGGTTCGTCTTCTACCGGCTCGACGCCGGCATCGCCTGGAACCCGCGCATCGTCGCCACCTTCGGCCAGGCCCGCGCGCAGGCCTGGGCACGTTGGTGGCGAGCCAACATTTCCGGTATCGCCGCCAACACCAGCCTGGGCCTGATGCTCGGCCTGGTGCCGGCGCTGCTCGGCTTCGTCGGCGTGGGGCTGGACGTGCGCCACGTCACGCTGTCCACGGGCCAGCTGGCAGCCGCCGTCGGTGCGCTCGGCTTTGGCGTGATGGGCACCTGGGCGTTCTGGTCCTGCGTGCTCAGCATCGTCGGCATCGGCGTGCTCAATGTCGGCGTCAGCTTCTTCTGCGCCTTCAAGGTGGCGATGCGCTCGCGCGGCGTCAGATTGGCGGACCGCAAGCGCCTCTACGCTGCCGTTCGCGCGCGGCTGCGGCGCAGGCCCATGAGCTTTCTCATTCCTCCTCGCTAGTGCTCCTTCGCTCGCCCTTCTTGCGGCCCGAGAACATGGTCCACCAGATGATGAAGACAAAGATCAGCAGCGCGCCGAGGGCTTCGAGAACGAGGAGCAGCATGGGGTGG
>NZ_JBDSQX010000170.1:0-17427 GCF_039929605.1 Roseateles sp.
ACCGAGCGCGCCGAGAACAGTGCCCGCCTGGCCCGCCACGTCATCGAGGCCAGCGTCATGGTTCAGCGCGGCGCGATGCCGCCGCCGATGCTGCCGCTGCTGGATGCGCTCGCGCGCCGCCACGGCCTGGTCGGCGCCGAGGCACCGCAGGCCGACGACGACCCACGCGGCTTCGAGCGCGCGCTGCTGGCGGCGCTGCTGCCAGCGTCCGGTGAGCACAGCGTCGGCTGGACCCTGCGCGCCCTGCAGGGCAGCGCCCAGTCGCTGCGCGAGCGCCTGTCGCCCGAGGCCTGGCGCCTCATCCACGAGACGGCCGCCCAGTTCGAGCAGCATCTGCGCGCCGTGCTCGACCGCCCCGGCACCGCCACGCCGGTGACGGACGTGCTCAACGTGCTGGCCCGCGCCGACACCCACCTCGCCGCCATCACCGGCGCCCAGACCGACCGCATGACGCGCGACGACGGCTGGCGGCTGCTGTCCATCGGCCGCCAGCTGGAGCGCCTGTCCTTCCACGCCGAGGTGCTGGCCGAAGTCTTCACGCAAGGAAACGCCGGGCCGTCCCAAGTTTCCTTGACCCCCTCGGGGGGCGGGCTGGGCGAAGACCGGACCTGGGGGCACACACAATCTCTGGCCCTGACCGAGGACGGCTTCGCGCTGCTGCTCGGCGTGTTCGACTCCACCATCACCTACCGCGCGCAGTTCCAGGCGCGCCGCGAGGCGCCGCCACTGCTGCACCTGCTCGTGCACAACACCGACAACCCGCGCTCGCTCGCCTGGGTCGCACGCACCTTGCGTGACCGCTTTGCCAAGCTGGCCCGCCACGACCCCGGCTGGGCCGCCGACGTCGCCGCCGAGCTGCCCGTGCCCGAAGCCTGGCCGCTGGCCGAGCTGGCCGCGCCGGGGCCGGCGCTGGTCGAGCACCTCAAGCGCGCGGCGCTGCAGGCTGGCGAGCTGTCCAGCCTGATTAGCCAGCGCTACTTTGCCCACGTCATCGGTGACGAGCAGAGGGTGTGGCAGTGACGGTTTGTCTGGCGGTCCACCATGTCACCGAGTACACCTACGACGATTCGGTGGAATGGGCTCACCACGCCGCCTGCCTGGCGCCGCAGGCCACGGCCTGGCAGGCCATCCATGACTGGCGTCTCAACATCGACCCGCTGCCCGATGGCTGGGGTGTGGACGGCCTGGAGCTGGACCAAGCCGAGCTGGCCCGCCACCTGCGCCGCGACCCATGGGGCAACCGCCACCTGAGCTTTGGCCATGCGCGCGTGCACGAGAAACTCGTGGTGGACAGCCGCTTCATCGCCGAGTTGCAGGAGCGCGCCGCGCCCGACCCCGTGCGCGGCCCGGCGTGGGAGGCCGTGGCCCGCAGCCTGCGCTACCGCGCCGGCCGCGCGCTGCAGGAGGCCGACGAGTTCGCGCTCGCCTCCACCTACGCCGCACCCGACGAGACGCTGGCCGCCTATGGCCGCCGCGCCTTCTCCACCGGCCGCACGCTGGCTGCTGGCGGGCTGGCGCTGATGCACCAGATCCACACCGACCTGCGCTACCGGCCGCACAGCACCACGGTGGCCACGCGCGCCGCCGACGCGCTCGCGCAGCGCAGCGGCGTCTGCCAGGATTTCGCCCACGTCTTCATCGCGGCTTGCCGCTCGCTCGGCCTGGCGGCGCGTTACGTGTCGGGCTATCTGCTGACGCGGCCTGCGCCTGGGCAGACCAAGCTCGTCGGCGCCGATGCCTCGCACGCCTGGGCCGAGCTGTGGTGCCCCGAGCAGGGCTGGCTGGCGCTGGACCCGACCAACGACGTGCCCGCGGGCCTGGATCACGTCACGCTCGCCTGGGGGCGCGACTACGCCGACGTGGCGCCGCTGAGCGGTGTGCTGCGCGGCGGCGGCGTGGCGACGCTGAGCGTGCGCGTCAGCGTGGAGCCTGTTGAGGTTCCGCCGCCGGTTCAATCGCAATCGCAATCGCAATCGCAATCGCAATCGCAGTCGCAGTCGCAGTCTCAGGCGGCGCTGTGAGCCGATGACGGGTCGGCGATGCGTGGCGATGGGCGCGGCGCAGCGGGCCGCACGAGACCCGCCGACAGCAACAGTGCCAGCAGCCACAACGCCGACATCCCGCCGCCCCCGCCCCCGCCGCTGGAGCTGCCGGTCGACGCGGTCGTCGTGGCCGCCGCGTTCACGGTGATCGTCTGCGTCTTGATCGCCTGCGCGCCAGCGCTGTCGGTCAGCGTCAGCTGCACGGTGAACGAGCCGGCCGCGCTGGTCGTCACGGTCGCGGTCGAACCCGTCGTGCTGCCGCTGAACGTGGCGAGGGTGCTGCCGCTGGTGATGGCCCATTGATAGGTTGTCAGCGTGCGGCCCGCCGGGGCGCTGGAGCCGGTACTGTCCAGCGTGACGTTGTTGCCCGCCGTCACCGTCGTCGCCGACGGGCTGATGCTCGCCGTTGGGCCGAGCGCCGTCACCGTGACCGTGTTGCTGGCGCTGCCGGTCTGGCCGAGCGAGTCGGTCACCGTCAACGTGACGACGAAGCTGCCGGCGCTGCTGCCCAGCGTGGACACCGAGGCCGTGGCGGCGTTGGTAGCGCTGGTGAAGCTGGCGAGGTTGGACGGGTTGGCGCTGACCGTCCATTGGTAGGCCGTGATCGTGAAGCCGGTGGCCGCCTTGGCGCTGCTGCCGTCGAAGCTGACCGGCGTGCCGGCCGCCACGGCGCTGGCCGAAGCGACGATGCCGACCGTGGGCGCGGCCGGCGAGGTGACGTTGATGGCCTGCGTGCTGGTGGCCTGCTGACCGGCGCTGTCGGTCACAGTGAGCTGTACGGTCACGGCGCCGATGCCGGTTGTCTTCAGGCTGGCGGTGGCCGCGTTTGTGGCGCCGCTGAAGCTGGCGAAGCTCGCTCCGCCGGTGATGGCCCACTGCCAGCCGGTGATGCTGCGCGTGCCCGGCGCGGTGGAGGCGCTGCTGTCCAGGCTGACCGTCGTGCCCGCAGTGACCGTCGTCGCGCTGGCCGTGATGCTGGCGGTCGGCGCGGCGGCGTTGGCCGCAGCGGCCACGGCGGCGCCCACGTCCAGCAGGCCGGCGCCGCAGGTGGAGGTGGTGCAGTAGCACTCGTCCTGCACCGTGGCCGTGGGCGCGTGGCAGACGGGCACGCTGCTGCCTGTACCTGAACCGGGCTGCGCCGGAAAGCTGCGCGCCGTCGACTGCAGCAGCGACTTGATCTGCGCGGGCTTCAGCGCCGGGTTGGCCGACAGCATCAGCGCCGCAGCGCCGGCCACCATCGGTGCGGCGAAGCTGGTGCCGACCGAGTAGTTGGCGCTGCTGCTGTAGCTGTGGCTGCCGGCCGTCGTCGTACCGGCGTTGGTGGCCGTCAGGATGGGGTAGAGGCAGACGCCGGTCAGGTTCACGCAGTTGCCGCCGGGCGCGGCGATGGCGACCTGCGGGCCGACGCTGGAGAAGCCGACCTTGGTGCCCGCATGGCGCACGCCGGCCACGGTGATGACGCCGTTGCAGTTGGCCGGCACGCCGACCGCCAGGCCTTCCTCGTTGCCGGCCGCCACGACGACGGTGACGCCGGCCGCGACGAGCTGGGTGATCGCATCCTGGTAGGCCGCGCTGCAGTTGCCGCTGCCGCCGAGCGACAGGTTGATGACCTTGGCGGGATTCGCGTTGCTCGTCGGCACGCTCGTCAGGCCGGCGGCCCAGAGCATGCCGGCAATGATGTCCGAGTCCGTCCCGCCGCACTTGCCCAGCACGCGCACGGGCAGCAGCTTCACGTCATAGCCCACCGAGGCCATGCCGACGCTGTTGTTGGTCTGCGCGCCGATGATGCTGGACGTCTCGGTGCCATGCCAGCTGCTGTTGGTGGCCGACTCGCCCGAGCTGCACTGGCCGGTCGTGGTCCAGTCGCCGGGATCGGTCGCGTCGGCATCGCGGCCGCCGCCGTCGCCCGACGTCGTGGTCGAGCTGACAAAGTCGTAGCCGGGCAGCAGCTTGGCCGAGAGGTCGGGGTGGGTCAGCAGCACGCCGGTATCGACATCGGCAACGACGACGCTGCCGGAGCCCGTCGTGATCGCCCAGGCGCCCACCGCGTTGATGGCGGACACCAGCGTCGCATCGGCCGGCTGCAGATACCACTGACCGGCGGCCAACGCGGCGCCGGACGCGGCGGGCAGCAGGGGGTCATTCGGCAAAGCCAGCGCATGGCGGCGCTCGTCGGGCACGGCGTATTCGATGTCGGCGTCCTGGGCGAGCCGGGCGGCCAGCGCGGCGGAGGTGAGCGTTTTGTCGCCCCACACCACCTGGCTGCGCGCGTCGATCATGCGGCCGTTGCGCAAGCCAAGGCCGTGACGGCCGGCGAGCGTGGCGGCCTGCTGCGGGCCGCGGTCGCCGCGCTGGCGGGCCGCGCGCATCAGCGGCCCCAGCGCCTTGAACTTGACGATGACGCGAGCATCGTCGGCGTCGCTTGTGGCGGCTGGCGCGGCCTGCGCGGGCAGGGCGGCCAACACCAACGCGAGCAAGCCGATCGCGGCGATCAGCGCGAGCAGGATGGGCAAGCAGGAGCGAGGGGAGAAGCGAGGAAAGAAGCGGCGCACGCGAGACTCCATAGGCAGACGACCTTGATGTTCCTGCAAACCCGTATCTGCCCTGCCGCTGTTTTGTGTCGAGGCCGACACATGGCCGCGGGTTTAGCGCGTCAGCGCCCGCGAGCGACCGGCGCGCTTGTTCGTGAACATGGCCTCGTCGGCGTGGCGCATCAGCGCGTCGGGCGTGCGGCCGTCGCCGGGGAAGTGGGCCAGGCCCAAGCTGCTGCCCACGCTCACCTGGGCGCCACCGCTCAGCGTGATGGGCTGGGTGAGGGCGTCCAGCAGCCGGTTCAGCACCGGCTCGGCCTCGTCCGGCGCGTGGGCCGGCGACAGCAGCACGACGAACTCGTCACCGCCCAGCCGCGCCACGGTGTCGCTGGCGCGCAGGCCGGCGTGCAGGCGGAAGGCCACGGCCTTGAGCACCTCGTCTCCGGCGTCGTGGCCGTGGTGGTCGTTGACTTGCTTGAAGCCGTTCAGGTCCAGGTAGGCGAGCGCAAAGGCATGGCCGCTGCGCTCGGCGCCGTGAATGGCCTGTTTGAGGCGGTCGGCAAGCAGCAGGCGGTTGGGCAGGCCGGTCAACGCGTCGTGCAGCGCGGCATGCTCCATGCGCGCCTCGTGGGCCTTGCTCTGCGTGATGTCCACCATCATCCACAGCGTCTCGCCGCCGCTGCCCGGTAACTCGACGCCGGCTAGGTCCACCCAGATGACCGAGCCGTCCTTGCGGCGCATCTGCAGCTGCGTGCGGAAGCGCCCGCCGGCGCGGATCTGCGGGTAGGCCACGGCGCCCGTGGTCTCGTAGGCGGCGGCGTCCAGGTGAAGCTGGCGCACGTGCACGCCCAGCAGTTCACCCTCGGCGTGGCCGAACATGCGCTCCAGCGCGCGGTTGCGCCAGGTGATCTTGCGATCCTTCAGCTTGGCGATGCCGACGAGGTCGCTCTCCAGCATGGCCTCCTGGTCCAGCGTCAACTGGTGCAGCTGCTGGCGGATGCGGTGGGTCTCGCTGATGTCGAACATCACCGAGCGGCTGCGCAGGTACAGGCCCTTGTCGTCGTAGATCGCTGTGGCCGACAGGCTGACGCGGCGCACCTCGCCGTGGCGGCCCTTGATGTTGAACTCCAGCTCCGAGATCCGGCCCTCGCGCTTGAAGCGCGGGAAGGTTTTGCTGAAGAGGGCTCGGCCCTCGGCGTCGAAGAAGTCGGCCGGGCCGGCGCGGCCGATGAGCTCCTCGGCGCTGCAGCCCAGCCACTTCAGGCCCAGCGCGTTGATCTGCAGGAAGCGGCCCTGGGTATCCAGCGCGTAGTAGGCGCAGGGGGCGTTGTCGTATAGGTCCAGCAGGCTTTGCCGCGCCTCGTCGGCCTGGGCCTGCAGGGTCTTGCGTGCAGTGATGTCGGAGGCGATGAAGAGGAAGCCGCTCAGCTCGCCGCTGTCGCCGTGCAGGGGCTGGGCCTCGATGTCGACCCAGTAGTCGCGGCCATCCTTGGCGCGCTGCACCAGTTCCACCTGGCAGCCCAGGCCGACGTTCATCGCCTCGCTCATGCCTTGCACGGTGCCCTCGTCGGTCAGCTCGGAGTGCAGCAGTTCGCGGGGCCGCCGGCCCATGGCGTCGGCCGGCGTGTAGCCGCTGGCGCGCGTGAAGCCCTCGTTCACCCAGGTGATGCGGCGTTCGGGGTCGGTGATCATGACTGCGTTGGTGGTGTGGCTGGCGACCGCAGCCAGCCGGGCCAGGTCGGCCGTCATGTCGCGGGCCATCTGCTCGGCGCGCGCCCGGCCGGCGGCCAGCAGATAGACCGTCACGGCCAGCAGCACGCTCAGCAGCGCGCCGCCCAGCTCCAGGCCGATGCCGGACAGGCCCAGCAGCCGCACGACCGCGTCCTGCGTCAGCGCCGAGTCGAGGCGGAACTCCCGGCCGGCAATGGTGAAGTGGGTGGATTCGACCGACGGCGCCTCGAACAGCCCATCTTCCGCCGCCTCGGCGGGCGTCAACGTCTGGCCGTTGCGTGTGGCCAGCAGCGGCGAGAACTCACCTTCCGGCGTGCGCACGGAGAGCCTCAGGTCCAGCAGCGACGCCGCCGGCTCGGCCACACCGCGCAGCAGGTCGTTGGCCACCAGCGAGGCAAACAACAGGCCTTGCAGGGACGCACGGCGCGCCGTCGGCGTGCCGGGGTCGTGCCCTTGCCGGTAGACCGGCAGCAGCAGCACGAAGCCGGGGCCTTTCAGCGGGTCCTGCACCAGGCGCACGGTGCTGGAGAGTGTCGGCTCGCCGGTCTCGACCGCCTGCTCGATGGCCAGGCGTTGCACCAAGTCGGCACCCGAATCCAGGCCCCAGGCGGCGAAATTGCGCGAGAACGGCGAGACCTGCGTGACGACGTAGAGCGTCGGGTCCTGCCCCGTGTGATGAACCCGGAATTCCGTGGTGCCCTCGCGCTGGCGGGCGGCAACGAAGCGGTTCAAGTCGCTGCGCGCCACGCGCTCGATGAAGCCCAGGCCCCGCACGCCGGGGAACTCCTTCGACAGGTCGCGCGACTCGACATAGGCGTCAAACGCCTCGCGGCTGAACTTGC
Organism: Roseateles sp.; assembly: GCF_039929605.1. Taxonomy (GTDB): domain Bacteria; phylum Pseudomonadota; class Gammaproteobacteria; order Burkholderiales; family Burkholderiaceae_C; genus Pelomonas. The sequence goes on from NZ_JBDSQX010000170.1 coordinate 7,147, forward strand.
CCTGCAGTGACGCCAGCGCACCGCGCGCGCCTTTGAGGCCGTAGACCGGCATGGTCAGCCGCTTGACAAGATCCGCCTGCAGGCGCTCCACCTGGCGCTCCTGCTGGCCGTGCGCGTCGGCGCTGGCCAAGCGCTGTTGCCATAGGACGCCGCCGGCGGTCAGCGCCAGGCCGATGGACAGCACCACCGCCGCCGCGATCCAGGCGGCGGGGCTGGCCATCTCGGGCCCGGTGTAGGCGTCTCCGATGCGCAAGCGGTGTCTCTTCTCGTTGGTAGAAAGTGCTCGATGATTGAAACATGGTCGGGCACCGGCGTCAGCCCCACCGCTGGCCCGGCCGCGCACAATCGCCGGCCATGACGCTCCATCTGACCCAGGCCCGTGCCAACCGCCTCGCCAACCGCCGTCTGCTGGGTGCCGTGGCAACGCTGCCGGACGCCGAGTTCCACGCGCCGCGCACGAGCTTCTTCCCGAGCCTGGCCCGGACGTTGAACCATGTGCTCAACGTCGACCACTACTACATCGCCGCCTTGCATGGCGACGTGACGATGCGCAGCATCTGGGCGAGCTATGTGCCGGCTACGACCGCGCTGGAGCTGGCGGCGCGGCAGGACGAGAGCGACGAGCGGCTGGTCGCCTTCTGCGCCGCGCTGCAGCCTGGCGACGACGAACGCATCGTCGCCTTCGACCGCGGCGCCGGCATCGAGGCCGGCCCGCGCGAGCCGCTGGGGCGGGTTTTGGCCCACCTCTTCATGCACCAGACCCACCACCGCGGCCAAGCTCACGCCATGCTGGCCGGCACGGCAGTGAAGCCGCCGCAACTGGATGACTTCATCCTGCTGGGAGACGGCGTGCATCGCACTGAGGACATGGCGGCCCTGGGCTGGACCGAGCCGGTTTGATCAAGGCTTGAGGTTGCCAACCTCGCCGTCGTCGAACTGCTTGCCCAACGCGGCGCCGATCAGCATCTTCACGCTGGCCACGGCGTCGCCATGCTTGTTGTCCCAGTACTGGCCTTGCGTGGGGTGCACGCGGATGACGCTGATGCACGGATCGTCCTTGCCTTCGTTGAACCACACGCGTGCCAGCGGCGTCCAGAGCTTGTCGATGAGGGCCTTGTCGTGCAGCACGATGGCGTGGCCGCTCAGATGCAGGAAGCCCGAGTGCTCGGAGGCCTGGAAGTACAGCTCGACCTCGCCGTGGGCCTCGATCTGGGCGTTTTTGTGGCTGTGCTTGTCGCTGAGGAACCAGAGCGTGCCGTCCTCGTCGCACTGGCGCACGCCCATCGGCCGCACGCCGCCTTGCGTGACGAGGAAGCAGGTGTTCGATTTGTCGATCACATCGTGGATCTTCTTCGCCGCTTCACCGCCGGCCAGATCGTGGCGGGTGTCAGCGTTGTAGGCGTTGGGATGGGTAGGGGTGAGATCCTGCGCGGGTGAGTTCACGATGGGGTTGGTCATGGCGGGCTCCAGGTGGGGGGGAAATCTCAAGATAGGCGCCGGGCCGCGCGGCCTGTGTCAGCCTGCATGCCGCTTGCGCGCAGGACCCAGTTCGACGCCATCACGGTTGCTGGCTGCATAATTTGCGATGCAATTGCAATACAGGAGTGCCTCATGAAAATTGCCACGCTGCCGGCCACCCGCGTGCGGCCCGAAGTGCGGGAGGCCGCCGAGGCGGTGTTGAAAGAGGGCGAGACCCTCAGCAGCTTCATCGAAACCGCCGTGCGCGAGACCACCGAGCGCCGCCGCGTGCAGGCCGAGTTCATCGCCCGTGGCTTGGCGGCGAGCGAGGAGGCCAAGCGGACAGGCGTGACCCACTCGCTAGACGCCGTGTTCGACCGGCTCCAAGCCCGCATCGAGGCGAAGCGGCAGGAGTTGCTGGGCAAAAAGGCATGAGTTTTGTGGTCCAGCTGACCGACGGCGCCGAGGACGACCTCCAGCGTTTGCTCGACCACCTGATCGACCGCGCGGAGTTCGTTGAAGACCTGATCAAAGCGTCGCAGACGATGCAGGAACTGCGCGAATCCATGCGCGACCTGCTGACGCGGCATCCCATGATCTTCCGCAAGGCGGCCGGGTCACCCTTTCTGCGGGAACTGATCGTGCCGCTGGGCGCCCGCGGCTACGTGGTGCTGTTCGAGGTGATAGACGCGCAGACCGTCAGGGTGCTGGCCCTGCGCCACCAGCGAGAAGACGACTATCACTGAGCCGACTACAGCTCCGCCACGCCCTTGATCCGCACCGGCATCGCCATCGGCTGAGCCACCACCGCCACCGCACGGCCATGGAAGCGGTCCAGCAGCGCCCGCCACTGCTGCTTCACCGCGACGACGTTGGCGCGCTTCACATGCCCGTAGCCGCGGATCTTCTCCGGCAGGCGGGCCAGGTCGACGGCGGTGTTGAGGTTGTCGGCCGTCAGTGAGGCGAGGATGTCTTCCATCAATGCCTCGTAGTCGGTAATCAGCTGGCGCTCCATGCGGCGCTCATCGGTCTTGCCGAAGATGTCCAGCGCCGTGCCGCGCATGCCCTTCAACTTGGCCAGCCACTTGAAGGCCGTGAACGTCCAGCTGCCCAGCTCGATCTTCTTCACGCGGCCGTCGGCGCCGGGCTTGGAGATCAGCGGCGGCGCGAGGTGGAAGCTCAAGGATTCCCAGTTCTCGAACTGATCTTTCATCGCCGCCTCGAAACGGCCGTCGGTGTAGAGGCGGGCGACCTCGTACTCGTCCTTGATGGCCAGCAGCTTGGCGTAATAGCGAGCCACGGCTTGCGTCAGGCGTTGGCCCTTGCCGAGTGCGCTCTCGGCGGCGCGCACGCGGTCGACGAGGCTGCGGTAGCGCTGCGAATAGGCCGCGTTCTGGTAGTCGGTCAGGAATTTTGCGCGCCGCTCGATCAAGCCGTCAGGGCCGTCGAGCTGGTCGAAGTTGAAGAGCTTGACGACGTTGACATCGCCCGCCAGCCGCGCAATGGCGTCCGGCGCCGCGATGGCCAGGCGGCCTAGCGCGAAGGCGGTCTTGTTGCCCTCCACCGCGACGCCGTTCAGCTCGATGGCGCGCATCAGCGCTGCTTCGCTGACGGGGATGAGCCCGCGCTGCCAGCAGGCGCCCAGCATGATGATGTTGCTGGGCAGCGTGTCGCCCATCAGGCGCTGAGAGATGTCCTGCGCGTCGACGGTCGCCAGCTCACCCTGCTCGCCGACGGCGAACTTCATTTTGGCCAGCAGCGAGTCGCCCTGCAGCGACGCATCGGGGTTGCGCACGAAGCTGGCGGTAGGCAACTCGTGCGTGTTGGCGAGGATGACGGTGCGTCCGGCCTTCACGGTACCGAGTGCGTCAGGCGACGCGCCGACGACCATGTCGCAGGCCAGCAGCACGTCGGCTTGGCTGGCGTCGATGCGCACCTGGTTCAGCAGGTCCAGCGTCGGCGCCACGCGCACGAAGCTCAGCACCGCGCCGCCCTTCTGCGCAAACCCCATGAAGTCCAGCACAGACGCCTGCTTGCCTTCGAGGTGGGCGGCCATGGAGACCAGCGCGCCGACTGTGACGACGCCGGTGCCGCCGACGCCGGTGACGAGCATGTCGAACGGTCCCGTCCATGGCCACGCTGCGGGCGGCGCGATGGCGGTCATCTCGCGCGCCAGGTCCTGCGCGGTGTAGCTCGAACCGGCCTTCTTCCTCAACACGGGTTCATGCACCGACACGAAGCTCGGGCAGAAGCCGTTCACGCAGGAGAAATCCTTGTTGCAGCTGCTTTGCTCGATGGCGCGCTTGCGGCCCCAGTCAGTCTCCACCGGCACCACGCTCAGGCAGTTGCTCGCCACACCGCAGTCGCCGCAGCCTTCGCAGACGGCCTCGTTGATGAAGATGCGCTTCGGGGGATCGGGAAATTCCTTCTTCTTGCGGCGGCGGCGCTTCTCGGCGGCGCAGGTCTGGTCGTAGATCAGCACCGTCACGCCTTCGATCTCGCGCAGCTCGCGTTGCACGGCGTCCATCTCGCTGCGGTCGTGAAAGGTCGTGCCGGTGGGGAAGAGCCCGTAATGGCCGTCGTATTTGCCAATCTCGTCGGACACCACCACCAGCCGCTTCACACCCTCGGCCTCGACCTGGCGCGCGATCTGCGGCACGCTGGTCTGGCCGTCGACCGGCTGGCCGCCAGTCATCGCAACCGCGTCGTTATAGAGAATCTTGTAGGTGATGTTGGTCTTGGCCGCGATGGCCTGGCGGACGGCGAGATAGCCCGAGTGGTAGTAGGTGCCGTCGCCCAGGTTCTGGAAGACGTGCTTCTCCGTCGTGAAGCGCGAGTGCGCCGCCCAATCCACGCCCTCGGCGCCCATCTGGATCAGGCCGGACGTGCCGCGCTCCATCCAGCTCGCCATGAAGTGGCAGCCGATGCCGGCCAGCGCGCGCGAGCCCTCGGGCAGCTTGGTGCTGATGTTGTGCGGGCAGCCCGAGCAGAAATAGGGCTGGCGGCGCACGCCGTCGGCGGCGTTGCTCAGCAGGCAGGGCGTCAGGAAATCGACGACGAGGTGGCGGCGGTCCAGCGCGGGGTTCAGGCGCGCCAGCCAGTCGGCCACCGTGCCCATGATGCGGCTGGGGCGAAGCTCGCCCAAGGCGCTCAGTACCGCCGCGCCATGCTCGTCCGTCTTGCCGACGACGCGCGGGCGCTGGAAGTCGGGCAGGTGGTAGAGCAGCTCCTTGATCTGCCGCTCGACGACGGGGCCTTTCTCTTCGATGACCAGCACGTCGGTCAGGTTGCTGCAGAACTCGGTGATGCGCGTCGGCTCCAGCGGGAAGACGAGACCGACCTTGTAGACCCGCACGCCGGCGGCGGCCAGCGCGTTGGGGTCCAGGTCCAGCCGGCGCAGCACTTCCATGAAGTCGTAGTGCGCCTTGCCCACGGTCACGATGCCTAAAGCGGCGGCGGGGCTGGTGACGATGTGCTTGTCGATGCTGTTGACCTTGGCAAAGGCCTTCACCGCGTCCAGCTTGTGCGCCAGGCGCGACTCCAGCTCCAGCGAGGGCAGATCGACAGCGCGGATATGCAGGTCGGTCGGCGCCACGAAGTCGACCGGGTTGTCAAAGTTCAGCGCCACCGCGTCCAGATCCACCGTCATGCCGCTCTCGACGACCTCCGAGATCGCCTTGAAGCCCACCCACGCGCCCGAGAAGCGGCTCAGTGCCCAGCCGTAGAGGCCGAACTCCAGGTACTCCGCCACGTTGGCCGGGTGCACGAGCGGCATGCTCCAGGCCTGCAGCGCCTGGTCGCTCTGGTGCGGCGTGCTGCTGGAGACGCAGCCATGGTCGTCGCCGCACACGACCAGCACGCCGCCCTGGGTCGACGTGCCGTAGACGTTGCCGTGTTTCAGCGCATCGCCCGAGCGGTCAACACCTGGCCCCTTGCCGTACCACATCGCAAACACGCCGTCGACGGTGCGCTGCGGGTCCAGCGCCACGCGCTGCACGCCCAGGCAGGCGGTGGCGGCCAGGTCCTCGTTGATGGCGGGCAGGAACTCGACGTGGGCGGCGGCCAGGAACTTCTTCGCCTTCCACAGCTGCTGGTCGACCATGCCCAGCGGCGAGCCGCGGTAGCCGGAGACGAAGCCGGCCGTCTTCAGCCCCGCGCGCTCGTCCTGCTTCTTCTGCGCCAGCAGCAACCTCACGAGGGCCTGCGTGCCGGTCAGGAAGACGGCGCCACTGTCGGCGGCGAGGTTGTCGCTGAGCTGGTAGGCGCGCAGGGTGTCGGTCATCGGAAGGCTCCTCATCGGGCGGGAAATTCTTTCTCCGCTCGGGCGGAAGAACTTGCCTCAATGACAGCTCATGGGGGGTCCAATGAGATGATTCTTCTCCAAATAGGGGAATCATGGAAACGAACGAGTTCGACCGCGCCAGCCTGCTGATCCTGGAGGCGCTGCAGGCCGACGCGCGGCTGTCGACGCAGGCGCTGGCCGAGAAGATCGGCCTGTCGGCCACGCCGGTGTGGCGGCGCGTGAAGGAGCTGGAGGAGCGCGGCGTCATCCGGGGCCAGGTCGTGCTGGTGGACCGCGAGAAGCTCGGCCTGTCCATCCTCGTGCTGGCCAACGTGAGCCTGGTGCGGCACAGCGAGGGCGCGGTGGAGCAGTTCGAGCGGTTGGTGGGCACGCGGCGCGAGATCATCGAATGCCACGCCATCACCGGCGAGGCCGACTACGTCATCAAGGTTGTGGCTGCCGACATGAAGGCCTACGACCAGTTCCTGCAGCAGCACATCTTCAAGCTGCCCGGCGTGGCCAGCGTGCGCAGCAATGTCGTCCTGCGGGAAGTCAAGTACGAAACCGCGTTGCCTGTGGGCTGACCCCCCCAACCCAGAGGATGCACATCGCGCCGATGCGGCGCCGGCATGCCTAAAGTAGGCCGCGCCACAACCAGCCACGTCTATGGATTCCCTCATCGCCCAGCTCTCCAGATCGGTCGCCGATGCCCGCTCCCTTGAGGGTCTGACCCGCCCCCTGCTTGAGATGCTGGCGGCCGTCACGGGCCTGGAGTCGACCTACCTGACGACCGTCGATCTCGCCGCAGGGCAGCAGCGGGTCGTCTACGCGCGCAACGCGCAGGACCTGCAGATCCCCGAGGGCCTGACCCTGCCCTGGGGCGACCCCGTCGCGGCGCCCGACCTGGGCGTCCAGACCCATGTCAGCACGCCGGTGCGCACCGACGACGGTGCCCTCTACGGCACGCTGTGCGCGGCCAGTTCGCAACGCCGGCCGACGGCGCCTGAGGCCGAGCAGGTGTTGCGCTTGTTTGCCGGCCTCATCGAACAGCAAGTTGCGCGCGAGCGCCTTGCCGAGCAGTTGCAACAGACCCATGGCGAGCTCAGGAAGCAGGCCATGACCGACCCGCTGACCGGCCTCATGAACCGCCGCGCGCTGATGCAGGAGCTGGTGCGCCTGATGTCGCTCGCCCAGCGCACCGGCAGCTGGCTGCTGGCCGGGGCCATCGACCTGGACGACTTCAAGCAGGTCAACGACAGCCACGGCCACGATGCCGGCGACGACTTTCTGCGCGCCATGGCCGCCAGGTTGCACGCGGCGTTGCGCGGTGGCGACGTGCTAGCCCGCATGGGCGGCGACGAGTTCGTCGTCATCGGCCTGGGCCCCCAGCTCGCCGAGGACGGCAGGAAGGCGGCCCAGCTGATGTGCCAGCGCCTGACCGAGGCCACCGCCGGCCGCTACGGGGTCGGGCCGGCCAGCATCGAGTACGACGGCGCCAGCGTGGGTGTCGCCTGCCTGGACCCGCAGCAGGCGAGCATCGAGGACGTGCTGCGCCAGTCGGACTCGGCGATGTACCGCGTCAAGCTGGAACGGCGCCGGGCGGCGCAGCAATAGCGGGCGGTGTTTCTCAGCCGATTGCCGACGTCAGGCGGTTCGGCGCCCCCCGAGCGACGTCCTGAGGTGAGCCTGCAACAGGCTTTCCAGCCGTTGAATGGAGCCGGCGGGCTCGGCGTCGCGGCGGTGCAGGTCCAGCCCGATCACCGGTAGCTTGGGCAGGCCGGGCAGGACGGCCAAGCGCTCGGGCAGGCCGGCTGAGGTGCGCACGGTGACGCCCAGCCCCGCATCGACCGCCGCCCAGATGCCGGCCAGGCTGGGGCTGGTGAAGGCGATGCGCCAGGGCCGTCGCGCTTTGTCCAGCGCGGCGATGGCGGTGCTGCGCATCAGGCAGGGCGCCTCTAGCACGGCCAGCGGGACGGGTTCGTCGGCGTCGAGTGCAGGGCCGTCGCCGCGGCCTATCCACTGCATCGGCAGGCGGGCCAGGCGCCGCGAATGGCTCGTGGCCTTGCCGCCGTCCCAGGCCAGCGCCAGGTCCAGCTTGCCGCGTTCAATCTGCTCGATCAGCTCCGCGTTGCGTGCCAGCCGGGCCTGCACGCGCACCTTGGGGTGGGCGCGCGCAAAGCCGCCCAGCACCGTCGGCAGCAGCGATTCGGCGAAGTCCTCCTGCAGGCCCAGCCGCACCTCGCCGCTCAGCTCCGCGCCGCGCACCGCGTTGGCGGCCTCGTCGTTGAGCGCCAGCAGCCGGCGCGCGTAGCCCAGCAGCACCTCGCCGGCGGGCGTCAGAACCATGCCCCGGCCGGCCTTGCGCAGCACCGGCGCGCCGGTCTGCTCCTCCAGCTTCTTGAGCTGGGCGCTGACGGCGGAGGTGGAGCGCCCCAGCCGGTCCGCCGCCTTGGCGAAGCTGCCGAGCTCGATGCCGGTGACGAGGGTGCGCAGCACGTCCAGATCAAAGCTGATGCGTCGCATGATGATCGTCCTGCTTCACGGGACGGTACGTCCCGAACTTTCTGATTATCAGGACGACGGTGAGCGCCTACCTTTCGGGTGAAAGGAGTCCTCATGACCGCATCTTCTCCATTGGCCCAACACCCCATGAGCCGCGTCGCGCCCAAGCTGGCCGCGCTGAGCGAGGCCGTGCTCTTCGGCGACATCTGGCAGCGCCAGCCGCTGTCGCCGCGTGACCGCAGCCTCATCACCGTGGCGGCGCTGGTGGCCCTCGTGCGCAGCGAGCAACTGCCCTTCCACCTGCAGCGCGCGCTGGACAACGGCGTGACGCGCGAGGAGCTGGCCGAGCTGATCACGCACCTGGCCTTCTACGCCGGCTGGCCCGCGGCGGCCTCGGCTTGCACCGCGCTTGACGCACTTTGAGAGAACGCCATGCCCTTCACCCGCATTTCCCTGCACGGCGGCAAGCCGACCGAGTACCTGCGTGCGTTGTCCGACAGCCTGCACCAGGCCATGGTGGACAGCTTCGAGGTGCCGCCCGCCGACCGTTTCCAGGTCTTCCATCAACACGCACCCGGCGAGCTGGTCTATGACCGTGACTACCTCGGCGGGCCGCGTGGCGAGGACTTCGTGCTCATCGCCATCACGGCCGGAAAGCCGCGCTCGACGAACACCAAACAGCGCTTCTACCGGCGCCTCGCGGAGTGCCTGGCCGAGTCGCCCGGCATCGCGCCGCGAGACGTGATGGTGGTCATCACGCCGACGCAGGCCGAGGACTGGTCCTTCGCCAACGGCGTCGCGCTGGTCGATGCCGTGAAGGTGTGACGCCATGCTCGCCATGCAATACGTCATCACGCTGCCCGACGACTACGACATGGACACGATCCGTGGGCGCATCCACGACAAGGGGCATTTGCTCGACGGCTTCGGCGGCCTGCTGTTCAAGAGCTTTCTGTACGCCTGCCGCGGCGCGGACGGGCCGCTGAACCTGTACGCGCCTTTCTACGTCTGGCGTGACACGGCGGGGATGGACCGCTTCCTGCGCGGCCCGGGCTTTGCAGCGCTCTCGGCGGACTTTGGCCGGCCGGCAGTGACGCTGTGGGCGGTGTCCGAGCTGGCCGGCTAGGGCGACCTGCGGCAGGCGCGCTGGGCCACGTTGGGCACCGATGCCGTCGAGCCGGGCGCCGTGGCGTCCGTCGCCATCTACGACGCGGCGCGATGGGCCCACAGCCGCTTCACGTTGTGGCGCGATGCACCGCCCGCGCCGCGATTCAGGGTCGGCTACGTCGCCACGGCCTAGACGTCGTGGCTGCTGCGCCGATGCCGCAGCGCCAGCTCGGCAAGCGCTGCTTGGTCAGAGTTCGCCGTAGCTGTGCAGGCCGCTCAGGAACATGTTGACGCCGAGGAAGGCGAAGGTCGTCACCAGCAGGCCCACCAGCGCCCACCAGGCCGAGACGTTGCCGCGCAGGCCCTTCATCAGCCGCATGTGCAGCCACGCCGCGTAGTTGAGCCAGACGATCAGCGCCCAGGTCTCCTTCGGGTCCCAGCTCCAGTAGCCGCCCCAGGCCTCGGCGGCCCAGAAGGCGCCCAGGATGGTGGCGATGGTGAAGAAGGCAAAGCCCAGCGCGATGGACTTGTACATGAGGTCGTCGAGCTGGGGCAGGGCGGGCAGGCGGGCCGTCAGCTGCGGGCGCAGCGCCACGGCCAGCGCCAGGAAGGCGGCCACGCCGGCGATCTTGCGCGCCCAGCCGTCCAGGCCGGTGGCGGTGGCGGCGCTCACGTCGGCGCCGTAGCGCACGGCGAGGACGATCACGATGATGCCCACCGGCATGGCGACGAGGCCGATCCACAGCGCGCGCGTCGCCGCCGTCTTGAGCAGGTAGGCCAGCGCCACCATGGCCGCCAGCGCGAAGCTGCCGTAGCCGACGAAATTGGCCGGCACGTGGATCTTCATCCACCAGCTCTGCAGCGCCGGCACCAGTGGCTGGATCTCCTGCGCCTCGCGTGCCACTGTGTACCAGAGCAGGAAGCTCACCGCG
>NZ_JBDSQX010000171.1:0-19016 GCF_039929605.1 Roseateles sp.
GGATGAAGGCCCCTCTGTGTCTCTGCGCCTCTGTGGCTTTGTTTGAATTTCATATCAGGCCCTGACATACAGGTTCTTCAGCCACTGGTGGCCGGTTTGCGTCCCATGGGCCCAGTCTTCGTCGTCATCGCTGGGCGGTGCCACGTAGCCCGAGGGGTTGAGCAGCTTCACGCGGCCGGCGCGGAAGGCCGAGACGCGGTGCGTCACGAAGGTCAGACCGTGCTCCAGTGCGGTGGCGGCCAGCAGGCCGTCGCGTGTGTTGGCGTAGGGCAGTTGGGCGCGGCGGCGCACGACGGCGGCGTCCACCGCCAGCACGCGGCCCTCGAAGGCCGGCGTGACGCGTTCGTCGATCCACCCCCGCACCACCAGCCCGGCCGCGCGGTCCTTGCGGCCCAGGCGGGCGGCGGCGTTCTCGATCTCCAGCAGGTTGAGCGCCGAGATGAAGAGCTTCTGGCGCGGGATGCCGGCGGCCCAGGCCATCAGCCCGGCGTCGGCCTGGCCGGCCTTGGCCTTTCGGAGTTCCAGCACGATGCCGGTGTCGAGCAGGAACATGGTCAAGCGAGAGGTTCGCGGTGATCCCAGGCGCCGTCGGACGCGGCGTCGGCGTCGTCGATGGCGACCGTCTCGGGCATGGCCAACATCTCCAGGATGTTGTCGCCCTCGCCGGTCAGGCGGCGGTACTCGGCAATGCTCATCAGCACATGCGTGGGCTGGCCACGGTCGGTGATCAGCACTGGCTCTGCCAGCGCGGCGCGCTTGGCAAGGCTGACATCGCGGTTGAACTCGCGGCTGGAGAGGAGCTTCATGGCGATGCGAAATGTACCTACTCGCCTGCCGCTGTGTAAACGAGATGTAGGTACATAGGTACGAATCTGTTCGCCCCAATGGACTTGGCAACGGCGGTAGGCACAGTGCAATCCAGCGTGTCGCCTCGCTGCGGTCCAGCTGAAGACAACGTTGTCGCCGCGCAGCGCCACCGCAAGAAATCAAACAAGCAAGCCTATGGATTTCAATCTCATCGCCATGCTGGGCGACGTGTTCGGCAAGCACGGCCCCGCCGCCGCCGCCGTCGCTAGCACCTACTCGCCAGGCGACTTCAGCATCCACTTCTTCCTGCAGCTGGCCCTCATCATGGGGGCCTGCCGCGTGGTGGGCTGGGCCGGCCGCAAGTTCCTGGGCCAGCCCCAGGTCGTCGGCGAAATGATCGCGGGCGTGATCCTCGGCCCGTCGCTGCTGGGCTTGTATTCCCCCGACCTGCAGGCTGCCGTCTTTCCGAAGGAGATGCGCAGCGTGCTCTACACCGGCGCCCAGCTTGGCGTGGGGCTGTACATGTTCCTGGTCGGCACGACGCTGCGGCTGGACCACTTCGCCAGCAAGGCCAAGAGCGCCATCGGCGTGTCGGTGTCCGGCATCGCGGCGCCGTTCGTCATCGCCTTTCTGATCACGCCGTTCCTGCTCACCGTGCCGGGCTTGTTCGCCGAAGGCATCTCCGCGACCAACGCCACCCTGTTCATGGGCGCCTGCATCGCGCTGACCGCCTTCCCCATGCTGGCCCGCATCATCAATGAGCAGGGCCTGGCCCACACGTCGCTCGGCACGCTCGCACTCACGGCAGGCGCGTTCGACGACGCCGTCTCCTGGTGTGTGCTGGCCCTGGTGTTGGCGGCGTTCGGCGCCGGCCCGGGTGTGGCCGTGCTGGCCATCGGCGGTGGCGTGCTCTGGGCGGCGGCCGTCGTGCTGTTCGGCCGCCGGGTGCTGGCGCCGCTGGGCCGCATGGTGGAGCGTGAAGGACACATGAGCCACACGGTGCTGGGCCTCACGCTGATCGCCTTCTGCGTGTCCGCCTTCGTCATGGACGCCGTCGGCATCCACGCCATCTTCGGCGGCTTCATCATCGGTGCGGTCATGCCGCGCGGCCTGTTCGCCGCCGAGCTGAAGAAGAAGGTCGAGCCGCTCACCGTCATCCTGCTGCTGCCGATGTTCTTCACCTACTCGGGCCTGAACACGCGGCTGGACATGATCAATTCGCTCGACCTGTTCCTGATCGCCCTGGGCGTGCTGGTGGCCTCGGTGCTGGCCAAGTTCGGCGCCTGCTACGTGGCGGCGCGCCTGGCGGGTGAAGACAACCGCACCGCCCTGGGCATCGGCGCGCTGATGAACTCGCGCGGCCTGATGGAGCTCATCATCATCAACATCGGCCTGCAGAAGGGCATCATCGGCCCGGCGCTGTTCTCGATGCTGGTGCTGATGGCGGTGGCGACCACCATGATGGCCACACCGCTGTTCGAGCTGTTCTACGGCCGCAAGGCGCGTGAGTCCGGCGAGCTGGGGGCGGCGCCTGGCGGCATGGCTTGATTCGGCTTTAGCCCCGGACGCCCCCGCTGCCCGTGGGCTCGTCAGGTCAGCGGCATCTCGCGGTCGTCGGTCTCGCGTGCCACGTCAGCACTCAATTCACCTGTTCCAGCATGACGCCGCTCGCGGGCGTGGGCCTTGCCAAGCGCTGATTCGAGCGCATTTTTCAGCTTGTCGGCCGCGCCCGCGATGGCGACGTGCAGGCTGTCGGCGTGATGCTTGACCGCGATGTTCTTCAACCCGGCCACGCGCGCCTCCAGCACGCAGCGCATGTCGTCGGCGCCGGACTTCTCGCTGCCATTGACATCGCCCAGGTGGGCCTCGACGTGCGTCACCTGACCCGCGAAGCGGTCGACGGCGTTGCGGATCACGCTCTCGACGTGCTCGATCAACTTCTCGCGACCTTCGACATGGTTGTCGGTTTCGACCTGCACTTGCATGGCATTTCCTTTTCGACGCGCGGACATCGCGCGATGCGGTGAAGCGGCAAGTGTCGTGCCTTCAAGCGCCCAGGCCGAAGTGCGTCAAGGCAAAGCCCAGGCCCGCGCACAGCCCGAGCAGCGGCATCACGCCCAGCTTGAAGCGGAACAGCGCCACGCCGGCGCCGATGGCGATCAGGGCCGAGACCCAATCGAACCGGCCGGCCCACCCTTGCGGCCACAACACATGCCAGGCGAAGAACACGGCCAGGTTGAGGATGACGCCGACGACGGCGGCCGTAATGGCCGTCAGCGGCGCGGTGAACTGCAGCTTGCCGTGGGTGGACTCGATCAGCGGCCCGCCGGCCAGGATGAAGACGAAGGACGGCAGGAAGGTGAAGCAGGTCACCACGGTGGCGGCGGCCGCGCCGGCCAGGAAGAGGGCGTCGGGCCCGAACAGCTGGCTCGCCCAGCCACCGACGAAGCCGACGAAGGCGACCACCATGATGAGCGGGCCGGGCGTCGTCTCGCCCAAGGCGAGGCCGTCGATCATCTGCGTGCCGCTCAGCCATTGGTGCTGCTCCACGGCGCCCTGGTAGACATAGGGCAGCACCGCGTAGGCGCCGCCAAAGGTCAGCAGCGCGGCCTTGGTGAAGAACCAGCCCATCTGCGTCAGCGCGCCCTGCAGGCCGTAGGCGGCCACGAGGCCGGCCATGGCGGCGAGCCACAGGCCCAGGCCGATGGCGAGCACGCGGGCGAGGCGGCCACGGCTGAAGCGGGCGTGGGGCGGCGTGGGCGTGTCGTCGTCGATAAGGGCCGGGCCGTAGCCCTGCTTGGCCGCGCCGTGGCCGCCGCCGAGGGCGAAGACCTGCGGCGCGCGCCGGCCGCCAAAGTGGCCGATGGCGGCGGCGCCGAGCACGATGAGCGGGAAGGGCGCGCCCAGCGCAAAGATGGCGACGAAGGCGGCCGCCGCGATGCCCCAGAGCCAGCCGTTCTTCAGCGCCCGCGTACCGATGCGGTGGGCGGCGTGCACGACCAGCGCCGTGACAGCCGGCTTCAGCCCGTAGAACAGGCCGGCCACCAGCGGCAACTTGCCGTAGGCGAGATACACCCATGACAGCGCGATGAGGATGAACAGCGACGGCAGCACGAACAGCGCGCCGGCCACCAGCCCGCCGCGCGTGCGGTGCATCAGCCAGCCGATGTAGGTGGCGAGCTGCTGGGCCTCGGGGCCGGGCAGCAGCATGCAGTAGTTCAGCGCGTGCAGAAAACGCTTCTCGCTGATCCAGCGGCGCCGCTCCACCAACTCCGTGTGCATGATGGAAATCTGCCCGGCCGGCCCGCCAAAGCTGATGAAGCCGAGCTTGAGCCAGAAGCGCAGGGCCTCCCAGAAGCCGATGGCTTCGGGGCGTTGCGAGGCGGTGTCGGATGTGTTCAAGAGCGTCTGGGTGGGTGGGACAGGGGTCGGCCGCAATGTAGCGGCTGCCAGCACGCCGGCCATGGATCGCGTCGCCACTGCGGGCTTGCACGCATCCCGGTGCCGCCCAGCCCAACCACAATGGGCCGCATGGGCCGCATGTGGCGCCGGCCTAGTTGATGCCTCGCACAGCGAAAACGTTCTTGGCGAGGTCAATATCCTGCGGTCAGAAGGACGGAGAAGTCCCGTTCATTCGTTGGGCGTCGCAATTCCTTCCTATCCCAGGAGCACGCATGGAACTCACACACTGCATTTACTGCAGCGCCTCGGCGAAGCCCTTCACTGCCTCGGAGCTCAAGACGTTGCTGGATGAATGTCGTGAGAAGAATGCGAAGGTGGACGTCACTGGCATGCTTCTGTATCGCGATGGAACGTTTTTCCAAGCGCTGGAGGGTGATCGATCCGTCGTCGAAGCACTGTTCGAAACGATAGCGAGTGACAAGCGCCACAACCGAGTCACGAAGGTCATTCTGGAGCAGATCGAGCAGCGCGCCTTTGCTTCGTGGACGATGGGGTACTCGAAAATCACGGCAAAGGAACTCGCGGACATCCCGGGCCTCAATGACTTCTTCGCGCAAGGGAAGTCGTATCTTGAACTCGGTGAAGGTAGGGCCAAGACGCTGCTGAATGCGTTCAAGGAGGGAAAGTGGCGGCTGTCACTGGCATGAGCTATGAACGCGATGCCTAACAACGCCCAACAGACTGCACATCTACAGGCGGCCCCTTTGCACTCAGATGTTGCGCGCCAACCAGTGGTGGCCCGCGAGGTTGCCCTGCAGGCGCGTTTTCAAGCGCTTGGAGAGCTCATGCCGACCTCCTTGCCAAGACGACGTGAAGGTAGTCCAAACGCGTGGCAGCCGAAAAGGCGACGTGTGAAGCCTTCCCTGGCTCTTTTGGGATGGATGCGCGGCGTGGGGGGGGCGGATGGCCAGCAGCATTTCCGTTATGAGCTCAGTCATTTTCTTGATCGCTGCGGTGCCGAAGTGCCGTTAAGCTAACGGCTCATCTGTTTGTCTCCTCCACCGCCCCTGGGTGGATTTCAACCCTTCACCCGGCCCGCCGGCTGAAGGGTTTTTTCTAGGGGACGTCGGTGGATGTCGATGAATGTCGGGCGAAGGACGCGGCCCGAACCGGTCGTTGCAACTCGGCCTCGGCTGCGCACTACCCGCGCACTCGCTGTTGCCTAACATTCCCATTCCACTCACCCCGCCCGGGAATAGGAGCGCCCATGGAAACTCAGGAATTGCATCGCGGCCGGCTGATCGACCATCTTCACCTCGTCGTGCGCGACCTGGCGGCCAGCCAGCGCTTCTACGAAGCCGTCTTCAAGGTGCTGGACATTCCCATCGGTGGCACAGGCGACAGCTATTTCTGGGCGGACGAACTGTTCGTCTCGACCGCCCAAAGCGAGGCCGCGCAGGGCCAGCTGACGGGCCGCGTGCACCTGGCCTTCCAGGCCAAGGACCGTGCGACGGTCGACGCCTTCCACTCCGCCGCCGTGCGCGCGGGCGGAACCGACAACGGGCCGCCCCGCCTCCGCGACCCCGCGACGGGATACCCGCCGGGCTACTACGCCGCCTTCGTGCTGGACCCCGACGGCAACAACATCGAAGCCGTCTTCCACGGTGAAGCCAGGCGCAGCGCGGCGTCTGTCAAGGTCACGTTCTGAGCGGCCGGGCCCACTACAAGCAGGTACTCGCCTACGATCCCGCAGATGAGCTACACCCCTGACCCACAACGCTACGAACGCCAGCCCTACCGCCGCAGCGGCCGCAGCGGGTTGCTGCTGCCCACGCTGTCCCTCGGCTTGTGGCACAACTTCGGCGATGTGGACCGTTTCGACACCGCGCGCGAGATGGTGCTCGGCGCCTTCGACCGCGGCATCACCCACTTCGACCTGGCCAACAACTACGGCCCGCCGCCCGGCTCGGCCGAGACCACGATGGGCCGCCTGTTGCGCGAGGAACTGCATGCCCACCGCGACGAGCTGATCATCTCCACCAAGGCCGGTTACCGCATGGGCCCGGGGCCTTACGGCGAATGGGGTTCACGCAAATACATGCTCGCCAGCCTGGACGCGAGCTTGAAGCGGCTGGGCCTGCCCTACGTCGACATTTTCTATTCCCACCGCCCCGACCCGCACACCCCGCTCGAAGAGACCATGGGCGCGCTGGACCACGCGGTGCGCAGCGGGCGCGCGCTGTATGTGGGCGTGTCCAACTACTCGGTCGAGCAGACGCGCGAGGCCAGCGCCATCCTGCGCCGGCTGGGCACGCCCTGCGTCATCCACCAGCCGCGCTACAGCATGCTGGATCGCTGGGTGGAGGGCGGCTTGTTGGACACGCTGGCCGACGAAGGCATCGGCTGCATCGCGTTCTCGCCGCTCGCGCAGGGCATCCTGACGGAGCGTTACCTGGCCTCGGCCATCCCGGCGGACTCGCGTGCGGCCAAGGGCGGCTTCCTGAAGTCGACCGACATCACGCCGGGCAAGCTGGCTGCGGTTCGTGGCCTCAAGGCACTTGCCGACGCGCGCGGCCAGACGCTGCCGCAGCTGGCGCTGACCTGGGTGCTGCGGCACGCCGGCATGACGTCGGTGCTGGTCGGCGCGAGCCGGCTGGCGCAGATCGACGACGCGCTCGGTGCGGCGAATGGGGCGGTGTTGACGGGCGAGGAATTGGCGGCGGTGGAAGCTGCGTTGGGCTTGGCGCGGCAGTAGGCTTGGGCGACGGTTGCGGGGAGCCTCATGGGCCGACTTTCAACGCGCCTGGTGCATGTTGCGACTGCGGCCTTCTTCGGCCTTGTCCTCTTCGCGGTGCTCTATGCCGGCCCGGCGAGGCGTTGCGAGGCAGGCGGTGGCAAATGGAACCTCACTGCGCAAGCCTGCATCACGCCCTCGTGCTACCGGTCTGGCAGTTGCGGCCAGTGGGCCTACCCCGCTGCCTGGTGTTCGAAGGTCAAGCCAGGCGACGACCGCGCCAGCGTTCATTTCCATTTGGGCGATCCGGATCAGGTCGGCGTCGATGAAGCGATCTGGCATGCCGACAAGGGATCGTCGGACCTCATCGTGGCCAAGTTCCGTGGCGATGCGCTGCAGAGTCTTTCCTGCCCAGTGGCGCCCTGACGGCCGCCGCTGGCTTGTCATGGCGCTGTAGGCGCCAGGCCAATCTCAGTTCGCCGCGAAGCAGTACAGCAGCCCCGCCCACCCGCCGCCGCCAGCTTGGGCTGGCTGCAGCCCCGGCTCGCGTGGGCGGAGTTCCACGAGGCGTTGCCGCCGCCGATGCGGTCGAAGTGGCCGAGCTGGACGGAGCCGTCCTCGGCGCCGCTCGTGTAGTTCTTGTAAGTCTTATCGGCGCCTTCGGAGTAGGCGCGGCCGTCCGGCGTGGAGCGGTCAGGATGTCGTGCTCGTTGGGCGTGTCGCCAGCGGCCTTGGGGCTTTTGCTCTCTCGGTCAGCGCAGTGTTTCGCGTCAGGTTGCTGCCGAGCTGGGCCGGCTCCAGCGTGTCGCCATGCAGATGGGCGACGTGGAACCCGCTTCAGCGCCGGCGGGCCGCTTTGAGCTTGCCCTGCCAGATGGCGCGCACCAGCGAGTACGTGCACATCACGCCGACTGCGCCGCCCATGGCGAGCGGCAGCATGGAATCCGTGGCGCTGGTCACGCCGGCGCCGATGACGATGCTGACGATGCCGAGCATGTAGTTGAGGAGGAAGCGGTTTCTGGGCTTGGACACGGCAGTCAGGCGGAGCAGGGGCCGTGTCAGTATGGGCGTGAAGCGCCGGGCGCCGCCTGGCGGTAACCGCTGCCGCCAAGCGGCGGCGTGCAAAACGTCTCGGCACCCCGCAAAGAAAACGGCAGCTGACCCGCAGCTGCCGTCTCCCCGCGAGTGCCGGCTATCAGCGATAGACGTGCTGGCCGTTCGAGGTCGTCCAGTGCCGCTCGAAGTGCTCGGCGTCTTCGTCCGACTTGGCGCGCACGCCCATCAGGATGCCGCCGCGCTTGAGGCCTTCCTCGTAGTGCTTGACACGCTCCTCCGGGATGCTCCAGCCGATCAGCGCACCCACGAGGCCGCCGCTGGCCGCCCCGGCACCGGCACCGGCAATGGCCGCAGCCAGCGGGCCGGCCACGACGAGGCCCAGGCCCGGAATCGCGACACTTGTGCCCACGGCGGCCACGGCTGCGGCGATGGCGCCCAGCGTGCCGCCGATCGCGCCGCCAATGCCGGCGCCTTCAGCCGCCTTGTTGCCCAGCTCGGTCTCGGTGCCGGCCGCGGCGAAGTGGCGCTGGCGGGTTTCGTCGGACATCACGACGTTCACGTCATTCTTGCCATAACCGCGCTCACTGGCGGCGTTGTAGGCGGATTCGGCGCTGGCGCGATCAGGGAACAGGCCTGTCACGAGGCGGCGGTCGTTGGGATTGTTCATGGCAGTCTCCTTGCGTGGATGGGTGTAAGGGAGTGAGCTCTCTCAGTTGCGGTCGGCACGCGGCGCGCGGGTCGCGTCGCGGGTGCTGTTGCGCGTGGTGTCGCTGGCAAGCGTCGTGCCATCGGCGTTCGACAAACCGTCGACCTTGGACTCGGCCTTGTTGGCTGCCTGTTTGGCGCGGTCGGCGGCCGTCGGGCCGGTGCGCACGACGGTGGCCACGTCGGAGCGCTTGATGGCCTTCTCATTGGCTGCCTTGGCGGTTTCGGTGCTTGTCCCCACCGCGTTGGGCGCCGAGGCGGCGGGTGCAGTGGGGGTTTGGGCGAAGGCAGCGCCGCAGGCAGCGGCGAGGGCCAGGATGGCGGTAAAACGTGGGGTGGCGTTCATGGAGGGCTCCTTAGAAGTTCGATGGAACATAACGAATCTTCTAAGGGCTGCCCAAGCGGGTGCGTGAGGCGCCACGAACTCTGCGCGTAGGACGCGGCCCTGGGCGCCTCGCCGACCGATGCAGCGGCCGGCGGCAACGGGCCGGTCAGTTCGCCGCGAAGCAGTACAGCAGCCCCGCACCACCCGTCGCCACCAGCGTGGGCTGGCTGCAGCCACGGCTGCCGTGCGCGGAGTTCCACGACGCATTGCCCCCCGTGCGGTCGAAATGACCCAGCTGCACCGACTCCTCGTCAGCGCCGCTCGTGTAGTTTTTGCAGGTCTTGTCGGTACCTTCGGGGAAGGCGAGCCGTCGGGCGTGGAGCCGGTCAGGAAGTCTTGGGGCGTTCACCCTGCGGGCCGAGCGCCGGGCCGCCCCCAAGCCGGCCCGCCTGGCGATGTGCGAGCGGGGCTTTCCCCGCGAGCATCGCCGTCCCCTCGGGGGACCGGCCAGACTTGCCCGCGTTCAGCGCGGCAAGCCTGGACGAGGGGCTCCTTAGCCAGCGACGACGCGAACCATTTCGAGCACCTTGTTCGAGTAGCCCCACTCGTTGTCGTACCAGGACACCAGCTTCACGAAGGTGCTGTCCAGCGCGATGCCGGCGTCGGCGTCGAAGATCGACGTACGCGCATCGCCACGGAAGTCGGTCGCGACGACCTTGTCTTCCGTGTAGCCCAGCACGCCCTTCAGCGCGCCTTCGCTCTGGGCCTTGAACTCGGCGCAGATCTCGGCGTAGGTGGCCTCGCTGTTCAGCTCCACAGTCAGGTCGACGACCGACACGTCGCTGGTGGGCACGCGGAAGGCCATGCCGGTCAGCTTCTTGTTCAGCTCGGGGATGACCTTGCCGACGGCCTTGGCGGCGCCGGTGCTGCTGGGGATGATGTTCTCCAGGATGCCGCGGCCGCCGCGCCAGTCCTTGTTGCTCGGGCCGTCCACGGTTTTCTGCGTGGCGGTGGCCGCGTGCACGGTGGTCATCAGGCCGCGCTTGATGCCCCACTTGTCGTTCAGCACCTTGGCCAGCGGGGCCAGGCAGTTGGTCGTGCACGACGCGTTGGAGATGATGGCTTCGCCGGCGTACTTGGTGTGGTTCACACCGAAGACGAACATCGGCGTCTCGTCCTTGGACGGTGCCGAGAAGATGACCTTCTTCGCGCCCGCTGCCAGGTGCTTCTCGCCGCCGGCCTTGTCCAGGAAGATGCCCGTGGCTTCGATGACGATGTCGGCGCCGATGGCGGCCCACTGCAGCTCGGACGGGTCCTTTACGGCGGTCAGGCGGATCTTCTTGCCGTTCACGACCAGCGTGTTGCCGTCCACCGAAACTTCACCGTCGAACTTGCCGTGCACGCTGTCGTACTTGAGCATGTAGGCCAGGTAGTCGGGCTCAAGCAGATCGTTGATCGCGACGACCTCGATGTCCTTGAAGTTCGCGACAGCGGCACGGAACACCATGCGTCCGATGCGGCCGAAGCCGTTGATGCCGATCTTGATGGTCATGGGGAAAGTCTCCAGAGGATGAAAAATTCGCGCGGGCGCCGATTCTCAACGATTCGGGTAACGGGGCGGTTTCAGTGTGATTTCAGCCGCCCGGCCCTGCCGCGAACTGGCCACAGGGAATGTCGATGACCATGGACTCATCAAACAACCAGTCCTGGGAGCGCTGGTCCAACTCGATCTCGAGCCCAGCCAGCCAACGGAGGAATTCCAGGCGGTTAGGGTCGCGCCGACCGACCTCGGCCGCAGTGTTGGGAAGATGAGGCCGCCGCTGTGTCCAAGTGACCTTGAAGGGGCAGGCCATGGAGTCGAAGTCGAAGGACGCGTGCAGGGCGTTGTGCCCTTTCACCCAGCCCATGAACTTGGACAGCGGCACCTCAGCTTCGCGGAATTTCGGCGGCTTTGCGGACGTGAAGACGTACACGAACAGCTGATCGAAGGCGTAAGGCGAATCGCCCGCCTGACGACACGGCATCCGGTACTCCTCCAGATACTCAAGAATGGCTTTCTTGGGTCGTGGCCCGGCGTTGGAGTAGAGGATCTGTACTTTCGGCGGCTGCTGACCGTCGCCATCGAAGCGAACCAGGGCCAAGGTCTTGACTATTGGATCCTCCATCTGCGAATAGACGAACTCAGGCGCCTTGCGCGGCATGACGACACACTTCTTCGAGACTGCCTGCTCTGACCACGTTTGAGCCGCTGATATCCGGACCGGCGCGTCGCCGGCAAATACGAATTCCTGGACCACGGCGAGCGGGGCGCCGTCCAGAGGCAGGCAAGGCATGCGATAGCCCTTCAGGTAGTCGAACACCTGATCCTGCATGGGCTCATCGGCCGTGTTGGCCAGCATCTCCACCCGAGGGGCGGCAACGGCGCTCTCAAACACCAGCTTCACCCGAACCAGGCGCGAGCTTCGCGGCTGATCCCGCAGGCGCGCGCGCATTTCGCGCGGCAGTTCCGGAGGCGATCTGGGGTTGAGCAGACAGGCCAGCAGCGGATCGGCACTGCCATCCGGCAAGGCTGGCTGCGCATGCGCAGCCAGCGCGTACAAGACGAAAGTCAAAAAGATGATGATGCGCATCGCACCTCCACTGGCTGTCATGGCAGGGAGGGTTTTACCGCAAGACTGCAGCGTTATTTCTTCTTCAACACCGCCTTCACCGTCGCCGCCACATTCTCCGGCGTGAAGCCGAAGTGCTTGAACAGCACGCCGGCCGGGGCCGATTCGCCGAAGGTGTCGATGCCGACGACCGCGTCCACGCCGTACTTCCACCAGAAGTCGCTAACGCCCATCTCGACCGCCACGCGCGGCAGGCCCTTGGGCAGCACGCTCTTCTTGTAGTCCTTGTCCTGGCGGTCGAACACGTTGGTCGACGGCATGGAGACGACGCGCACCTTGATGCCTTCGTCGGCCAGCAGCGCCTTGGCGGCCATGGCCAGCTGCACCTCGGAGCCCGTCGCGATGATGACGGCCTCGGCCTTGCTCTTGCCCTTGGCGCTGACGGGGTCGTGCAGCACGTAGGCGCCCTTGGCGATCTCGTCGACGTTGGTCTTGGGCGAGTAGGTCAGGTTCTGGCGCGACAGGGCCAGCAGGCTGGGGCGCTGGGCGTTGCCGATGGCCATGGTCCAGGCGACGACGGTCTCGGTCGTGTCGGCCGGGCGCCAGACGTCCAGGCCGGGGATCAGGCGGAGGCTGGCGACGTGCTCGATGGATTGGTGCGTCGGGCCGTCTTCACCCAGGCCGATGGAGTCGTGCGTCATCACATGGATGACGCGCGCCTTCATCAGCGCGGCCATGCGGATGGCGTTGCGGCTGTAGTCGCTGAAGGTGAGGAAGGTGCCGCCGTAGGGGATGAAGCCGCCGTGCAGCGCCACGCCGTTCATGATGGCCGCCATGCCGAATTCGCGAACGCCGTAGTTGATGTGACGGCCGTTGTTCGGCACGCCGTCGGCGTCGAAGCGCAGGTTGGGCGTGGAGCTGGTGTTGGTGAGGTTGGAGCCGGTCAGGTCGGCGCTGCCGCCCAGCAGTTCGGGCAGGGCGAGCGTGAAGGCTTCGAGTGCCAGCTGGCTGGCCTTGCGGCTGGCGATGGTCTGCGCTTCAGCGTGGGCCTTGACGACCGCGTCCACGGCGACCTGCGCGAAGTTGGCAGGCAGCACGCCGGCCATGCGGCGCTGGAACTCGGCGGCCAGCTCGGGGTGGGCCGTGGCGTAGGCGTCGAAGCGCTCGTCCCAGGCCGCCTCGACCTTCGCGCCGCTGGCCTTGGCGTCCCAGGCGGCGTAGACCTCGGCAGGCACCGAGAAGGGCTCGTGCGTCCAGCCCAGGGCTTCTCGGGTCAGCTTGATCTCTTCGGCACCCAGCGGCTCGCCGTGGGCCTTGCTCGTGTTGGCGCGGTTGGGCGAGCCCTTGCCGATGGCCGTCTTGGCGATGATGAAAGTGGGCTTGTCGGTGCTCTTCCTGGCCTTGGCGATGGCGGCGTCCAGCGCGTCCACGTCATGGCCGTCCACCGGGCCGATGACATTCCAGCCGTAGGCCTGGAAGCGCTTGGCGGTGTCGTCCGCGAACCAGGGCGCGACCTGGCCGTCGATGCTGATGCCGTTGTCGTCGTAGATGGCGATCAGCTTGTTCAGCTTCCAGGCGCCGGCCAGCGACGCGGCTTCGTGCGAGATGCCTTCCATCAGGCAGCCGTCGCCCAGGAAGGTGTAGGTGTGGTGGTCGACGATGACGTGCTTGTCACAGTTGAAGTCGCGCGCCAGCAGCTTCTCGGCCAGCGCCAGGCCGACGGCGTTGGTCATGCCCTGGCCCAGCGGGCCGGTGGTCGTCTCGATGCCCGGCGTGACGCCCACTTCCGGGTGACCAGGCGTCTTGCTGTGCATCTGGCGGAAGTTGCGCAGCTCGTCGATGGGCAGCGCATAGCCGGTCAGGTGCAGCACCGAATAGATCAGCATCGAACCGTGTCCGTTGGACAGCACGAAGCGGTCGCGGTTGGCCCAGAGCGGGTTGGCCGGGTTGTGCTGCAGGTGGCGGCCCCACAGCGCCACGGCGATGTCGGCCATGCCCATGGGCGCGCCGGGGTGGCCGGAGTTGGCCGCCTGCACCGCGTCCATCGCGAGTGCGCGGATCGCGTTGGCCATCTGGGTGGGGGAGGCGGTCGATGCAGTCATGGACGAGGCTTTCTTGGGGCTGAAGGGCAAAACGCGGGATTCTACGGAGGGAGTGTTTCAACCCAGGAACGGCAGTGGCGCCCGCCCGAGGGCGTGGCGAGGCGGGCCGATGGCAAGGCGCGACGACGCTGCGGGCTCGTGCCCGCGAGGAGAAGCAACGCGGCCAGCGGTCTGAAGCGCCAGGCCAGCGGGTGCGCGCCACTGCCGTTCCTGGGTTCATTGATCCAGCGCAAGGCTCGCGCGTCGTCGCTGCGCGACGCTTGGCGGCATGTCTGCCTTGACCATGCCGCTCGCCGTTCGCGTCATCCGCGCCGAGCACGACGCCCTCGCGGCCATGCTGCGCACGCTGCCCCTGCTGCTGGCGGCCCAGCGCCTTGCCTTGGTGCCGCCCGACTTCGGCGCGCTGCGGGCCATGCTCTTTTATGTCGACGAATTTCCAGAACGCTTGCATCACAAAAAGGAAAGCGAGCTGCTCTTCCCCAAGCTGCGCGCGCTGGTGCCGGGCTTGCGCGGGACGCTGGACGACCTGGAGATGGACCACGCCCAGGGCGAACGCGCCATCCGCGAGCTGCAGCATTCGCTGCTGGCCTGGGAGCAGATGGGCGAGAGCCGGCGCGACAAGTTCGAGCAGCAGCTGCGCGTCTATTCCACGCGCTACCTGCGCCACATGAAGCGTGAGGAGACCGAGATACTGCCGCATGCGGTGCGGCATTTCAGCGCCGACGACTGGGCCGAGCTGGACGAAGCCTTCGGCGGCCACCAGGACCCGCTCGCACCCCGCGCTGGGCAGGCGGTGGACGAGGCTTATGCGCCGCTGCGGCAGCGCATCCTGGCGGAGTTGCCGGCGCCGTTTGGGTGGGGGCCGGCGTTGGGGGCTTAGGCGGGCTCGGCTTGGGGCGACTGCCTGGAGCGGACGATGAAGCGAAAGCCCACGTCGTCGCGGCTCTCGTCGCGCGCGATGCGGTCGACAGCGGCGGAGCGGGTCTGCGCGAAGCTGCTGCGGAACGAGCCGCCACGGACCGCGTGCCAGCCGGTGTCGGTGCCGGGCTGGCCCTCCGGGTCGACCCAGGTCTCGGGGTGGCGCCGTTCGGGCGTCAGCAAATCGCGGCACAGCTCCGCGACGTTGCCGTGCATCTGGAACATGCCCCAGGCATTGGCGGCCAACGCCCCAACGGGCAGCATCGTCGAGCCTTCAGCATTCACAGACTGCGCCGCCACCTCATCGCCGAAAGCAAACAGGGTGCGTGTGCCGGCCCGGCAGGCGCTCTCCCATTCGGCTTCGCTGGGCAGGCGTATTTCGGTATCGGGCAGCCACTGCTCCAACTGGTTCAGGAAGGAATCGACATCCATTGCCCTGATGCCTGTGGCCGGGAGGCTGGCATCGCCGCCCGGCATTTCTTCGCCCATCACGGTGCACCACAGCGCACGGGAACACGCCGTGTCTGCCATCCAGAACCCTTCGCTCAAGCTGACCGTGCGCAGTTCACCTTCCTCGGCGGGGCCGTTGGGTGACCCCATGGCCAGCTTGCCCCGAGGCACCCAGCGCAGCAGCTGATGCACTCGGTTGCCGCTTTCGCGCCGGTTCAGGCGTAGCGATGCGTGTACCCCGTAGCGGCCGTCCGAGCCAAGGTTGACGCCGATTTGGGCCATCGTGCCCTCGATGGGCCGCGTGGCGCAGGCCCAGCCACGCGGGATGAGCCAGTCGGCCGGCGCCTTCGTGGGCGTCGTCCGCAGCCACACGCGTGTGCCGCCGAGCAGCGGCGGCGCGAGCAGGGCGAGATCGTCCTCGGCATGTACGCCGTGCGCCCAGTCCGGGCGTTTGATCACGTTCAGCACCGGCTCGCCAAACTGGCGCAGCAGATCCAGCACCGCCGCCTGCGACAAGTGGGGCTTGAGCTCCTGCAACAGGAACTGCGTCTGGTCGGCCGGCGCGCCACGTTCGATCCAGGCATTCAGCTGCGCCGTCAACTTGCCGGCGCGCAACATGACCCACAGCCCGGCCGGGAACACGCGGTCACGCAAGGCCGCGCCTTCGCGCGACAGTGCTACGCGCACCAGTTCCCGATCGCCTGAATCCACGGCCTCCAGCAGCGCACGCTCGTTCTCCAGGCGGGCCTCCTGGGGGGCAGTGGCCAGCGGCTCGGCGTCCCGTTCGACAGCGCCTTCCGCCCGCACGGCTGCCGCAGGCGCCATGGCCTTTGGCTCGGTGACCTGGGTGGGCGACGCGGGCGCGGCTGCCGGAAGGTCGATCACGGGCGGCGCCGTGGTGGCCGGTGAGGCAGGTGAGTCGGATGAGGACGAAGACGCCGCCGATGTGCTGGCATCCGGCACATCCATCACCTCGGTGAACACCAGCAACGCTCCCAACTGGGCTCCTTTCAGCTCAGCGTTCTCGTGCAACTCGCCCACGCGGGCCAGTAGTTCCAGCAGGTCGAAGCCGGAGCGATTGTTCATCGCCGCCTCGCACAGGTCCGGCAGGCGTTGCAGCACCAACTGGTGCTGAAGCCGCACCGGCGAATCGACGCCACGCACCTGCGCCTGCAGCGCCAGGCGCAGGCCGGCGACGTCTCGGAACAGCGCGTCGGTGCGCCACTGCGACAGTGTGATGAGGTACTGCGCGCCGTGCAGCCGCAGGTAGCGGTACAGCGCCGGCGCAAACAGCTGCAGCGCGCAGACGATGGCCAGCCATTCGCGGCGGCGCGGCGTCTTGGCGTCGCCCGCGCCCAGCGATTCGGCCAGCGCCAGCAACGAGTTCATGCGGTGCAGCTTGCGCGGCACGCCGGGGGTGATGGCGGCCACCAGCGTGGCCAGGTCGTTGGGCTGGCCGGAGGCGTCGGCGAACCAGTCGGCCCATTTGTCGGCCAGGAAGTCGCGCGCCGCCGCGCCCGTCGGCCTCGGCAGCCGCACCGGCAAATGCACCAGCTTCTCCAGGTACTCCGCCCCGGTGATCGGCGTCAGCCCCTCGCGACCCTGCAGCGCGTAGTCGCGGTAGCGGTGGGCGATGCCGCGCTCGATGACTTCCTCGTCCAGCGCCAGCACGAAGGCGCAGCCTTCCACCTCCAGGAAGAGCTTGATCGCCTCCAACACCTCGACGGCCTTGTCGGGCAGGCAGCGGTCGAGGTCGTCGACGAGGAAGACGAGGTTGAGCTGGAAGTCGTGCTCGGGCGGCAGCTCGCCGGTGCCCAGCCACAGGCCGCTCGCACGCAAGCGCCAGAGCAGGCGCGGCCACCAGCCCAGGCCCCGGTACTTGAGCCGCTGCCGGTGTAGCGCCAGCGCCTTGGGGTTGCGGCCGGTGACGGCCTTCAGATGCTCCAGGAAGTCGTAGTACAGGCTGTGCAGCGAGTCGGCCGGCAGGGCCAGGCGGCGGGCCTGCTGCAGCGCTTCGCGGCGCTGGCGCCAGCGGGCCCAGGCCGAGGGCTCTGCTTTGCCGGCTTCGGCCTTCAGCTCGGGCAGCTTGAGCACCACGCCTTGCGTCGCCAGCGCCGTTTGCAGCAGCTCGCGGCCGCCGTGCTGGTAGACGGTCTGGGCCAGGTCACCGAGCAGCACGAGGCGGTCGGACAGGCGCTCGTTGCGGCGGATGTCGGCGCCCAGGCTCTCCTCCAGCGCCTTGCGCAAACACTGCTGGGCCACGCGCAGCAGCGGCACCAGCAGGTGCTCCTCGCGCTCGTAGCGCCAGGCGTTGAAGGGCACGACGACGGTCAGCGCGTGTTCGCCCCCGCCCTTGCTGCGCTCCTGAAGCGCCACGGCCACCGTCTGCAGCAGCCGGCTCTTGCCCGCGCCCCATTCCCCGAACACGCCCACCACCAGGGCCGGCTCGGTGCTGCTGCCCGCGCCCGGCTGCAGGCTGGCGGCCAGCTCGGCGACGATGCGCTGCGCGAGCGCGGCGTGGCCGAAGGCGAGGAGGGGCGGCGGCATGGCGCGGATGCTATGCCGCAGGCTGGCGGCGCTGCTTGGCTTTCATCCGCTCGGCAGAGGACGACGACAGCGTCAGCCGCCCCTGGCGTCATTCAGGGCGGCGGGGCCGGGCCACGCAGCACGTCCAGCTGCGTGCTCGCCAGCCATTCGCTCGGTGGCCGCTGCAGCAGCTGCTGCAGCCCCTGCTCGTCGAGCCCGTGCGCCGCCGCCAGCACGCCGACCCAGCGGTTGCGGCCGCTGCGCTTGGCCTCGTAGAGAGCGCCGTCGGCCACGTCGACGACGGCGCTCCAGGCCAGCGCGCGGGGATGGGCCGGTGCCAGCGGGAAGCAGGCGAAGCCGATCGAACAGGTGCGCACCAGCAACTGGCCGTCGGGCAGCACGAAGGGCTTGCCAGCCACGGCCTGGCGGATGCGTTCGGCGTGCTTGGCGGCGTGCAGGCGCGAGCCGTCGCGGGCGACGATGAGGAACTCCTCACCGCCCCAGCGCACCAGATGGTCGCTGTCGCGGCAGCCCTGGCGCAGCCGCTCGCTCAGTTGCACCAGCACCGCGTCGCCGGCCGAGTGGCCGTATTGGTCATTGACCTGCTTGAAGTGGTCGATGTCGATCAGCAGGAAGACGAGGTCGCTGGCCTCGTTCGGCGCCGCTGCCCTGCGGCGCAGTGCCAGCGCGACATCGGCCTCGATGTGCTGGGTCAGATAGCGGCGGTTGTGCAGGCCGGTCAGCGGATCGCTGAGGCTGGATATCTCCAGCGCCGCAGACTTCTGCCGCAGCTCCTCGGACAAGGCCCGCAGCTCGGCCGTGCGCTCTTGCACGCTCTGCTCCAGCCAGGCCTGGCGGCGCTGCAACTGGCGGGTGCGCAACAGCACCAGGCCCAAGACCGCCAGCACGGCCAGCAGGCCGGCGAGGGTGCGTGCCCACCAGGTCTGCCACCAGGCCGGCAGCACTTCCACCGCGATGCGCAGCGGCGGCTCGCTCCAGTCGCCGAGGCGGTTGCTTCCCTGCAGCAGCAGCTCGTACTTGCCGGGCGCCAGGTTGGCATAGCTGGCCACACGCCGCTCGGCGGAGGCCGCGATCCAGTCCTCGTCATAGCCCTGCAGCCGGTAACGGTAGCGGTTGAGCAACGGGGCGCTGAAGTCCAGCGACGCGAAGCCGACCGAAAAGGCCCGCTGCTGCGGCGCCAGCGTCAGGCCCCGGGCGAGCAGGCCGGCGGGCAGGTCGCGGTTGTCGACGCGCAGCTCCGTGGCCACCAACGGCGGCTTGAAGGCCCAGCGCTTGTAGCGCTGCGGCTCGGTGACGAGCAGGCCGGTGCTGCCACCGAACAGCATGCGGCCGTCGCTCAACTTGCCGTAGGCCCGGAACCA
>NZ_JBDSQX010000172.1:0-78085 GCF_039929605.1 Roseateles sp.
AGCCCCCTTGCAGGCCCAACGCGCGCCCGACCCCAAGCCCGACAGCCTCCGAGCCCCGTGTCGCGTTTCGGCATCAGCCACGACGACCCCAGCCTCACGCCGCCCGAGCAATGCCGCTACGACGCCGGCGTGGCCGTGCCGGCCGACTGGGTGCCCAACGGCGGCGCCCTCGTCACCGAGCTGCCCGGTGGCCGCTACGCGGCCATGGACTTCGAGGGCACCGGCGCCGAGATCGGCGCGGCCTGGGCGGCCATGATGGGCCGCTGGCTACCGGGCAGCGGCCTGCAGTTCGACGCGCGGCCCTGCTTCGAGCACTACCGGCCGGGGTCGAAATTCGACTACCAGACGGGCGTGTTCGACTGCGAGCTGTGCATCCCGGTCGCGCCGCTGTAGAGCCGCGCTAGAGCAAGGGCGCGAACTCGCTGACCGTGCGATCCCGCCCCGTCTGCTTGGCCTGGTAGAGCCTGCGGTCGGCGCGGTCGATGGCGAGGTGCAGGTCCTCGCCCGGCGCGCACTCGGCCACGCCCGCCGAGAAGGTGATGCGCAGGCCCGGCACGACGCTGTCGAAGGACGTGGCGGCCAGCGTCTCGCGCAGGCGCTCGACGAGGGTGGCGGCCGTCTCGGCGCTGGCCTGCGGTGTGACGACGAGGAACTCCTCGCCACCCCAGCGGCCGGCGAAGTCGGTGCTGCGCAGCGTGGTTTGCAGCGTGGCGGCAAAGTGGCGCAGCACGGCGTCTCCCGCCGGGTGGCCGTGGTTGTCGTTGACGGCCTTGAAGTGGTCGATGTCGATCAGCACCAGGCTCATGGTCTGGCCGTTCTGGCGCTGGTTGAGTTGCTCGGCGGCGAGGCGCTCGCTGAGGTGGCGGCGGTTGCTGATGCTCGTCAGTTCGTCGTGGTGGGCGAGGTACTGGATGCGCTCCAGCGCCGCGCGCAGCTCGGCCGTGCGGGCGCCGAGCTTGGCGCGCATGCGGGCCATGTTGACCGACAGCACCGACACCGCTGTCATCAGGATGGCCGCGAAACTGAAGTGCAGCGCCTCGACCGCCGGCGGGAAATTCACCGGGTCGGTGACGGCGCCGTAGCCCATCGCCCCGCCCAGCGCGGCCAGCCCGAACAGGTAGAGCCCGAAGGCCTGGCGCTGCGACAGCACGAACATGCCCCACACCAGGTTGAGCAGCATGATGGCGATGATGGCGCCGCGCAGTGGCGGGTCGACGGCGTAGCCCCAGGCGGTGATGAGGGCGCCGAAGAGCGACTGCGGCAACGTCAGCGACGGGTCGTGCCCCAGATGGCGGCCCAGGCCGCTGCGCACCAGCCCATAGAAGGCCGTGATGCCCGCCAGGCTCAGGCCGCTCAGCCACAGCGCCGGCTCGGCGGCCATCAGGCCGAGGTGCACCTGCACCGCCATGTTCAGCGCGAACAGGCCGTAGATGGCCACGGCCAGCAGCGTCAGCCGCGCCGCGCCCCGGCCCCGGCCTTCTGCACCGAGCAACCCACCCGACCCGCCTGCGGGAGCCGGTGTGGAGAGGGGCGCGGGCTTGGGCATGGTGGGCGGGTTGAGTGGCGCTGGCGAGGATAGCTCGCTGCCTGGAGGCCGGGTAACGCTTCGTTCCGCAGCGAAGCATCGCGGGGCCGAGGCCGCCCACACTGGCCGCATCCCTTTTGCGTCTGAGTACCGCCATGCCCCACATCACCTGCTTCATCCGCTACGAGATCGACCCGCTGCAGCGCGAGGCCTTCCGCAACTACGCCGACAACTGGGGCCGCATCATTCCCCGCCTCGGCGGCCGGCTGCTCGGCTACTGGCTGCCCTGGGAGGGCACGAACTACGAGGCCTGGGGGCTGGTGGGCTTCGACTCGTTGGCCGCATACGAGGCCTACCGCGCGCGGCTCAAGGACGACCCGGAGGCGCGCGCCAACTTCGAGTTCGCGCAGGCGCAGCGCTTCATCCTGCGCGAGGAGCGGACTTTCTGTGAGGATGTCTGCCCATGATTGCCGTCATCTTCGAAGTCCAGCCCACGGCCGAGGGCCGCCAGGCCTACCTCGACCACGCCGCAGCGCTGAAGCCGCTGCTGGAGCGCATGGACGGCTTCATCTCGATGGAGCGCTTCCAGAGCCTGACGCAGCCGGACAAGCTGCTGTCGCTGTCCTTCTGGCGCGACGAAGAGGCCGTGCGCGGCTGGCGCGAGATGGAGCGTCACCGCGAGGCCCAGGCGGCCGGGCGCGGTGGGTTGTTTGCCGACTACCGGTTGCGCGTGGCCGCCGTGGTGCGCGACTACGGCCTGCACGAACGGGAGCAGGTGCCGCGATGAGTGCTGCCGAGCCACGCCTGGCTCGTGTCGCGGCGGCGATTGCCGACCCGACACGGGCGCGCGTGCTGGCGCGGCTGCTGGACGGCCGCCTGCACACGGCCGGCGAGCTGGCCACGCATGCCGGCGTGGGCGCGGCGACGATGTCGGCGCACCTGAAGCTGCTCGTTGACGAAGGCCTGGCGCGGGTGCGACCGCAGGGAAGGCACCGCTACTTCGGCCTGGCCGATGGCGACGTGGCGCATGCGCTGGAGGCGTTGCTGCGCGTGGCTGATGGAAGGGATGCCGGACCGGCGGCTGATGTGCGCCGCTGGCAGAAGCCCGAGATGCGCGGCCTGCGGCATGCGCGGAGTTGCTACGGCCATCTGGCGGGCGAGCTGGGCGTGCGGCTACACGACGTGCTGCGCTCGCGCGGCTGGGTGGAGCGGGCGGGCGCTGCGGAGCGGCTCACGGACGCGGCGCATGCGGCGCTGCAGGCGCAAGGACTGGCACTGGCCGCGTTGCCAGCAAGCCGGGCGCTCTACCCGTGCGTGGACTGGTCGGAACGGCGCGAGCATTTCGCGGGCGCCGAGGCTGTGGCCTTGCTGGAGGCGTTGCTGGCGCGCGGCTGGCTGCGTCGCCATGACGACTCGCGCGCGTTGGTGCTGACGCCCACCGGCCAGCGCGAGTTCGTCGACGGGCTGCTGGCGGGGTGAACCTCGCGGCGCGGTGCAGGCGCGTTGGCGCAGAGCTTGCTATTGATGCACGGCCACGACCAGCCGCATCCGCATGCCCATCCATCACCGCCTTCCAGCCGCGCTCTCCACCCTTTCGCGTCGACCGGCCGCGTTGTTGGCGGGTCTGCTTGCACTGCCCGCGCAGGCTGCCGAGCAGGTGCCGGTCGCACAGATCAGTGCCGGCGATACCGCCTGGCTGCTCAGCGCCACCGCCCTGGTCCTGCTGATGACGCTGCCGGGCCTGGCGCTGTTCTATGCCGGCATGGTGCGCAAGAAGAACATCCTGGCGGTCATGGCCCAGACGCTGGCTTGCGCGGCGCTGGTGTCGCTGCTGTGGTTCGCCTGCGGCTACAGCCTGGCGTTCGAGCCGGGGCCGGCCGGGTTGGAGCGCTGGATCGGCGGCCTGGGCGGCGCAGGGCTGGGCAATGTGCTGCATGACAAGGCGGCCGGCCTGGTCAGCGTGCATGCGCTGATGCCCAGCGTGCCGGCGGCCGTGTTCGCGCTGTTCCAGCTCAGCTTCGCCATCATCACGCCGTGCCTGATCATTGGCGCGGTGGCCGAGCGCATGCGCTTCGCCAGCCTGCTGGCCTTCCTCGGGCTGTGGTCGCTGTTCGTCTACGTGCCGGTGGCGCACTGGGTTTGG
Organism: Roseateles sp.; assembly: GCF_039929605.1. Taxonomy (GTDB): domain Bacteria; phylum Pseudomonadota; class Gammaproteobacteria; order Burkholderiales; family Burkholderiaceae_C; genus Pelomonas. Next base: position 3,669 of record NZ_JBDSQX010000172.1, read on the forward strand.
GCACCACAGGGCTGGTTGGCCCAGTTGGGTGCGCTGGACTTTGCCGGCGGCACGGTCGTGCACATCAATGCCGGCGTCGCGGGCCTCGTGGCCGCGTGGATGCTCGGCCCTCGCGTGGGCTTCGGCCACGCGCCGCTAACGCCGGCCAACCTGGCCTACACGATGACCGGCGCCGGCCTGCTGTGGGTGGGCTGGATGGGCTTCAACGGCGGCTCGGCCGGCGCGGCGGATGGGCGGGCCGGCATCGCGATGCTCAACACCCAGCTGGGCGCGGCTGCGGCCGCGCTGTCGTGGATGGCGGTCGAGTGGGTGACGCGCCGCACGCCGACGCTGCTGGGCCTGTGCAGCGGCGCCGTGGCGGGGCTGGTCGCCATCACGCCGGCCTGCGGTTTCGTCACGCCGGCATCGGCGGTGCTCCTCGGCCTGGTGGCGGGCGCGGCCTGCTACTGGGGCGCCACCGGGCTGAAGCGCTGGCTGCGCGCCGACGACTCGCTGGACGTGTTCGGCGTGCACGGCGTGGGCGGCGTCGTGGGCGCATTGCTGACCGGCCTGCTGGCCGACCCGCGCGTCGGCGGTGTGGCGGGGTCCCTGGGCACGCAGGCCGTGGCCGTGCTGGCCACGGTGGCCTTCAGCGCCGTCATGACGGCGGGCATCCTGCTGCTGGTCTACCTGCTGCTCGGCGGCTTGCGCGTGGATGCAGGCCGGGAGCAGCAGGGGCTGGACCTCAGCCAGCACGGCGAGCAGGTGGCGTGATGGCGAGCGACAGCGAGAGGCTGGCCGTAGCCGCCCACCTGCATGTGCTGATGCGGCGCAAGATGGGCCGCGTGACCGACGTGGAATGGCTGGTGCGCAACGCCGAGTACGCGCAGGAGATCATCCGCCTGGCCTGCCAGCAGGCCGAGCATCCGGAGGTGGCCGATTGGGGCGCCAGGCTGAGCGCCATGCTCTTCCCCAAGCCGCCGCCGGCACCGGTGCCCGTCAGCGCCCGCGTTGCAGCGGTGGCGGCGGTGACGCGCTACGTCGGCGGGCTGCGCTGACGGGCTTCTGAGCTGGCCTGGCGTGGCGTTGTACAACGCGCCATGAACGCGACCTGCACCGCGTTGCTACGCCGATGGACGGACGTGGCGCCTGCAGGCGCAAGGGCTCGTACAGCCGGTGCTGGCGACCTCAGCCGCAACCCGGTAGGTCCACCCCTGCGTAACGCATCCCGCCATTCGCGCGTGCCACCAAGTGGCGCGGACGGCAACGGGCGACATCTGCCTGGGCAACAGGCCTGAAGGGGCGACGCCCCAGGTTCAGGTATTGGCGTCCTGTTTGTCCCATGGAACATGGTGATTGCAGATAGCGCTTCGGGCATGATTCGAGCCGCTTGCAAAAAGTCTTCCTTGGAGAGGTTCGTATGAAGGGTGTCATGGGTTTCCTGGCCAGAGCGGGCTTTGTCACGCCCGTTGACGATGGCACTGACCGGTCGTTAGCAGGCGGCGCTGATGAAGTTCCAGCTGTTGATCCTGTCAGCTCGCCGGTTTTGGCCGAACCCGTCGCACCGGTGGAGGAGCAGATCACATTGAGCCTGGCGGAGGTGTATGCCGCAGCCGGCATTCCGGCGTCCCCTTACCCCGCTGAAAAGTTGCTGCGCGTGCTTGATGGCCTGGGGGCGATGGACCAGGGCACGCAGAAGGTGGCCATTGCCGCGATGGATGCTGCGGACGACGGCTGGACTATTGAGGATCCGATCCGCGACGCTGAGCACAAGGTCGAGGCACTGGCCGCCCACGCCAACAGGCTTCGTGCCGGTGTCGAGCAGGCGCATGCCGAAACGATGGAGCAGATTGGCGTGCTCAAACAAAACGGGGAAACCATGGTGGCCGACATCCGCAAGCAGATCGTTGACCTCGAAGGCCTCATGAGCCGCGAGATCGCGCGCTCCGTGCAGGAACAGGCGGACTTGACCAGCGACCTGACGGCCAAGCGCGAAGGCGCCAACCGACTCATCGAACAACTGCTGGTGACCAGCACGTCGTTCAAGCTGCTCATCAGCCAATTCCGCCAAGCACCCGCGCGGCCTGATGGGCAGGGAGCTCCTCAAACAAACGCTGTCAGCTGACCCGCTGGCAACAAAACCATACCTGGAGAAATCAGATGAGTGAGTACAAAGCGGGCCCCGCCGCCAAAGGCCTTTTGGTCTTGATCGTCATTGCGGCGCTCGCCGCTGTGGCTTGGAACTTCTTCCTGAAAGAGCGCTTCGCCAAGCGCGATGCCGAACAAGCGCAACAGGCCAAAGCAGTCCAGGGCACTTCAAACGCGGCGGCCTACGGCGGCGGTGCAGCACCTGCGGGCGCCACGGTCCCGTCGAACCCGAACGCATCACTGGGCACGCCGGGCAACCCGCTGAAGGTCAGCATCGTGAGCTTCCACGGCTATGCGCCCGGCCTGCTGGCCAACGGCAGCGCCCTGAAGACGGCCGCAGGGTCCATCTATGCGCGCCTGGGGGTGAGCGTCGAGTTCGTCATCAACGACGACATCCCGGCGATCACGACGCTATTCGAGTCGAAGGCCGCGCAATGTGTGTGGCGCACATCGGACTTCTGGGCCCAGGAGCAGCCGAACCTGCGCAACTCCGGCCACGACGCCAAGGCCGTCATGCTGGTGGACAACACGCGCGGCGCCGACGCCATCATCGCGCGTGACCCGTCGATCAAGCGCGTGGAGGACCTGGCCGGCAAGTCCGTTGCGCTGGTGCAGTTCACGCCGTCGCACGGCATGCTGATCGATGCCATCGAGAACTCGTCGATGACCGCTCGCGCCAAGCAGCAGGTGAAGATGATCTTCATCAAGCCGGAAGAGGGCACGTCGGGAGTTCGTTCCGCCATCGTTGGCGGCCAGGTGGACGCCGCCGTGCTGTGGGACCCGGACCTGTCGCTGGCAGTGCGTGATGCCAAGGCCCACGTCATCTACTCGACGAAGGCCGCCAGCAACCTGATCTTCGACCTGATGGCCTGTGACCAGCGCGAGTTGAGCAAGCCGCAGAACGTCGAGGTGTTCCAGAAGTTCGTGGACGGCTGGATGGAAGGTGTCGAAGCCGCCAAGGCCAACCCGGACGCTGCCGTCGACGCCCTGGTGAACACGGAGGAGTATTTCCGCCTGGTGGCACAGAAGGAAGGCAAGCCTTTCGTGAAGTCGCTGTTCGGCAATCTGCTCTGGACGGGCCTGTCGGACAACGCCCGCATCCTGGGCATGGCGGGTGACACCAACCACTACGAGCGCGTGTATGCGCGCTTCGACCAGATCTACCGCGCAGCTGGTTCGCTTGCGAACCCGAAATCGCCGGTGATTGCGCCCCAGGACAGCTTCGACTATCGCTTCATCAAGGCCGCGCTGGCGCGCGATACGAAGGCCAAGGAGGCGGCCGCGAAGCCCGCGCAAACCTACACCGAAGCCGGTCGCACCGAAGCGATGACGGCAACTGCACAGGTGACAAAGCCGGTGGAAGTGAACTTCACGTCGGGTTCGGCTGAACTGTCGAAGAAGGCCCAGCAGGTGATCGACACGAAGATGGTGCCGTTCCTGGAGAACAACGGTGCCGCCTACTTCGAACTGAGCGGCAACAGCGACTCGGTGGGTGCTGAAGCGGCCAACCAGGCCCTCTCGGTTCGCCGTGCGAAGTCGGTGGCCGAGTACCTGGTGAAGCAGTGGGAAATCCCCGCCGCGCGGCTGAAGGTGGTGGGCTACGGATCCAGCCGCCCGCTGTGCGATGAAGGCAACCCAGGTGCGGCCGGCATGTCGCTCGACGATTGCCGCACGCTGAATCGATCGACCCGCCTGGCGGTCTACGGACGCTGAGTCCAGGCCGGTTCGCTGCGGGGCCGGCCTGTCGTTCTTCGCGCCTGGCACACAGCAAACAAGGATCGCTTGTGAGCAACTTCTGGAACCCCTATGCCGAGATTCCTCGCGCCAAGCGACGAATCATCGGCTTGTCAGCCGTGCTTTCGGTGCTGCTGATTTGGACGGCACTCGCCGCCTCCGGTCTGATGACCAAGAATCAACTGCCTTCGCCGCTCTCCGTGGCGCAGGCCATGAGCTACCTCGCCTGGTACGAAGGCAAGAGCCAGCTGCTGGTGCACACGATGTGGTCGGTCGGGCGGGTCGCCACCGCGTCCGCCCTGGTCATCGTCATCGGCATTCCGCTGGGCGTCCTGATGGGCTCGTCCCAGCGCATCAACGCGTTCTTCTCGCCGCTGATTGACCCGTTCCGCTCGGCACCGGTTGCCGCGCTGCTGCCGATCATGGCGATGTGGTTCGGCATTGGCGAGTTCATGAAGATCGCCTTTCTTTTCGTCGGCTCGATCGTCTACCTGACACCCCTGGTGCGTGACGCGATCCGGTCGGTTCCCGAGCAATACCTGGTCGCCGCGAAAGACATCGGCGCGACCCAGTTCGAGTGCATCACCAAGGTGTTGGTGCCGCTGGCGATGCCTCGCATCATGGACGCCGTGATCGTCGGCGTGTCGGTCAGCTGGACCTATATCACCGTGGCAGAGTATGTGAACGCCCAGGAAGGCCTCGGCCAGATGATCGCCAACGCCAAGCGCCTGGTTGCGATGGACCAGGTCTTCGCCGGAATCATCGTCATCATCGCCGTGGCCTTGCTGACCTACCAGACGCTGATGTGGCTCAAGGGACGCTTCTTCAAGTGGGAAACGAAATGACCGACGACGTGACTCCCGCGGCCGCTGCAAAGCCACAGGCTGCGGCGACGGGCGCGGCGGGTGCTGTGCCACCGATCATCGAGGTTCGCAACGTTGTTCAGGAATACGAACAGCCCAGCGGCAAGGCGCTGCGCGTTCTGGACGACATCAGCCTGCGCTTCGAGCGCCCGGCGATCAACATGTTGTTGGGCCCGTCGGGGTGCGGCAAGTCGACGCTGATGAAGATGCTGGGTGGCGTGCGCCCCTGGAACGTCAAGACACCGACCACCGGCTCGGTGTTCATCGAAGGCAAGGTCTGCGATGCGCAGCATGAGGACACCATCATGGTGTTCCAGCAGTACAACAACCGCCCCGACCTGACGGTTCGCGAGAACGTGGCCTACCCGTTCCGCTTCAAGGAATGGGCGCGCCGCATCAGCAAGGCCGAGTCCAGCAAGCGCGTCGATGACATGCTGCAGGAGGTGGGCCTGGCCGACAAGCACGACCAGTACCCGTCGCAGCTCTCCGGCGGCCAGAACCAGCGGGTGGCGTTGGCACGCGCCCTGGTGACGCAGCCCAAGATCCTGCTGATGGACGAGCCGTTCGGAGCGCTTGATGCGCAGACACGAGCGGACATGCAGGGCCTGCTGATTCGCCTGCACCGCGCTCACCCCTGCGTGGTCATCTTCGTCACCCACGATGTGAGCGAAGCGCTCACGCTGGGTGACCGCGTCATCGTGCTGTCCACGCAGCCGGCCAAGGTCATCGATGACTTTGCCATCCAAGAAGCGCATCCGCGCAACGTCCAGTGGCTGGAGCGCGCCGAGGTCCGTGCCCTCAGTGATCGCGTGGTCGGCCATCTGCGTCAATCGGGCGTCCGCGGTCAAGTCCGGGTCAGCGTGTGATCAAGAAGACCCCTTACTGGCTGGACTACCTGCAGCATCCGTCGCACCTGATGGCTGTCGGGGTGGGCTGTGTCGCGGCCTTGCTGGCCTCGCTGCCGTGGGGCGGCGACGGCTTCGGGCTGACCCTGCTCGCCATGGCCGCCCTCGAAACGGTTGCGATCGTAGTGATTCCGAGTCTGCCGCCGTTCAAGGAGTGGGCGGACAGGGAAGATCGCAATCGCACGCTGGGTGCCATGTATGAGCGCCTCACGGCCGAGATCAAGGCGCACGGCGGCTCTGATCACCTGCAGAATTTTTCGCAGATGACCGACCGTGTGGCGTCTTTGTATCGGATGGCCGGGGATGCGAACTCGACCCTGACGCGCTTCGACGTGCAACAGCTCGAAGACACCACGATCGACTTCCTGCGGCTTTGCCTCAGCGATGCCGTGATGAAGGAGATCAGGCGCAAAGGTACGAACGAAGCTTCGATTCAGAACGGCCTTCGCGATGTGCAGCAAGCAATGGCGCGTCCTGGTATCGGCCAGGCTGAATTGGCGCAGCTGCGCCGGGCTGAAGCTGACTTTGCCGAGTCGCTGCGCAGGCAGGGCCGCATGGCAGCCCGCCGCGCGATGATTGATGCCGCTCTCGTCTCGATGCCCATTCGCATGGATGAGGTCTACCAGATGGTGGTGACCGCACCGCGCAACGGGAACATGGGCTCCCTGCTCGAGGAATCACTTCAGAAACTGCGCATCAGCGAAGAGGTGTCCATGGACCTGGATCAGGAACTGGGCAACTTCTCGCTGCCGGCGTACACAGGCGCAGCATCCGTCGCGGCGCCGGTTCCCCTGGCCACGCAAGCGGCAGCGGCGCGCAAGCGTGCAGCACCGAACACAACGCGCAACTGACCCATTCGCCGCAAGGCAATTGCCCCACCCCTCACCACCACGCAGGAACGAATCATGGCTGACCATCAAGTGACCTCACGCCTCTGGAACCTCTGGAACGGCTTCCTGGGCCTGTGGATCCAGAAGAAGGAGAACGCGCATCCCGAGATCGCGTATCAGAACTCGATCCAGTCGATGACCCAGAAGTACATGGCACTCAAGCAGGCTGCTGGCCGCGTGATCTCGCGACGAGACGCGCTGCGCGGCCAAGTGGAGACCGCCGAGCGCGACCTGGCCAAGGTGACCCGCGACCTGGCTGCGGCGGTGGCGACCAGCCAGGACGATCTGGCGATGGTGTTGATCCAGAAGAAGAACCAGCTCACCGAGGGCCTCGGCATCCTGCGCCCTGAACTGGCAACGGCCGAGACCGATGCCGACACGATGAAGAACAACCTCATCGAGGTGCAGGGCGAGATCCAGAACCTCAAGGCCGAGAAGGACCGCATGGTCGGCCTGCTGCAGAGCGCCGAAGCCCGCATCCAGATCCAGAGCTCGCTTGACGGGCTGTCGCTGGACGCCGAAGTGCAAGCGCTGGGCGGCGTGCGCGAACACATCAAGGGCCGCATCGCGGAAGCCAACCTCGGCGCCGAACTGCGCTCGACCGATCTGGACGTCCGCATGAAGGACTTGACCCGCAAGAGCGCGAGCATCAGCGCGCGTGCCGAGCTCGAAGCGATGAAAGCGGCAGCGGCACAGACCGCAGCGCAAGCCAGCGGTGGGAGCACGGGTGGCAACCGGACCCTGTGAGGCCCGCATGAGCAAAGCCACCTCGATGCCCGCCTGGGCCACAACCATCCGCGAGAAGTACCTTGCGGGTGAGGCCGCCACCTTCGTGCTGTACCGGAATGTCTTCGACGTCTTCTTGGTCGACGGCGAACTGCGGGACCTCAAGGACTTCCTGACGAACAAGTTCGCACCGGACTCGAAGCCAACCGTCATTGAAATCTCGCCGGAGTTCGGCGCGCACGTCCTCAAGAAGGGCAGCAACGACATCGACCTGTCCGCAGGTGGCGACCTGTTGCCCAAGCTGCATCTCCTGGAGAGCAGCCTGCGCACGACGAAAGGCATCATGCTCTACGTGCCGTACGCGGACACGTTGATGCCCGGCGATGACGCAGGCTACGTTTCGGCCGAAGACCGCAAGGTCGCCACGGTGTTCCATCGCTGGTCACTGGACCGGCAGATGAACGGCATGGACAACATCACGTTCATCGTGGTCGAGTCGCTAGGCTCGCTCAACCAGGGGTTGCTCAACAACCCGAAGGTTGCTGCCATCGAGATCCCGATGCCGGACCAGGCCACGCGCTTGGGCCTGGTCAACAAGCTCGCGCCCACGCTGTCGGCAAATCTGGCCAGCATGTACGCCACCCGCATGGCGGGCATGCGCTCGGTGCAGATCGAGAGCCTGATGAAGACCTCGGACGGCACGGGGATGGCCGTCGAGGAGCGTGAACGGCTTATCCTGGGTCTCCTGACGGGAACACCTGACGCCGAAGCGCGCGCCAAGCAGTTCGCTGGCATCACGGCGGGCATGACGCCTGAGGAGATCGTCAAGCTGGTAGAGCCGACGAAGTCCCTCCCCGAGCAGACGCCCGACGAAGCCGTGCTGCGCCTGATCCAGGCCCGCAAGCGCGAGCTGATCGAGAAGGAATGTGCGGGCCTGATCGAGTTCGTCGAACCGAAGCACGGCCTGTCGGCCGTTGGCGGCATCGACCACATCAAGGGCGAACTCAACGAGATCGCGAAGAACCTCCGCGAGGGCAACACCCGGCTGAGCCCGATGGGCCTGCTGGCGGTCGGTCCGATGGGGGCCGGCAAGACCTTCGTTCTCAAGGCGTTCCTCAAGGAGGCCGGGCTGTCCGCCGTCGCGCTGAAGAACTTTCGCTCCAAGTGGGTGGGTTCGACCGAACGCAACCTCGAGCGTGTCCTGGCCACGGTCAAGGCGATGGGGCCGATCGCGGTGCTGATCGACGAGGGTGACCGCAGCTTCGGCAGCGGTGGAGGCGAGGGTGGCGACGATGGCACCAGCTCACGGGTCATCGCGCGCCTGAAGGAATTCATGTCTGACACGGACAACCGCGGCAACGTGCTGTTCATCCTGCTGACGAACCGCCCGGACAAGTTGGACACCGACATCAAGCGCCCGGGCCGCCTGGATCGCAAGGTGCCCTTCTTCTACGCCGAGAACGGCGCCGATCGTTCCGAGATCGTCAAGGTACTCATCAAGCGCTACGCGCTCACAGGTGACGTTGAAGACGAGGCACTGATCGCGCTCTGCGAGCGGCTCAATGGCTATTCGAACGCCGATCTTGAGGCGCTGGTACTGCTGGCGGTTGAGTACCACGACCGTGAGCCTACGCTTGCGCTGATCGAAGCGCTTGCCAAGGCGGCCGAAGACTTCATGCCGCCGCAGGAGCGCGAAATGATCGACTTCATGGAGCTGCTCGCCGTCTCCGAAACATCGAGGCGCTCGCTGCTGCCGGACCGCTTCAAAAGGATGCCACTGGAAGACATCCAGAAGGCGTTGCGCATCGCTCGCCTGCAAGCCCTTGGCCGCTGAACAAATCCATTCAGGAGAACCGAATGAATCCGAACCTGCATCTGTCTGCCCCTCAAGTCCACGCGCTGACTGCCGCCATGCTTGCCGTGTCGCACGTGGACGGCGTGCACCCGTCCGAAACGCAGCTGATCCAGACGTTCTACGAAGGTAGCCGCGAAGGCGACATGCCGGCGTTTGCCGACGTACAGGATTCGCATGCTCGCGCCGAGGAGCGCCTCAAGCAACTGCCGTTCGACACCGAGTTCGCCGACGCGCTGGTGGCTTCCTGCCTGATGGTTGGCTACGCCGACGGCGATCTCACCGACAACGAGATGGCCACAGCGCGCGGTTTGGCGAGCGCCTACGGCGTCAGCACGGAACAGTTCGACCGTGAGCTGCAGGTTGTGCGCGACGCACTCCTGGGCTCACTGGCCTCTCTGCCGGACGCCGCCTCTGTGGCTGCGCTCGCCAAAGAGCTCTGATCACCCGACATGCAGATCGAACTGAACCACGAGTATTTCCAGGGCCTCGTTGCCTTCGAGGAATGCAGCGATCGAGTGCAGAACAGCCTTGAAAGCCTGGACGGCAACGAGCAGCTGGTTCGCTTCTTTGCGCGTTACGCCTCATGGAACGGCAGGTTCGCCAATGGCGTGTCTGCACTCACTGCGCTGATTGGTGATCAGCGCGAGCTCTTCATGGAAAAGGGCCTGCCGCGCGCCGTCGCAGACCGAAGCAACTTCATTGCCAGTTTCTTCTTTGACGCGGCGCGCGATGAGTACGACGACCACATCAACCCCGATCGCGACAGCCACCGCTGCATGGCTCAGGCCTCGCTGCTGGGCATGGCCGAGTTGCTTGGCACGGGGCCTGGCGTATTGAACGAAGAGGAACCGCTGTCGCTCCAGGAGGTCAATGCCGAGGTGCGGCAAGGCTACATGGGCCTCCCTGCCCTCGCAGAAGGTGTCGTGCAGCAAGTGTTCTTCGGCATGGGATTCCACCTGGGTTCCGAGCTGCTGGCCGATCGAGAGTTTTCGATCATCGACAACTTCTTGCGCAGCAGGCACCCAGACCTTGTTCAACGCCTTATGCGCAAGAAGGTTCAGTTGGCCGGTTCAGAGCACCGATGCTATGCATGGGTCGGTGTGCACAGTGGACACGGTGGCGGAGTCGAAGCTGATCACTTCGACCTCGCAGTGAACGGCGCAAGGGAGGCGCTGCGCTACATCGACACAAACCATCAGGTGGAGGCCCTGAATGGCTTGAAGCGTGGCTTTCAGGCCTTCGCAAATCACCACCGCGCGTTCTTCGAGATCGTGCGGCTGAGGATGGCTTTGTGAACTAGCGTTTCCTGCGCTTGGGCGGCACCAGCATGGCGCCGCGCTGGGCAGTGACCAGGTCCCACTCGTAGACGTTGCGCGTGGCCTTGTCGACGGCGTAGTGGCCGAGCAAATGGCTGGCGTCGGCCGGCTCCTTGGGGCCGTCGAAGCGCAGCGTGAAAACGAAATCGGCCTCGGTGGCGTGGCGCTTGCAGCGGTAGTTGCCGCGTTTGTTGGGGCCGGCCAGGTGCAGGGCGCGGGCGGTGCCGATGAGCTTGAGGCAAGCCTGGCGTTCGGTCAGCCCGGCGGCGTGTGCAGGGCCGGCGAGCAGCGCGGCCAAGACGACAAGCGCCGCAGCCCTCATCAGGTGTGCAGGGCCGGCACGTTCCAGCGGCGCGTCACGTCGCCGCGCTGGTTGACGCTTTCGAGCTGCACGGCAAAGCCCCAGAGCCGGCCGACGTGCTTCAACACTTCCTGAGCGTTGTCATGCAGCGGGCGGTTGAGGTGCTGCACGTGGCGCAGCGTCAGCGACCGGTCGCCGCGCAGGTTGACGTTCCAGACCTGGATGTTGGGCTCGCGGGTGGAGAGGTCGTACTGACGCGACAGGGCCTGGCGCACGTGGCGGTAGCCGCCTTCGTCGTGGATGGCGCTGATCTCGTACTCGTTCTTGGTCTCGTCGTCCAGGATGGAGAAGAGGCGGAAGTCGCGCATGATCTTCGGGCTCAGGTACTGGCCGATGAAGCTCTCGTCCTTGAAGTTGCGCATCGCGTGGTCGAGCGTGGGCAGCCAGTCGCTGCCGGCGATGTCGGGGAACCAGTCGCGGTCTTCGGCCGTCGGGTTCTCGCAGATGCGCCGGATGTCGGTGTACATCGCGAAGCCGAGCGCGTACGGGTTGAGGTTGGCGCCGGGCTGCTGGTAGATGACGTTGGTGTGGGACTTGAGCCACTCGATCATCATGCCGTCTGACAGGTAGCCGTCGTCGTACATCTGGTTGAGCAGCCGGTGGTGCCAGAAGGTGGCCCAGCCTTCGTTCATGACCTGCGTTTGCCGCTGTGGGTAGAAGTACTGCGCGACCTTGCGCACGATGCGCACGATCTCGCGCTGCCAGGGATCGAGCAACGGCGCGTTCTTCTCGATGAAGTACAGCAGGTTCTCCTGCGGCTCGTCGGGAAAGCGGCGGCTCTCGGCGGCTTCGTCGGGGCGGTCGGGCCGCTTGGGCAGCGTGCGCCAGAGGTCGTTGATCTGCGATTGCGCGTGCTGCTCACGGTCCTTCAGGCGCGCGCGTTCTTCGGCGAGTGACAGCTTGGCCGGGCGGCGGTAGCGGTCCACGCCGTGGTTCATCAGCGCGTGGCAGCTGTCCAGCAGCGTCTCGACGGCGTCCAGGCCGTGGCGCTCCTCGCACTCGGCGACGTAGTTCTTGGCGTAGACGAGGTAGTCGATGATGGACGACGCATCCGTCCACATGCGGAAGAGGTAGTTGCCCTTGAAGAAAGAGTTATGCCCGTAGCAGGCGTGGGCGATGACGAGGGCCTGCATCGCCAGCGTGTTCTCCTCCATGAGGTAGGCGATGCAGGGGTCGGAGTTGATGACGATCTCATAGGCCAGGCCCATCTGGCCGCGCTTGTAGTTGCGCTCGGTGCTGATGAACTCCTTGCCGTAGCTCCAGTGCCGGTAGTTCACCGGCATGCCCACGGAGGCGTAGGCGTCCATCATCTGCTCGGAGGTGATGACCTCGAGCTGGTTGGCATAGGTGTCCAGCCCGAAGCGCGCGGCCGTCTCCTTGATGACGGTGTGGTACTCCTCGATGAGGTCGAAGCTCCAGTCGTTGGGCGACGGCAGCGCGTGCTGGGGCCGGCGCTCCAGCGGGCGCATCCGGCGCAGCGGGTCGCATTGGCGGCGCTCGGGCGTGCCGCGCGGCGGCGTGGCGACGCGCTCCTGATGGCGGCGATCCTCTTTACTGCTCATGTGGGCGCCCCTTCCTTCTTGAACAACTCACGGAAGACGGGGTAGATCTGCGAGGCCTCGACGGCCTTGCGCATCGCGAAGTGGCGGGCGTCGTCGCTGAGCTTCTGGTACTCCTCCCAGAGGTTCTGCTCGGGCTCGGCGACCTGCACGTAGGCGAAGTAGCGGCATAGCGGCAGGATCTTGTCGGCGAGCAACTCGCGGCACCTACCGCTGTCGTGGTGCCAGTTGTCGCCGTCGCTGGCCTGGGCGCCGTAGATGTTCCATTCGGTCGGCGAGTAGCGCTCCTTGATGATCTGCTCCATCAGTACAAGCGCGCTGGAGACGACGGTGCCGCCCGTTTCTGTCGCGTGGAAGAAGTTCTGCTCGTCGACCTCCTGCGCCTGCGTGTGGTGGCGGATGAAGACGACGTCGATCTTTTCGTAGTGCCGCGTGAGGAAGAGGTAGAGCAGGATGAAGAAGCGCTTGGCGAGGTCCTTGCGGCCTTCGTCCATGGAGCCGGACACGTCCATCAGGCAGAACATGACGGCGCGCGTCGTCGGCACCGGGATGCGGGTGCGGGCGCGAAAGCGCAGGTCGATGGGGTCGAGGAAGGGGATGGCCTTGAGGCGCTCGCGCAGGTGCTGGATGCGCTCGCGGGTTTCGAGCAGCAGGCGTGGGGTTTCGGGGCGGTCTTCCTTCAACAGCTCTTGTTCTCGGGCTTCGAGCTCATGCAGCTCGCGGCGCTTGTCCATGCCCAGCGCAATGCGCCGGCCGAGCGCGCCGCGCATCGAGCGCACGACGTGCAGGTTGGTGGGCGTGCCGTCGGACACATAGCCGGCGCGCTGGCTGCGCCACTCGGGCGTGTCGGCCAGCGTCGTGCGGGCGAGGTTGGGCAGGGCCAGGTCCTCGAAGAAGACCTGCATGAACTCTTCCTTGCTGAGGTGGAAGACGAAATCGTCCTCACCCTCGCCGGAATCGCTGGCCTGCCCACCACCGCCGCCACCGCCTTGCCCACCTTTCGGCTTGGCCACGCGGTCGCCCTTCACGTACTCGGTGTTGCCCGGTCGCACGACCTCACGCACACCGCCGTCGCCATGGCCGAAGACCGGCTCGGTGAGGTCCTTCTTCGGGATGTGAACGTCCTCGCCGCGCTCCATGTCGCGGATGCCGCGGCCGTCGACCGCGCGCTTCACCGCCTCGCGGATCTGCTCCTTGTGGCGGCGCAGGAAGCGCTCACGGTTGCCGATGGACTTGTTCTTGCCCGACAGCCTTCGATCAATGATCTGTTGAAGCGACATCGAGCGCCTGCTTTCTTAACTCGACTTCCTCACGCGTAAGTACCACTCGCACAACAGCCTCACTTGCTTGGCCGTGTAGCCCTTGTCCACCATGCGTTGCACGAAGTTCTCGTGCTTCTTGGCGTCTTCGGCACTGGCCTTGGCGTTGAAGCTGATGACGGGCAGCAGCTCCTCGGTGTTGGAGAACATCTTCTTCTCGATGACGGTGCGCAGCTTCTCGTAGCTCGTCCACAGCGGGTTCTTGCCCGCGTTGTTGGCACGCGCGCGCAGCACGAAGTTGACGATCTCGTTGCGGAAGTCCTTGGGGTTGGAAATGCCCGCAGGCTTCTCGATCTTCTCCAGCTCGCCGTTCAGCGACGCGCGGTCGAAAACCTCGCCGGTGTCGGTGTCGCGGTACTCCTGGTCCTGGATCCAGTAGTCCGCATACGTCACGTAGCGGTCGAAGATGTTCTGGCCGTATTCGGAATAACTCTCCAGATAAGCGGTCTGGATCTCCTTGCCGATGAACTCGGCGTAGCGCGGCGACAGCTGTTCTTTGATGAAGCCGACGAACTTTTCTTCCAGCTCCTTGGGGAACTGCTCGCGCTCGATCTGCTGCTCCAGTACATACATCAGGTGCACCGGGTTGGCGGCCACTTCCGCGGAGTCGAAGTTGAAGACCTTGGAGATGATCTTGTACGCAAAGCGCGTGCTGATGCCGCTCATGCCTTCGTCGACGCCGGCGTAATCGCGGTACTCCTGGAAGCTCTTGGCACGCGGGTCGGTGTCCTTCAGGTTCTCGCCGTCGTAGATCTGCATCTTGGAATACAGCGACGAGTTCTCGGGCTCCTTCAGCCGCGTCAGCACCGCGAACTGGCTCATCATCTTCAGCGTGCCCGGGGCGCATTTGGCCTCAGCCAGAGACGAGCCGCGAATGAGCTTTTCGTAGATCTTGGTCTCTTCGCTGACGCGCAAGCAGTAGGGCACCTTGACGATGTAGACGCGGTCGAGGAAGGCCTCGTTGTTCTTGTTGTTGCGGAAGGTCTTCCACTCGCTCTCGTTGCTGTGCGCCAGCACGATGCCGTCAAAGGGAATCGCGCCGAAGCCCTCCGTGCCCTTGTAGTTGCCTTCCTGCGTGGCGGTCAGCAGCGGGTGCAGCACCTTGATGGGTGCCTTGAACATTTCCACGAACTCCAGCAGGCCCTGGTTGGCCAGGCACAGGCCGCCGGAGTAGCTGTAGGCGTCGGGGTCGTCCTGCGCGTAGGTTTCGAGCTTGCGGATGTCGACCTTGCCGACCAGCGAGCTGATGTCCTGGTTGTTCTCGTCACCCGGCTCGGTCTTGGCCACGCCGAGTTGCTTGAGCACGCTGGGGTAGCGCTTCACCACCTTGAACTTGCGGATGTCACCGCCGAACTCGTCCAGGCGCTTGACCGCCCAGGGGCTGAGCACGCGGTTCAGGTAGCGGCGCGGGATGCCGTAGTCGCGCTCTAGCAGCGGGCCGTCTTCTGCGGTGTCGAACAGGCCGAGCGGGCTCTCGTTCACCGGCGAGCCGGCGAGCGCGTAGAAGGGCACATGCTCCATGAGCTGTTTGAGCCGCTCGGCGATGGAACTCTTGCCGCCGCCGACGGGGCCGAGCAGGTAGAGGATCTGCTTCTTTTCCTCCAGCCCCTGAGCCGCGTGCCTGAAATAGGACACCACCTGCTCGATGGCCTCTTCAAGCCCATAGAACTCGGCAAAGGCCGGATAGATCTTGATGGTCTTGTTGGCGAACAGGCGCGACAGGCGTTGGTCGTTGCGCGTGTCGAGCATCTGCGGCTCGCCGATGGCCTGCAGCATGCGCTCGGCTGCGGTGGCGTAGGCCAGGGGGTTGCTTTTGCACTCTGCGAGGTAGTCCTCAAGCGAGAGCTCCTCGACCTTGCTGCGCTCGTAGCGCTTTGCAAAATGGCTGATGACGTCCATGTCGATCTCCTGCGGTTTGAACTCCACAGGGCCACAGGCACGATCCGTGCCCATGATCAGCTGGGGGGTTCTGATCGCGCCTCAACTGCAAGGCGTCATCAGAACTCTCCGCTCCGTTGGTCAACAGCTTGGCGCCGCTGGCCTTTAGTCGATCTCAAGAATAAGCCGCTATCTACCCAACAACACGGCTACCAACAATCCAGCCTCGTATTTCGTTGACAGGGTGCCGGGCCAGCATACGCCCGCCATTTAGGCAAGACCTGGCACTTCTCGGGCAAAACACACGAACATGGGGGCCTTGTGGCGCCCCTCAGACAAGGGTGAAGAAGTGTTGCTCAGACCGTGCCGAACAAGCCACGAGACCACAACGGTCCGGCCCGATTCTGGCGTTGGATGCATCACCCTGGCCCGATGTCGGACGCTGCCGCAATACGCGGCGGCGGCGCCGGTCGCTACCGGGCGCGCAGCTTGTCGAGCAGGCCGGACAGGGCATCCAGCGAGTCGAAATGGATGGCCAGCTCGCCACTCTGGCCGCGCTTGCTGCGTTTTTTCACACGCACCTCGACGGTCGCGCCGAGGGCGTCGGCCAGTTCCTCTTCCAGCCGCAACACGTCGCGGCTCTTGTCGTTCTTCACGCGCAGCAGCGGCTGCTGGCGCGCGGCGCCTTGCTGCTTGGCGACGAGCTTCTCGGCCTCGCGCACGCTGAGCTTCTTGGCGGCGATTTCGGTAGCCGTGGTGATCTGCGTGGCGCCGTCCAGCGGCAGCAGCGCGCGGGCGTGGCCCATGTCGAGGTCGCCGGCCATCAGCATGTTCTGCACCGGCGCCGAAAGGTTCAACAGGCGCAGCAGATTGCTGGCCGCGCTGCGTGAGCGGCCCACCGCCTGCGCGGCCTGCTCGTGCGTCAGGCCGAACTCGTCGGTCAGGCGCTTCAGGCCCTGGGCCTCTTCCAGCGGGTTGAGGTCTTCGCGCTGGATGTTCTCGATCAGCGCCATCGCGGCGGCCGATTCGTCGGGCACCGCCTTCACCAGCACCGGCACCTCGCGCAGGCCGGCAAGCTTTGCGGCACGGAAGCGGCGTTCGCCGGCAATGATCTCGTAGCTCACCCCGCCGTTCGGTGTGATGGGGCGAACAAGGATGGGCTGCATGATGCCCTGCGCCTTGATCGACTCGGCCAGCTCGTACAGCGAGCCCTCGTCCATGCGGGTGCGTGGCTGGTATTTGCCGGCCTGCAGCTGTTCGAGCTTCAGGACGGTGGGCAAGTCGGTGGCGGGCGCCTCGCTGACCTTGGGGCCGAGCAACGCTTCGAGGCCGAGGCCGAGGCCTTTGGGTTTCTTGGTGACCATCGAGGGATTCTCGTTCAGAGACTCATCAGCAACGCCCGCCCCTCGGGCCAGTCGCCCAGGCCGGATTCGGCATTCAGATGACCCCGTGGTCCGGCGATGACCACGCTGCTGCCCCAGTCGGCCGCCAACTGCGTGCTGCGCTCCGGCGCGCAGAACGGGTCGTCGCTGCTGATGACGGCAATGCTCGCGAAGGGCAAGCGCGGGCGGCGGATGGGGCGCCAGTTGTGCAGCTGGGGCGGCATGTCCTCGCGCTCGGTGTCGGGCGGGGCCACGAGCAGGGCGCCTGCCACGCGGGCCGTGTGCTGCGAATGCTCGGCC
This sequence comes from Roseateles sp., assembly GCF_039929605.1. GTDB lineage: Bacteria > Pseudomonadota > Gammaproteobacteria > Burkholderiales > Burkholderiaceae_C > Pelomonas. Next base: position 20,884 of record NZ_JBDSQX010000172.1, read on the forward strand.
CAGGCGGCCACCAACTGGCAGCCCAGGGAATGCGCCGCCAGCAGCGCGGGCTCGTTGCTTTCCAGCAGCACCTCGTCCAGCCGCGCCATCCAGTCGCCGCGCCGGGGCCAGTCCCAGTCGTGCTGTTCCACGCGCTGGTCGCCATGCAGCGCCTCCCAGCGGCTTTGCCAATGGTCGGGGCCGGAGTTCTGCCAGCCGGGGAGAAGCAGTACGCGCGGTGTCTTCATCGTTTTCCCTTATCCTGTGCGGCCGAATTTTGCTTGGAGCTGGGCATGACTTATCGCGTGTTTGTTGACGGCCAGGAAGGCACGACGGGCTTGCGCATTCACGAGTACCTCGCCGCGCGTGCGGACATCGAGGTGCTGAAGATTGACGCCGACAAGCGCAAGGACCCGGCCGAGCGCGCGCTGCTGCTCAACGCGGCGGACGTGGCCTTCCTCTGCCTGCCCGATGTGGCCTCGCGCGAGGCGGCCTTCATGGTCAACAACAGCCGCACCTGCCTCATCGACGCCAGCACGGCCCACCGCACGGCGCCGGGCTGGGCCTTCGGCCTGCCGGAGCTGGCCCGGGGCCAGCGCGGCGCCATTCAGGCCAGCAAGCGCATTTCCAACCCGGGCTGCCATGCCAGCGCCTTCATCCTTGCCGTGCGCCCGCTGGTGGACGCCGGCCTGCTGCCGCGCGATGCGGCGGTGAGCGCCACGTCCATCACCGGCTACTCGGGCGGCGGCAAGTCCATGATTGCCGAGTACGAACAGCAGCCGTTGCCCGCCCACCTGCAGGCGCCGCGCCCCTACGCGCTGGGCCTCAAGCACAAGCATCTGCCCGAGATGGCCGCCCACACCGGCCTGGCGACGCCGCCGGTCTTCATGCCCATCGTCGGCAGCTTCTACAAGGGCCTGGCCGTCAGCGTGCCGCTGCACCTGAGCCAGCTCAAGGCGGGCACGACGCCGGAGCAGGTGCAGGCCGCGCTGGCCGCGCATTACGAGGGCGAGCGCTTCATCAGCGTCAAGCCGCTGCGCGAGGGGGAGGCCGGCGCCTTCGACGGGCAGGCCTGCAACGACACCAACCGCGTCGACATCTTCGTGTTCGCGTCGGACACGCAGGTGCTGCTGCTTGCCCGCCTGGACAACCTCGGCAAGGGCGCCAGCGGCGCGGCCGTGCAGTCGATGAACGTGCACCTGGGCCTGGACGAAAGCCTCGGTCTCGTGTGAGGTGAAACGTGGCGTTGCGCAGGAGCGCAGCGTCGCGATACTCCGCCGGTCTTGACGACAGGAGGAGCCCGTGGGCCAGACCCGACCGTTGCCCGAGCACGAGCAGCTGCTCGACGCCGTGCACATCGCCAGCCCCGGCGACCCGCTGGGCCTGACCCTCGCCAGCGTAGACCAGCGCTCGCGCCAGAGCATGGCCCAGCAGGCGCTGCGCTGGACCTATGTGCTGCGCTCCCGCCAGCGCTGGCTGCGTGACGCCAAGGTGCGCGACCAACACCAGGCCGACGCCGCCGAGACGCTGCGCATCCTGGGCCTGGGGCCGGCCGAGCTGCAGGCGCTGGGCGAGGCGGACACGCTGGTCGTGCGCGTGCCCTACACGCACGAGGCCATCTGCTGGGAAGGCCGCATCTTCCCGTGGGAATACGTGCTGGCCGCCGCCACGCGCGAGCAGCGCCGCGCCGCTGCCGACGGCCCCAAGCCGCTGACGGTCATCCGCGAGTTGCAGGTGCAGCACGAGGTGGAGGGCGCGTGGCAGCCGGTGCCGCGCGCGGCCGTCGTCTTCCCGGCGTGGAAGGACTTCCGCGTGCTGTTCGTCAACGCACTGCCCACCGAGCTGGGCGAGCGCTGGACGGTGGACGCCGAGCTGAAGAACCTGGCCGCCGCGCTGCCGCCCGACGTGCCGGCGCCGCGTGTTTTGAACTACCCGAGCCTGGAGGAGCTGACCGCCGAGCTGAGCGCGCGGCCGCCGCATCTGCTGCACGTTGCCGGCATGGACAGCCACCAGGGCCTGCGGGAGCTGGGCATGTTGATCGGCAAGACCGCGCTTGTTGAGGCGCCCGATTCGGACGCCGCCGACGCGCCGAGCCGCGTGCAGCTCATCGACGACCTGTTGGCCGATTCGCGCCGCGTGCTGGACGGCCTGCTGCTGCGCGGCGGGAACGGCTATCCGCGCCTCGTGCACGCCCAGGCGCTGGCCCAGGCGATGGCCGGCGCGGTGGGCAAGACACCGCCCTACCTGACGACGCTCAACGTCTGGAACAGCGCCGCGCGGCTGGCGCCCATGCTGATCGCCGAGGGCGCCACGCGCGCGGCGCTGGGCTTCCAGGACGCCTTCGAGGACTCGCTGGCCGAGTACGCCATCACGCAGCTGCTGCGCCAGCTGTTCGCCACCGGCTTCGACCTGCCGGCCGCGTTCGCCACCGTATGGGAGGAGGTGCGGGCGTTGCCCGAGTCGGTCGATGCGACGGGCGTGACGCTGTGGCTGGACGGGCCCGTCTTTGTCGACCCCGCCACGCGCACGGCGCACGAGGCCCGTCGCGCGATGGCTGCCGCAGAACGCAAGCCGACGTCGAGCGAAGTGCGTTGCGCCATCGAGCCCTTCCCCGAGCTGAACTACGCCGTGCTGCACAACGCCCAGCCGCTGTTCCGGCGCTTCGTGCTCAGCTGCGACGCGCCCGAGCAGGCCGAGCCGGTGGACGTGGAGGTGTCCGTGCACATGGGCGCCGAGGAGGCGCGCTACGAGCGCCGCGTCGTCATGCAGTTCGAGCGCGAGAACCTCACCAAGGACATCCATGTGCCGCTAACGGCCGACGTGGCGCGCGGCGTGCACGAGGCCATCAACACCAGCCTGCAGGTGCGCGTGCGCCAGGGCAGCAAGGTGCTCTATCACGACAGCCACCGCCTGCGCCTGCTGCCGGTAGACCAGTGGCGCGACAACCGCCGCGACGGCCAGTGGCTGCCGTCGTTCGTGCTGCCGCGCGACCCGGCCGTGGTGGGCGCGGTGTCGCAGTCGCAGCGCTACAACCGCGTGCTGCGCGACGACCCGACGGCCGGCTTCGAGGGCTACCAATGCGTGCCCGACAGCGCCGTCACGCCCGGCGCGCGCATCGACGAAGAACTGCTGCTCGGCGTGGACCGCCAGGTCGAAGCCATCTGGGCCACGCTGCTGCACGACTGGCAACTCGGCTACATCAACCCGCCGCCCAGCTACAGCAAGCAGCTGGACTCGCAGCGCCTGCGCATGCCGAGCACCGTGCTGGCCGACCGCGCCGGCACCTGCATCGACCTGGCGCTGCTGTTTGCCGCCTGCCTGGAGCTGGTGGACATCTACCCCGTCGTCTTCCTGCTCGAAGGCCATGCGCTGCCGGGCTGGTGGCGCCACCCGTCCTTTCGCGAGGAATACATGCAGATGACCGGCAACTACAGCGGCGCCGTGCAGGCCGACGCCAGCGGCAGCTCGGCCGCCAACGCGCAGGCCGTGCCCTGGCATGCCGGCCGCGCCAGCTGGGACGAAGTGCGTGGCCTCATCCTGGACCGCAAGCTGGTGCCCATCGAGACGGTGCGGCTGACGGAGCACTGCGGCTTCGTCGAGGCCATCGAGGCCGGCGTGGAGGCGCTCGGCGACCGGGCCGACTACGACTCCATGCTGGACATCATCACGGCGCGGCAGCGGCAGATCACGCCGTTGCCGTTGTTGAGGGATGAGCGATGACCGCCGCTAGCCAGACGCTGTGGGCCCAGGTCGGCGATCAGCTCGACGTGCCGTCGCCCGGCGGCGAGGCGGGCCGCGCGCCCATCCAGCAGCGCCGCCGCCGCGGCTTCGACGCCAGCGCCGCAGACGGCCGCGCCGCCGTGCGCCTGCTGCGCAGCGATGGCGACGACGGCCTGCTGCGCTGGGTCTACGAGCCGCCCGTGCGCCAGCTCGGCACGCAGGGCCGGCGCAGCTGGCGCGCCTTTGCGCCGGAGTCGCGCGAGACGGTGCAGCGCATCGCCTTTCCCGAGCTGGGCGCCAACCAGCTGACCGACGCGCTGCGAGGGCTGGACCGCCGGCTGAACCCGGTGCTCGCCGCCATCACGTCGCCCAGCGAAGGCCTGCGCCGCTGGAACGGCCAGGCCTGGGCGCCGCTCGCGGCCGGCGAGCTGGCCGCGCTGAAGGGCCGCGTGCTCGTGCTCGTGCACGGCACCTTCAGCGCCAGCGCGATGTACGCCAAGGAGTTCACCGCCACGGTGGACGGCGAGACGCTGCTGCAGCGCCTGGCCGACGCCAGCGGCACCTACAACGCCGTGTTGGCCTTCGACCACCCGACGCTGAGCGTCGCGCCGTGGCTGAACGCGCTGGCCCTGCGGGATGCGCTTACGCCCTGCCCCGCCGAGTTCGACTTCGTCGGCCACAGCCGTGGCGGCCTGGTCATCTCCTGGCTGCTGCGCATGGCGCCCGAGCTGCGCGCCCGCCAGGCGCTGTTCGTCGGCACGCCGCTGGCCGGCACGTCGCTCGCCGCGCCCGACAAGCTGCGCCAGGCGCTGGACACGCTGGCCAGCTTTGCCGACGCGGTGACCGAGGCCGCCGCGCAAGCCCGCAAGGTCGCGCCACCGGGACTGGCCGCACTGGCCCTAGGCGTGGGCGGCCTGGCCTGCGTGCTGGGCAAGGTGCTGGAGCTGGGCGCCCGCACGCCGCTCGCTGACGCGGCGGTAGGCCTGGTGCCCGGGCTGCTGGCGCAGGGCCGCGTCAAGAACAACCTGGAGCTGGACCAGCTCTACCCGCTGCCCGCCGGCACCGAGGTGCGCGCCATCGGCGGCAGCTTCATGCCCAGCGAGGTCAACGAGCCGCTGTGGAAATTGTGGAAGCGCGTGACGAACCTGAAGGGCCAGGCGATGTACTACGGCGCCGACCTGATCTTCGACCAGCCCAACGATCTGGTGGTGGACAGCGCCTCGATGAACAAGCTGGGCGACCTGACGCTGGCGGCGCCGCAGTGGGAGGACCTGGGCGTGAGTGCGGAGACGCATCACACGAACTACTTTCAGGATTTGCGGGTGTTGAGTTGGCTGGATGGGCGGCTGCGCTGAGCGGAGCAGGGGCAGGCCGATGAAACGCATCATGTACATCGAAGACAAGTCCGCCGGGCTGGATGGCCACGGCCGCATTGGCTGGGTGGAAATGTCGCGCTCGGCGCGCTCATACACCTACGCCGGGCGGCGCTTCCTGAAGACGAAGTCCGGCTACAAGTACAACTGCTTCGAAGAAGGTACCGGCGCGCGCTACTGGATATCCGGGCCCAAGAGGCGGGGCGGGGACAAGCTGTACGGCGGCGCCGTGGAGATCGACGAGGATGCCAGGCTGGCGTACTGGACGGAAATCCGAGGTCGGCCGGAGTCCACGCATCTGACACAAGCTAGCTAGCGCGCCCGGCCCTCTTCCATGCCCGAATTCCTCGTCATCCTGGTGGTCTGGCTCGTCCTCAATGTGCTGGTGTCATGCCGCGTCACCAAAAAGCCAGGGGTCAGGTCTTTAATCTAAATCCCTAACTTGAACCTAAGCAGGGTTCGGGGTCAGGCCGTAAATCTAAACCCCCACCTTGCAATTCGACCGCGCGAACTCCAGCCCAGAGAGCGTCAGCGCATCGCCGGCCTCACCCGGCGCTGTCCAGCTTGTCCAACAGCGCCAGCGCCCGCTCAGGCTTGCCGCGTGCGGCCCGGGTTTCAAACCGCACCCGCGCGTCGTAGTTCGCCAGCGCCACGGTTGCCAGTTCGTCCACCAGCTTGTTGACGCTGATGGAATTGGCGCGCGCCAGGGCCTTGAGGCGCTCGTGCTTGTCGTCGGGCAGGCGGATGGTCAGGGTGGACATGGAAACACCTCCAGGCATTGCTCGGGCGTCAGGACTTGGAGCCCGGGAAACTTCAACTCACCGCGCGACAGGTCACGCAGGTTGCGCGTCACGATCACGTCGGCTTGCGCGGCGACGGCCAACTCGATGAGGTGGTTGTCGGCCTCGTCGGGCAGATTGGGCCGCCAGGCGTAGAACACCTCGACCCAGCGGCACCGATTCAAGAAGCCATCGAGCACCTCGCCGCGTTCGCTGGCACTCAGTGCAGAGCGCTCAAACAGGGCATCGCGCGCCAGCACGTCTTCGTACTCCGCCAGCAGCGCCGGCCCCAGCACCGCCTGGTAGCGGCCCGTCAGACAGGCCCTGAGCACCGCCCGCGCGCTGGCCCCACCTGGCAACAGCACGGCGACAAGGATGTTGGTGTCGACAACGATGATCGGCATCGCAAAAAGATAGCACATATGCTGTCACCCTAGATCCGGCAGTTGGGCGCGCAGCGCTGCCTACCGAAGTGGTGAACGCCGAGCAACGCGCAAGGCGTTGATGCGTCAAGACTTTCGATGAGTAGCGAGCGGTCAACTGCCGGATCTAGGGTCACCAGCTCCCCGATCTGCCGGCAAGCCCCGGTAGGTCAAAGGGAGGCGCGACGCCCCGCTGCGCCGAACCGCAGCGTTACCATCCCGCCGCCCAGCGCCTGGGCGCCACTCGGGAACCCATGCCCGCACTCAGCCGTCTCGTTGCGTCCGTCGCCATCGCCCTGGCTCTCAGCCCGGCAGCGCCCGCGCAGACCCCGTCGCAGGCAGCGATGTTCGAGAAGCTGTCCGCGCTTGCTCAGGGCGGCGACGCCGAGGCCAAGTACCACCTGGGCATGTTCCTGAACAACGGCATCGGCACGGCACGCGACAACCCGGCGGCCTACAAGCTGTTCACCGAGGCGGCGGCGGGGCATGAGCTGGCGGCCTACAAGGTGGGCTGCTATCTGGCGGGTCAGTTTCCGGGCGTGGTGCCGGTGAACCAGGCCGAGGCCTTGAAGTTCAAGCTGCGCGCGGCGGAGGCCGGCTATGCGTTGGCGCAGCAGGATGTCGGCGTGATCTACCGCAAGCAGCAGGACCCGCAGAACGCGACGCTGTGGTGGGAGCGCGCTTCCCGCCAGGGCGAGGTGCAGGCGACGGCCCTCTTGGCACACCACCTGTCGGGCGATGCCTCGCCTGACCTTGCCAAGAGCTATGCGCTGATGCTGGTGCTCAAGCAGCTCACGCCCAAGCCGCCACAGGAGTTGCTTGCGCAGATCGCCAAGGTCGAGCCGCAGCTGACGGCCGACGACAAGGCCAAGGCAGAAGCCATCCGCGCGACCTGGCTGACGGGCAAGTCGCCGCTGACGGTCCAGGCGGACACGGTCATGAAGCGGGTGCAGACGCTGTTGGCGTCGCGCTGAGAACGGGCCGGGTTCGGCCCACTTGTTCGACGTCCTGACCGCCGAGGTCAGCTCCACAATTGCGCTGACGCTAAGACCCATTCGCCCGCCGGGGCGCTTCTTACTCCGGTTTGCGAAACACCACCAGGTGCTGCCAGGGCAGCGTGCCCACGGTGCGCACCCATGCCAGCGGGTGTACGGCGGCTTCGCGTTTGATCTGCCGGTCGCTCATCTTGTGCAAGTCCTTGATGGGCACGTTCCGGTCTTCGGCGCGGTACTCGACGAACCCCAACGCGGCCATGTCGGCCCCCGGCTCTAAACTGCCGCCCATGTCTCGCCGCGCCGCCCGCAAGCTGACCACCGTGTTCTTCACGGTGCTGTCGCTGCTGTTTTCCCAGCTGGCGCTGGCTCGATACGTCTGCCCGCAGCAGGCACACATGGCAGCGATGGCCTCCATGCTGCAAGCAGGCACGCCCTGTGTCGGCATGGATTCGCAGTTGCCTGGGCTGTGCCACCAGCACTCGGCGGATGCCGGGCAGTCCTTCGAGGCGGTCAAGCTGCCCACGGCTTCGCAGCCGCTGCTGATCCAGGTGTTGGCGCTGCCGCTGCTTGCAGAGGCCGACGAGGTCTCGGCGATGCCGCCGGGCGCCGTGGGCGAAGCGCACCCGCCGCCAGACCCGCTCTTCCTCGCCACGCTCAGGCTGCGCGTCTGAGCCACTCCGTCGACTGACTGGCGCCGGCGCGGTGAAACCGCTGCCGGCAAACGCTGTTTGTCTTCGGAGTTCCCATGATCACGCTTGCGTTGCGTTCGGCCGCATTGGCGGCCGCGCTGCTCCCCACCCTGGCGGGTGCGGCAGCCCTGTCCCTCGAACAGGCGCTGGACCTCGCCGTCCAGCGCTCAGCCACCATGCAGGCGGCGCAGGCCGGCACCTTGAGTGCAACCGAAGCCGCACGCGTCGCCGGCCGCCTGCCCGACCCGGTGCTGAGCGCGGGCATCGACAACGTGCCGGCGACCGGTCGTGACCGGTTCACCACCACCGCCGACTTCATGACGGCGAAGCGCGTGGGCCTCAGTCAGGAATGGTTGTCTGCCGACAAGCGTGCCGCCCAGCGCGCAGCCGCCCAGGCCGCGGTCGACCGGGAGGCTGCGGCGGCACATATCGCCGCCGCCGAGACCCGCCTGCAAACGGCGCTGGCCTATGTCGACGCCTTCTATGCCACCGAGACGCTGCAGCTCACCGACCTGGCCGAGCACTATGGCCAGGAGGAGTTTGAAACCGCCCGAGCCAAGCTCGCCGCAGCGACCGGCACTGGCCAGGAGGCGCTCGCCATGAGCAGCGCACGCGGCGTTGCGGAGGATGCCGCTGCCGAGGCAAGGCAGGCGCAGCGCCAGGCGCAGATCCAGCTTTCACGATGGACCGGCGAAGCGGTCGAAGGTCTGGCGGCCCCGGCGTTCGCGGCGCCACCCGACGAACCGGCCTTCGTCGCCAGCCATCCCGCAGTCGTCGCGGCGCAGCGCGACGTTGAGCTGGCTCGTCAGGAGGCCAGCGTCACGCAAGCCAACCGCCAGCCGAACTGGACCTGGTCGTTGTCCTACGGCCAGCGCACGGGCTATGGGGACATGGTGTCGGCCGGCGTGAGCATTCCGATTCCCATCGCCCCGGCTCGGCGCCAGGACCGTGAGACGGCATCCAAGCTGGCCCTGGTCGACAAAGCCCAGGCCAACCTGGCCGAGGCAGAGCGTGTCGCCGCCACCGAGTACCGCAGCCTTGCCACCGACGCAGAGCGCTGGGCGCAACGCCTGCAGCGCTACCGCGCAGCGGTGCTGGAGCCGGCCCGCCAGCGCATCGCTGTAGCGACGGCCGGCTATGGCTCGAATCAGGCGCCGCTGGTGGCGCTTTTCGAGGCACGCGACGCCGAACTGGCCGCGCAACGCAAGCTGCTCTCGCTGCAGCGCGAGCTGGCGCGGGCCCGCGCCCAACTGGCCTTCAAACCCGTTCCTGAAGGAGCCGCACGATGAAGCGCGCCCATGCCCTCACGCTGGTCGCCGTCGCGGCCGCCGCCCTGCTGGCGGGAGCCTTCTTTGCCGGTCGACTCAGCGCCGGCAAGCCGCCGACGGCAACGCCAGCGTCCACCGCCGCCTCCGCGCCAGCGCCAGCGCCCAAGGTCCTGTACTGGCACGACCCCATGGTGCCGGGCCCCCGTTTCGACAAGCCCGGCAAATCGCCGTTCATGGACATGGAGCTGGTGCCCGTGTACGCCGATGAGTCGGGCGATCCGGGCAATGGGGGCGTCAGGATCAACGCCACCGTGCAGCAGAACCTGGGCATTCGCACGGCGGCCGTGACGCGGGTCGACGTCGCGTCCGGCTTCGACGCCGTGGGCACCGTGCAGTTCAACGAGCGGCTGCAGGTGGCCGTGCAAAGCCGTGTCGCCGGTTTCGTCGAGCGGCTTTATGTGCGTGCGCCGATGCAACGGGTTCGCCAGGGCGACGCGCTCGCCACCGTGTTCGCGCCCGAGTGGCTGGGCCCGCAAAACGAGCTGCTGGCGCTGAAGCGGGCAGGCGCGGCCGCCGATCTGATCGCGGCGGCGCGCGAGCGGTTGCGGGCGATGTCCGTGCCCGAGGCGCTGGTTCGTCGAAGCGAAGAGGCGGGCGCAGCGCAGGCGCGCTACACGTTGAGTGCGCCCGTCGGCGGAGTCATTGCAGAACTCGGCGTGCGAGACGGCGCGGCGGTCAGCCCCGGCATGACGCTGTTCCGCATCGCCGGCCTGAGCAAGGTCTGGGCCGTCATCGAGGTGCCCGAGGCCCAGGTGGCTCAGCTGCGGCCGGGGCAGAAGGTCTCGGCGACGCTGCAATCGGATGCCACGCGCAGCTTCAAGGGCACGCTGACGGAGATCCTTCCGCAGGTCGACCCGAGCACGCGCACGCTGCAGGCGCGCTTCGAGGTGGACAACGCGGCCGGCCAGCTGACGCCGGGCATGCTGCTGCGCTTGCAGGTGGCGGGCGCCAGCGTCTCGCGCCTGGTGGTGCCGGCGGAGGCGGTCATCCGCACCGGCGCCCGGGCCGTCGTCATCGTGCGCAAGGCCAACGGCGCCTTCGAGCCGCGGGACGTCAAGCTGGGTGCTGAGTTGGGCGAACGGTTCGAGGTGGTCGAAGGCCTGAGCGAGGGCGATCAGGTGGTGGCCAGCGGGCAGTTCCTGGTGGATTCGGAAGCTCGCCTGCGCTCGGTGCTGGGCGGCATGGCCGCTGCATCGGCCACCTCGGCCGCATCAGCCGCATCGGCGCCGGCCGAGATGCCGACGCCCAGGCCAGGGGGCGCGCAGTGATCGCCGCCCTCATCCGTGCGTCGATCGCCAACCGCGTGCTGGTGCTCATCGCCACGGCCTTCCTCGTCGCGGTGGGGCTGTGGTCGGCGTTGCACACGCCGGTGGATGCCTTGCCTGACCTGTCCGACACCCAGGTCATCGTTCGCACCACTTACCCGGGCAAGCCGCCTCAGGTGGTGGAGGATCTGGTCACGTATCCGCTGACGACCACCATGCTCAGCGTGCCCGGCGCCAAGACCGTGCGCGGCTACTCCTTCTTCGGCGACTCGTTCGTCTACATCCTCTTCGACGACAAGACCGATCCCTACTGGGCGCGCTCACGCGTGGTGGAGTACCTCAACCAGGTTCAGAGCAAGCTGCCGCCGGGAGCCATCGCTGCGCTGGGCCCCGATGCCACGGGCGTGGGCTGGGTCTACGAGTACGCGCTGGTGGACCGGACCGGCAAGAACGACCTGGGGCAACTGCGCGCGTTGAACGACTGGTTCCTGAAGTTCGAGCTCAAGACCGTGGCTGACGTGGCCGAGGTGGCCAGCGTGGGCGGCATGGTGCGGCAGTACCAGGTCGTGCTGGATCCGGATCGCATGCGCGCCCAGGGCGTCACGCATGCCATGGTGGTCGACGCGCTGCGCAAGGCCAACCAGGCCACGGGCGGGGCCGTCGTCGAGATGGCCGAGACGGAGTACATGGTGCGCTCGACCGGCTTCCTGAAGTCGCTCGACGACTTCCGTGCCATCCCGCTGAAGGTCGTGGGCGCGACACCGGTGCTGCTGCGTGACGTCGCCTTCGTCCAGGTCGGCCCGGAGCTGCGCCGGGGCGTTGCCGAGCTGGACGGCGAGGGCGAGGTCACGGGAGGCATCGTGGTGATGCGCTCGGGCAAGAACGCGCGCACCGTGATCGCGGCGGTCAAGGCCAGGCTGGATGCGTTGAAGCCCAGCCTCCCACCCGGCGTCGAGGTGGTCGAAACCTATGACCGCTCCAAGCTCATCGATCGCGCCATCGACAACCTGCGCGAGAAGCTGGTGGAGGAGTTCATCGTCGTCGCGCTGGTCTGCGTGGTGTTCCTGTTTCACCTGCGCTCGGCGCTGGTGGCCTTCATCACGCTGCCCGTGGGCGTGCTCACCGCCTTCATCGTCATGCACTGGCAAGGCGTCAGCGCCAACATCCTCAGCCTGGGCGGCGTCGCCATCGCGCTGGGTGCCATGGTGGACGCCAGCGTCGTGCTGGTGGAGGCAGCGCACAAGCACATCGAGCATTTCGAGGCGCAACACGGCCGCCAGCCCCGCGACGCCGAGCGCTGGGCGCTGATGGCGAAGGCCGCCGTGGAGGTTGGGCCGGCGCTGTTCTTCTCGCTGTTGGTGATCACGCTGTCCTTTCTGCCGGTGTTCACGCTGGAGGCCCAGGAAGGCAGGCTGTTCTCGCCGCTGGCCTTCACCAAGACCTATGCCATGGCGGCGGCGGCGGGTTTGTCGGTGACGCTGGTGCCGGTGCTGATGGGCTACCTGATCCGGGGCCGCATCCCGAAGGAGACGGCCAACCCGGTGAATCGCTGGCTCATCGCGGCGTATCGGCCCACGCTCGAGGTTGTGCTTCGGTTTCCCAAGGCCGTGCTGGCGGCCGCCGCACTGGTGCTGGCCGTGACGGCGGTGCCCGTGATGTGGCTCGGCGGCGAGTTCATGCCGCCGCTGGATGAAGGGGACCTGCTCTACATGCCATCGGCCTTGCCGGGCATTTCGGTGGCCAAGGCGGCCGAGGTTCTGCAGCTGACGGACCGCCTGATCAAGACGGTGCCCGAGGTGGAACGGGTCTTCGGCAAGGCCGGGCGGGCCGACACCGCCACCGACCCGGCGCCGCTGGAGATGTTCGAAACCACGATCCAGTTCAAGCCGCGCGCGCAGTGGCGCGCCGGTATGACGCCGGACAAGTTGGTCGAAGAGCTGGACCGCGTCGTCAAGGTCCCGGGGCTGTCCAACGTGTGGGTGCCGCCCATCCGCAACCGCATCGACATGCTGGCCACCGGCATCAAGAGCCCGGTGGGCATCAAGGTCGCAGGCGCGGATCTGGCGGCGCTGGACCGTCTGACCGCGCGCATCGAGGCGGTCGTCAAGGCGGTGCCTGGCGTGTCTTCCGCGCTGGCGGAGCGGCTGACCGGGGGGCGCTATGTCGATGTCGATGTCGATCGCCTGGCTGCGGCCCGCCATGGCCTTGCCGTGGCGGACGTGCAGGCCATCGTGTCCTCCGCCGTCGGTGGCGACAACGTCGGCGAGGTCATCCAGGGGCGCGAGCGCTTCCCCATCAATCTGCGCTACCCGCGAGAGCTGCGGGACTCGCTGGAGCGACTGCACCAGTTGCCCTTCGTGACGCTCACCGGCGCCACGGTGTTGCTGCAGGACGTAGCCCGCATCCACCTCGAAGAGGGGCCGCCGATGATCCGCAGCGAGAACGCGCGCCCGTCGGGCTGGGTCTACGTCGACGTGCGAGGCCGCGACCTGCGCTCCGTGGTGCGCGACATGCAGGCGGCGGTGGCGGCGCAAGTCGCCATGCCGGCCGGCTATGTGGTGTCCTGGTCGGGCCAGTTCGAGTACCTGGCACGCGCCACCGAGCGACTGAAGCTGGTCGTGCCGCTGACCCTCGTGGTCATCTTCGTGTTGCTCTATGTGTTGTTCCGTTCAGCGGCAGATGCCGTGCTCGTCATGGCGGCCGTGCCGTTCTCGCTGGTGGGCGGCTTCTGGCTGATCTGGGCGCTGGGCCATGCCATCTCGGTGGCAACGGCCGTGGGCTTCATCGCGCTCGCGGGCGTGGCCGCAGAGTTCGGCGTGGTGATGCTGGTCTACCTGAAGCAAGCCCATCAGCAGCGCCTGGCGGCCGGGGCGGAAGACGACGAGCAAACGCTGCTGGCCGCGATCCGCGAGGGCGCGGTGCAACGGGTGCGGCCCAAGGCCATGACGGTCGCCGTCATCATGGCCGGCCTGCTGCCCGTGCTGTTCGGTCACGGCGCCGGCTCCGAAGTCATGACGCGCATCGCCGCGCCGATGGTGGGTGGCATGGTCAGCGCCCCACTGCTCAGCATGCTTGTCGTGCCAGCGGCTTGGTATCTGCTGCATCGCTGGCGCTTGCGCCGCCGCGTGCGGGAGGTGGCGGCGTCGGGGCGGGCGGCAGGAACGGGCTAGCGCTGCAGCTGGGCGGAGATGAACTTGAGGCGCGCCAGCGGCAGCTGGGTGGCCGCCTTTGTCCGATGGGTTGCGAGCGAGCGCGGCTAAAGGCGGCCCAGCCGACAGGATTCGAGCAACGTGACTACTCGCTCGTCTTCGCAACAGGTACGAGCGACCGCTCCACGCCGTCGTCGAACCGCGCCCCCTTGCCGTGGATCGGTTCAACGCTGGCGCTGACGCCGGCGGCGTCCGAGCGGATCTGAATCACGCCCAATCCTACGAGCCGGTCGGTTAGCGTCGTGCGTCCCTCGCCGACGAGCACCAAGTTGCTGGCCGCAGACGGGTCGAAGCCAGTCAGTCCGGAGGCGGCCTCGACGCGGGCGGACTGCGCCCAGATGGCATCGGGGTTGTATTTTTCTGCGGCCGCGTGTGCGATGGCGCGCGCAAATTCTGGGAAGTACGGATCTGCAATGCCTTCCTGGATTGAGTTGTACTGGAGCGAATCCAGCAGGGGGCGCCAGCGCGAGTTCACTGCATCGAGCGACTGGTGCACCAACGGGTCGCCCAAGTTGAGGTTGACGCTGCTGATGTTGCGGATCGTGCGGGCGACCACCACGTCAGTGCAGCAATTGCCGGAGAACACCAACTGCTCCGGAATCTCGGCATCAACGCCATAGCCAAGCAACCCCCGCTGCCATTGCACGGCCATCGGCGTTGTGCGGGCCAGTAGCCGCATCGGACCACTGCCATCCCAGCCCTTGAGGCAGGAGTAGTACAAATCCTCGGCGGCAACCCCATCAGGCAGGCCCCAGTAGGAGCCATTGAGCCCGAGGCTGCCGTCCGGCCGGGCGCCGGTGAAGCGGTTGTTGCGCGAGAAGCCGCCGACGCCGCTTGTCTGGATGTCCGGCGGCACACTCATGACGCCGGCATAGTTCAGTGGAAAGCTGGGCGGGTACGGGACGAACCGCAGGACCACGGTATTGGCCGCCACCTCGTGCATCGGAATGTCCGACGTCCTGATCAGCGCGCTCACCGCGCTCGGCTGCCGCTGGAGAGTCAGTGACCGCTGCTGGGCGAGTGGCACGCTGTAGAGCGGTGGTGCGCGGCGGGCGGCGGGCAGGAACAAACCGGGGACGGCGGACATAGTGCTGTTTCCTTGCTGGAGGCTCAGGGGAGCCAGGCGACGGCGCATCCATTGTGGAGGCGGCTTGGGCAAGCGGTTTAGGGGTATCCCTGACATGGCCCGAGCGCCGATCAATGAGTGCTACGCGCGGTGCAGCGAGCAGGCGTCCGGGATGCTGGTCCGCTGTGACAGGGCGTCGCTGAACTCGCCCGCGTGCCGGCTTCACGCGCGGACCTCTCGGCCGTCCTGCATACCGATAGGTAATGGGGTGAACGCAGTGAACCCCAACACATACCAACCGCTCTCCATTTGGTTTGGTTGACCATGACGCTGCCTGCTTTAGGGTTCGCCGTGCTGACCCCAAGCTGCGGGCAAGATGCCCCTCCCCGCTGCGCTCAATCGCGGCCTTGAAGTTCAAGCTGCGCGCGGCGGAGGCCGGCTATGTGCTGGCGCAGCAGGATGTTGGCGTGATCTATCGCAAGCAGCAGGACCTGCAGAACGCGACGCTGTGGTGGGAGCGCGCTTCCCGCCAAGGCGAGGTGCAGGCGACGGCCCTCTTGGCACACCACCTGTCGGGCGATGCCTCGCCCGACCCTGCCAAGAGCTATGCGCTGATGCTGGTGCTCAAGCAGCTCACGCCCAAGCCGCCACAGGAATTGCTTGCGCAGATCGCCAAGGTCGAGCCGCAGCTGACGGCCGACGACAAGGCCAAGGCAGAAGCCATCCGCGCGACCTGGCTGACGGGCAAGTCGCCGCTGACGGTCCAGGCGGATACGGGCATGAAGCGGGTGCAGGCGCTGTTGGCGTCGCGCTGAGCTGCTGGCTGGATGAGCGCTTTCGGTGATGGCCGGCCATGTCACCGGGCTGCACGGTGGCATGCGCCATGCTTCCAAAGCCTGCATGGAAGCAAGCTCGCAAACGTCTCATGAACACTCCTGGCTTGACGATGGCCATGCGCTGGTGGCGGGCTCGCTCTTCGTTGCACTCGGCATGACGATGTTTTCCTACGCAGGCCTGCTCACCGGCGGGGTTGCAGGACTTGCATTTCTCGTCAGCTACGCCACAAGCGGCAGTCTGGCGCTGTTCTTCTTCCTCTTCAGCCTGCCCTTCTTCGTGCTGTCTTGGTTCCGTCTCGGTGCGGAGTTCACGGGCAAGAGCTTCCTTGCCGTGGTGATGGTGTCCGTGTGCACCGCCTTGGCACCACAGGTTGTCCGCTTCGAGTTGCTCAATCCGTGGGCTGCCGCTGTGCTTGGGGGTTGCCTCATCGGCTTCGGCTTGCTGGCACTCCTGCGCCATCGCGCGAGCGTCGGGGGCGTCAACATCCTGGCGCAATGGCTGCAACAGTCGCGGGGGTTCAGTGCCGGCAAGGTGCAAATGTCGGTCGACGTCCTCGTCGTCCTCGCGGCCCTGCTCGTCGTTCCACCGAGCAAAGTTGCGCAATCGGTGCTTGGTGCGGTCACCATTGGGGCGATTCTTGCCCTCAATCACAAGCCGGGCAGGTACTTCGGCGTTTGACGCCGCAGGGCCGCTTCAGGAGACCTGATGTTCGATCACGTCAAGTTCGGCGTTAGCGACTACGCCGCCAGCAAGGCCTTCTACGTCCAGGCCCTGGCGCCGCTCGGTGTGGTGGCGGGCGGCGAGGGCGAGCCGGCGTACGGCATCGAGCTGTACGCCAAGGGCCAGGTGGCGACGCTGTGCCTGTTCCAGACGGACGAGAAAC
The DNA here is from genome assembly GCF_039929605.1 of Roseateles sp. GTDB lineage: Bacteria > Pseudomonadota > Gammaproteobacteria > Burkholderiales > Burkholderiaceae_C > Pelomonas. The sequence goes on from NZ_JBDSQX010000172.1 coordinate 37,429, forward strand.
CGGCGCATCTGCACCTGGCGTTCGTGGCCGAGACGCGCGAGCAAGTCGATGCGTTCTAGCGGGCCGCGCTGGCGGCGTGTGGCCAGGACAACGGCGCGCCGGGCTTGCGCTCGAAGTACCACGCGAACTACTACGCCGCGTTTGTCATCGGCCCGGACGGGCACAACATCGAAGCGGTCTGCCACGCGGCAGCGGAGTGACATTTGTCAAAGGTGACGAAGCACGCTGCGCTGGTCGAGGTCTTTCCGAAGTTCGCCGAAGAGTTGCGCTTGGCACTCGCCGCGTGCGGTGAGCCGCATTTGGCTGCTCAGGTGCTTGACCTGACCGTGGCCTCGTGCAGTTACGACAGCAGCGGCGAAGCGGGCTACATCCGCGTCAGGTCTGCGGAAACGTTGAATGTCGTCGAGCAGAACATCATCGGCACGCGGCATGGCCGCACCGTGTCGGTTGATCATCCTTGTTGGGTCTACGTGGACGTCGATAACTTTGACCGAATCACCGGCATTGAGCTGCTGGCCGCTTCACCGCATGCAGCACAGCTCCTTGCGTTCGGTGTCACCCCATCTTCCTTCGACGACGTGTGATCCGCAGGGTTGGCCGCAGACCCTAGCGCCGCAGCTGCGCAGACGTGAACCGGCGGCCCGTCAGCGACAACTTGGCGGTGGCGCGGATGTCGTCCGAGCCTGCGCCGAGTTGCACTTCGTAGCTCCCCGGCGCGATGACCCATTCGCCCGTGGCCTCGTCGAAGGTGGCCAGCAGCCGGGGATCGATGGTGACGGCGCTGGTGCCGGTCTGGCCCGGCTTCAGCGCCAGTTTGTCGAAACCGACCAGCCGGCGCGGCGCCTCCCACTTGGCGCTTTGCGGCGCGCTGACGTAGACCTGGCCCACCGAGGCACCCTCGCGGTTGCCGCTGTTCTTGACCGAGAACTTGACCGTCACTTGCCCCTTGGCCTGGCTGGCAGCCAAGCCGCCCAGCTCAAAGCTCGTGTACGACAAGCCATGGCCAAAGGCGTACAGCGGCTTGTGGCCGTGCAGGTCGAACCACTTGTAGCCCACGGCCGCGCCTTCGGTGTACCGCACCGTGAACAGCGGCCCCTCTGACTTGCCGCCGATCTGCGGGCGGACGAGTTGATCGGTGCTGGCGGGGAAGGTGAGGGGCAGGCGGCCCGACGGGTTGACGGCGCCCGTGAGCAGCCGGGCGATGGCCTCGCCACCATTGGCACCCGGGTAGAAGGCCGCCAGGATGGCCTTCACATCCTTGGCCCAGGGCATGAGGATGGCGCCGCCACTCTCGACGACGACGACCGCGTTCGGGTTGGCCTTGGCCACCGCGCTGACGACGGCGTCCTGGTTGCCGTCCAGGCTCAGCGACGGCGCGTCCAGCGACTCGGCCGTCCACTGGTGGACGAAGACGATGGCGACATCGGCCGCAGCGGCGGCCTTGCTGGCGGCGGCTACATCGGTGCCGGCATCGAAGGCGAATTGCGTCGCCGGCAGCAGTTTCTGCAGCGCCTTCATCGGCGACGACGGTTGCCACACCTGCGTCAGCCAGCCGCCGGGGCCGAGGCCGGGCACGGCGTTGCCGCCGATGGGCGTGACGACGGCGGAGCCGCCGCCCGCGAGCACGGCCTTGTCGGCGTAGCTGCCGATGATGGCGACGCGCTTGGGCATCGCATCAGGGGAGAGCGGCAGCACGCCGGCCTCGTTCTTCAGCAGCACGAGCGACTGCTCGGCGGCCTGCTGCGAGATCTTGGCGTGGGCGGCGTAATCAATGGCATTGGCGATGGCGCCGGCCGTCTTCGCGTCACCAAGGGGGTGGTCCACCACGCCCTTGTCGAACATCGCCCACAGGATGCGGCGCACCATGTCGTCCAGCCGCGCCTGCGGCACGGAGCCGTCGTCGATGGCCTCTTTCAGCGGCTTGCCGAAGTGGGCGACCTTGTCGAAGGGAAAGCCGGATTGTTGATCCAGCCCGCCGTTGGCGTCCTGCACCGTCGAGTGCACGGCGCCCCAGTCGGACATGACGTAGCCCTTGTAGCCCCAGTCGCGCTTGAGCACCTGGTTCTGCCATTTGTCGTTCTGGCAGGCGTAGACGTCGTTGATGCGGTTGTACGAGCACATCACCGAGCCGGGGCTGGACTTCTCGATGGCGAGCTCGAAAGCTAACGCATCACTCATGCGCAGCGCGGGCTCGGAGATCTGCGCGCTGACGATGTTGCGGCCGGTCTCCTGCGCGTTGATCAGGTAGTGCTTGACCGTCGAGATGATGTGGTTGGCCTGCACGCCGCGGATCAGCCCGGCGCCCATCTCGGCGGCCAGCAGCGGGTCCTCGCCGGTGTATTCGAAGTTGCGGCCATTCTGCGCCTCGCGCGCCAGGTTGACGCCGCCCGCCAGCATGATGTTGAAGCCCGACAGCCGCGCCTCCAGGCCGATCATCCGGCCGCCCGCCTCGGTCACGCGCGAGTCCCAGCTAGCGGCGGTGGCCAGGGACGAGGGCAGGGAGGTGCGCTCCAGGTAGGGGTTGCGCACGCCGATGGAAGCGTCGGCCTGGAACTGCGCCGGCAGCCCCAGGCGCGGGATGCCGGGGATGTAGCCGGCCGAGCCAGGGATCACCTTGGTGATGACTTCCTTGGCGTTCACGCCGGGGATGACGCTGGCGTCCACCTGCGCGAGCTGGTCGCCCGAGGCGTAGCCGAACACCAGCAGCAGCTTCTCCTCTTGCGTCATCGCCTGGAGCAGCAGCTCGGTGCGCTGAGTGGACGTCCTGGCCTTGTTCATCCAGGGCTGGGCGTCGGCGGCGAGCAGGGTCGGTGCGGCGGCACTGAGGGCGAGCGCCACAGCCGTGGCGAGCAGGGAGGCGTGCATTGATGTCATGGCAGGTAGCGCTCCACCACGGAGGTGTGGACGCCTTCAAGAGCTGAGAGGGCGGGCGGACTCTACAGGGCTGAGGCCGGCTTTGGCTGTCGTTCAACCCTGCCGTCAGCTGGCCGGGCGCAGCGCTCGTTGCCGTGTCGGACGAACGCCTCGGTGCCCTCAGAATCGGCCCCCAAAGAAATACAGGGAGACACAGCATGCCTAACACCCCGGCAGCACGGCCTTTTGCCACGCGGATGCTCGCCGCCTGCGTGCTGGCCATGGCCCCGCTGCTCGCTGGTGCGGTGGAGCCCGTCGCGCGGGTGCTCACCTTCAGCCCGCAGGGGCAGGTGCCGGGCGCGGAGCAGGTCCGGGCCACGTTCAGCGAGCCCATGGTGCCTATGGGCAAGGTGGCTGCGCCGGGGCCGTTCGACGTGGACTGCGGGCTCGCTGGTGAGGCGCATTGGGTGGATGACCGCACCTGGGTCATGGATCTGAAGGATCTGAAGGACCAGACGCGTGACGGCCGGGCCTGCGAGTTCCGCGTCAGGCCGGCGCTCACGTCCCTGGCCGGGCATGCCGTGGGCGAGCCGCTGGCGTTCCGCTTCCAGCTGCCGGCGTTGACCGATGAGATGAAGCGCAACGTCGCGGGCGTTTACCCCCACCACGGCGCGGCCTGGGTCGCGGAGGACCAGGTCTTTCTGCTGCGCTACACCCATCCCCTGGGCGGCACTCCCACTGACGTGCGCTGCGAGGCCCCCGGCCATCCCGAGGCGCCGGCCGTCCACCTGCCGACCGAGGTGCGCGACGGGCTGAAGAAGCAGGCCAGCTGGATGTGGGAGGCGCCCGACCGCCTGGAGGCGGTGCGCTGTCCCTTTGCGCTGGCGCCCGAGAGGCCCGTCACGCTGCGGCTGGTGCGCCCGACCTTGAAGCCCTACGTGATGAGCTACACGGCTCGCGCGCTGCCGGCCGTGACCGTGGCATGCAGGCGTTTGCAGCCCGATGGCGACTGCGCCGCCAACTTCCCCATCGCCCTGGAGTTCAACGCGGCGATGCCTGCAGCCCTGCTTCGCGAGATCAAGCTGGACGTAGGGCAGGGCTTGCGCCCCGGCACGGTGACGGTTCGGCCGGCAACGCTGACTTCCGGCGCCAGCGGCACGGTCACTTTCGAAGACGGTTTCCAGCCCGGCGCCGAGTACCAGATCCACTGGCCGGGCCAGGACTTCGTGGACGACGCGGGCCGCAAGCTGGCGCGTGACCGCCGGCCCGCCAGCATCAAGACGCTGCCTGCGCTGGGGCTGGCGTACTTCCCGGTGCCCACGGTGTCGATCCGGCCGCTTCAGGCCGACAACCCGTTCCCGGTCTTCCTGCAGGGCGCGGCCACCCGGCCTGCCGTGCGCGCCAAGGTCGTCGGGGCGGGCGATGGCGGCGAGGCGGCAGACAAGCTCATCCTGCAGTGGATGGGGCTGCGCGGCGCCAATGACGGCGTGCACCACTACTTCTCGATGCCCGACGCCTGGCGCCCGCGCGGGCGGGTCGATCCGCCTCTGTTGGGCGACGCCGCCGCCATCCCGTTGCAGGCCGTGGAGGCTGCGGCCTCTTCCGAGGCCCGCGGTGGGCGAGTGGCGCTCAAGGGCGCGGGCCTGCATCTGCTTGAACTGCAGGCGTTCGCCGATCAGGGCGATGCCGCCCCCGCGTACGACAGCGTGGCGGTGTTGCTGACGCGGCTGGCCGTGCACTTGAAGGTTGCCGAGGCCAACAGCGCCGTGTGGGTGACGCAGCTAGACGGTGGCGCCCCGGTTGCCGCAGTGGACCTCAGGGCCTACGACTGCCACGGCGTTCTTGTCTGGCAGGGCCGGAGCGATGCGAACGGCCTGGCGTCCATCGACCGCAGGTCGCTCGCCATCTGCAGCAAGCCCCCCGATGCCGGCGTGACGGTCGTCGCCCGGCACACCTGGCCCGACGGCGAGCGGGACGTCTCGGTCGCCAACAGCCGCTGGACGGGCCTGCTCGACGCAGCAAGCTACGGCATCCACGAAACCTGGGGCGGGACGACCGTCCGGGCGCATACCGTGCTGGACCGCAGCCTGTTCAAGCCGGGCGAGACGGTGTCGATGCGGCATGTGGTCCGGCGGGAGAACATCGCCGGGCTGGCCGCAGGCGAGCTTCCCCGCAGCGCGACGATGGTTCATCTCGGTTCAGGCAAGACATGGACCGTCCCGCTGGAGGAGATCGCGCCCGGCGAAGGCCTCTCCCGCTTTGAGCTGCCCGGTGATGCGCCCTTGGGCAGCTACACGGTGTTGCTGAAGCTCGGCGAGGGTTCGTCGTTGAACGTTACCGACCACGACACGGCGGCATTCGCCGTCGAAGCCTTTCGCCTGCCCGGCATGCTGGGCGCCATCCAGGCGCCCCGGCTGATCTTCGGCGCGGCGCCGACGCTGCAACTGCGCCTGCATCACGCCGACGGCGGCGCGGCGCAGCACTGGCCCGTCACGTTGAAGGTCTATGCCCGGGCGTGGGGAGACCGCGAGTCCGCTCTGCTCGATGGCTATGCGGACATGCCGGCCTTCCTCGACGAGGCGGCCGCAGCGAAGCCTGAACCGGATCAGCTGCTGCTGGACATGCAGTCGTTGCAGCTCGATGCCCAGGGCCATGCGCAGGCCACGCTGCTCGCGCTGCCCAGCCGCGCACGGCCCTATGTGCTGCGCGCCGAATTGAGCTACCAGGACCCCAACGGCGAGGCCCAGACCGTATCGCAAGGCTTTGACGTGCTGCCCAGCCTGCTGACGGTTGGCGTGCGCACGCGAGGCTCGGTCGCGGTCCAGCGGCCGCTGGAAGTGCAAAGCCTGGTGCTCGACGAAAACGGGGCGCGGCGCGGCCGGCAGCCCGTGAGCGTGAGCGCCAAGCGCAGGGACGGCTACGGCTCTGGCGACGTCGAGGACCTGGGCGAGGTCTGCAAGGGCCTGACCGATGCCAAGGGCGAGCTGGTGTGCGGCTTCGTGCCCCGCAAGGCCGGGGTTTACCAGTTCGAGGCCGCCGCAACGGACCCGGACGGCAGGGTGGCCGCCGCCTACAGCGTGCCCATCTATGCGAATGCGCAGCGCTTGCCGGCCGGCCCACTGTTCGTGAGCGCCGACAAGACGCTGTATCGCGAGGGTGAGATGGCCAGCCTCGCCGTCTCCAGCCCCTTCAAGCGGTCCCGCGTGTGGCTGACGCTTGAGCGCCGGGGTGTCCTGGAGTCCCGCGTGCTCACGCTGGACGCGGCGCAGGCCCGCATCCCGCTGCACATTCGCCGCGAATGGGCGGGCAATGTGTCGGTCTCGCTGCTGGCGCTGGATGCCGACGCGGGGCCGTTGCCGGCAGCCATGGCCACGGGCATCACCGAACTGATGGTGTCCACCGAGGCCCATGCGCTGCGGGTCAGCCTCACGCCCGACCGGCGGCGCTACCAGCCCGGCGATGCGGCCCGGGTGCGTATCCACGTCGCGACGCCGGACGGCAAGCCGCTGCCGGCGGCCCGCAAGCTCAGCTTTGTGGCGGTGGACGAAGCGCTGCTGAGCCTGAAGGGCAACCCGAGCTGGCAGCTGCTGGCCCGGATGCAGGCCCCTCGCCTGCACAGGGTGCACACGACCAGCGGCCTGGTCATGAACCCTGCGGTGGACGAGCGAGCCATGCTGCGCTCGGCGGAGGGCGTGCTCATGGACTTCCTCCAGCACTCGGCTGACAAGGCCGCCGGGATTGTGACTGTCACGGGGCAGCGGAGTGCATTGCAGAGTGCGCAACGTGTGGTCGCAGACCAGGCCGGCAAGCTCCCCGGCACGGGCCCCGCCGCCGCGCCGCCGCCGGCCCGCGCCCTGCTCGACGCTCTCCTGTACTGGCAGGCCGACGTGCCCGTCGACGACAACGGCGACGCCGTCGTGAGCTTTCCCATCAAGGACGGGCTGAGCCGTTTCCGGCTGGTGGCGGTGGCCAGCGCCGGCAGCGAGGAGTTCGGCACCGGCGCGGCCCACCTGGACGTGATGAAGGACCTGCAGCTCACCGCCGGCCTGCCGCCACGCGTCCGCGAGGGCGACCGGTTTGCGGCGCTGGTGACGGTGCGCAACACGTCCGCCGGCCCCATCACGCTGGACGCCAGCGCCGGCCTCTCCGGCCAGGCCGCACTGCCGGCCCAGGCCGTTCGCCTGGCCGCGGGCGAGGCGCGTCAGCTCAGTTGGGAGGTTCGCGTGCCCACCGGGGCCAAGGCCTTGAGCTGGACCTTCGCGGCGAAGGAGCGCGGCCGCGACGGCCGGCAGGACGTGCTGGAGACCACGCAGCAGGTCGAACCCGCTGTGCCCGTGACCGTCCAGGCCGCCACGCTGGCCCAGGTCAACGGCAGCTTTGACGTGCCGGCGTTCGGCTTCGACGGCGCCGGTGCCGTAGCCGGTACCGCCCGTGTGAGCGTGCAGCTGCTGCCCTCGCTGGCTGGCCAACTTGGCGGCGTGCAGGCTTGGCTCGCCAGCTACCCCTACCACTGCCTGGAGCAGAGCGTGTCACGCGCCGTCGGCATGCACGACCGCAAGGCCTGGGATGCGGCCATGGCGGAGCTGCCGCGCTATCTGGACGAAGACGGCCTGGCCAACTACTTCCCGCCCGAGTCCACCCTCGCGCGGCTGGGCAGCGACACGCTGACGAGCCATCTGCTGGACTTGGCCGACACGTCGGGCTGGCCCATTCCCGAGGCCGAGCGCAAGCGCATGCTGGCCGGGCTGGAAGGCTTTGCGGCGGGCCGCATCAAGCGCGTGTTCTGGGCGCCCCGGGATGACGGCCTGGCGCGCAGGATCGGCGCGCTGGCGACGCTTGCGCGCTACCAGCGGCTCGCGCCCGGGCAGCTCGACGCCATCCGCGTCGACCCCGACGAGTGGACCACCCGCATGCTGATCGACTGGCTGACGGTGCTGAGGAAAACCGATGCACAGCCGGCCTTGCTGGGGGCGGCGGGGAACGCGCTGCGCGCCCGGTTGACCTACCAGGGGCACCGGATGAGCTTCTCCACCGAGACCCGCGACTACTGGTGGTGGCTGATGAGCCACGGCGACGTGGACGCCGCCCGCCTGCTGCTCGCCGTGGCCGACCTGCCCGACTGGCAAGCCGACCTGCCACGCCTGCTGACCGGCCTGCTGAGCCGCCAGCAGAACAACGGCGCCTGGGCCACCACCAATGCCAACGCCTGGGGCACGCTGGCCGTCGATGCCTTCGCCCGGCTGCTGGAGCCGGTGCCCGTGGCCGGCGAGACCCGCATCGCGCTGGGCCAGCAACGCAAGACGCTGAGCTGGGACGAGCCCGGCAGCAAGTCGTTCGACGCCCCGCTAAGCAAGGCCAGCGACGCGCTACACATCCAGCACGACGGCGCAGGCGCCCCGTGGGCCTCGGTGGAGGTGCGTGCCGCCGTGCCGCTGACGGCGCCGCGCGCTGCCGGCTACAGCGTGAGCCGCAGCATCACCCCCGTGCAGCAGAAGGTGCCGGGGCAATGGCATGTGGGCGACATCGCGCGCGTGCGCCTGAGCGTCCGCGCCCAAGCCGACATGAGCTGGGTCGTGCTGGACGACCCGGTGCCGGCCGGCGCCAGCATCCTCGGCAACGGCCTGGGCCGCGATTCCGCCGCCGCCCTGGCGGGCGAGCAACGCACGGGCAACGCCTGGCCGCTGTACCAGGCGCGCGACTTCACGTCGTTCAAGTCCTTCTACCGCTACGTGCCGCGCGGCGACTTCAGCCTCGAATACACGATCCGCCTCAACAACCCCGGCCAGTTCACTTTGTCGCCCACGCGTGTGGAAGCGATGTACGCGCCGGAGGTGTTTGGCGAGGCACCGAATGCGGTGTTCGGCATCGAGCCGTGAGGCAGGGCTACTGCGCCACCAGCTCCACGCGCCTGTTCCTCGCCTTGCCCGCGTCATCGCCATTGCCCGCCACCGGCGCCAGGCTCGCCAGGCCCTTGGGCACGACGCGCTTGGCGTCGACCTTGAAGGGCGCCGCCGTGAGCGCCGCCGCCACGGCCTGGGCGCGGGCGAGGCTGAGCTTCTCGTTGGCGTCGAAACCGCCGACGTTGTCGGTGTGGCCGACGATCCAGGCCTTCAGCGCCGGCTGGCTCTTCAGCAGTTCGGCCATGGCTTCGAGCTGGGGCTTGGACTCGGGCTTGAGCTCGGTCTTGCCGGTGTCGAAGAACAGGCCTGTCAGCGTGACGCGGCCTTCCGCCGCGAGGCCCGCCTGCAGGGCCGCCGGGTCCACGGTGACCTGGCCGGTCTCCATGGCCTTGGGCTCGACGATCTGCAGATAGGTCGTGACGAGGCCGGTCGTCGCATTGGCGGCCAGCGAGTTGTAGAGCAGCACCGTGGCCTCGTGCCCCGGCTTGCCGAGCGTGCCGACGAGCATGCGGCCGTCTTCGGGGGACAGGGCCGAGGTCAGGTCGTAGCGGCTGCCGGTTGGCGTCTCGACGCTGCCCTTGGCCCAGGTCATGCCTTTGTTGGGATCGCTCGTCTTCCACCAGGCGAAGTAGAGGTCGGCGCATTTGCTTTCGCACGAGAAGCGCTTCTTGAAGCCGGCGGCGTTCAGCGCCTGCTCGTAGTTGCGCCACACCTCCAGCGCGGCCTTGCCGCGCGGCGCGATGTAGAGGGTGCGCGTGACTTTGCCTTCGAGGTTGAGCGGGTCCTTGAACTGGCGCCCGTCGGTCTTGGCCATCTCGGCGCTGCCGGGCAGCACGGCGGCGTCCCAGTTGGAGATGCTCTGGCCGGCCAACCAGGAGCCGGCGAAGCGCTTGACGAGGGGATGGTCGGCGGCGCCGGGCAGGTCGACGACGGGTTTGTCGGCCGCTGGCGCGGCGGTGGCGAAGGCGGCGGCCAGCAGGGCGGCGGCGCAATGAGCAAAAGTCTTCATGAGGTCAGTCGGGTTGATGCGTTATTGAAGGACCATCTCGACGCGGCGGTTCTTCGCGCGGCCGTCATCGGCGGCGTTGGACGAGACCGGTGCGAAGTTGGCAATGCCGCGCGCCTGCAGCCGGTTGGCGGCAATGCCCCGCTGCGTCAGTGCAGCCACCACAGCCTGCGCGCGGCCCTGGCTCAGCGCGAGGTTGGCGTCGATGGCGCCGACGTTGTCGGTGTGGCCGACGATCAGCACCTTCAGCGCCGGCTGGGCCTTGAGCACAGCCGCCATCTGGTCGAGCTGTGCGGCGCTGTCGGGCTTGACGTCGGTCTTGCCGGTGTCGAAGAACAGGCCGTACAGCGCCACCTTGCCTTCGGCCTGCAGGCCCTGGCTGATGACCTTGGCGTCGACCGTGACCTGGCCCGTGGGCATGGCCTTGGGCTCGACGATCTCGATGTAGGTGGCGGCGCGATGCGTGTATTCGTTCTCGGCCAGGGACGTGAACAGCAGCAGGTTCAGCACGCGACCGCCGCTGGTCAGCGTGCCCACCATCAGGCGCGCCTGCTCGTGGCTGAGGGCCATCGCCAGGTTCCAGGCGGCGCCGGCGTGCGGGCCGTCCATCGCGGGCAGATTGCCCTCGGCCCAGCGCATGCCCTTGGCGCGCTCGGCGCCATCCAGCGCGAAGTAGGCCTTGGTGCAGCCCTGCGCCTCGCTCTCGCAACTCCAGGTCGTCTTGAAGCCGGCGGCGACCAACGCCTGCTGGTAGTTGCGGAAGACCTCCAGCGGGCTCTTGCCCAGCGGCGCCAGGTAGTACAGCCGCGTGACCTTGCCTTCGATGTTGACCGGGCGGGCGAACTGGTCTTCGGTCTTGGACACACCGCTGGCGTCGGGGAAGCTGCGAGCGTCCCAGTCTTGCTGTGCGTAGCCGGCGAGCACGCTGCCGGTGAAGCGTTTGAGCACCGGGTGGTCGGCGCTGCGCGCAACGTCGGCTTTGGGGGCGTCGGCGTGCGCGGTGCTGAGGGTAAAAGAGGCGAGCAGGGCAACGAAGGCAGCGCGAGTCAGTGTCATGGCAAGGTAGAGGTGAGGGAGTGGCAATGTTGCCGCAGTCCACGCATGCGCCCGGCCGGCGGGCGGACTGCAAACTTGGGGCAAGGCGGGGTCGGCCGCGCTTGATTTGTGCCGGGCCGTAACGGCCGACGGCAACCCGGACGCTCAGCCCGGCCGGCGGGCCAGCTCGTAGCGCAACTCAGTGCAGGGCTCGCTGCGGAACTCGGTGGCGATGCGCGCCAGCAGCGGCGCGCCCAGGCGCTCCAGGAGGCGGATGCAGGCGGTGTTGCGCGCGTCGGTCTGGGCGTGGATGCGCGCCACCGGCGTCTGGTCGAACACGAGGGCGATGGCTTCGCACACCGCAGCGCTCGCAACACCGCGGCCCTGGGCGGCGCGGGCCAGCGTGAAGCCGAACTCGGCCTCGACGCCATCGCTGTTGACATAGACGCCCAGGTCGCCGAGCAGTTGGCCGGTCAGCTCGTCGGCAATGCCGAGCTGTGTCCACTCGCCCGGCCGGAAGAGGGGCACGGCGGCCATCTCGTTCAGGAAGGCCAGCGCCTCGGCATCGGACTTGGGTATCCAGCCCTGCCAGCGGCCCACGTCGGGGTCGTTGCGGTAGGCCTGGAAGGCGGCCAGGTCCGTGGGTTCGAGGCGGCGCAGCTTCAAGCGAGTTTGAGCTCCGGGCTGCGGTAGTGGTAGCGGTAGGCGAAGACGAAGCCCAGGCGCGTGTACAGCCGCTGGGCGACCTCGTTGTCGCTGCCCACCTGCAGGTAGGCCTGGCGTGCGCCCTGGGCATGGGCGAGGGCGAGCAGCGCGCGGCAAAGGCGGTCGGCGTGGCCCTGGCGGGGGACGGCCGCAGCGATGTCGTAGAGGCCGACGATGTCACCGTCGACGACCATCTGGCCGCAGGCGAGCAGCGCACCGGTCGCGTCGGTCAGCGCGAAGCCCTGGTAGGGGACTGGGGCGTTAGCGATGCGCTCGGCGTGGGCGGCAATGGCCGTCGCTGAGGATCCACGCAGCGTGCCGACGAGGGCGGCGTAGGCGGCGGCGTCGAGGGCCTGGAGGGCGGTCGGAGCGGGCTCGGGGATGAGGGCGCCCAGCACCATCACATGGGCCGCGTCGAACACGCCCCAGCCCTTGGCGGCCAGCTGCGCGTCCAGGTTGGCGGGCTGGCTCCAGGGGGTCACCCGCACGGCCAGCGGTAGGCCGGCGGCGTCGTAGGCGTGCTGGCAGCGGGCGAGCAGGTCGTCCAGCGGCAGGCTGCCCTGGCGCAGCGCATTGATGCAGCGCGAGCGCTTGGCCTTGCCGGGCGACAGGCGGATCAGCCAGCCGTCGATGTTGGCTTGCTGGGGCGGCGCGCTGGCGTCGAGGCCGGCGTGTTCGGCGCGCAGGGCGAGGGCATCAAGCATCGGTCAGCGTCGAAAGGTCGCGCCACACGCATCGCCACTCCGGCAGCGACACGCCGCCGAAGGGCGGTGCCACGCCCCGCTCGGCGAACTCGGCGCCCATGCGGGCGTAGAAGCGCTTGGCGGGCTCGTTGGCGTCGAGCACCCAGAGGAAGACGGGCTGGGTGTGCTCGGGGCCAAGTCGTGTGGCCACGGCCTGAAGCAACCTGCGGCCAAGGCCGCCGCCCTTGTGATCGGGGTGGACGTGGAGGTTGTCGACCAGCGTGCCCCAGACGGGGTCGTGGTGGGGCTGCACGTAGGCGAAGCCGATCATCCGGCCTGCGGCGTCTTCCGCAACGACGCCGAAGGCGGGCGCGGTGGCCGGACCCAACAGGCGTTCGCGCCAGACGGCTTGGCGGTCGGCGACGACGTGGTTGTCGAGGAAGTCGTCCGGCAGCATGCCGCGATAGGCGCTGCGCCAGCTGGTGGCGTGCAGGGCGGCGACGGCGTCGGCGTCCTCGGTACGCATGGCCCGCAGTGCGACGAGGCTCATCTCATCGTCTCAATCCGCCTCACCATCTCCTTGGCGAACTCCACAAACGCCACCGCGCCCTTGGAGCTGGGGTCGAACACGACGCCTGGCAGCCCGTGGCTGGGCGCTTCGGCCAGGCGCACGTTGCGCGGGATGACGGTGTCGAAAACCTTGTTGCCGAAGTGAGCCTTGAGCTGGTCGCTGACCTGCTGCTGCAGCGTGATGCGCGGGTCGAACATGACGCGCAGCAGGCCGATGATCTGCAGGTCGGGGTTGAGGTTGGCGTGGATCTGTTTGATGGTGTTGACCAGATCGGTCAGGCCTTCGAGCGCGAAGTACTCGCACTGCATCGGCACGACGACGCCGTGGGCGCTGCACAGGCCGTTCAGCGTCAGCATGGACAGCGACGGCGGGCAGTCGATGAGGATGAAGTCGTACTCGGCCTGGACCTCGGCGAGCGCCTGCTTGATGCGCTTCTCGCGGCGCTCCAGCGCCACCAGGTCGACCTCGGCCCCGGCCAGTTCGCGGTTGGCGCCGAGCACGTCGTAGCCGGATTTTTCGGCCCGGATGCGCGCTTCGGTGATGGTGGCGGACTCCAGCAGCACGTCGTAGACGGTCAGCTCCAACTTGCGCTTGTCGATGCCCGAGCCCATGGTGGCGTTGCCCTGCGGGTCCAGGTCGACGACGAGGACGCGCTGGCCGATTTGCGCGAGGCCGGCGGCAAGGTTGACGGTGGTGGTGGTCTTGCCAACGCCGCCCTTCTGGTTGGCGATGCAGAAAATTTTGGCCATGGAGGATGGTAGCGGTGACAAATGCAACCACAGAGGCACAGAGCCACGGAGGAATGCATATTCAAAGGCTTTTGGAGCTACTCCGTGCCTCAGTGCCTCTGTGGTTGCATTTCTACTTCAGCCGCATCCAGATGATGCAGCGCTGGGCGTCCAGGCTCGGTACGGCCAGTTGTTCCACGTGAAACACCTCCACGTCAGCGGGCAACGCAGCGATTTCGTCGGCGGGGTGCTGGCCCTTCATGGCCATCCACACCGCGCCTTCGGCCAAGTGTTGGCGGGTCAGGCTGGTGAAATCGACCAGTGACGCGAACGCGCGGGAGGTAATGACATCGAACGGCGCGGTGCTCAGCGCCTCGACGCGGCTGTGCACGCCATGCAGATTGCGCAGCTTCAACTCGGCCGCCACCTGCTGGATGAAGGTCGCCTTCTTGGCAACGGCGTCGACGCAACTCACGTCGGTGCCGGGGCAGCAGATGGCGATGACGATGCCGGGCAAGCCGCCGCCTGCGCCAACGTCCATCAACCTGGCCGGCGCACCGTGGCGCTGCAGTGGCGCGATAACGGACAGGCTGTCGATCAGGTGGTGGCTCAGCATCTGCGCCGGGTCGCGCACGGCGGTCAGGTTGTAGACCTTGTTCCACTTCTGCAGCAAGGCCAGATAGGCCAGCAGCTGCTCCTGTTGATACGGGAGGAGTTCTAGACCCAGGGACGCGACGTCGTGAGCCAAACGGTCTGCGAGATTCAAGCCAGCACCTCGACCAGGGTCGTCAGGGGAATGCCTGCCTCTCGAAGTTCCCGGGTCACCCGGTCGCGGACGGCGGCGGCCGTCAAGTCTTGCCGCGACCAAGTGTGGTGGGCGTCCGCCACCAGCGTCACGGGGAATCCGCGCCGCTGCCCACCCAGTGCCGTTGCCTGGACGCAGCAGTCGCTTTGCAGGCCGGCGAGCAGGATGCGGTCGTAGCCGGACAAGAGTTGGCCGAGGGCAGCGTTGCTGAAGGCATCGGCCTCGACCTTCAGGACACGTGCTTCGTCGGCCGCCGGTTCGAGGCGTGGGTCGATAGCGAAGCCGGCACCGTCCATGGCACCACCCGGTTCATGGTGCTGCACCCATATCACGGTCCACCCTTTGGCACGGGCGTGGGCGACGGCGCTCTGGCAGGCGGCAATGAGGGCATCACCGTCAGGCATGGCCCATTGGCCGGTGAGGGCGCCCACCTGGGTATCGATGATGATGAGGGCGGCGCTCATGCCGCCTCCGCTTCCGTGAACCCCTTGAACTTGCCCTTTTTGAGATGCACCAGCAGCAGCGAGACCGCTGCCGGGGTGATACCGGAAATGCGCGAAGCCTGACCCAGCGTCTCGGGGCGGTGCGTGTTGAGCTTCTGGCGCGCCTCGAAGGAGAGGGCGTGGACGAGGCCGTAGTCCAGCTCGTCGGGCAGCTTCAGGTGCTCGAAGTGAGCGGCGCGGGCGACGTCGTCGACCTGCTTGTTGATGTAGCCGGCGTACTTGGTGCTGATTTCGACCTGTTCGGTGACAAGGCTGGCCAGCTCGGCGCCGAGTTCGACGACCAAGGTTTCACGTGAAACACCGACCTCGGGCCGTGCAATGGAGGCCACTTCGGCGACGGTGTCGAACACCACGCCGGGCCGACGCAGCAGGTCTGCCAACGTGTACTCACGCTCCAACGCCTTGCCGACCAGCCGCTCCGCGTCCGCCGCCGGCAGGATGCCGGGGTGAACCAAGGTGCTCTTCAGCTTCTCTGTTTCCCGTGAAACAGCATCGCGCTTGCGGTTGAACGCGGCCCACCGGGCGTCGTCCACCAGGCCCATGGCGCGGCCGGCTTCGGTCAGCCGGGCGTCGGCGTTGTCCTCGCGCAGCTGCAGCCGGAACTCGGCGCGGCTGGTGAACATGCGGTAGGGCTCGGTCACGCCCTTGGTGATGAGGTCGTCCACGAGCACGCCCAGGTAGGCCTGGTCGCGTGCGGGCGTCCAAGCCGCGTCACCGCGAACTTGCAGCGCCGCGTTCAGCCCGGCGAACAGGCCTTGCGCCGCCGCTTCTTCGTAGCCCGTCGTGCCATTGATCTGCCCGGCGAAGAACAGGCCCTGGATCACCTTGGTTTCGAACGAGGCCTTCAGCCCGCGCGGGTCGAAGTAGTCGTATTCGATGGCGTAGCCGGGGCGCAGGATGTCCGCGTTTTCCAGGCCCGGAATGCTGCGCACGGCGGCGAGCTGGATGTCGAAGGGCAGGGAGGTGGAGATGCCGTTGGGGTAGAACTCATGCGTCGTCAGGCCCTCGGGCTCCAGGAAGATCTGGTGCGAGTCCTTGTCGGCGAAGCGGTTGACCTTGTCCTCGATGCTCGGGCAGTAGCGCGGGCCCACGCCTTCGATGACGCCGGTGAACATGGGGCTGCGGTCGAAGCCGCTGCGAATGATCTCGTGCGTGCGCAGGTTGGTATGGGTGATCCAGCACGGCACCTGTTGCGGGTGCATCGCGGCGTTGCCCATGAAGCTGAACACCGGCGACGGGTTCAGGTCGCCGGGCTGGGCCTCGCACTTGGAGAAGTCGATGGTGCGGCCGTCCAGGCGCGGCGGCGTGCCGGTCTTGAGGCGGCCTTGCGGCAGCTTCAGCTCCTTGAGCCGGACGGACAGCGACACGGCCGGCGGGTCGCCCGCACGGCCCGCCGGGTAGTTCTGCAGGCCCATGTGGATGCGCCCGTCCAGAAAGGTGCCAGCCGTCAGCACGACGGCGCGGCCGCGGAAGGTGATGCCGCTCTGCGTGACGGCGCCGACGACGCGGTCGCCTTCGACCACCAAGTCGTCCACTGCCTGCTGGAACAGCTGCAGATTGGGCTGGTTCTCCAGCATGCGGCGGATGGCGGCCTTGTAGAGGATGCGGTCTGCCTGCGCGCGGGTGGCGCGCACGGCCGGGCCCTTGCTGCCGTTGAGGATGCGGAACTGGATGCCCGACTCATCGGTGGCCAGCGCCATCGCGCCGCCCAGCGCGTCGACCTCCTTGACCAGGTGGCCCTTGCCGATGCCGCCGATGCTGGGGTTGCAGCTCATCTGGCCCAGCGTCTCGATGTTGTGGGTCAGCAGCAGCGTCTGCGCGCCCATGCGGGCGGCGGCCAGCGCCGCTTCGGTGCCGGCATGGCCACCGCCGACGACGATGACGTCGAATTCTTTTGGGTACAGCATGGTCGATTACTCCAGCAATTCGGTGGGCAGGCCCATCGCGCGGGCGGCGGCGGCCTGGCGGCGATCAGCGGTGATGAACAGGTCGGCCCGCGTCAGCCATGCGGCGCCCACATGCAACGCGTCCATCGCGCGGACCGGGGCGGCATACAGCGCCCGCACGGCGGCACGCTCCAGCTGCGGCGTGAAGGGCAGCACCTCGACGTCGGCAAAACTTCGCTCGATCTCCTCGCCCGTGCCCCGCAGCGAATCGGCCGTGAGCGCAGCCTCCCGCTGCAGGCGCGCCAGAGCCGAGTGCAGCTCCAGCTTGGTGTGCGGGGCGACCATGATCGCGTCTGCCTTTTGAACCCAGGCCAACACCGCGTCGCGGCCGGCTTCGGGCAGGTAGCGCTTCAGCAGCGCCGAGCTGTCGAAAAGGATGCGCATGCTTCGCTCACTCACCAGGGCGACTGTTCGCGCTCGTCGAGCAGCGCCTTGACCGCCGAATACCCCGCCGGCAGGCTGATCAGCGGTTCGAACGGACGCTTCCAGCTCGGCACATGGTCGGGTGCGGCGGCCTTCTCCACCACCGGCACCAGCTCCGCCACCGGCTTGCCGTGGCGCAGGATGCGCACGGTCTCGCCCTGCTCCACCAGGTCCAGCATGGCAGACACATTGGCGCGGAATTCACTCAACGGCAGGCTGTGCATTGTGATTTTGTACAAAACTCTAGATTTGCACATTTTAAGGCTGCCCCGACAATTCTGCCAATGGACTGCCGCCCCCACTGCGCCGCCTGCTGCATCGCCCCGTCGATCAGCTCACCCATTCCTGGCCACCCGAACGGCAAGCCGGCCGGCGTGCGCTGCGTGCAGCTGGACGACGAGCTGCGCTGCATGATCTTCGGCCAGCCCGAGCGGCCGGCGGTTTGCGGCTCGCTGCAGCCGCATGAGGACATGTGTGGCGACAACCGCGAGCAGGCGATGCGCTGGTTGGGCTGGATGGAGCGCGAGACGGCGCCCGGTCTGGCTGCCTGGCGGCCCTGACCGGTCTGACAGGTCTGCGCCGCGAACAGTTGGTAACCACATCATCGAGCGGACCCTTTCGCCGCGCTTCTAGACTGCCGCCCGCCCGCGCACCCGCACGGGCTTTCAACATGACGTGCAGGGAGAAACATGAGATCTGAACGACGTCGCCGCGCTGCGGTGAATGGCTGGCCGCACCGCCTGTTGGCTGCGTCCCTCTGCCTGCTGTGCATGGCCGGCGCCCAGGCTGCCGTGGACGAGCTGCGGCCCTACCCGCGCGCCGAGCTGATGGGCCGCTACGACAACCCGCTGGAAGCGGGCGCGCTGCCCATCAGCCCACCGCAACGCAGCGCCACCAACTCCAATCGCACCAGCCGCTGGCGCCTGCCCTACGAGGGTACGGTGGCCATGGTGCAGTACAAGCACAAAGCTGACGACAGCCCCTTGCTCATCGCACGCCACTACGCCGGCCAGCTGAAGGAGCAGGGCTTCGAGCTCGTCACCATTTGCGAAATCCCTTGCGCCGCGCCCGACGGCGCCGCAGACGCGTCGGTCTACTGGTTCCACGAGCTGGACCTCGCCAAGAAGCTGGGCTACAACTTTTTCGGCGACCGCGGCATGTACCTCATCGGCCACCGTGCCGACGCCATCGTGGCCATCCGTGTGGGCACCGCCTACCAGGGCTATGCGTCGACCATCAAGACCGTCAGCGCGCCCGGCCTGGACCGCGGGCCGCTGCTCGCCTACGTGGCCGCCCAGCGTGCGCCCGTGGCCGACGCACCGCTGCCGGCACCGCCGGGCCGCGTGGCTGCCCCGCCACCAGCACCTGCGTCGGCCGCCACCGGTGCGCCCTTCGTCAAAGACATCGCCCCTGGCGAACTGAGCGCCTGGCTACGAAAGACCAAGGGCTGGGTGGTGGTGCAGCTGAGCTCCTACGACCCCAATTGCACTTACTGCATTCCCGCCAACCCGCCGTTCAATGCGCTGGCGCAGGCCGAAGCCGCCAAGGGCGGCATCACCTTCGTGCGCGTGGCGTTTCAGCCCTGGACGTCCATGAGCAACAACGATTTCGTCACCCAGTACGGCGTCGGCGGCCTGCCGACGGTTTTCACCTTCCAGGACGGCCAGCTGATGCGCCGCCAGATGGGCAAGGCCGACGAAGCCACCTTGCGCAAGGCGCTGCTGGACGGTCTGCGCTGACCCATGCCGCCGGCGGCTACCCTCGCTGGCCATGAAGCCCACCGAAACCCCGCTGCCGCCCGGCAGCCTGTTGGCCCGGCTTGCCGCCGAACGCAGCGCCTTTGCCGACGCCTACACGCTGCCATTCCCGCGCACCGTCGGCCTGGCCGAGTTCGTCGAGGCCTTCTACACAACACGCCTCTTCAAGGTGGAGCGCGCACTGCTCGCGCTGTTCGGCAAGCCGTCCAGTGACGCGTTGGCCCGGGCCGTGGCGCGCGGCGAGGCCCAGCGCATCGCCATCTGGACCGTCCAGGCCCGCGAGGGCGACGAGCTGTTGATGCACGAGGACAGCGGCGCCACGCGCTCCTGGTTCAAGGCCGAGGCGGGCGAGGGCGGGGGCACGACGCTGTGGTTCGGCTCGGCCGTGGTCCCCCGCCGCCGCTCGGTCGGTGGGGAGGCGCAGATGGGCCGCGTCTTCCACGCGCTGCTGGGCTTTCACCGCTGGTATTCGCGGGCACTGCTCAAGGCGGCCGCGCGTCGACTCAGCGCTCCGTCCCCGGGCCGCTGATCTTCTCGGTGACGGGCTGCCCGGTCGCAGCGTCTTCGATCCAGACCTCGCAGGCCTTGGCAGCGATCTGCCCGGTGACGATGTAGCGCTTGCCTTCCGTGGGCGTGAAGCTCACCTCGCCCACCGTGCGGCAGCTTGTGTTGGCCATCGCGAGCATGGGCGAGGCGTACTGCGTTGTGGCCTGCAGCTTCACCTGTGCCGGGCGCAGGGGCAGCTCGTTGGTCAGCGCCACCGGCGTCAGCGTCATGCCGCTGCCCTCGCCGGCCCGCTTGCTGGCCATGCTGCTGCTGGCCAGGCGCCGGCCGTCGACCTGCGTGATCTCGAAGACATGCAGCCGCTGGGCGCTGATGACCATGACTTGATCGGCGACATTCGCCGTCGGGCCGGTGTAGTCGGCAGGCGTGGCGGGCTCAAAGGCGGTGAAGCTCTTGAAGCTGGTGCAGCCGGCGAGCAGGGCCATCGCCGCGAATGGGGTGAAGCGTTTCATGGCCGCAGCTTAGTCGCCCTCGCCCTCGTGCTAGCCGGTCAGTCGACCAACAGATTGAACAACTGGGCCAAGGCCGGCACATGAGACCTCGCGGCATCCAGCACATCGCGAGGCAGATGGCGGTGATAGATCTGATCGTCATGCGCCGGGTGGCCGAAATGGCGGGTCACATCCCGTTTGCACTCCGCAGTGGATGCGCGAACTGGCAGCCTGGCGATGGCCAGCAGCAGCGCTTCCAGACAAGGGGTGGCCTTCAACCACCTCGACGCCCTGCTGACGAGCGCGTACGCGCTGCGTGTCGTCCCAATCCTTGTCGGTATCGAGCAGCGCCGCGACCTTGTCGTAGTCGGCGGTCTTGCGCTGCGCGAGTGCGTAGGAGAGCACATGGCGGCCCCCTTTTCCCTTGGCGTTCTTGATCGTCACGGCCTTGCTGCCCCGTTCGACGTAGAGCGCCTTGAGATGCCGCAGAAAAGCCTCTTCCGCCAGACCTTCGCCAACGATCAGCAGGGTGCGCCGTACTTCGCGGGTGGGTGTTTTCTGGGGATGGCGAGCCATCAGAGCTGCGGCACGGCACCATAGGCGCCCGCCATGTATTTGGCGTAGAAGTTGTCGTCGTTGCGTATGCCCTTGATGCTGTCCATGCGGAACGCGGCGCTCTCGCAGGCGTCGTTCTTCTCCACCAGCATCACCTGGGATTTGTGCAGCAGGTTGAGCACCTCCGACGCATGGCAGGTAAACAGCAGCTGGGCCTGATGCGGGTTGGTTTCAGGATGGGCAAACAAGTCCAGCAGCGGCTCCAGCATATGAGGATGAAGGTCGGCTTCGAACTCGTCGATGACGGCCAGCCCGCCTTGCGCCAGCACGGGCAGCAAGCGTGACAGCAGCACAAAGGCGCTCTGGGTGCCGCTGGACTCCTCCAGGAATGACAGCACACGCGCCGCCCCCGCACGGTCGGTGTGAACGCCGAACGGGAACCAGTAGCGGTCGATCTCCCCATCAGGGCGTTGCTGGCTCAGCTCCCTCAGCTCCACGCCGCTCAGCCCCAGGTCCCAAGCCTTGAGCAGCCGCATCATCTGCGCCTGCTGCAGCGCGTTCGTCGAGAAATGGCCGGCCGCCACCGGCAGATCGTTCTCGGCGCGAAAGCCCATGCGGCCGGAGCTGACGACATTGGTTTGCAAATGGATATCGGCCAGTTGCCGCGCCAAGGGCACGCCGTACTGGGCGGCCGTGGCGATCAGCGACGCATTGGGCCGCACCTTGCGCGCTTCGGCTGCCGCCAGGCCGAAGTCCTGCTGCTTGACGTCATACGCCTGATCGGCCTCCGACCAGTCGCGGACAAAGACATAGCTGAAGCGTTCACGCTTGCGCTGGTACAGCGCCTCGTGCAGCACGCGTTGGGGCGTCAGGCGCAGCACATAGCGCCAGAGCAAGCCGTCTTTATCTTCTGCCTCCACCTCCAGCTCGGTGGGCTGGTCGGGCGCGGCGAAATGCGGCATGACGGGAATGGGGGCGTCTGCCGGGCGCTGGAATGAGGATCGGATGAACCAGATCGCGAACAGCAGCGGCTTGATCAGCGCCGTCTTGCCTGAGCCGTTGGCCCCGACAGCGGCCGAGACCAGGCTCAGCCGTTCGCCGCCCGGCGAGCGCGCCTCCCAGCCCGTGGCTGGCACCTTGCCGTTCAGGAGCAGCGAGACCTCGGTGACGTCTCTAAAGCTCTGGAAGTTGGAAAAGGCGTAGCGATGCAGCATGTTGAGCCTCTCGGCCTGAATGAGGCACCGACTTTAGTTCGAATTCAACAAAAATCTGTTGAATGTCGCCGTAAATCAATTTCTAGTCTCTCATCGCGCCACCGCCGCTCGCATCGACCGCGCCACGTAAAACAGCGCCACCGCCGTCAGCGCGATGCCGACAACGACGCCGGGCAACACCTGGCCCCAGCGCAGCGTTTCGCCCTTCAGCACGGCCAGCATCAGCGTGTTCTGCGCCAGGCCCGGGACCCAGAGATACCAGGCCGCGTCGCCGCCCGGGTTGAGCAGGCTGACCATGGGTGCCAGGCTGATGGCGGTGACGATCAGCGTGCTGCCCGCCTGCGCTTCCTTGAAGGTCTTGGAGCGAATGGCCAGCGCCATCAGCATGGCCGACAGGCCGGCCGCGAGCGGAATCTGCAGCAGCCAGAAGGCCAGCACTTCCTCGATGCCGAACTGGAACATCGCCTGCAGGCTGTCGCTCTTCAGCAGCCATTGCGCGGGCACGAAGCTCAGGGAGGACAGCAGCGCCACCGCCATGCCCAGTAGCGCCACGGCGCCCCACTTGCCGACGACGATGGCGCCGTGCGGCGCGGGGTTCATCAGCAGCGGCTCCAGCGAGCCGCGCTCGCGTTCGCCGGCGGTGCTGTCGAGCGCCGCACTCAAGGCGCCGTAGAGCACGGCCATGATGATGAACATCGGGATGATGCTGCTCAGCCGCGCGGCGCGCGCCTGCACGCTGGCGAGGTCGCGCTCCTGGATGTCGATGGGCTGCAGCAGCTCGATGGACACGCCGCGCATCGCCAGGTTCAGCGACGCGCGCTCGCGGTTGAAGCCCCACAGCACGCGCTGGATAGCCCCGACGCCGGCGCCCGCGCGCTGGTTGGCGCTGTCGCTGACGATCTCCACCGTCGGCACCTCGCCAGCCAGCAGCTGGGCCTCGAAGTCCTTGGGCACGACGAGCACCGGCTCAAGCAGTTTCGTGGCGCGCAGCTGGGCTTCGTAGTCGGGCGGCGCGGCCTTGATGGTGTAGGTCTGGCGCTCGATGAAGTTCTTCAGCGTCGGCGCGTTCTCCAGGCCCACGGCCATCAGCTCGCGCCGGTCCGCGCGCTCCTCCAGCGAGGCGATCAGGCCCGACAGCGCCGCCAGCAGCAGCGGGCCCATCAGCAGCGCCGGGATGAGGATGCGCAGCAGCGTGCGACGGTCGCGCAAGGCATCTGCCAGTTCTTTGGTGAAGACGATCCATGCTTGTTTCATGCCGCCACCTCTGCGGGGAATGCGAGTTTCACGAAGGCGTCCTCGAAGCGTTGCTCGCCCGCCTGTTCGAGCAGCTCGGGCACGCTGCCGCGCGCCACGCTGCGGCCGCGGGAGACGATGACGACCTCGTCACATAACTGTTCAACTTCCTGCATGATGTGCGTGGAGAAGACGATGCATTTGCCGCCGCCTGCGGGGCTGCGCAGCCAGCGCAGCGCCTCGCGCAGCGCCCGGGTGGCCAGCACGTCCAGGCCGTTGGTGGGCTCGTCGAGCACGATGTTGGCGGGGTCGTGCACCAGGGCGCGGGCCAGCGCCGTCTTCATGCGTTCGCCCTGGCTGAAGCCCTCGGCGCGGCGGTCCAGGATGGACTGCATTTCCAGCAGCTTCGCCAGCTCGTCGGCGCGTGCGTTCGCCGCGTCCGGGTTCATGCCCTGCAGGCGGCCGAAGTAGGCGATGTTCTCGCGCGCACTCAGGCGCGGGTAGAGGCCGTGCGCGTCGCCGAGGATGCCCATGCGGGCCAGCGCCTTCAGCGGCGCCTCCTGCACGACGATGCCATCGACCGTGATCTGGCCCCGGTCCGGCGCGAACAACCCGCCCAGCATGCGCAGCGTCGTCGTCTTGCCCGCGCCATTGGCGCCCAGCAGGCCGGTGACGCGGCCGTTGGCAGCGGCGACGCTCACGCCCTGCACGGCATGGACCACGC
Source organism: Roseateles sp. (assembly GCF_039929605.1). Classification (GTDB taxonomy): domain Bacteria; phylum Pseudomonadota; class Gammaproteobacteria; order Burkholderiales; family Burkholderiaceae_C; genus Pelomonas. Next base: position 61,065 of record NZ_JBDSQX010000172.1, read on the forward strand.
CCTTGCTGCCGCGCTTGAACAGGCCGGCGCCGGTGCGGGTGACGAACTGTTTGTGAACGTCCTGAATGTCGATCATTGGGCGGCCCTCGCTTGCACGGGCTGGAAGGCGGGTGGGCGTGGGATGCGGGTCGCGCAGGCGGCGTCCTGCGGCAGCGCGGCGGCGTCCGTCTTGGCGTCGATGAAGCGGAACATCAGGTCGCGCACGCAGCCCACGGCCATGACGCCGTGGCCGGCCTCGGGCACGACGAGGTGCTGCACGCGCTCCGGGTGGCCGGCGGCGAGCGCCTTGGCGACGCGCTCGCCATGGCGGGCCGGCGTGGCCGGGTCGGCGCCGCCGCTCATGACGAGCACGGGGCTGGGCGCTGGCGGCAGCGTGTAGAAGTCCGCCGGCACGTCGCCGCGGGGCCAGGTCTTGCAGACCCGGTTGTACATGTCGGCGTCGACATGGCCATAGTCCTCGCCCGGCTTGTCGGTGGCGCTGCTCAGCCGGGGCACGTCCTCCGCGCAGATGACGGAGAAGTGCATGCCCATGGCGAGCTTCTGGCCCTTGCCGCCGGTGAAGGCCGTTGTCAGGCCGAACAGGCCTTCAAAGCGGCCCTCGGTCGCCGCTGCGTGGATGGCGGCGGGCAGCGCGGCGGCCAGCGCCGGTTGATAAAGCGGCAGACGCACGGCGCGCAGCAGCAGCTCGCGGTCGACCGTGAAATGCTCGGGTGTGCCGGTCAGCGGCTGGGCCACCGTCACCTGGCGCGGCAGCGAGGCGAGCAGCTTCTGCCAATCGGCGCGCAGGTTGGGGTGGGTCTTGGCGTGCGCGGCGATGAGCTTGTCCAGCGCCGCCTGCGTGTCGGGCGAGAAGCTGGCCGGCAGCACCATGTCCGGCGGCGCTACGCCGTCGATGACGGTGCGGCGCACTTTCGTCGGGAACTGGCGCAGATATTCAAGCGCGGCGCGCGTGCCGTAGCTGCCACCGACGAGGTTCCACTGCGGCACGGCCAGCGCCTCGCGTACGGCCTCCATGTCCTGCATCGCGATCGTCGTCGTGAAGAAGCGCAGGCCACCGTCCTGGCCATACGGCAGCTTCTCCAGCGTGGCGCGGCAGGCGTCGAGGCGGCGCATTTGCGCGGTCGTGTCGAGCTGCTCGGTGATGGGCAGCTGGGTCTCATCCGGGCAATCCAGCGGTGCCGACTTGCCGGTGCCGCGCTGGTCGATGAAGACGAGGTCGCGCCGGTTGTTCAGCCGGGACAGGCGCGGCAGCACGCGCGCGGCCACGCCGATGGCGCTCTGGCCGGGGCCGCCGGCCAGCATCAGCACGGCGTCGGGTTGCTTGTTGCGCGCCATCGCCGGCACGACGAGGTAGTGGATGTCGATCTTCACGCCGTCCGGCCGCGCCGGGTCCAGCGCGCGTTGCAGGCTGCCGCATTGCAGCTCGTTGGGGATGCCGTCGATGCGGCAGGGCTTCAGCGGCGTGGCGGCTTGTGCCGTGGCGGCGGACAGGGCAGCGGCGAGCGCGAGGGCGCGCCGGGCGGGAAAGGGCATGCAGGGCTCCAAGGACCGGATGGCCGCGAGTATCCAGGCCGTTGCGTGCGCCGCCGCCGTGCCAAGGGTGGCCGGTATTTCCGCGCGTCGAATAGCCTCTGGCGCGTGATGAGTGGCGGCCCGTGCTGCAATACGGTCAGGCGCCTTGCGGCCCGTTCTCCCAACCTTCCGACCCGCGGCCTCGCCGCGTGAAAGGCTGAGCGTGCAGACACTCGACGAGATGCGTGACCGTTGCCTGCTTACCCACGAGCAGCATGCCGAGATCGGCGCCTGGGTCAGCCAGGCGCGCACCCCCGAGGCCATCATGGCGATGCCCGAGGGGCTGTGGCGAACGCTGGAATTGGCCAGCGTGTTGATGGACGTGGATGCCGACCTGCGGCGCGAACCGTTGCTGTCGGACGGGTCTTAGGCTTTTTTGGCGGCGGGCGCCATCAGCGTCTGGCAGGCCGATTTGGCCTTGGCATCGCTGCCATCCAGCTTGCCGCAAACGCCGTCGAGCTGCGCCTTGAGCCGGCCCACTGCGGCGGCCTGGGCGGGGCTCTTGTTCCAGTCACCCAGCAGCGTGGCGACCTTCTTCAGCGACCGCTCGCTGCGTTCGTAGAAGGCGCCGGGGTCCTTGGCGGATTCCGCGAACAGCTGGGCTGCGGCCTTCTCGATGCGGGGCGTGTCTTCCGGGCTCAGCTCGATCAACGCGGCGAAGTAGTTCGAGCCCCACTGCAGCCGCGTGGCCGGGCCCTCGCTCTTGTTGAAGGCCTCCTCGTACCAGCGCAGCGCGTCCGCCTTGCGGCCCTGCTTCTTGGCGTTGCTGCCGAGCTGGCTCATCAGGTAGTAGGGCGAGTGGCTGCGGGCCAGCGCTGCCTTCAGCAGCTCGTCGCTGTCCTTCCACAGCCCGGCGCGGCCCAGCAGGTAGGCGGCCTGGGTGACGACGGCCTGGCGCTCGTAGCCGTCGGTGATCTCACGGTTGGCGCGCGCGGCCTGGTCGCGCGCTTCGGCTTGCAGCGAGGTGGGGATGCTCTTGGGATGCGGGTCGTCCTTGCCCGTGTCGAGGCGGGCAAGCTCGATGCGGGCTTGCAGCGCGTTCAGGCGGTCGGCGCGCGAAAGGGTCGAGTCTTCGTTGAGGCGCTTCAGTGCGGCGTCGAACTCGGCGACGAGCTGGGCGCGCGTGTCGCCAGCGGTCGGCGTGATGGCCATGACGAGGTCGGGCGCCTCGTTGCTCAGCACGTCCATCTGGGCACGGGCTTGGGGCCCGTCGGCCAGCACGCCGCGCAGGCGCGGCAGCTGCGCCGGGTCGGCCGCCTTGCCCTCGGCGAGTGCGCCGATGGACTTGAGCCACAGCCGTGTCGTCGTCTCGGCGTCGACACCCTCGCTGGCCTTGGCGAGCTGGGTCAATGTGGCCGGCCGCTCAGCCACGGGCAGCAGTTGCTGCTCATCGGTCTCCCAGCCGTAGAAGCCCAGCAGCCGCCACTCGTTGGCGTTCAGCTTCCTGCCCGCCTTGGCATCGGCCAACACGGCCTTGACCGGCCGGCCGCTGGACAGGCCCAGCTGCAGCACCTTCATGACCTGCGCCGCATCGGCCTCGCCGGGCAGGCGGGTGATCTCGTTGCCGCTCGGATTGAACAGGATCAGCGTCGGGTAGCCGCGCACCTTGAAGCGCGTGCCCAGCTTCTGCGCGCCGGGGCCGTCGCCGTCGATGCCCACGGCGACGAAGGACTTGCTCTGCTCGATGAAGTCGGCGCGATTGAACAGCGTCGCCTTCAGCTGGTTGCACGGCGGGCACCACTTGGCGCCCCAGTACAGCAGCAGCGGCTTCTTCTCCGCCTTGGCCTGGGTGAAGGCACGGTCGATGTCGGCATCGGCCGCGGCGGCCTGCCAGGACACGCCCGGGCTGTTGGTGGCGTGGGCAGGGGCGCAGCTCAGGGAGAGGGCCAGCGCGAGCGTCGAGAAGAGGGGTAGCAGCTTCATGGCAGGCGAGGAAAAGGGGGTGTCGCGATTGTCCCGGGCTTTGCGCCGCGCGAGGCGCGTTTGCCGACGCAGCTTATGAGCTGGCCGCATGAGGCGCGGCGTCGGGCGCCCCGAGCACGCGGCAGGCGAGGTCGGTGTCCATGTACTCGGTGACTTCCATGAGCCGGCCGGCCTGCAGGCGGAACACCATGCAGTAGTGGTTGTTGTAGGCCTCGCCCGCGTGCGTCTGCACCTCGCCCCGGCATTGCACGACGACGTGGTCGCCGTCGGCGATGAAGCGCTGGGCGTGGCTGCGGTAGCGCGTTGCAAAGCGCTGGAACAAGGGCTGCAGCAGCTGACCGCGCACCACGTCGCGCCCGGCCCAGCAGCGCGACCAGGGCGAGACGCCGGCGATGGTCCAGCTGAAGTCCTCATGCATCGCGGCAGCGAAGGGCGCGCCGTCGCCATCGGCCAGCGCGGCGTAGATGGACTGCAGCAGGGCCTTGTTCGCGGCGGGGGTGTCGATGATGTCGATGGCGGTCATGGCTTGCTCCTGGGGTTGAGGGGATTGAGCGGATCAAGCGCTGGGCGCTGGCCGGTGGCGATCCAGTCGTCGTAGAAATCCAGCTTCTGGTCCAGCGCGGCGAGCGCCTCCTGCCAGCGCGTGATGGTCGCCAGCACGTCGGCACGGTGGGCGGCCAGCATGTCGCGTCGCGCGGCCAGGCTCTTGCGGCCTTGGGTGACGAGCTCGGTGTAGCGGCGCATTTCGGCGATGGACATGCCGGTCGTGCGCAGCCTCTCCATCAATTCGAGCCAGGCAACGTGCTGCTCGCGGTAGCGCCGCCGCCCGCCGGCGTCGCGCGCCACGCCGGGCACCAGGCCTTGCGCTTCGTACCAGCGGATCGCATGCACGGACTTGCCGCAACGCGTGGCCAGCGCGCCGATCAGCAGCAGAGGAGGGTCGTCTCGGGGTGCCATGCAGGCATTGGACGACCTAGAGTGCACTCGAAGTCAAGGACCCGTTTCATGCCCAGCACCCGACTCGATCTCGCCCTCGGCCGCCTGCGTGCCGCCGCCCGCCCCGATGTCCTGGCGGACATGGCCCGATTCGGCCTGACGGGCGACGGCCGCCTGGGCCTGGCCGTGCCCACGCTGCGGGCGCTGGCTCGCGAGTTCAAGCGTGATCACGAACTGGCGCTGGCGCTGTGGGATACCGGCATTCCCGACGCGCAGATCCTGGCCGGCATGGTGGCCGAGCCGGCGAAGCTGACCGTCGCGCAGATGGATCACTGGGTGGCCGGCATGGGCGTCTGGGACGTCTGCGATCAGGCCTGCACCAATGCTTTCGTGAAGAGCCCGCTGGCCTGGGACGCCATCCCGCGCTGGGCGGTGCGCCAGCCGGAGTTCGAGAAGCGCGCCGGTTTCACGCTGCTGGCCGTGGCTGCGGTGCACCAGAAGCAGCGGCCGGACGCCGACTTCCTCTCCCGCCTGCTGCTGATCGAAGCGGCGTCAGGCGACGAGCGCAACTTCGTCAAGAAGGCCGTGAACTGGGCGCTGCGCCAGATCGGCAAGCGCAGCGCGGCGCTACGTAAGCCGGCGCTTACTTTGGCAGAACGCTTGTGTGCGCTTGAAGAGAAGTCGGCGCGCTGGATAGGCAGCGACGTCAGGCGGGAGCTGGAATCCTTCTAAAAATGGGGTCAGGTTCGATTAAAAGAGCGCTGCCCATGCAAGGGCTGACTCAAAACGGGGTGCCATAAATCGAACCTGACCCCATTTTCGTATCCCCCTTTGGTGGGAGCTCGGGGGAGATGCCCAAGCTGCATCCCCCATCGCTCCGCCCTCTGGGTGATGTCGCCGGAAGGGCCCACCGCCGATGCTGAGGGTGTGACGTTCTTCACGACGTCCAAGCCCTCAAACCGGAGCCCGCCATGCAACTCTTCAACATTTCACAACCCCGGCCTCTCCCCAAGCTGCCCGTCGCCGTGACGGTGCCGTCGAGTGTTGCGGCGCCGGAGACTGAGCTTGAGGCCAAGCCCGAAAGTTGCGGCTGGTATGACTCCAGCTTCGAGCTCGCTGCGGGCCTGGAGATCTCCGAGCAGGACGACGACCTGCTCTACCAGCTCTGCCAGTACTTCTTGCACTGACTACACCCGGCAGGCCAGCGTCGTCCCTTGCAGGATGGCCCGCTTGGCATCCAGTTCACCGGCCTCCAGCGCGCCGCCGATCAGGTGCACGTTGACGCCCGCCGCGCGCAGCGGACTCTCAAGCTCACGCAGCGGCTCCTGGCCCGCGCATAGCACGATGGTGTCGGCCTCGATGAGCTGGGCATCCTTGCGGTGTTCGCCGTAGCTGACCCACAGGCCCTCGGGAGTGATGCCCTCGTAGTTCACGCTGGCGAGCATGTCCACGTGCTTCATCTTCAGCGCCGCACGGTGAATCCAGCCCGTCGTCTTGCCCAGGCCCGCGCCGGGTTTGCCGGCCTTGCGCTGCAGCAGCGTGATCTGGCGCGTCGGCGCCTCGGGCGCGGGCCGCAGCAGGCCGGCGCGCACCTGCTCGGGGTCGCCCACGCCCCAGTGGCGGCGCCAAGCGGCCGGGTCCAGCGTCAGCGAGTGGCCGGCCTCCAGCAGGTACTCCGCCACGTCGAAGCCGATGCCGCCCGCGCCGACGATGGCGACGCGCGCGCCGACCGGCTTTTCATGCCTCAGCACGTCGATGTAGCTCAGCACCTGGCCGCGGGCCGCGCCCTCGTCCTGGCCCTTGATCTTCGGGTCGCGTGGGCTGACGCCGGTGGCCAGCAGCACCTCGTCGAAGCCCTTCAGGTCTTCGGCCGCGACCCGGCAGTTCAGCCGCAGGTCGATGCCGGTGATCTCGATGCGCCGGCGGAAATAGCGCAGCGTCTCGCTGAACTCCTCCTTGCCCGGAATGCGCTTGGCCATGTTGAACTGGCCGCCGACCTCGGCCGCCGAGTCGAACAGCGTCACCGCGTGGCCGCGCTCGGCCAGCGTCGTCGCTGCTGCCAGGCCCGCCGGGCCGGCGCCGACGACGGCGATGCGCTTCTTCGCGGCCCCGGTCGAAGCCAGCGGCCGCACCACGATCTCCTGCTCGTAGGCCGCACGCGGGTTCACGAGGCAGGTCGAGATCTTCTGCGCGAAGGTGTGGTCCAGGCAGGCCTGGTTGCAGGCGATGCAGGTGTTGATCTCGTCGGCCCGGCCCTGGCGCGCCTTGCGCACGAACTCCGGGTCGGCCAGGAAGGGCCGCGCCATCGACACCATGTCGGCCGAGCCATCCGCCAGCACGCCTTCGGCTACCTCCGGCGTGTTGATGCGGTTGCTGGTGATCAGCGGCGTCGTGATGCCTTCCGCCCGCAACTGGGCCCGAAGCTTTGCAGTGACCCACGCAAACCCCGCCCGCGGCACGCTGGTCGCAATCGTCGGAATGCGCGCCTCGTGCCAGCCAATGCCGGTGTTGATGAGGTTCGCGCCGCCGCGCGCCACGCGCCGTGCCAGCTCCAGCACCTCGTCCCACGAGCTGCCGTTGGGGATGAGATCCAGCATCGACAGCCGGTAGATGACGATGAAGTCCGGCCCCACCGCCTCGCGCATGCGCGCCAGGATCTCCAGCGGCAGGCGCATGCGGTTCTCGTAGGACCCACCCCAGCCGTCCTCGCGCTGGTTGGTGTGCGTGGCGAGGAACTGGTTGATGAAATAACCCTCCGAGCCCATCACCTCCACGCCGTCGTAGCCGGCCTCGCGGGCCAGCTTCGCGCAGCGGATGAAGGCGCGGATCTGCCGTTCGATGCCGCGCGCCGACAGCTCGCGCGGCGTGAACGGCGAGATCGGGCTCTGGATGCGCGACGGCGCCACGCACAGCGGCGAGTAGCCGTAGCGGCCCGTGTGCAGGATCTGCAGGGCGATCTTGCCGCCCTCGGCATGCACGGCGTCCGTGATGAGCTTGTGCCGCCGGGCTGCGCCCGAAGTCGCCAGCGTGCCGGCAAACGGCTTCGCCCAGCCCTCGATGTTGGGCGCGAAGCCGCCCGTCACGATCAGCCCCACCTCGCCGCGAGCCCGCTCGGCGAAGTACACGGCCATGCGCTCGAAGTGCTTGCGCCCGTCCTCCAGGCCCGTGTGCATGCTGCCCATCAGCACCCGGTTCTTCAGTGTCGTGAAGCCCAGGTCCAGCGGCGCGAGGAGGCGGGGATAGTTCATGCGGGCGATGCTACCCAGCGCAGCCCGCCCGGCGTTGGCGGTTTCACCTCAGCTCGGGAGGGTGCGCAGCAACAGTTCTTCACCCGCCGCTAGACAGCGGCAATGGGGACATCGCCGGCTTGGGTTCTAATCGCGAGTCCGCGTTTTGGGATTCAACCCGGCGGTTTGGTTTTTTCGGAGAGTTCTCGATGCAATTCACCCCCTGGGCCACCCGTCTGGTCTTGACGCTGAGTTTGTCGGCCACTGCACTCCTGACCGCCTGTGGCGGCAAGGGCGGCGACGGCGGCAACACTCAAGTACGCCTGCTGAATGCCACGCAGTCCTACGCCACCCTTGATCTGACGGTCAAAGACAAGACGGTCAACAGCAAGGTTGCCTACGGTACGGTGGGCGATTACGCCAGCGTAGACAGCGGCGAAAGCGCCACCAGGGTGCTGGCTGGCGACGCCGCCACCAGCATCGCGGCGACAACGCCCACCCTCGTGGGCGGTGTCAACTACACCTACATCGCCTACGGTTTTGCCGGTGCCGTGCGAACCAGCCTGCTGCAGGAAGACCAGGCCGCGCCGGATGCCGGCAAGGCCAAGCTGCAGATCGTCAACCTGGCCCTCGACGCCGGCCAGGTGGACGTCTACCTGCTCGGCCCCAATGACGCCGTCGACACCGTCACCGCTTCTACCTCCGGGCTGAATGGTGGCACCGGCAGCGGCTACATCTCGCAGAACGCAGGCACCTACCGCCTGCGCGTCACCGGCGCCGCCAAGCGCAGCGACCTGCGGCTGGACGTGCCCGCCATCACACTGGACTCAGCCGGCGTGCACACACTGATCCTGACGTCCGCCAGCAGCGGCACGTTGGTCAATGGCATCGTGCTGACGCAGAAGGGCACCGCCAAGGCTTTCGCCAACACGCTGGCGCGTGTGCGCGCGGTCAACGCGCTGGCTGGCGCGCCCACCGTGGCCGCTTCCGTCAACGGCATCACCCTGCTGCCGGCCTCGCTGCCGCCCAACGTTAGCGAATACGTCAGCCTGCCCGCAGGCGGCGGCAACGCCACCGTCACGGTCGACGGCGCTGCAATCGGCGTCACCTCCCAGACGATGGCGGCCGGCAGCGACTACACGCTGCTGGTCTCCGGCACCGCAGGCACCGCTGCTGGTGTGTGGATCACCGATGACAACCGCCTTCCGACCGTCAGCGGCACCGCCAAGATCCGCCTGATCAACGGCCTGTCGGACCCCACCGCAGTCACCACGCTGAATGTCGACTACACCGCCGTCGTCAGCAACGTGCTGCCGGGCACCGCGTCCGCCGCGCAGACCATCAATGCCGGCACGACCGGCTCGCTGATCACCGTCAACTCGCCGCTGCAGCTGACGCCGCTGTACAACCCGGCCACCGGCATCTCCACGACCGGCTTGACGCAGCTCAGCAGCGGCGGCGTCTACTCGGTCTTTGTTCTGGGCGACCCGAAGGCCGCCACGGTCGCCGGCAAGCTCGCCAAGGACCGCTGAGCAAGCGCTCAAACCGCGTCTCGACAGCCCCTCGCGCCGCCCGGCCCGAGGGGCTTTTTACTTTCCGGCATGAAGATTGACTCATGTCCGTGCCCACGCGCTTTCACCTGCAGCGCCTGCGCCAGCTCTGGCGCAGCGCCGGCTGGCCCTGCCAGGACCTCGTCGAGATCGAGCTGCTCGCGGCCGAGTGGGTCGAGCGCCTGACTGACCCCGACGGCCGCGAGCGCCTGCGCGTGACCGACCTCGGCGTGACGCTGATCGCCGATTCGCTGACGCGCAACCGCGCCGCACGCGACGCGCACGAGCTGCTCGTCGAGCGCGTGGCCGTCGAGATGCAGCGCGCCGGCCGCATCGCCTGGCGCGGCCTTGCGCTGCGCGCTGGCCTGCCCCAGGAGGACGGCAAGCTCCTGTGGGTCAATGCCATGCCCGACGTCTATTCCATCCGTCACAGCACGGTCGAGGACTACCTCGAACCCGCCATCCACGAGATCAAGGTCAGCCGCGCCGACCTGCTCGGAGAGCTGCGCCGGCCAGCCAAATCCGCCGCCTACCGCGCCCTGTGCGGCCAATGCTGGTTCGTCATCAAGGCGGGCATTGCCGAGCCCGAGGAGATCCCGCCCGAGTACGGGGTGCTGATTGGCCACGCCACTCACCTTGAACTCGCCCGCCCGGCGCCCAAACGCGCCTGCAAGCCCGACTTTGCGACCTGGATGGCCCTGGCCCGCGCCACGCCGCTGGCGCCGCCGGACGACGATCCACAATCGCTGCTCTGAGACGCCCGCCCGGATGACTACCGCCCCCAAAACACCCGTTCCCGCCGAGGCCTCGCCCTGGCTTGCCGCAGCCTGCCCGCGCTGCGGCGGCGGCTTCGAGTGCGGCGTGAATGCCGGGCACTGCGACTGTTTCGGCGTCCGCCTGACCGACGCGTTGCGCGCCGAGTTGGCCGCGCGCTATCCCGGCCGCTGCCTGTGCCTGCGCTGCCTGCGCGAACTCGTCGACGCCGATGCCCGGCAGCCGGGCGGCGCCAAGGCCTTGGCATGATGCCGCGATGCCCGCTCTCGACCGCATCGCCCCGCCGCTCTTCATCTTCATCTGGGCCACCGGCTACATCGTTGCCAAGCTGGCCGCGCCGTACGCAGACCCGCTGACCTTCCTGAGCTGGCGTTACGCCGGCGTCGTCGCGCTGATGCTGGGCCTGGCCTTTGCCGCGCGGGCGCAGTGGCCGACGCGGCGCGAGATGCTGCATCTGGCCGTCGCCGGCATCGGCATCCAGGCCCTCTATCTCGCAGGCGTCTGGGTGGCCATCCGCCAGGGCCTGCCGGCGGGCACGGCGGCGCTTGTCGTCAACCTGCAGCCGGTGCTGGTGGCCGGGCTGGCGCCGCTGATCGGCGAGCGCGTCGCGCCCCGGCAGTGGCTGGGCGTGGCGCTCGGCCTGGCCGGCGTCGTGCTCGTCATCTGGCACAAACTCAACCTCGGCGCCGGCTTCGGCCCGCCGCTGCTGCTGTGCCTGCTGGCCTTGCTCGGCATCACCGCCGGCACGCTGTACCAGAAGCGCTTCGTGCCCCATTTCGACCTGCGCACCGGCCAGGTCGTGCAGTTCACGGCCGCGCTGGCCGTCACGCTGCCGCTGGCCTGGGCTTTCGAGCCCATGCGCATCGAGTGGAACGCGCAGGTGCTCATCGCCATGGCCTGGAGCATCCTGGTGCTGACGGCGGGCGGCATCAGCCTGATGTTCTACATGCTGCGCCATGGCCGCGTCACGGCCGTCACCAGCACCATGTATCTGGTGCCTTCTGTCACCTCGGTGATGGCGTGGCTTTTGTTCGGCGAGACACTCGGCGCCCAAGCCATCGCCGGCATGGTGGTCACGCTGTTGGGCGTCTATCTGGTGGTGGCAAGAAAGAGACCGGAGACCCTGCCATGACCCGAGCGCATCACAAGTTCTGGCCCGCCCGCGTGCCCCACGCCATCGCCCCGCCGGCTACCGCCCTGCCGGACAACCTGCTCGTCAGCGCGCGCCGCTTCCCACAGCGGCCGGCGCTGGTCTTCCTGGGCCACAAGACGACCTACGCCGAGCTGGCCGCGCAGGTCGAGCACCTGTCCGCCTGGCTGGCCGAGCGTGGCGTGAAGAAGGGCGACCGCGTGCTGGTGGGCCTGCAGAACTGCCCGCAGCTCGTCGTCGCCCACTACGCCATCCTCAGCGCCAACGCCGTCGTCGTGCCGGTGAACCCGATGAACAAGGCGGCCGAGCTCAAGCACCTCATCGCGGACAGCGGCGGCGTGCTGGCCATCACCAGCGCCGACCTCAGCGCCGAGTGGCTGTCCGCCGGCATGGCGGCCAAGGACCTGCTCGTCACGCGGCTGGCCGAAGTGCTGCCCGGGGGGCACACCGGCGGTGAAGGCTTGCCCGCCGGTTGGGCCGACTGGCTCAACGCCGACATCGCCCTGCCCCACGGCGCCACCGCCTGGGCCGACGCGCTGGCCTGCACCGCCGCCGCGCCACAGACAACCGTCGGCGCCGACGACCTTGCCCTGCTGGGCTACACCAGCGGCACCACCGGCCACCCCAAGGGCTGCATGCACCGGCACAGCAGCCTGCAACACAACGTCTTCGCGGGTGCGCTGTGGGCCAACGTCTGCCACGAAGATGTGGTGCTGGGCGTCGTGCCCATGTTCCACATCACCGGCATGGTCGTCGTCATGCACGGCACGTTCGCGGCAGGCGCCAGCCTCGTGCTGATGCCGCGCTGGCAGCGCGAATACGCCGCGCGGCTCATCCAGGAGCACCGCGTCACCCGCTGGACCAACATCCCCACCATGGTCATCGACCTGCTCGCCAGCCCGCAGGTGGACAGCTTCGACCTCAGCAGCATCGTCACCATCGGCGGCGGTGGCGCGGCCATGCCGCAGGCCATCGCCGAGCGGCTGTGGCAACGCTACGGCCTGCGCTACATGGAAGGCTACGGCCTCACCGAGACGGCCGCGCCCAGCCACGGCAACCCCTACGACGCGCCCAAGCAGCAATGCCTCGGCGTGCCCTACCTGAGCTGCGACGCCCGCGTCGTCGACCCCGACACGCAGCGTGAGCTGCCCGTCGGCGAGGCCGGCGAAATCATCGTCCGCGGCCCCATGGTCTTTGAGGGTTACTGGCGCCACCCGGAGGCCACCCGCGCCGCCTTCATCGAGTTCGAGGGCAAACGCTTCTTCCGCACCGGCGACATCGGCTTTGTGGACGCCGACGGCTACTTCTTCATGACCGACCGCCTCAAGCGCATGATCAACGCCAGCGGCTTCAAGGTCTGGCCGGCCGAGGTGGAGAACCTCATGCACGCCCACCCCGGCGTCGCCGAGGCCTGCATCGTCTCGGCGCCCGACGCCTACCGCGGCGAGACCGTCAAGGCTGTTGTCGTCAAGCGCGCGGGGCATGAGGCGCTGACGGAGGAGCAACTGCGCGACTGGTGTAAGGCCAACATGGCCGCCTACAAGGTGCCGGCCCGCATCCAGTTCGTCGACAACCTGCCCAAGAGCGGCGCGGGCAAGGTGATGTGGCGGGCGTTGCAGGAGCGGGAGAAGGCAGCCGGTGGTGGCTGAAACCGGGGCCCTGAGGCTGATTGAGATCGTGCGCAGCTCGCCAGCCTTCATGGCCGCGCTGCGGGCCGGCCGCGCGCTCGGCCTGGCGCAGTGGTGCATCGGGGCAGGCGCGCTGCGCAACCTCGTGTGGGACCACCTGCATGGGCACGCTGAGCCCACCCGGCCTGCCGATGTGGACTTCGCCTATTTCTGCGACTTGGACCTCGGTGCCGAGCGCGACCAGGCGCTGCAGCAGCAACTCGCCGACCTCTGCCCGGATGTGCCCTGGGAGGTCACCAACCAGGCCGGCGTGCACCTGTGGTTCGATCGCCATTTCGGCCATGCCGTCGAGCCCTTGCATTCGCTGGAAGAAGCCATCGCCAGCTGGCCCGAGCCCGCCACCGCCGTCGGCATGTGGCTGGACGACCACGACGCACTGCACGTCATCGCGCCCCACGGCCTGGCCGACCTGCTGGACATGCGCATCCGCCGCAACCCGGTGCGCGTCAGTGTCGAGACCTACCGGCAGCGATGTGCGAGCAAGCGTTACGCCGAGCGCTGGCCGAGCGTGGTGGTTGAGCTGGGGTGAACGCATCCCACCGGGGATGGAGGAAGAAAACGGACCGGAGGACCGAAAGTCGAGCCAGGCGCGAAAGCCATCAATGATCTTGCGGATTTTGTCGAGGCTGTGACGAAGACTTCGTTCCGCCTTGCGCATCCAGCAGCTGGGGCAACAAGCTCATGCGGTGACAGGTCGGCCAAAAGCTGACTGAAGGTAAGGCGTCAGATGGCGCTACTTGGCAAATTCTCGTGTCTACCGAGCCAGTGCATCAACTATGTCCTGGCTGAGTTTGCTTCTTAGCGCTTGTAAGCTGGCGCGACTTGCAGGGGTTGCCAAGTCGCTGTCACATATACCCTTTCTCGATGTGAACATCGAGCCCCCTGCCAGCTAACACGCGATTCTTGGCGGCGAACATCAAGCTAAGCCAGTTTTTGTGCCCCCGCCCGTTCCCAGGAGCGAGCCGCGACCTCCGTGGTCCAGTCGCTCTCGCCCTGAGAGATCGACGTGCCATCGCCGCGCGTGAGCGCCGTAGTCAACGAGCTCTTGCCCGCCCCGGTGCGACCGAACAAGGCGATGTTGAAGGTGTCCAGGCCGAGTCGCTGGCGCTTGATGAGTTGAGCCAAGCGCGTGCGTTTTTCCTCGACCTCCCGCCTGAACGCCTCGACGATGTGGTCGCATCCGGCCCCGATGCGATCGGGGCCGACGCGATGCAGTGCCTCGTCCAGCCTCAAGTCCAGTTCCAGCCGAGTGCCCAGGATCTTCAGGTATTCCGCTTTGCTGGTCTCCACCACCGCCTGGGCCAGGCTCTGAAGGGATCTCGGAGGTTCGGACATGCTCGGTCCGTCGCTCGGATCACCGATCACGGTGGCCGAGTCGAGTTGCAGTGGGGTCATGATGTTTCCGATGTCATCATTGACGGCACCCTCCGGTCAGATCGCTGGTGATCCTCAGCAGTGCCAGATCGATGGCGTTTGCGTGGCGCTGCTGAAGCGGGCTGGCGCCGCATTCGGGGCAATGCAGGAAATACTCGCCCGGAATTAGCGCGTCGCTGCGCGAAGCAACGGTCTGCTTCCAGTGGCAGGAGGTGCAGCTATAAGTCTTTTTAGGCGGCTTCACTGGCACGGCAGACCATCGCAGAATGGAATGTGCGGTTCGGTCAGCCGGGCTGACCGGTTCGCTCGGCCTGCTCTTCGGCGCGCATGCGGGCCTTCTTCGTAATCCAGGTTGTGTAGGTGCTCAGTGCGGCCGCAGAAAGCAAGCCAGAAACAAAGCAGATAGCGAAGGCGGTCAAGCTCTCCAAGGGGCGGTTGTCGCTGCTGTACACAAATTTCCTTTCAAATCTGACTGGGAGGAATGGGTAGCCAGGTGAGCTAGTCTCTCAGCGCGTTTGACAGATCGTGTCGCACCGAACGACGGTGGACAAGGCGGTCGCATGCTGGTTGACACTCGATATATTGCGAGTGCCGTGCCAGCGCCGGCCACGCACAGCGGCCGATATAAATCAAAGAGTTACCGGAGTGACAGGATCGCATCCTGGAATAATATTTACGCCGATATTAAGCATTCTTACTTGCTTTCTGAAACGGTTGGCTTGGACAACTCGCAGTGAGTCGACGCAGTTCCTGCGCCGCTGACTGCTCCAAAGCAAGTTGGCCGTTGACCCCTTGGAAGTTGGCTCGCAGGCTGCCGGGGTGATGAGCGCGCAACCACGCAGTCACCTCGTCACAGTGCTGCAGCGCAAGCTCCTCGTCGAACCACACAGACCGCGGGTGGCCCGCTTGGTAATGGATGAGGCTGTCGCCCGCAGGTGCCGTGACCTTCGTCGTGGGCAAGTCCGACCACACAAGTCGCCCTAGCAACTGCAACTGTCCTTTGTGCCCGGGCGGCGTCTTCACGACCCAGATGTCATCCGGGGACCGTTGTTGCAGTTCATCCAGTTTTTCCCTGGCAGAACGAAAGTAGCCGATACGGCCCTCGCGCAGGTCAGCCGCGTAGTCTTTCCAGTAGTACAGAACGTCCATGTCAGGCTTTTAGGAGTAGAGGGCCGCATTCGCGGCGCAGTGTGATTCGACGAACTCGAGCCAAGGTTGGTACCAGTACCAGGTCTTGACAACCAGTACGCCCAAACCTTTGGAAGCGTGCTTCGCGTCGAGCTCCTTCCACAGCACCGTGTGGCCGTGCATCGTGAAGCGTGGGTAGTCAATGGGACTAAGAAGGCTGATATCTTGAAGGTCGACTGCGGCGTCTTCGTAGCCGCATCGCTGCTCCAGCCAGGCGCAGTACGCAGCGCTGCGCCCATGTGGGTAGTTGGTCAGCAGGCAGACCCGATCGAACTTCAGCGCCCCTGCAAGTGCCGTGGCGATGGGGCCTTCGCCTGACGGGGACATGCCCTCCGAGGCTTGATGGTCAGCATTGCCGATCCACGAGACAAGCCATTTTTTGTTAGCCATCGCTGATGGTAAGCAATTTTCAGGTGTGTAAATCCATTTACGTGCCCAAGCTATACGGAGCCGCAGGTTCGGCGCGCAGCAGGTATCGCCTGTGTTTCGCAGACCTCGTCACGCGAATAAATGGTGTGCAGTGCAACCACGACGTGGTGCGCCCTTGTTGTTGCCCTGACTGACTCCGTGATGTGCGGGCGGAATCGCGCCAAATAGTTGACGTGCCTTACGTGGGATATGGGTCGTGCGGCTTCACGACTCTAAATGCGCGCACTTCGCCGCAGCCGTTGGCCGTTACGGCTTCGGCTCGATGGACTGGTCCGTGCGTCGGAAATCCCAGCATGTTGGAAGCCGTTGGTGGCATGCCGGAAGACACACGGCAGTTTTTCGCTACTGTCAGTGATCCGCATGGCTAGTAGGTCATACGACATTGGCACGCATCGGCATTGGGCCAACAAGGCCTGCAGGTGAACGCACGCCTCGCGGCCCAATACCGCTACGCGCTGGTCAGCCCCAACGCGGAGCGACTGCTTCAGACCTACGATGCTGCCGAAGCGCATATCCGCAATGGGCACATTTCTGTACCTCGATTCAGCGGCCTCCTCGGCAGCTGTACGCCGATAGCCGAAGTTCAAGATTTATGACGCGGGACTACACCGCAGCGGGAACGGCTTCGTCCCACTGACTTGCTCCCTGAAGCACTATTCCATCTTTCGCGGTCAATTCTTCGACAGCAAGCCAAGGCCCGGAAATGCTCTTGCCCAAAAGCAGAGTTCCAGAACGCCGCCAGCGACGAGCAACCCTAGCGCTCCGCTGGACATGCCGAGTGCATAGGACGCCAATGCGGCCAGAAGGATCGCAGCGGTGATCAGGCCATGAGACATGAGAATCTCCACAGTGGCTAGCGACGGTGCTAACCAATTGTGCGCGAGGACTGCATGACATATCGCCGTCCCAGCGGACGGCCGCTTTCAGCCTGGTGCTGAGCGTCGATGAACCTCGGCTTTGGGCACCGAACTGCCTCTCGAAACGCCGACCGCCAGGCCGCCGGCGGCTTGGTGCCCAAAGCTGAAGTTCGCCGAACTTCGGCAATTGGCTTGCTACAGCCGCTCCGCTTTGGCGGCCTAGCACCAGAAAGGCCGTTGATCCCACGAGATCAGCGCAAACCCTAGACCTTCAGCGCAGTGTGAAAAATCACCCAGTTCCAGAAGGCGAACGTCACACATCTATCAGCAAAATCCACCTGCATTGAAATGAC
>NZ_JBDSQX010000173.1:0-12311 GCF_039929605.1 Roseateles sp.
GAAAGCGGCTGGATCAGCCGTTGACCGCGCTGATTTCCAGCTCGGTGTAGTTCTGGCGATGGCCTTGGCTCTTCTTGTAGTGCTTGCGACGGCGCATCTTGAAGATGCGAACCTTGTCGTGCTTGCCGTGGCTGAGCACCTTGGCACTGACCGTGGCGCCGGCGACCAGCGGAGCGCCGACCGTCAGACCCTCACCGCTGCCAACTGCCAGCACTTGGTCAATGGTGACCTCAGCGCCGACTTCCGCGTCGAGCAACTCGACCTTGATCTTTTCGCCGGCAGCAACCTTGTATTGCTTGCCGCCAGTCTTGATGACTGCGTACATGTTCGTCCTTTCACACCTTGCGGTGCATTCACCTGGCTCACAGCGACCACCTGAGTGATCCCTGCATGTGCCTGGCCTTTTTATCGGGTTTTGTTTTCTCCTCAAACCCGCGCGCTATTGACGTACGAGTTGCAAAGAGCCCGCGAGTATACCCGTAGCGCAAGCTCGGTGGCAACCGCTGCCCGCACAGCCCACCGCAAGCCATGTCGAGTCACTCGCCGCGCTATCCGCAAAAAGCAGCACGAGCCCCTTCCTATAATCCCTAGATTCCTAGCTTGAGAGTCCAGAGTGCGCGTCGAGTCAGCCTCGCCTTCACCCCAAGTTGCCGAGGCCCTCACCCTGTTGGCCGCAGAGATGACCCAGGTCGACGCGGTCATCGCACAGCGTCTGAGTTCCGACGTGGCGCTGATCGACCAGATCGCCCATTACATCGTGCATGCCGGCGGCAAGCGGATGCGACCCAAGCTCGTGCTGCTGTTCGCCAACGCTTTGGGCTTCACCGGTTCGGCCCGCTTCGAGCTCGCCGCCGTCGTTGAATTCATCCACACCGCCACGCTGCTGCACGACGACGTCGTCGACGAATCGTCGCTGCGCCGCGGCAAGCCCACGGCGAACGCACTTTTCGGCAACGCTGCCAGCGTGCTAGTGGGTGACTTCCTCTACTCCCGCGCCTTCCAGATGATGGTCTCGGTCGACCGCATGCGCGTGCTGGAGGTCCTGGCCGAGGCGACGAACGTCATCGCGGAAGGCGAAGTCCTGCAGTTGATGAACATGCACGACCCGGATATCACGGTCGAAAGCTATCTGCGCGTCATCCGCTTCAAGACCGCCAAGCTCTTCGAAGCCAGCGCTCGCCTGGGTGCGGTGCTCGCGAACGCAACGACCGAGGTCGAGGAAGCCTGCGCGGCCTACGGGCGCGCTTTGGGCACCTCCTTCCAGCTGATCGACGACGTGCTCGACTACGAGGGTGACGCGCACGAACTGGGCAAGAACATCGGCGACGACCTTCGCGAGGGCAAGACGACGCTGCCGCTTCTGATCGCGATGGAGCGCGCCGCGCCCGAGCAGCGCGCGCTCCTGCGCCACGCGATCGAGGAAGGCGAGCTGGAGAAGCTGCAGGAGATCGTTGCCATCGTCCGCTCCACCGGCGCACTGGAGTCGACCCGCGAGGCTGCTCGCGCCGAAGCTCGGCATGCGAGCGAATGCCTCCAGCTGCTACCGCAGAACCGATGGACCGAATCTCTGCTAGAATTCGCGATTCAGTCGGTTGAGCGGCATTCTTGAATACCTGCTAACGACATAGAAGCATCGGGGTGTAGCTTAGCCTGGTAGAGCGCTACGTTCGGGACGTAGAGGCCGGAGGTTCGAATCCTCTCACCCCGACCAAAATTTTCCTTCCGGATCAAGCGTTTACGCTGAACTACGCTAAACAGGCATTGATGGCCATTTAGAGCGAATTCAAGATCCGGTTGCCCCAAAGACGTCCCAAGACCTTTCATGGTGTTTGGGACATTTTTTTGCCTGCACTCGCCTACTCCAGGAGGCTGCACGGCATAACCCGAGGCGCAACACCGAAGCAGGATGCCAACCTCGGCATCTGATCCGTCGAACAACTTCAGACCGGCAAGCGGCCGCTCGGGGGGCGCTTTGCGCTTGTGTCTGGTGTGGATGCAATGCAAGCATTGCCGCATGCTTTGCAGCGCACCTCAGCCGCATATGCCAGCTTTGGTGGCGCCGTTCGCTTGCACTGGTTCGTGTCAGAGCTGGCCCTGGCACAGGTACTTCAGGTGCATGTAGTCATCCAGTCCATGCGTCGACCCTTCGCGGCCGTAACCGGATTCCTTCACGCCTCCGAAAGGCGCCGCTTCGGCCGCAAGCGCACCTTCGTTGATGCCGACCAGCCCGCACTCCAAGGCATCCGCTAGGCGCCAGATCCGGCGCACGTCACGTGAATAGAAGTAGGCGGCTAGGCCGAAGGGCGTGGCGTTGGCGGCGTGGATGACCTCGGCCTCGGTGTCGAAGCGCGTGACCGGCGCAACCGGGCCGAAGGTCTCCTCCGCGCTGCAGGCCATGGAACCGTCGACGCCCACCAGCAGCGTCGGCGCGAAAAAATTGACGCCGAGCGAAGCCATGCGCTGGCCGCCGACGACGACCCGCGCGCCGCGCTCCACCGCATCGTTCACGTGGCGCTCGATCTTGTCGACCGCGCGGGTATTGATCATCGGCCCGACCTGCGACGACTCGTCGCAGGCCGGCCCGACCTTCAGCGCCGCAACACGCACCGCCAGCTTCTCGACGAAGGTGTCATGCACGGCGGCGTGCACGAAGACTCGATTCGGGCAGACGCAGGTCTGCCCACCGTTGCGGAACTTCGCCACCATCAGCCCGTCCACCGCTGCATCCAGGTCGGCGTCCTCGAACACGATGAAGGGCGCGTTGCCGCCGAGTTCGAGCGAAAGCTTCTTGAGCGTGTCGGCGCTGCGACGCGCCAGGTGCTTGCCCACCGGCGTCGAGCCCGTGAACGTGATCTTGCGCACGCGTGGGTCGTCCAGCCACACGTCCACCACCTCGGCCACGCGCTGGCGCGACGCGGTGACGATGTTCAACACGCCGCTGGGCACACCGGCCATCTCAGCCAGGCGCACCAGCGCCAGCGAGGTCAGCGGCGTGTCCTCCGCCGGCTTGCAGACGACCGTGCAGCCGGCCGCCAAGGCCGGGGCGATCTTGCGGGCGATCATTGCCGCGGGGAAGTTCCACGGCGTGATGGCCGCGACGACACCGACCGGCTCCTTCAGCGCGAACATGCGGCGCCCCGGCACCGGCGCCGGGATCACGTCGCCGTTGACGCGCGTCGCCTCGGCAGCGAACCAATCCACGTAGCTCGATGCGTAGGCCACCTCGCCCCGCCCCTCGGCCAGCGGCTTGCCCTGCTCGCGGGAGATCAGGCGGCCGAGGTCATCCTGGTGCGCCAGGATCAGGTCGTTCCAGCGCCTCAAGATCTGCGCGCGCTGCTTGGCCGGCACCGCCCGCCAGGTCGCGAAGGCCGCGTGCGCCGCTTCCAGCGCCGCAAGCGCATCGGCGGCGCCGCTGTCGGGCACGGTCGCGAAGACGGCGTCGGTCGCCGGGTCGGTCACGTCGAAGCGCCGGCCCTCCTGCGCCTCCTGCCATTGCCCGCCGATGAAATTGCGTCCGGGCAACAGGTCGTCATGTTGAATGGTCAAAGTCATGTCAGAACTCCTTCACTCGGTCGGCAATCGCCTGGCCGACGTTTTCGGTATGGGCGTCGCCGCCGAGGTCGGGGGTGCGCGGCCCGCTGCGGATCACGTCCTCGATAGCGCGCACGATGGCGTCGTGCGCGGCGCGGCCAGCGCCCTGCCCTTGCGTCAGGAAGTCGAGCATCAGCGCCCCCGACCAGATCATGGCGACGGGGTTGGCGATGCGGCGGCCGTAGATGTCGGGCGCCGAGCCGTGCACCGGTTCGAACAGCGACGGGAACACGCGCTCGGGGTTCAGGTTGGCGCTCGGCGCCAGGCCGATGGTGCCGGTGGTCGCTGGGCCGAGGTCGCTGAGGATGTCGCCGAACAGGTTGGTCGCGGCGACGACATCGAAGCGCTGCGGCTGCAGCACGAAGCGCGCGCTGAGGATGTCGATGTGCTGCTTGTCGACCTGCACGTCCGGGTACTGGCGCGCCATCTCGTCGGTACGGCCATCCCACCACGGCATGCTGATGGCGATGCCATTGCTCTTGGTGGCTACCGTCAGCGACTTGCGCTGGCGCGAGCGGGCCAGCTCGAAGGCGTAGCGCAGCACGCGGTCGGCGCCGTGGCGGGAGAACACCGACTCCTGAATGACGATCTCGCGCTCGGTGCCGGCAAACATGATGCCGCCGAGGTTGGTGTACTCGCCCTCGGTGTTCTCGCGCACGACGAGGTAGTCGATGTCGCCCACCTTGCGCCCGGCCAAGGGGCACGGCGCGCCCTCGAACAGCCGCACCGGTCGCAGGTTGATGTACTGGTCGAACTCGCGCCGGAACTTCAGCAGCGAGCCCCACAGCGAGACATTGTCCGGGACGGTCGCCGGCCAGCCGACAGCGCCGAAATAGATCGCGTCGACACCGGCGAGTTGCTCTTTCCAGTCGTCCGGCATCATCTGGCCGTGCTGGGCATACCAGTCGCAGCTGGCCCACTCGAGCTCGCGCAGCTCGATGGCGAAGCCGAAGCGCTCGGCGGCGGCCCGCAGCACGCGCAGGCCCTCGGGCATCACTTCCTTGCCGATGCCGTCGCCCGCGATGGCGGCGATACGGAATGTGTTCATCATGGGTTTCCTTCTTCGTCGTTGTCAGGCGACCCGCACGGGCCTGGGCTGGTCGAGTTCTTCGAGCCAGCCGCGCCGCAGCTCGGGCACGGCGCGCGCAAGTTGCTCGTAGTAGGGGTGGTGAGGCCCGCGGTCGTAGTCGGCACGCGCCACCTGGGCCAGCTTGCAGCCATGGCGCATCACGACGATCTCGTCGCAGACCGCGCGCACGGTGTGCAGGTCGTGGCTGATGAACAGGATGGACAGGCCCAGCTCGCGGCGCAGCTCGGCGATCAGGTCGAGCACGGCGGCGCCGACGACGGTGTCCAGTGCGGACGTGACCTCGTCGCACAGCAGCAGTTCCGGCTCGGCGGCCAGCGCTCGGGCCAGGTTGACGCGTTGCTTCTGGCCGCCCGACAGGCCTGCGGGCAGGCGGCCAGCGAGATTGGCTGGCAGCTTCACGAGGTCCAGCAGCTCGGCGATGCGGCGCTGCAAGGCCGCGCCCTTCAGGCCACGGTAGAACTGCAGCGGCCGCGCCAGGATGCTCGCTATGGTCTGCGACGGGTTCAGCGCCGTGTCCGCCGACTGGAAGACGATCTGGATGCGGCGCAGCTCCTCCTTGCTGCGCTGCGCCAGCGTCGGCGCCAGTGCCTTGCCGTCGAAGCGGATGCTCCCGGCGCTTGGCGCCAGCAGCCCCGCGACGGCGCGCGCCAGCGTCGTCTTGCCGGAGCCCGATTCGCCGATCACGCCGACGGCCTGGCCGCGTTCCAGACGCAGATCGATGTCCTGCAGGATGCACACCTTCGGCCGGCCCTGCGCATCCAGCGCACCGTAGCCGGCGCTGACGCCGCTCACTTCGAGCAGCGCCGTCGTGCTGCCAGGCGCGTGGCCGGCATCACGCGCCGCCGGACGCGCCGCAGCCAGCAGTTGACGCGTGTAGTCATGTGCGGGCTGGTCCAGCACGCGGTCCGTGCCGCCCAGCTCCTGCATGCAGCCGCCGCGCAGCACCAGGATGTGGTCGGCCATCTGTGCCACCACGGCCAGGTCATGGCTGACGTAGACGGCCGTCACCTGGCGCTCGCGCACCACGCGCTTGAAGGCGCGCAGCACCTCAATCTGCGTCGTCACGTCCAGCGCCGTGGTCGGCTCGTCGAGGATGACGACATCGGGGTCGGTGATCAGCGCCATCGCCGCCATCAGCCGCTGCAGCTGGCCGCCGGAGACCTGATGCGGGTAGCGGGCGCCGATGCCTTCGGGGTCGGGCAGCGCGAGTTCGCGGAACAGCGCGATGGCTTTCAGCTCGGCCTGCGCACGCGACAAGGTCCCGTGCATCGTCGCGGGCTCGACGATCTGGTCGAGGATGCTGCGCGACGGGTTGAACGACGCCGCCGCGCTCTGCGCGATGTAGGCCACCTGGCGGCCGCGCACGCCGCGCAATTGCCGCGCGTCGAGCTTGAGCACGTCGACATCGCCGACGCGCACCTGGCCGGCCGCGATGCGGCAGCCCGGCCGCGCATAGCCCATCAGCGCCAGCGCCGTGGTGGTCTTGCCCGAGCCCGACTCGCCGATCAGCGCCAGCACTTCGCCGGGCTGGATCGTGAATGACAGTGCATCGACCAGCGTTGCGTCACCCGCAACGACCGTCAGATTGCGTACTTCAACGAGGCTGCCCATCAGCGTGCTCCTCTCTCGCGGGCCTTGCGGCCCGGCAGGTTGTCGATCACCAGGTTCACGGCGATGGTCAGGCTCGCAATGGCGGCTGCGGGCGCGAGTACCGAGGCGCCGCCATCGGCCAGCGCGCCGATGTTCTCGCGCACCAGCGAACCCCAGTCGGCCATCGGCGGCTGCACGCCCAGGCCGAGGAAGCTCAAGGACGCCAGCAGCAGCACCACGTAGACGAAGCGCAGCCCCAAGTCGGCCAGCATCGGGCCGAGGATGTTGGGCAGGATCTCGCGCCGCATCACATACCAGGTGCCCTCGCCGCGCGTGCGCGCCACGGTCACATAGTCCATCGCGTTGATGTTCACGGCCAGCGAGCGGCCGATGCGATAGGCGCCGGGGATGTAGATGACGGCGGCGGTCAGGATCAGCACCGGCACCGAGGAGCCGAAGCCCGCCACGAGCAGCAGCGCGAACATCTTGCTCGGGATGGCCGTCAGCGTGTCCAGCAGCCGGCTCAGCCCGCCGTCTATCCAGCGCCCGCTGGCTGCTGCCAGCAAGGCCAGCAACGTGCCGGTGCCGCTGGCCAGCAGCGTGGCGGCCAGAGCGACGCCGACGGTGTAGCGAGCACCCTCGATGACGCGGGCCAGCATGTCCCGGCCCAGGTAGTCGGTGCCGAGCCAATGCTGTGCGCTGATCGGTGCGAAGACGTCGCCACCGCCCTGAGCGCCGCTGCGGGCCAGCAGCGCGGGGCCGAACAGCGCGGCCAGGATCCAGCAGCTCAACACGGCCAGGCCGAGCAGGCCGGTGGGGCCGAATTGCGCCAGACGGCGGCGCCAGGCGGCCGGCCCTGCGGCCGGTACGGGAATGGAGATGACGGTCATGCCTGTGCTCCGTTCAGCGGTGACGCAGCCGCGGGTTGGCGACGATGCCGCAGATGTCTGCGGCGGTGACGAGGATCAGATAGCCGCTGCAGAACAGCATGGCGCAGGCCTGCACCAGCGGTGTGTCGCGCTGCGCCACGCCGTCAACCATCAGCTTGGCGACGCCTGGGTAGTTGAAGATGGTCTCGACGATGATCACGCCGCCAAGCAGGTAGGACAGGCTCAGCGCCACCGCGTTGGCAATCGGGCCGACCGCGTTCGGCAAGGCGTGGAACATGACGATGCGCAGCGACGATGCGCCCTTCAGCCGCACCATCTCCACGTAGGGCGCCTCCAGCTGGTCGATGACCGCCGCGCGCGTCATGCGCATCATCTGCGCGACGATGACGCAGGTCAGCGTCAGCACCGGCATCGCGAAGGCCTTCAACAGCTGGCCCATCGACTCGATGTCGTTGACATAGGACAGCGCCGGCAGCCAGCGCAGTTGCACCGCAAACACCAGCACCGCCAGCGTCGCGATGAAGAACTCGGGCACCGACACAACACCCACCGAAGCCGTGGACGCGGCGCGGTCGAACCACGAGCCTCGCCACACCGCCGAGGCGATGCCCGCGGCCAGCGCAATGGGCACCGAGAACAGCGCCGTGATGGCGGCCAGCAGCAGCGAGTTGGGCAGCCGCGAGCCGATCAGCTGCGCCACCGGCTGGTAGGCGGTGACGGAGTTGCCGAAGTCACCACGCACCAGGCCGCCCAGCCAGCGCAAGTAGCGCTGCGGCGCCGGGACGTCGAGGCCCATCTGCGCACGCAGCGCCGCCAGAGCTTGCGGCGTGGCGTCCTGGCCGAGCTGCTCCTGCGCGGCATCGCCCGGCAGCACGGCAGTGACCGAGAAGACGATCACCGACACCGCCAGCAGCGACAGCAGCGACAACGCGATGCGCTGCGCGAGCAGCTTGAGGATGATCCCGTTCATAGGATGCCTTGCGCGATGGGGGGAGTGGCTGCGTCAGGCGGCGAGCCAGACGTTCTCGGCAAAGTTGTAGCCCATCAGCCCGCCCAGCGGGATGGGCGACAGGCCCTTCACGTTGGTGCTGTGACCGTCCAGGCTGGTCAGGAACAGCGGGATGCCGATGCCGGCCTCCTGGTGGATCAGCGTCTGCATGTCGGCGTACATCTGGCGGCGTTTGGCGAAGTCGGCCTCGGCGCGCGCGGCGAGCAGCAGCTGGTCGAACTTGTCGTTCTTCCAGCGCGACTCGTTCCACTGCGCATCCGACTTGAAGAACTGCGTCAGCAGCATGTCGGCGCTCGGCCGCGGGTTGACGTTGCCGAAGCCGACTGCGCTGTTCAGCCAGTGGTTGGACCAGTAGCCATCGGCCGGCATGCGCTTGACCTCGATGTCCAGCCCGACCTCCTTGGCGGTCTGCTGCAGCACCAGCGCCATCTCGACCGAGTACAGCGCCGCAGGCGAACACACCACCGGCACCGTGCCGGACACACCCGCCTTCTTCAGGTGGAACTTCGCCTTCTCAGGGTCGAAGGCACGCTGCGGCAGGCCGGCAAAGTGGAAGCGATTGGTGGGGTCGATGGGCTGGTCGTTGCCGAGCACGGCCTGGTCCAGCGCGATGGTCTTCTTCATCTGCTCGCGGTTGAACAGCTGCTTCATCGCCAGCACGAACTCGGGGTTCGCACCCGGGCCGGTGTCGCGCCGCATCGCCAGGTCGGAGTACTGGCCCGAGGGGGTCTTGAAGACCGCGAAGCCCGGCGTGCCGGTGACGCGTGCCAGCGAGCGTGGGTTGATCACGCCGACCAGATCCATGCCGCCGGACAGCAGCGCGTTGACCCGCGCGTTCTCGTCGCCGATGCCGACGAACTCGATCTCATCGAGATAGGGCTTGCCCGGCTTCCAGTAGGCCTCGTTGCGCACGACGACCGAACGCACGCCGGGCTTGAATTCCTTGAGCTTGAAGGGACCGGTGCCGATGCCGGCGTTGAAGTCGGTCGTGCCGTCCTTGACGATGTGGAAGTGGAAGGTGCCCAGGATGACCGGCAGGTCGGCGTTCGGCGCCGTCAGCACGATGGTCACCTCGTTGGCGCCGCTGGCCTTCACGCTCTCGATCTGGTCGGCCTGGACCTTGGCCTTGCTGGCGGTGGCGGGGTCCTTGTGTCGCGAGATCGAAAACACGACGTCGGCCGGCGTCAGCGCCTTGCCGTCATGGAAGGTGACACCCTTGCGCAGCGTGAACACCCAGGTCTTGGCGTCCTTGGTGTCGAAGCGCTCGGCCAGGGCAGGCTGGGGCGTCAGGCTGCCGTCCAGCGAGGTGAGCCCGTTGTAGAGCATGTTGCAGCGCGAGTAGTCGGCCTGGTTGGACTGCTTGGCCGGGTCCAGCGTGTCGCTGGCCGACGCCGTCGCGCCGGCCACGCGCAGCTTGCCGCCTCGCTTGGGCGTCTGCGCATGGGCAGTCATCGCCGTGCCGGCCAGCGTGCCGGCCAGGCCGGCCTGCATGCCGCCCCCGACGAGCAGCCCGAGGATGTCGCGCCGGCTGGCGCCGCGCTTGAGCGCGTCGTACAGCCGTTGGCTCTCGTGCGGGCCGACCAGGGTATCGAGGGGTTGGCGATGACTCATGGTGTTTCTCGATCAGTGTTGTGGAGTGGTTGACGAGTTCGAGGCCGGCCCGGCGGGCCGTACCTTCGCATCGCTAGGCGATGCGGTCCTTCAGCCTGAAGTACAGGCCGACGGCGGGCAGGAACCAGGGTGGGCCGACGTGGCCCGGGATGGCTGGCCAAGCGCGGCCCGCCCAAGGGTTGGCGGTGAGGTCGCCGCCCATCAGTGCGGCCATGCGCTGGCCCATCAGCACCGACATCTGCGTGCCGTGGCCGCTGTAGCCCATCGTGTAGTACAGACCGTCGCGCTCGCCGGCATGCGGCAGGCGGTCCTGCGTCACGTCGACGAGGCCGCCCCAGCAATAGTCCAGCCGCACGCCGGCCAGCTGCGGGAAGGTCTCGATCAGGCCGGCGCGCAGCACCTCGCCGCTGGTCGCATCCTGCTGCGGGCTGCTGATGGCAAAGCGCGCCCGGCCGCCGAAGACGAGCCGGTGGTCGGCCGTCAGCCGGAAGTAGTGATGGATGTTGGCCACCGTCGTGTAGGTGCGGCGCGCCGCCAACAGCGCGGCCGCGCGCTCCGCGCCGAGCGGCTCGGTCACGACGATGAAGCTGCCGATGGGCACGATGCGCCGGCGCAGCCAGCCGAAGCTGCCGTAGCCGCCGTGGCGCGACGCGCCCGTGGCCAGCAGCACTTGGTCGGCGGCCACGGTGCCGCGCGCGGTGTGCAGGCGGTGGGCATGGCCGCTGACACGCTCGATCTTCTGCACGCAGCTGCCGGTGAAGATGTGCGCGCCCTGGCGCTCGGCCGCAGCGGCCAGGCCGTTGGCAAAACGACCCATGTGCATCTGGCCACTGCGCTTGTAGAGCATGCCGCCGTGGAAGCGGTCGCTCTGCACCTCGGCGCGCACGGTGGCGGCGTCGAGGATCTCGGTGTCGGTGTCAACGCCATCGGCATGCAGGCGCTCCACGCTGCGCCGCAGCGCTTCCAGCTGCGCCGGCCGTGTCGCGAGCTTGAGCTTGCCGGTGCGGATGAAGTCGCAGGCGATGTCTTCCTGCTGCACCAACTGCGCCACGGCATCGACGGCTTGGTCATAGGCGCGATACCAGGCGGCTGCCCGCTCGCGACCATGGCGCGCGGCCGCCTCGGCGTAGTCGACCGCCAGGCCGTTGTTCACATGGCCGCCGTTGCGCCCCGAGGCCTCGGACGCGACGCGCGCACCCGCCTCCAGCACGGCGACCGTGGCACCGCGCTTGGCGAGCGCCAGCGCCGCCGACAGGCCGCTGAAGCCACCGCCCACCACCGCCACGTCCACGTGCCGGGGCAGGTCGTGCGCCGCCGGCACGAAGGCCGGCACGCTGTCGGTCCAGTAGGCATCGAGCTTCATGGTCGGGCCGCTTTCGACGCTCAGAGGCCAACCACGCCGGCGAGGCCGCCGATGTCGGCAATCTCGGTGTAGCGGTAGGCCGGGCAGCCCGGGCCGTGGCCGCGGTTGACGAAGACCTTGTTGACGATGCCGATGTCGTCGGCCGACATCAGGTCGTAGCGCAGGCTGGACGAGACGTGCAGCACGTCCTCGGGGTTGCAGCCCAGCGAGTCGAACATGAACTCGAAGGCCTGCAGGCGCGGCTTGTAAGCCTGCGCCTGCTGCGCCGTGTAGATGCGGTGAAACGGCGCCCCGAGCATGGCCACGTTCTTCTGGATCTGGCTGTCCATGGCGTTGGACAGGATGACCAGCGGGATCTTGTCGGCGATCTTCGCGAGGCCGGCCGGTACGTCGGCATGCGGGCCCCAAGTGGGCACTCCGTCGTAGTACTGCTGCGCCTCGGCATCGATGTACTGCAGCTTCCACTTGCGGCACAGGCGGCGGATCGAATTCTTCAGCAGCGTCTCATACGGCTGCCAGTCGCCGAGACACTCGTCGAAGCGGTATGCGCTGAAGTCGGCAAGGAACTGCTCCATGCGGTCGGCCGGGATGCGGTCGGCAAACATCTCGCGCGCCATGTCGGCCATGCGCATGCGGGTCAGCGTGCCGTAGCAGTCGAAGGTGATGTACTTGGGTCGGATGCTCATGTTGTGCGTCTCGCTCAGTGGGTTGTCATCAGGACTTCATTGCAGCATGTGCAGTGAAGCGGCTTGTGGGGAAAACGGCCGCCGCGAAAACTGAAACTGTCGTTTGGAGGCAGCTCGGCGGCATGGCCTGCGGCGCGCACTCCGACGGGTATTGGCGCCCTTCAATGGCCCTCGAAACGCACCGTCGTGTGGCGCACGCAGCCCGCCAAAGAAGGCCTTGCGACAGGGGTTGCGGAGCGAAGGCGGGCATGTCGAATGGCGAGGAGGCTGTCGGGCTTTGGGTCGGGAGCGCGCCGGGGCGAGTTGCGGGGCGAGGCAAGGCGCCGACGAGGCGTGGGATGGGCGCCCACAACGAGTCGGCAACGCTGAATCGCCCCGCAAATCGCCCCGGCCCTTCGGGTTGGGCCTGCAAGGGGGCTGATCCGTCGTTGCAAATGCTCGCTGGGCACTCGGCCCAGCTCCGCTTTGCGCCTAGGCTGAG
>NZ_JBDSQX010000174.1:0-55791 GCF_039929605.1 Roseateles sp.
CGATGCGCTGGAACAGGGCGCGCTGGTCGCCACCGGCGGGCGCATCGCCAGCGGCATGGACAAACTCAGGCGCATGGTGCGGGTGGATCAGAAGCCGATCGGCCGCACGCCGCGTTCCAACCTGGCCACCTACACCGGCCTGTTCGACCACGTGCGCAAGCTCTTCGCCGCTACGCCCGCCGCGCGCGCCAAGCACTTCGACGCCGGCCGCTTCTCCTTCAACGTCGCCAAGGGCCGCTGCGAGACCTGCGAGGGCGAAGGCTTCGTCAGCGTGGAGCTGCTCTTCATGCCCAGCGTCTACGCCCCCTGCCCCGCCTGCCACGGCGCGCGCTACAACGAGGCGACGCTGAAGGTGCGCCTGCGCGACAAGAGCATCGCCGACGTGCTGCAGCTGACGGTGGACGAGGCGCTCACCTTCTTCGCCGAGGATGCGGCGCTGGCAAGGCCGCTCACGCTGCTGCAGCAGATCGGCCTGGGCTATCTGCGCCTGGGCCAGCCGGCGACGGAGCTGTCGGGCGGCGAGGCGCAACGCATCAAGCTCGCCACCGAGCTGCAGCGTGCGCAGCGCGGCAACACGCTCTTCGTGCTGGATGAGCCGACCACCGGGCTGCACCCGTTCGACGTGGACAAGCTGCTGGCGCAGCTGAACGGGCTGGTGGATGCGGGCAATACGGTGGTGGTGGTCGAGCACGAGATGCGCGTCGTGGCGGCCTGCGACTGGGTGATCGACATCGGGCCGGGGGCGGGCGCTGAAGGCGGCCGGCTGGTGGCCTGCGGCACGCCGGAGCAGGTGGCACGAGCCAAGGCCAGCCGGACAGCGCGGCATCTGGCAAAGGCCTTGATGGATGGGCCCCGCCGAATGACATCGCCCGCGCCTCCCAGCGTTGCCACGAATGAGGTCGCCCCTCGACCTTGACAACCCGCTTGATTCGGTTGGAAATTTCACGCCCCCCAAGGAGATACCCCATGAAGCTCTATTTCGCCCCCGGCGCCTGCTCGCTGTGCCCGCACATCGTGCTGCTCGAAGCCGGCCTGACGGCCGATATCGTGCAAGTCAACCTGAAGACCCACCAGTTGCTCGATGGCAGCGACTACTACGCCATCAACCCTCGCGGCTATGTCCCGCTGCTGCAGTTGGACGACGGGGAGCGCATCACCGAGAACGCCGCCCTCGTGCAGTACCTGGCCGACCGGGCGCCCGACCGTGGCCTGCTGCCCCCACCCGGCACCTTGGCGCGCACGCGGGTCCAGGAGTGGCTGGCCTTCGTCGGCAGCGAGCTGCACAAGGGCTTCTCGCCGCTGTTCAACCCGGCGCTGCCCGAGGAGGCCAAGCCCATCTTCAAGAAAAAGCTGAGCGACCGCTTCCAGTGGGTCGATCAGCAACTCGCCGGCAAGTCCTATCTGATGGGCGAAACCTTCACGGTGGCGGACGCCTACCTCTTCGTCATCACCAGCTGGTCCAGCCGCGTCGGCGTGGACATCGCCAGCCTGGAGAACCTGGCCGCCCATCAAGCCCGAATGCGCCAACGCCCAGCGGTGCGCGCGGCTCTGGAGGCAGAGGGGCCGCACTAGACGACGTACGTGTGCAAACGCCAGGGTGCTCTTGCACGGCACGACAGAATATTTCGGAATTTAAGTTGGTGAGGACGTCTGACCGGAGACAAGGGATGAATTTCGGAATTTGATGAATTTCAGGGCCGTCAGCGCGGATGTGGCATTATTTCGGAATTCAAGAAATAAAAATGTCGGCAGGCCACACGAAGAGCTCATACAGGGAATTCCGAAATGACTTCCAGCCCTCCATCCCCACCACCCGAACTCCTGCGCGTCACGGACGCCGGCGCCTTAGGCCCGGCCATCCGAGCCCGCCGTCGCGCGCAATCGCTGCGCATTGACGATGCCGCCTCCTTGAGCGGCGTCTCCGTCGACCTGCTCTCGCGCCTCGAGAACGGCAAGGGCTCCGTGCGAGTGGACAAGCTGTTGGCGGTCCTGGACAGCTTGGGGCTCGCACTCGTGCTCGGACCCAAGGACCATCCGACGATGCAGTCCGTCTCGCCTGTCGGCATCGAGCGTCCGGTGCAGCCATGACCTCGGCAACCGGCTCGGCCAGTGGCGCCCCGGTTGCCCCGCATGCGCTCAACCTCTGGGCCGATGACCAGAAGGTCGCGACGCTGGGTTACGAGGCCTTGAACGACCGGTGGTCGCTGGACTACGACGCGGGCTGGGTCGCGAAGCCGGGGGCGTTTCCCCTGTCGCCCGCGCTGCCCTTCCAGCCCCCGGGCGCCGGCTATGCCGTCGGCGCCGTGAAGCGCTTCGTGGAGAACCTGCTGCCCGAAGGCCGCGCGCTCGACATCACGGCCACGACCTACCGCGTCTCCAAGTCGAACATCTACGCCCTCATCAGCGCACTCGGCACCGAGACCACCGGGGCGTTCCGCTTCTGGCGCTCAGATGAAGTGCCGCCGGTCGTCGCAGCCCAGCCGCCGCGTGAAGTGACCCGCGAGGAACTGGACCAACGAATTGCCGAGCGCGACCAGATTCCGCTGGCTGTCTGGGATGGCAAGGTCCGCATGTCCATCGCGGGCGTGCAGGACAAGTTGATGGTCTACCTGGACCGACCTCTCGGCGACAGAGGGCGCCTTTTCCTGATCGAGCCGCCCCTGGCATCGACGCACATCCTCAAGCCCGACCCCGCGCGTCAGGTGACGCCCCATCTGGTCGTCAACGAACACTTCTGCATGTCCTTGGCGCGGCGCATGAAGCTGCCCGTCGCCGAGGTCGGCATCTACCGGACACCGAAGCCGGTACTCGTCGTCCGCCGATTCGACCGGGTTGTCGTGCCGGGAGTCGGGGACGGCGCAAGTGAACCCACCGTGCAACGCCTGCACATCATCGACGCCTGTCAGGCCTCGGACCTGCCCGAGAGCTACAAGTACGAGCGGAACCTGGGCAGTGGCGAGCACGTCCGCAACATCCGGGAGGGCGTGAGCTTCGAAATGCTGTTCGAGCGTGTCGAGTAGACCGTCAACAAGGCCGTGGCACGCATGACGCTGCTCCGCTGGGCCTTGTTCCAGTTCCTGATTGGCAACTGCGACGCGCACGGCAAGAACTTCTCGTTCTTCGTGCGTCGCGAGGGGCTCGACCCGGCCCCTTGGTACGACCTGGTCAGCGTGGTGCAGTACCCAGGCATCGACCACGAGGTGGCCATGGCCTGGGGCGATGCGTTCTCGCTGGACGAGGTAGGGGCGTTTCAACTGGCCGACTTTGCGCAGCGATGCGGGGTCGACCGGCACCTGCTCAAGCGTGAGGCCGCGCGGCTGGCCAAGCTCGCGATGGAGCACGCGCCGGCACAGGCCTTGGCGGACGACTACATCGACGACGGTGAGCGCGCCTTCGCAGCCCAGCTTCGAGACTTCGTGGTGGGACAGGCGACCCGGCTGAGCAAGCTCGCGGGCGACGCGGCCAAGATAAAGGCGGCGTTTCTGTGACGCCGGGGTGCTCACCGCCGGCCCAGAACCGCACTGTCGAGGAGATTTCGTGCAGGACGCAGCGGCAGGCGAGAGACGAAACAACGGACCTCATGACACGCAGGAGGTCAAGGCCGGCCCAATGCAGGAGCCAAAAACGCAAAAGCCCATCGCGATGGATGGGCTTCTGAGAGATTCTTTTGGTGGCCTGGGGCTCAACCGAAAGAAGCTTGGCAGCGCGCCAGAACGCTCAGTTTCTTTCAGCGCGGCCGGGGAAGTTACTGCCGTACTTACTCCACCTGGTGAGCCCTTGCGGTGTGTTGACACGGCAGGGCCGCCGACGGCCAGCTATCTGAAGCATGTTGTTACGTTTTGCTCGCGTTCAGCGCTTCTTCGGCCCTTGCGAGGCGGGCCATCACAACCTCGAACACCGGCGGCTCGCCGTTCGAGCGCCTCTAGTTGACTTCTCCCAGCTCATCAAGCCCGATGAACTTGGCAGGATTCACCAGGTCGTGCAGGGGCACGCCGATGGCACGAGATAGCGCGTCAGCGTTGTCCATTGAGATGTTGATCGAGCCTCGCTCCACGCGACTCAAATAGCCTCTTGGCACGCCGGCGTCGAGGGCGAGACTCTCCTGGGTCAGGTCCTTCAGGCGTCGCGCCCTGCGCAGATTCCTTGCGAATACCTCACGCGCGGTCAGGGTGGGTTTTGCCTTGGACATGGCCAAGGAGCATCTGGTTATGCGGCTTGGCAATCCACACTTCCGAGAGTACATTTGGTCTACTTTGTGGCTCATTAAGAGCCTCGAAGAAGCAGTTTGGTAGGTCAAGACAAACCGTTTGTATGAGGTGACGCATGTCGACGGAACACGCAGCCCCGGGTGGACCGACGCCGAGCCCGCTTCGCGGCAACGATTTGCATGCCGACACCTACGAAGCGGCTCCAAGAGACTCCGGATCGGCAGCCGGCAACTATTGGTCGCAGCACAACGCCCGATGGCTTACCAGGCCCCTCTGTGTCAGGTACGTGCTCGCCGAGTTCAAGACCTTGCGCCTGCCCGTCCGCGACGGTGCCGAGGTCCGGGAGATGTCTTGGCGCTGGGCGCTCGGCCTCTTCAAGCCGGGTGAATACGAAGTTCTGGGCGCGTGGCCGGCTGAGGCGCCTTCAACAGCGGTCGCATACGACCTGCACCAGCGCGGGGTCGAGCATTTGACGGCGATCTCTGCGGACACTGGCATGGACTGCTCGTCGAAGTTCCCCGATGCAGTCTGCTGGTCGTCGGTCAGCAAGCCGAACAGCACGAGCATTCCGGCCGCAGGCAGTTTCGGACCTCGGCGCCGCGCTGCGCTCCGTTCCGCCGCCGCGACCGCGCAGCGCCTGCAGGTCAGCATCACCCGCACCATCAAGCGCCGAGGGCCCTTTGCTGACGAAGCTGCGGCGGCTGCTTTCCTCGCGCAGACGCTTGAGCGCGCCGACCGGCGTCTCTACGGGACATGACCGAGCGCCTCGTCAAGAACTGGCGAGATACCCTCGCTCGCGTGCGCAGCGCCTTGATGCGCCGAGGTCGCAGCGCACCCGATGCCGACGACCTGGTGCAGGAAGCCTGGGTGCGCCTGGCCTGCTACGAACAAGAGCAGGCCGTGCAGCAGCCCGAAGCGTTCCTGATGCGCACGGCGCTGAACCTGTCTGTCGACGCCCATCGAACGAAGGTCGCCCATGGTGAGGAGGTCCTCGTTGACGATGTCGTCCTGCTCGACCTCGCGCCCGGCACCGAAGCCATCGTGCTGGCCAAGGAGCGGACGGCACGCTTGAGCGTCTGCCTGGGCCGCCTGAACGCCAAGACGCGCAACATCTTCCTCGCCCATCGGGTCGACGGCATGACGTACCAGGAGATCGCGCGCCAGCACTGCCTGACGGTCAGCACGGTGGAGAAGCACATCGCCAGGGCCACGGTGCACATCACCAACGGGATGGAAGGCTGGTAACAGGCAAGGTGCGTGGTCAAGTCGTCCGGCAGCGCCCGGGCAGCTTGGAACTGGCCTCGCTTCCGCGCCGATGTGTGCGTCCTTCCTCAGCGACGCAGTTGATACGAAGCGTGACCGCAGGCGGGATCGCACGAGAACGGCCAGGACATCCTGAGCGTTTCTGAGTGCGAGCCCTCCGAGAAGCTTTGCGACACCTTGGTCTGCGACCTTCCCGCCGAGTGCCACACCATGCGCCATGGCTATGCCGCAGACCAAATCTCAGCAATGGCAGTTTGAACTGCTGGATGTCGGTGCTGCGCCCGAGACTTCCGGGAGCCAACTAGCTGTCAGCCCAGGAGACCGTCCGCAAACCCGAGACAGGGTCACGGTGGATCTTCGCGGCCTCGGATCCCGGTTGCGGGCGCGAGCGCTCAAGAGCCAGACCACGCCAGCGGCGCTCGTTCGAAGTGCAGTCGTTCACATGCTCGGCGAGGAGGCGTCTTCAGACGACATCGCGGCAGGCCAACAGCGCACGGATACGGCTGGGCAAGCCGTCAAAGTGACGCTGCGACTGCCGCCCGACCAGGCCGCTTTGCTTGCCGCCCGTGCGCGCACGGCGGATGTCGCGCAGGGCGCGTACGTCGCCGCGCTTCTCCATGGCATCCCGCCCGCTCCGCTGCCGTCGGACCACGCGGCTGCGATGCAAGCGTTGATCGCCTCGACGGACCGCCTCGCGGCGATCTCCGTGGACCTGAGCGCCTTCCTGCGCTTGCTCGGTCATGTGCCCTCGGCCGAGCTGGAGCGATACCGTGCCGGCCTGCGGGGCCTGGTCGACGACGTGCGCGAGCATCTCGCCTCGGCCGCCTCGCTCATCTCTGAACTGCGACCAGCAAGGAGGCCGCGCCCATGACGAGCGCCCAACACGTCGATGGCGTTCTGGTGCAGTGGGGCGAGCGGCTCTTCTATCCGTCCAATCGCATCGTCAAGGCGGCGTCGACGCCAAGGCTTGACGCGCTGAACCGGCGCAAGGCCGCCGTCATCCGCAAGCGCATCGAGGCCGTCGTGCGTCGGGCGCCGCAGGTAATGGTCAAGGTCACCGGTGGCGGCCGGGGCATGGCTGCCATCGCGGCGCACTTCCGCTACATCAGCAAGAACGGTCGACTCAACATCGAAGACGACCGGGAAGTGGTCCGCAACGGCAAGGAAGCCCTGCATGACCTGGCCGATCAATGGCGGTTCGGCGGGTCGCTGATTCCGGAGGAAGGGCATCGACGCGAGGCCTTCAACATCATGCTGTCGATGCCGGCGGACACGGATGCGCGCTTGCTTCAGAACGCCGCGCGCGAGTTCGCGAAGGTCGAACTGGCTGGACACCGCTACGTCATGGTCCTGCACGAGCACCAGGCCAATCCGCACGTCCACCTGAGCGTGAGGGCCGAAGGGTCATCCGGAAAGCGCCTGAACCCCCGCAAGAGCGATCTTCATCGCTGGCGCGAGACCTTCGCCGAGAAGCTGCGCGGCTGGGGAATCGAAGCGGAAGCCACGCGTCAGGCATCGCGCGGTGAGAGCCGCAACTTCGAGCCACTGTGGCGGGTAAAGGCCAAGGAAGACGGGCGCCTTCGGAGCGCGACCGCGCCAACGAAGGTCGGCCCTGCCTACCGGGACAGCCGAAGCCAGGCCATGGCGGGCTGGGCGCACATCATGAAAGCGCTTGCGGGGTCGGAGGCTGCCGATGACCGCAAGCTGGCTGCGCAGATTGCCGGCTTCGTGAAAGGTACGCCGTTCTTGCAGGAGCAGATAAAGGACCGGGCAAGAGAAGTCCAGCCCGCGAGGCCGGCACCGCGCCAGCAGTCGGCGCCCGATTTAAAGGTTGCCCGAGCCGGGCCGGACTTCAGCCGTTGAGCCGTTAGTGCACCGTTCCCGTCAGCGTTGTGCGGATCGAGGCGTTGGAATCCGTTGCCACTGGCTGCGGTGTCTGTGTCCGCTTGGCAGCACTGGCCCTCGCCCTGCTGGGTGGGCGGCAGCAATGTGCCCAAAGCCGAAATTGATCGGGTGGCATCAGGAGGCTGGCTGCCGACTTCCAGTTTTGATAGTTCGATGGCCGCTGCCGCCGGTACCCGTCATTCGACGCCCCGCGGGCTGAGTGACCGCTGCTCATCCAGGACTTGACCTACGTTGGAACGCGTTCCTAGGATGCCTGAAGTCCAATAGCCCTACGCGGGCCAACGGCAGCTCTGAACGACTTCGAGTTGGCGCAATCGACCTATACCCGAAATTCGCCATCGCGTTTTCGTCAACGGAAAGCTGTCATCAATCGAGCTAGCGTAGGCGCCGGCCTGATTCAAAAGGCAGGTCACGTACGGTTTTTGAGCACTATCCCGGACATGGCAACGTAGGGCTTGGCCGAACGAGTGCGTGACGGCACTCTGCAATAGGTTTCAGACACTGAGCTCCTCATCATCTTCCGTTGGACCGCCCATGCCCGTGTACTTCCTGTTCTTCCTCGCCATGCTGGCGGCCACCTTGCTTCTCTACGGGGGAGCGGTCGCGACGACGGCCATCACGCGACGATCCCCGCCCACCTTCATCGGACCGGTCGCCGCGAATCGACTGCAGTCAGTCGGCATTGCGTTGTTGTGGTGGAGTGCCGGTGTCACCTGGCTGTTGTACTTCAACGTGTATCGCATCCATGTCGACATGAGTGCGCTCGGGAATGCCGCGTTCCACGCGTTCGCTCGCGCCTACACGTCGCGCCTGCCCGTCGTCGTGCTGCCCTTCGGTGCCATGTGCCT
This sequence comes from Roseateles sp., assembly GCF_039929605.1. GTDB lineage: Bacteria > Pseudomonadota > Gammaproteobacteria > Burkholderiales > Burkholderiaceae_C > Pelomonas. Next base: position 8,225 of record NZ_JBDSQX010000174.1, read on the forward strand.
GGTTTGGACCTTGGCGCTCTGGGGTGTGCCGACCCGCGTTTCTCGCCGGGCTCTATGGGGCGTCGCGACGCTGCTGATCATCTCGATCGCCAGCACGCCGTGGGCGGCAGGGGCACATGACCTCATGCACGACAGCGGATACACCGACGAGGCCTACAACCAGCTTCAGTTCGCGCATCTGGTGAGGTCGCTTGCCGTCACGGCGGCGACTGTCTGGGCGCATGTCGAAGCGTGGCGCCTGCCGTCCGCGCCCGTCGCTTAGCGCACCTGTGTCGAGGAGCTGCTCGTCGCATGTCCGCGAACTAACCCGTTCGCACGATCGGTCGGCAGCGGTAGCTTGGCATCGAGCCATCGGGCATGCGGATCACGGCGCGTCTGGGAAAACTGGGATCTGCATCGCCGGAGCCGATGCTCGGATATCGGCGACGTGCAAGACCATGGCCCCAGATTCAAGCACCCGATCGCCCTCCTCGTAGCTAGGAATGGGTCCGAACGGATTGAGCGCAAGATTCGCGGGCCCGCTTCAATACGGCCATGGAGAAAAGGTCAGGACGGGCGCCGCGTTCGCCAGACTGCTCCCGGTATAGCCGTCAAAGCCGGATTCACCCACCTGAGACCGAGATGCCGACGGAAGACTGATCCGCGCTGGCGAAGGCGCCTCCCAGCGAGATTCATTGCAGCTCGAAATACGCGGGTCGGTGGAGGATCGGCACTGTGGGCAATTTGGCGTGGGCGCCAACATCGCCGGCTTCACTCTGCCCTCGGCTTCCGCCCTCGTGCCTCTCAGTCCGGCGGATACAACCCATCGAAACTCTACAGTTCAGCCAGCCGCTGCGCTTGCGCCAGACGACGACTTTGCGGGTGTTGGCCGACCAGATCGGCAAGCGCCGCACGGCCCTGTGCGCCCGCCTCGGCAGTGCGTCCCAGGGCGGCAAGTACCTCGCTGCGGCGTAGCGCCGAATCGGCCGAGTCGACGCGCGATGAAAACGCGGCCTTCGCCCGACCGCTCTGTGCGAGCGCCTGCGCGGCTGCCGGCCGGTCGCCGAGACGCGCCGCTGCCACTGCGGCCATTTCAGAAGCGACACGATAGGGTCGCCCGGCGCGAGCATCGTTTTTTTCAAGCAGGGCGATCAGTTCGCGAGTAGTCGTCTGCGCCGCAGCCGGGTCGGCGGCCGCCAGTTCAGCGCCCGCCTGCTGCTCCAGTAGTTGCACCCTGCCGGAGGTCGGTTTCCCGAGCTCCGGCCGGTTCTGGCGCAGAGCCGCCAGCAGGGCCGTCGCATCGCGCTCGCGTCCGGTGAGCGTCCACAGCCGCGCCTGCGCAAACAGCAGCGCCTCATTGGCGCGGATCACCGCCGGCGCCGTGAATGCGCGGACCTCGTCGGCCGAAAGCGCGTAGGCGGACAACGCCTCGCCGGTGAGAAACGCGATGTCGAGGCGGCGACGGCGCAAATCGCGGATTTGAGCTGCCATCGTTCCGCCCGGTTCGGCAGCAACTTCGCGCTGCGCGCCGTCCAGCAGGCGCTCGGCGCGAGATGTATCGCCTTGCAGGGCGACCGCGTTGGCCAAGCGGCCGATGGCACGCACCGTATTTGCATTCGTGCGGCCGTAGATGCGTGCAAAGAGATCTGCCGAAGCACGCAGATCCGTCTCGGCCTGGGCGCTGCGTCCTTCAGCGGAGCGAATGTCGCCGAGGTCAATCAAAGCGTGCGCTTTCAGATCGTCGTTGGCGCTACCGCCCTTCAAAAGGCCGTCGTGTGATTGCTCCATGGCCTGGAGCGCTCGCGCGTCGTCGAAACCTGACCAGAACACGGCCAGTATTCGCAGGTTCTCGAAGCGCTTGACGTCATTCGGGAATTTGCGCGCCGCCAGGGCTTCGGCAGATGTCAGCACAGCGAGCGCTTCAGCGCGTTTGCCGCGCGCGCGCAGGATGTTGCCCAGGTCTGTCATGACCCCGAGCCGCGCTAGATCGGTGAACCCATCGTGCGCATCCGGCGCCCATGCAACAGCCTCACGCCGCATCGCCTCGCAGTCGTCATACCGTTTCAGCGCGAACAGCGCTCGGCTCACCCCGGTGTACGCCTCGATCACTTCAAGTGGCGTTCCGTCGTGCGCCTTCAAATGCGCCAGATAGTCGTTGCCGACAGCAATCGCCGCCTCGAACTCGCCTCCGAAGCTGAGCTGCGACATCACGATAAGCATCTGCGGTGCGAGCGTGTCCGGCCGATTGGCGAAGCGCGGCGCGCGGTCTCGCAGCTGTTGAAGAAGCACGGCGGTCACCGCATTGGGCTTGCTCAACTCGGCCGGCTCGTCCTTGGCGAGGAGCGCGAGGCGGGTCAGCGTCTCGCGGTACAACTCGGCCACGGCAACCTGTTTCTCAGACTCCAGCATCGCAAGCCGCTCCTGCTGTCGCGCCACGTGCGCCTGCCACAGCGCGAAGCCGGCGCCGGTGACGATCGCCACAGACAGCGCGGCACTCATCGCCACGGCGAAGATGTGTCGTCGAACGAACTTGTCAGCGCGGTAGCGCGCGCTGTCGGGCCGCGCCTGTACCGGTTCACCGCGCAGATAGCGCTCGAAGTCCTGCGCGAAGGAGTCGACGCTGGGGTAGCGCTCGGCGACTGATTTCTTGAGCCCCCGGTGCAGGATGGCATCGATGTCACCGCGCAAGTCCCGGCGCAGCGCCTTCGAAGGCGCTGCGTCGCTAGCGAGCAGGGGTTCAGCTGCCCCAATCGCTTCCTCCAGTTCGGCTGCGCTGCCGCGCTTCAGACGGTAGGGGCGGGCCTGGGCGAGCAACTCGTACGCCACCACGGCCAAGCTGTAGACATCGCTCGCCGTCCCAAGTGGCTCGCCGCGGATCTGCTCGGGGCTCGCGTAGTCGAGCGTGAGCGCCCGCCCGCCCAGCTCCGTCATTGCGGTCTCCCGGGTGCGTTCGCCTTCGAGCAATTTCGCGATGCCGAAATCCAGCAGCCGCACCTGGCCCTCCGTCGAAACGAGGATGTTGCTCGGCTTCAGATCGCGGTGCACGACCAGCCGCGCGTGCGCGTGTGCCACCGCGGCCATCACCTGCAACAACAGAACGATGCGTTCGCGAAGCGACAGATCGTGCGTACGGCAATAGGCATTGATTTCCTCGCCTTCGACGAACTCCATCGCCAGGTATGGCCTGCCGAGATCGTCGATGCCGACGTCGTAGAGCCTGGCAATGTGCTCGTGGGACAAGGTCGCAAGGATGCCTCGCTCGCGCGCGAGCCTGTCGGCGAACCTATCGCCCCATGCGGCGTGCGGCAGCTTCAGCGCGACACGGCGGCTGACGAGCCCGTCTGCGCGGTCGGCGAGCCAGACTGTGGCCATTCCGCCTCGGCCGATCTGCTCTATAAGGCGATACGGGCCGACCAGGACGCCGGCCTCCAGACGGCGCGCGGCCTGATATGTCACATCGTGCACCGACTCATGGGTCGAGATGCCGTGCAGCTTGGGCAGTTCAGCGAGGAAATCGTCAGTCTCGATCTGCGCCTGGTGCAGCAGCAGCGCGCGCAAGGTCTCGCGATGCAAGGCCTGCTCCCCCACCAGCTCCTCAAGCCACGTCGCACGTTCGCCCGACGGGAGATTCAACGCCTCGTCGAGCAGCGCGCTGATCGCCGGCCACTCTGCGGAAAGGTCGGAGAAGTGCTTCACGCTGCGTCTTCGCCTGTCGCGCGCGCGCTCAATTGCGAAGCGCGTGGGCGAGCAGCAGCCGAGCCTTGTCCCAATCGCGGCGCACGGTGCGCGCCGACAGGCCCAGCGCCTCGGCAATTTCGTCGTCTTCCAGACCGCCGAAGTAGCGCATTTCCACCACATGCCCGAGGCGCTCGTCGATGCGACTCAGATCTTCCAGAGCCGCGTGCACATCCAGGATCTCGTCGGACGCAGCCGGCAGCGAGCCCATCAGTTCGGAATCGAGCGTGACCTGCTCGGCATCGCCACCTCGACGGTCTGCTTTCGCGGCGCGTGCCGCGTCGACAATGATCGAGCGCATCACGGTCGCGGCGTAAGCCAGGAAGTGCGCACGGCCCTCCGGCGTCAAGGACGCCTTCTTGAGAAACTTGAGATAGCACTCGTTGACCAGTGCCGTCGTTTCCATCAGCCCATCGCGAGCACCGCGCGACAAGCGTCGGTGCGCGACCTGCCGGAGTTCGGGATAGAGCAGCTCGAAGATCCGATCGAAGGCCCCTCGGTCGCCCGCGCGTGCAGCTCCGATCAACTGCGTGACTTCCCCCATGCCGAAGCTCCAACCTGACAAGTCGTTCCAGCGGCGATGGTAGTTGCAGCGCCTTGCGATTCGAGCCGCGGCACCTCCCTATGTTTGGTAAGCATTTCCTCATCGGGTCAGCGCGACAGGCAGGGGGACGGACGGCGTTGCCGGACCGATGACGACGACAACAGGCAGGCGCAGGCGCAAGCGAGCGTCAGCGCCGCGAACGCACCCGCGCGCGGGGCGAGCAGAACGAACACGGCGCCGAAAGCCGCTTTGCCAAAGAGCCCACCGACATAGCCGCGCAGAAAGTGTGCAGCGGCCCGGTGCCCGCAGGTGGCGTGTTCGGCCATCGCCACGGACCCGGTGACGAGGGGCAGCGACACCAGCAACCCGGTGGCAAAGCCGCCTATCGACGGCCCGATGACTGCCGCGAACGCGGTGACGACCCCCGCGACTGCCGCGACGAAGAACATCGAGCGCGCTGAGGGCTGCCGGGATTCCACGTCGGCGGACAGCTTGGGCATGGCGACAAAGGCGATTGCACAGCTCACCAACGCAAGTGCCAGCGCCCAGGTCAGGTGCGCACTGGCCGCCCCTGCCGGCAGCGCCATGACAAGCGCGCCGCCCAGCCCGCAAAACAGGGCGATGGCACCGCCACCGTATGGAGCGGCGCGCGCGTAGCACAGGGCGAAAGCCGCCAGCATGCCGCACGCGGCCACGCTTCCCACCGCAGCGCTGATGGCGAAGGCCATCCCCTCGTCATCGGCAAGCCACGCCAACGTCGGCGCCGTGATGGTCGGCAATGCCGCGACCACGCCTGCCAGCCGGCGGCCACCGTGCCGCGCTGCCAGCATCACGAGGAACACGGCGCCTGCCGACAGCAGCGACTTGTACAGCCAGTCCATCTCGTCCCCTTCACGGCGGCGCGAGACATACGCCGACCTGTTGATCTGAACGAGATCGCTCGTCACGGACGGACATCCGGACGGGACGATCCGTCGGCAAAGAAAAGAAATTCCCGCTCATGTCCGTCACGCGCCTGGCACGTCGTTCAAGGAGGTAGCAGGTGCTGCGCTGCCGCAGCACTCCACGCCTCTTCACAACGGAGTTGCCATGTTCAGTTCAGCCCGGCTCGCGGCGATCCCGGAGCGCCAGCAGGTCAAGGCGGCGTTGCCTTGAAGCGCACGTTCCTGCAGCCGAGGCGCCCCCGGGTGGCTATTGCTTTCGTGTTGCTTTGCCTGGCGTCAACCAATGTGCTCGCCCAACAGGCCGAGCCCACCGAACTGCTGTGTGGCATGCGCACGGGCGAATCCACGGCGACGCTGCGCCAGGCGGCAGGTACGGACCCGCTTGCGCTGTCGAGCGTGAAGGTAGGTGACAGTTTCGAGCTGCGCGCCGTGGCCTTGGGCAGCGCGGCGAGCGCAGATCGGATCGCCCACGCCGTTATCTCGGTACTTGACCTCGAGGGCGCAGGGCACCCGGTCCTGCTCTCGCAAAGCCGTTGGCCGACGGCCGAGCACGATCCCCTCGGTCAGGACGCCGCCTGGCGGCCGACCTTGTCGGGTTGGCAGCGGGTCTATTCGCCGAAGCTCGGCCGCGAACTGGCCTGGGGTTGCGCCCTGGTGCGAAAGGGTTCGACGCCAGCCGGTTGGGACCGCGTGGACGCGACCGGCGACAGCGCGCAACTGACCCAGCGGCCCTCAGGTTTTGTCAAGGCAAATACAAACCCGGCCGTGGTGCGGCTGGCGTGGATGGGCGACGTCATGCTGGCGGACGGACCTGGCCGCGTCATCGCCCGTGGGCAAGACCCGTTCGCCGCCGTCATGAACGCGATGAAGGGCGCCGCCCTGCGCATCGCCAACCTCGAATGCGTCATCGCCACCGGCGGCACGCGTGCCGTCAAACCCTGGACCTTCCGCGCCCGGCCGCAAGCGCTGGACGTGCTGCGCCGCCACGTGGATGCCGTCTCGCTGGCCAACAACCATTCGGGCGATTTCGGCCCGCAAGCCTTTGCACAGATGCTCGGCCGGCTGCGGCAGGCAGGCCTGGCCTATTTCGGCGGCGGCACCGACCTGCGCGCGGCGCATCAGCCGGCCATCATCGAGCGCCAGGGGCTGCGCATCGCGCTGCTGGGCTACAACGAGATGTTCCCGCGGCGCTTCGAAGCCGGTCCCGACAGCCCGGGCATCGCCTGGGCCGACGAGGAACAGATCGTGGCCGACATCCGCGCGGCGCGGGCGCAGGCCGACGTGGTCATTCCCTACATGCACTGGGGGCAGGAGCACAGCGAGACCTCGCACGCTCGCCAGCACGCCCTCGCCCGTCTGATGATCCGCGCCGGCGCCGATGCCGTGGTCGGCACCCATCCGCATGTGCGTCAGGACGCCGAGGTCATCGACGGCAAGCCGGTGATCTACAGCCTGGGCAACTTCGTCTTCGACGGCTTCAGTGACGCCGACAACAACACCGGTTCCATTCTGTGGATGACGGTCACGGCGGACGGCGTGAAGGACTGGCGGCTGCAGCCGGTCCACATCGATCCGTCAGGCAGCCCCCATCTGGATCGCGTCACCGTTGATGCCGGTGCCAGCAGGCCGCTGGCGATGAGCGCGGCCCCTCCGCACGACGCTTCCACATCCGACAACTTCCCCACCAAAGGCTCGCCATGACTCTCCAACGCTCGACTTCACGCGGACCGATTGCACACCGCACTTGTTGGCCCGCCGCATCCTTCCCTGCGTTGCGAACGGCCATATCAAGCGCCTTCTCGGCTTCGGTGCTAGCCCTCCCGGCGCTTCTTGGCGCAGCGCCCGTCCGCGCTGCAGTGCAATACAGCGTTACCGAACTGGGCACGCTCGGCGGCACCCAGGCCCACGCCAACAGCATCAACGCCGCCGGGCAGGTCGCGGGGTATGCCTCCATCCGCGCGGACGCAGCCCGCCACAGCTTCCTCTGGCAGGCGGGCAGCATGCTGGATGTGGGAACTCTCGGCGGCACCTACAGCCACGCCAACGGCATCAACGCCGCCGCGCAGGTCGTGGGTTTTTCCGCTACTGCTGCCAACGCCACTGAACACGCATTTCTGTGGCAATCCGGCAGCGCGCGGGATCTGGGCACGCTGGGCGGCACCTACAGCTACGCCGCGGGCATCAACGCTGCCGGGCAGGTTGTGGGCGATTCAAGTACCAGCACCAGCACCGCCACGCACGCCTTTCTTTGGCAGTCCGGCAGCATGCGAGATCTGGGCACCTTGGGGGGCACCTACAGCAGTGCCTATGCCATCAACGCCGCCGGGCAGGTCGTGGGCTATTCCGAGACCGGCGGAGGTTCCACCCATGCCTTTGCGTGGCAGTCCGGCAGCATGCGGGACCTGGGCACCCTGGGCGGCGAATACAGCAGTGCTTATGCCATCAACGCCGCCGGGCAGGTCATCGGCACCACCTCGATCAGCGACGGAACTGCGCACGCCTTTGTGTGGCAGTCCGGCAGCATGCGCGATCTGGGCACGTTGAGGGGCGGAGCCAGCACCGCCACGGGCATCAATGCCGCCGGGCAGGTCGTGGGGTACGCCGACTACACCGGTGGCCTTCAACACGCGTTTGTCGGTACTGCGCAGGGCGGCCTCACCGATCTGAACGCACTGCTGGTCGCCGACAGCGGGGCCACGATCTTGCAGGCTGCCGGCATCAACGACTCCGGTCAGATCATCGGCCAAGCCACTACCCTTTCTGGTCAGAACCGTGCCGTGCTGTTGACGCCGACCGGCTCGGTCACGTGGCAGGCGGGCAGCACTGGCGCCAGTTTCAACGATGCGGCCAACTGGGAGCAGGGCTTCGGTCCCAGCAGATTCATCGGCGCGGTGATCGCACCGGTCGGCAGCCAGACCATCAATGCCGGCAGCGACGCGGCGGTCAAGAGCCTCTCCCTCGGCAGTTCCTCGGGCAGCAGCGGCCGGCCGCTGCTGGTGCTGCAAAACGGCGCCAACCTGACCGCAATTGGCGGCGTTACCGTGCACGCCACCGGCACCCTCGCCGGCGACGGCAAGATCTCCGGCAACCTCGTCAACCTCGGCACGGTGCGCGCGGGCAACCTGAGCGTCGCCGGCAGCTTCACCAATGCCGGTCTGGTCCAGGGCGATGGCTACATCAACACCAATCTGAACAATGCGGCGGGCGGCCTGGTGCGCAGCGGTGCGGGCCAGACGCTGCACATCGTTGGCGTGGCGCACAGCAACGCCGGCACCGTGGAGGTGACTGACGGCGGCGCACTGGCGTTTGACGGCACGTTCAGTAACGCCGGTAGCGGCCGGGTCTTCTTGAAGAGTGGCCAGCTGCACTTTGCTGGCGGTGCATCCAATGCAGGCCAGATCAACGTGACGTTCGGAACCTCCGACGTGCACGGCGGCCTCACCAACCTCAACGGTGGCAAGGTCATCCTGTCCGGCAACAGCCACACGACGTTTTACGACGGCGTGGACGTCCAGCCGGGGGCCGAGTTGCGCGTGTCGAACGGCAGCACGGCCGTGTTCTTCGGCCAGGTCTTGCAGCGCACGGGGTCAGTGTTCTCCGGCACCGGCACCAAGTTCTACGAAGGAGGCCTGTCCGTGGGTGCCTCGCCGGGCCTGGGCGTCGACAGCGGTGATGTTTCCTTCGGCAGCGGCAATGTCTACCTCGCCGAAATCGGCGGGCTTGCCGCAGGCACCGGGTTCGACAAGTACGAGGTCGCCGGCACGCTCGGCTTCGGCGGAACGCTGAAGGTGGTCTGGTGGGGCCGCTTCACGGGCCAGGCGGGCCAGAGCTTCGACCTGTTCGACTGGGGCAGCAGCCACGGCACGTTCGCGGGCGTCGACCTGTCGGGCGCGACCTTGGCGGCCGGACTGGCCTGGGACACCTCGAAGCTGTATGCCGACGGCGAGCTGAGCATCAGCGCCGTGCCCGAACCGCAAACCTGGGGTTTGCTGCTGGCGGGCCTCGGCGTCGTCGGCGGTGCGGCGCGACGTCGTGCGCAGGCCGGTTCCGGGGCGAGCGCGCGGTGACAGCGCCGGGCGCAAGGTGGCAGCGCGGCCCTATGTCCGGGCTCGGCGAAGAAAGTCGTTCAGTCAAGCAGAGACCGGCGCTCTTCATCGAATCGCTCCAGTCCTGAAATTCGTCATCAACCCACCAGGAGTGCGGATATGCCCAGCTGTCCTAGAGCCAGGAGAAATTTCCAACATGCTTTCCATCCACGGCCGGCGAGTTGGCTGGCGCTCATTCTGACAACCGCAGTCTCGATAACGTCAGCGCACGCCGCGGTGCAAAAGCCGCAATATGCAGCAGGCATCTCAGTCACTCCAGACTTTTACGACGATTCCCTACTCCGCGTTGGTTATCCCTTGTTCGGCGACTCACCGCTGGTTTCGCGCAATCCGGTAGACCTGAGCTTTTCGCACATCAGTCACCTGCAGTCCGAATCGACGGGCATTGCCTACGCCGGGCCAGAGCACGGCGGCACCGTGCGGGCGATCGCGACAACCGGCGACGAGACAATCGGCGCGCAAGCGGGGCTGAACTACATCTTCCAGTTGCAGCCAAAGCCTGGCGCTTTGCTGCCTGATGTTGTGACGCTGCACGTCTCTGTAAGCGGGAACACCGGCAGCGAAAACTACGCCACCGCCGCCATCGTCTTCACGCTTGACTGGGCTGACAGCCCCACCACCGCGCAGTCCATCATCAAACGCACCGGCGTGGGGAGCGACCCGGGAGGTATTGAAACCTGGGGTGGAGACGGGTCCATCCATGTTGACCAAGATATTTCCGTTGCGTTGAACCGTGACATATTGGTCCAGATGTTCGCGGCGGCTTCTGCCGGAATTTCGGTGATTGATCAGAACCTGAAGCAAGACGAATATGGCACTGGGTCTGCCTATGTAGATCCGGTCTTCACGCTACCCGCAGAGCTCCGGAATCTCGTGAATATCGTCGGCGTGCCCGCCGCGCCAATTCCGGAGCCGGCGACCTGGCTCATGACGCTCGCCGGCTTGGGCGTCATTGGCGCTTTGATGCGCCACCCCCACGTTGAGTGGCCCCATTCCCAGCGAGCGTGCCAGGCCTGATTGCTTGAGGTATGCATCGTTGCGGCCCCCGGTTGGCGGCTTTGCGGCTATCGGTCGGCGTTGCGGGCCGCTACGCCTTTGTCATGCGTGCCGCGCGGCCTGAGGCGCGGCCCCGCGTCAACGTCTGAAGAGAGATTTCCATGCGATGTACTCCGCCGGCCCTGGCGTGGAGCTTGGCTGCCGCGATCGCCTCATTGGCAGGCGCCATCTGGCCTGCACCGGCTGCAGCTCAGGCGGCCTCGGCAGCTGCAGACAGCAACGTTCCGGCTGCCCGCACCTGGCCGCTGCGCGCCCGCGTGGTGGCAAGCGGCTTGAAGCTGGCTTACGGCATCCGCCAGGTCGGCCGCTTCCACAGCGGCGGGCCCTTCGTCTCTAACCCTGAGTTCTTGCTGCAGACGCAGGCGGGGCGAGCGCTTGACCCGCAGCGGGTGCTGGTCGCTGTGGGGCAGAATTTTGGTGCGGTGCCTGGCAACCCGGCGCACGCGCTAGGCGCCATCGTGTCGATCGATGCCCATGCAGCGACAGACCGGCACGCGCTCGTCGTGCCGGCGGTGCTCGACGCCGGACGGCCTGCCGAGGGCGGCGCCGTCCAGCTCTACAGCGTGCAATCGCGGGGTCAACTGAACCGGCTGCACAGCGCCGGCGCCCGCACTGCGGATTTCGCCGGCGTGTCGGGGCCACGCTATCTGTCCATCAACAACGGCTTCGGGCGCCCGTGGGTCGCCAACGCACCCTTCGGGCTGCGCGGCGCAGGCAGCGAGAGCGTGCTCGACCCCGACGGTGCACCGCTCGCCAACGCGCCGAGCGACGCTGCTGGCGGCGTCTTCGCTGGCGGGTTGAGCGCGCGCACCAGCAGCCCCAAGGCTGTCCGTTCGGGTTGGTTCGCTTCGCTGCTGAACCGCCAGGACAGCGACCAGCTCACGCCGGGCTCGCTGGAGAAAGGCGCTCTCGGAACCGCCTTCCTGGGGTCGTCGCCAGACGGCAGCGGCTTTGCGGTGTTCGCGGTGGTGACGGGCAACGGCGCGGTGGCGCAAGTGCATGTGCAGGACGGTGTCGACGGCCTCGCACCGCCGGGCACGATCGACGTCGGCGGCGACGACCCGGGTGTCATCGGCATCGCCTTCCAATGGCTCCCGGATCGTGCCCTGTACATCGCGGACGCCAGGCGCGACCGCATCGCCGTGCTTCAGCTGGCCGACGACACGCGGCACTTCAAGGTGCAACGGACCCGCTACCTCCAATCTCCTTGGCTGAAGCGGCCGGTCGATGTGGCCCCCAGCGTTCCCGAGATCGCCAATCCCCGTTTCTCCAGCCACACCACGCTGGCCGGGGGCTCCGATCTCTATGTTGTCAACCGCGGCGACGGTTCCGTGCTGCGCCTCAAACAGGACGGCACGGTGGTCGCCCGCGCGGCCATCACCTGGCCCGATGGCCAGGCGGTGGGAGGTGACCGTCTGCGCTCAATCGCTGTTTCGGCAGACGCGCAGCGCCTCTGGCTGATAGCGGAGCGCCGCACCGCCGGCACCGGCGCGGACAGCGTGCTGATTGAGGTCAGCGGGTTCGATGCCAACGGCGCGTTCGCTGCGCCTGCCGAAGCCGCAGCCGTGCAAACCAAGCCTTCAGAGACAGCGACGGAAGGTGCACGCCTCTTCAGCACGGCGTTTGCGCCCAGCACGGGCCTGGGTGCCCGTTTCAACGCCGTGTCCTGCGTTGCCTGCCACCCGGGCCCCGGCGGCGCGAGCTCACGCGAGGAGCACTTCGCGCGGCGGATTGGCCGCATGGACCTGGTCACCGGGCGGGTGCAGGCCTCCGACGACAGATCGGCCTCGATGGCGCCGCGGCATTCGATGGTCGCGTCAACGGTACTGTCGGAGCCGTTGCCCAGAAGCACCAACGTCGTCTCGCTGCGCATGCCGCCGGCGCTGGCGGCCATCGGTCGTCTCGACGAAATTCCCGACGCCGTCATCGAGGCGCAGGCCGTCAGCAAGGGCGATGGCATCAAGGGTCGCGCGCACTACGTGACCAGCGCCGACGGCACGCAGCGCGTCGGGCGCTACGGCTGGAAGGCCGATTCGGCGCGGCTGGAGGAGATCGTGGCCGAGGCGCTCGGCAAGGAGATGGGCATCACCAGCGCACTGGCCGCGCATCCCGCAGCCACCGTGACCGACGATGGAACACTCGTGCGCGCACTGTCGGCGTACCTGCGCGAGTTGTCGACAAGCAGCGCGCGCGCGCTGCCGAAGCCAGTCGCCCGGCGGCGCACCGAGGAGGCGCTGCAATGATGGCCATGCTGCGCCGTTCGGCCATCGGCCTCGACTTGCGCGGGCGATGGCCCGGTGTCGTCGTCGCCGCGGCACTCGCTCTTGCGGCGGCGTGGATCGCAGGCGGACTCGGTGACCCGCTCGCCCGCAACCCGGTGCTCGTGTCGATGCTGCTGGGTCTTTCGCTCGGCGCCGTGTTCGGCTGCCCGCTGTCGTTGCGCCCGGGGCTCGATTTCACCAAGCGCTACCTGCTCAGGCTCGGCATCGTTCTGCTGGGGTTCCGCATCACGTTGACGCTGCTGAGCGACTTGGGCATGGCGCCCATCCTGATTGCCGCTATCGAGTTGGTGCTCGTGCTGGTGCTGGTGAGATGGGTCGCGGTGCATCTGTTTCGCCTGGATCCGCAGTTGGCGCTGCTGGTCGCGGTGGGCTCGGCGGTATGCGGCGCGGCGGCGATCTTGTCGGTGGCGTCGATGGACAAGGGCAGAGAACGGCATGCCGGCGTGGCGATCGCGTTGATCACGATCGCCGGCACGGTGGCGTTGCTGCTGTATCCCATCGCCTTTCTTGCGGGCTGGATGCCGGGCCTCGACGAGCGCGGCTTCGGCATCGCCGTCGGGGCCAGCATCTTTGAGCAGGCGCAGGTCTACGGCGCCTCGTTCGCGGTGTCCGAGGGTGCACTGAATCTTGCGACGTTGGTGAAGCTCAGCAAGGTCGTTATGCTCATCCCGCTGCTGCTCGTGCTTGGCTACCTTCAGCGCAGGCAGAGCCCGGCCGGCGTGCGCGGGCACGTCCCGGTCCCCTGGTTCGTGCTGGCATTTCTGGCGGTGCTGGTCTTCAACTCGATGGTGACAGTGCATCCGCAGGTGCGCAGCAGCATCCTCCAGGGTGACCAGTTCCTGTTCCTGATGGTGATGATCTCGCTGGGCCTGACCACACCGCTGAAGTCGTTGCGGGGTGCTGGTGGCTTGCGGCTGGTCGGCGCCGGCGCGTTCGCGCTGGTGTTGTCGTCAGGCATCGCCTACGCGCTCGTCCGCAGTGAACAAAGCAGGAACACCGCGCCAGAGATGGCGCGCTCGAACACCGGGCAATTGAACGACGGCGCCCGGCTGTTCAACGCGGTCGGCTGCGCCAAATGCCATGTGCCGAGCCTGCGCGGCATTCACGGCGACGTGCCCCTGTATTCGGACCTGCTGCTGCACGACATGGGATCAGCACTGGACGACAAGATTGCCCAAGGCCAAGCGACCGGCGCCGAGTGGCGCACAACGCCGCTGATCGGCACGCGTCTGCGTGACCGCTACCTGCACGACGGCCGGGCCACCAGCCTGAGAGACGCGGTGCTGGAACATGGCGGCGAAGCCGCGATCGTGCGAAAGCGCTTCTTCGAACTCGACGAGAACGAGCAAAAGGCCGTCTATGCGTTCATTGCACGCCTGTGATCGCTGTATTGGCATATCTATACCTTCGCAGACGCCGAGGCAGCCGTGCGCGCCCGGCCGCCCCATGGCGCCGTCTTGCAGGCGTTCTACCAGGTGTGGCTGTTCGAGGTTGGAGGTCTAGCTCGCACGCTTTCTGACGGTCGCCACGTGGCTGACGTCGGCCCGCTGCCGCTGGACATCACCAGGCGCAACTTCAGCGTCGAATACCTGAAGTCCACCTTCTCGACTGGCATAACGGTGCCTTTGCACATGCACTATGTCCCCGAAGCCTTCTCTTTAGGCAGTCCAACTACTATGCCGTCGGCAAGGGTTGATACCGTCAGGCCGGGCACCGAAGAAGCTGCCGGTGTTAGGGCGCGAGCTAGCTCGCCCCGCCCTTGCGACCGCTGCACGTCGTACAGCCGCCATTGCCCTCAGCGCGGGTCGTCGAGTCCTATGACCGCTTGCTGTCAGTCAGCGCCAGTTCGCTCGCCGGCGGTCACCGTCAGAAATCGCTGCGGTGCTGTCCATCGCCGAGGATTCGGAACTTCAGCTTTGGGCACATAGCTGTCAGCGCTTACGCCTGACGCGAACGGCAGCAATCAGCGGCAAGCCGCCATCGGGTCACCCGCGGCAGCTGTGCCCGGGCGAACCTGCGGGCATGGATTTCTCGCCAGTGCACATTCGCGCCGGTCCACGTGTCGTCTCATACCCGCAGCGCAACGTAGCAAGGCTGAGCCGGGGCGCCCGCTCGAGACGCTTATTCCGCGCTGCGACGGCCCAGCGCTCCCCTGCCAGCGCCGCCGAAATCATTCGCATCCATTCGCTTGAGAATATCTATCACTTGGCGTCGACGCGGGCGAGCGGGCTTGGCGCTTCGCGGAGTGCGGTCCGCGCCGCCGGCCAGGCTAGGTCTGCAGCATTGAGTGCGGTGCGCAGCTAAGCCCATGTGAGCTGCGCCACCGCGTCTACACGCGCCGGGTGGTTTCTGCCGCGTCGTAGCCGGAGATCCCGCCGAGGATGTGCTCGCCCTCGAACACGGCCGCTTGTGATTGCCGGTTCCAGGGTGCAGCTGACGGTTGCGCTGGGCGCCAGTCAAAGTCAGGTTCGGCGCCCGCTGCCGTTCGGTCGCCAAACACCACCGTCTGCATCAGTCTTAACGTGCCACGTAAGTGATGGACTGGTGGCACAACGGTGGCTCGCTTTCCCCTCAACGTGCCCATGAAACGCCTAGCGCCATGGGGTCGTCCATGCACTGAGGCTTGCGGATCTGCCACACTGCGGTAAGGGCGTTAGTCCGCCAGACTGCGCTGATAGATTGCCGCGCAGATTCGACCGCTGCCAGGGAGAGAAGTTTTGCTGATCGGGACCAAGGGACGAAGGTTCAAGACCTTGCTCGCAGTGACCGGCATGGTCTTGCTGGCCGCGTGTGGCGGTGGAGGCGGAGGTGACGCAGGCACGACGCCACCGACTCCCGTCCAGCCGCCAGTAGCCGATAACGGTCTTCTCGCGTTCCGCGCCGACAACGTCGGCCGCGTGGCCGGTTACCCACTGTGGGCGACCGAACTGATGTTTCGCTTGGGTCAGCTGGTCGCCGACGACATCACGACCGCACCGGGGCAACTCAACAGGGGTGGCTGTCCGAGTGGAGGGCAACTGCAGCGGGATTGGTCCGACAAGGACGGCAGCCAGACCCTGAGCGCGGGCGATGAACTCGCGCTGCAATACACAGGCTGCTCGCGCGACCCGCTGACGCGGGGCATGGAGGGACGCGTCGGGGTCACCTTGATCAGCACGCAGCCAAACGGAGATTTCGATGCGCGGCTGATCCTTGCTGCGCCGGGTGTCGCCATTGGCTACACCACCGGGTTGCCGGGCCGCAGCGATTTCCGGATCACGGGGCAATTGCGCCTGACCATCTCGCGCACCGCGCTCCGCCAGAGCCTCACGATCGGTGACAGCAGCGACTCGACGATCAGCATCGGCTTCCCGGGCTCGAACGTCGGGCCCGATCGCATAACGGCGCTACGCAT
The DNA here is from genome assembly GCF_039929605.1 of Roseateles sp. Taxonomy (GTDB): domain Bacteria; phylum Pseudomonadota; class Gammaproteobacteria; order Burkholderiales; family Burkholderiaceae_C; genus Pelomonas. Next base: position 24,265 of record NZ_JBDSQX010000174.1, read on the forward strand.
CGGCAAGACTCACCGTTGGGATGAGGCGCGCACTTACATCGAACTGAAGATGCGCTACGACAGCTCGGATCTCGGGGGCGCATACGACGTGGCGACCGTGAGCCCGCTCAAGTCATGGCTGGACACCGTTCCGGAGCTAGATCCCCAGCAGGGTGAGATCCGCATGCTTGGGCGCGGGGGCGACGAGGCTCGGGTACAGGTGGCGACCAGCGTTGCGCCGGGAAATGCAGAACTCGCTGGCTGGCTTGACCAGGGTGGTGACGGCAGTCGGGAAGCGGTATTGACCGGCACCTGGCTGGGCGCCGGCATCGCCTCCGGCGTCTTGTTCGCTGACTACACGCGCGGCGGAAAAGGCGCGGCATACGGCTACGACCCCAATGAGTTCACCATCCGGCCGCCCTTCGCTGGCAACAGCACGCTGCCCACCGCATCGACGTTCACGATCCAGTTCACGCGTCCGGTGGCTGGCGCCACCAGCTGGCGCTGGTCGCTGCTGGACAAAGGACGTCTGGACCAGCCGCCCGCGACCGGCACCGAGGTGCCAGTCGCCGTCGATGTAACTGGCGCGCAGATCACGGTTCGGCCTGCGACAGCGCTCCTCTACTCGCATCGCTACCAACTCCGGGTGGACACCGGTGAGTCGAGCGTGAACGGCCAGCTGATGCGCGCCACGACGGGCGGCACCTTGTCGGTGTATGCAGGCAGCATCGGCGAGTTCACCACGCCAGATGTCCTCAACCCTCAATCCACGCTGGCAGCCCGGCTGACGCTGAAAGCCGGCACGCCCCTCGAGGTGGCAGGAGTTCCGCCGCCAGCGGGCACCACCGCGAACGTTCGCTATCGGTGGACCCAGGTGAGCGGAACACCGCTCACGATCTCGCAGCCCGGAGAGCGTGTCGCCGTGATTGCCCTGGGCGCCGGAGCACGCGGCATTGGGTCGTCGACGGTGCGCCTGTCCGTTCAGCTGGAAGGCGCGGATCAGACCGAAAGCGCCGATTTCGTGCTGCGTACGCTTGCCGATACATCCGACCCCTGGTTCAGCCGACTGCGCATTCCGTTGAACCTGGAGGATGCTTTCACCCCACCGAAGGAGCGCTGGAGCGGTCAGGCTGTTGGAACCCTGAGTGCCAGCCAGCAGGCAGACCGGCTGAACCTGACATACATGGAAGTGGCTGACCCGGCGGACTCCAATGGCAATTGGAGCATTGAGCTGCGAAGTCCCGACGGCCAGGCGCTGCGACCCGGCATCTATGCCAATGCCTACAGCAGCACGTGGTATCAAAGACCACCCGGCGTGCCGACCTTGGACTTGGTTAGCGGACAGGTGCGTCCATCGTCCGTGCAAGGCAATTTCATCATCCACGAGCTGGTCGTGGATGGCGCGGGCCGCATCACCAAGCTGGCGCTGGATCTCACCGCGCCGCAGGGCACCGGTCAGGTGATGGCGAGTGGCTCAGTACGTATCGATAGTTTGGTTCCTCTACCGCCCTAGGGAAAAGCACGCGCAGAGAGATGTCTTGTACGCGAGCCGCGTCCGCGAACCGTTGATGAGCGCCAGCTTTGTAGGGCGGAATTTCAAGGAGCCACGGCAATAGACTGATGTGAGCACTTTGCTGACTTTTGGGCGCCGACTGCCTGCGACATCAGCCAGCCAGATGCAGCATCTACCTGCCACACGAGCTTACTGGCTGATCAGTTGAAGAACGAAGCGGCCCTCCCGTGCCCGGGATCAGCAGGCGATTTCCTTCACGCTGCGCGCGAAAGGCCTGCTTGGCGAACTGACCGGCTTTGATCGGCTGCGCTGCGCGCTGATCCGGCCAGATCGCCACCCCGGTCACCCGCCACGCCCGAAGCCGGGCCGCTGAAGTCAGGCTGCAAGCCAGCGATCAGCGGCTCGACCGTCGCGCCAGTCGCTGCGCTTGGTGTCACGCCGGCCGCAGAGCCGCCGCTGTTCGGGTATGTGCGGCGTCTTCGCTGCAACCGCTGCGCCAGGCGAGCTGTCACATCGGCTGCGGCGCTGGGTCGCCGTGGGGAGAGGGCAGCCTGTGCGCCGGTCGTCCCACCGCGCTCCCCCCAGCTGCGCCCCCGTCCCTTTGTGAGGGGGACTTGTGGGGGGATCTTCAAGCGGTGGGCCGGGAAACCGGCGCACTGCTTCGGCTCCTGGGTTCTGAACATCCATCCCCAACCCCTTCCCGCTGGAAGGGGCCATGCCCACCCCCCGCCCGCCCGTGGGCGGGAGCGAGGAAGTCCGAGCGAGAGGATCAGTTGTCTTGGCATCCCGGTCGGGGCCCGGCTGGGCTCTCGATTGGAGATCATCATGACCACTTCGACCCTGGACGCGCTCGCGCGTTGTGCTGTCCGCGCTCAGACCGCCACCACCAAGGGCGAGCGGGCCTTTGCTCGACTGCTCAAACTGGCGGAAGGCGGCGACTCGGGACAGACTCGCCGCGTCGCCGCCTTCATCGCTTCGACGTTCAACGGCCGGACTTTCCCGCTGGACGTGTTCGAACTGCGCGCGGTGGATGTCGGCATCAGCGACGACATGCTGTGCTGCCTCGACGCGCTGCGTTGGGCCCGGGCAGATCTCTACATACTGGTGCCGAACGGCGAGGCTCGGGTGCGGGCAATCATCCAGCGTGTGCGCCAGCGCGTCACGGAACGCGAGACGGTTCAAGCATCTGGCGCGCAGTAGTCCGAGATCGAGCGATCCACGCGACGCGCGAACTCGGCCGCCAGGCGCACGGCGCAGCGCGTGCCTTCATCGGCTCGGCCGGCTGCGATATTGGCATCGGCCTGTCGCAGGACCGTCAGCAACGCGCTGGCGGCGTTGGCGATCTCCGTAGCTTCGCGTTCCAGAGAGATCGTCAGCCGGAGTATGTCGAGGTGCCGCGCCGCGTCTGTGAGCTTGGCGGCCAGCTGGCGCTGCCAGGGCTTGCTCAGGCCCATGCTGGACTGCATCGCTTGCAACAGCGCGTCGAGATCCCCGATGGCTTTGGCGGCGGCCGCCAGCGCGGAGGAGCGTTCGGGGTCGTCGGAGTTGGTCTGCATCGTCGATGGGAAGGCGGCGGGTCGATTCTGCCGAAGCCGCCAGAGGGCACCGCCGACCTTGTCACCGCCACACGCCGGACGTCACCACCCACGTGCACACGGACGCGGCAATCGCCGTCGCCGCATGCGTCAGCCAGTCATCCCAGGGGCGCGCCTGCTGCCGCACGATTTCCTGCACCTGCAGGAGCGGTGCCACGAGCGCTCGCAGTGCGGGGCTCAGTTCCGCGACGAAGAGCTTCCGAGCCGCCTCCTCCATGGCCCGGATGTGGAAGTCGATGGACTGACGCGTCGCCTGGCCGGTGTGCTGGGCAATGAACTTGACCGCATTGGTCTTCACGGTCTCGCCCGTCGCGACCATCTGGGCCTCAAGCTTGGACACCTGGACCGCGAGCTTGCGGTGGGCCGCCGCCGCATCAATCTGGCCTGCCTCAAGCGCAGGGAGGAGCATGTCCACCCGGTCCAGCACGTCGACTAATTCGGCGATGGCCTCGATGAGCAGGGCTTCGCGGCCCGTGACGGGCGGGTTCATTGCGCTTCTCCCGTGACCATCGACATGCCGGCCGAGTCGGCGGCGCTTGGCAACCCCAGCGCCGTGAAGCACCGGTCGAGTTCCACCAGGACGCTGCCGGCGAGTCGCCGCGTGGCCAACTTCTGGCCGAGCGCCATTTTGTCGGCCTGGTTCTGCGCACGGGCGATCAGGCGCTTGTAGTCGGTTGGGTCCTGCGACAGCGTGAGAAAGTCGGTGCTGAGTCCGCGCACGCGGGCGTAGATCTCGTTCCGGCGCAGCGCGCATTCGGGGTTCGCGATGGCCAGCGGGTGTTCATGCAGGAAACCCAGCACCAGGTAGAACGCCTGCTCCACGGTCACGCCCAGCTCCATCGTGTTGAACACGAGCCGCATGCGTTCAGGAGGCACACCCAAGCGGGCCAGGTCGACCAGCGTTGCGATGGTGTCCTGCTGCTGCTTGGGATCCGGCACCGTGGGCACGATGAAGCAGTCGAAGTCCTCATGGCTGCCGCCGTACTGCGCCATCAGGTCCATCAGGTCGTCCACCGTGCTGGCGCCGATGTCGACGACGGCACTGTCGATCGAGAGCAGGTATTCCTGCAGCATGGCGAACTGGTCCCCGCGCAGCGACGCCTGGCCTTCGGCGCCGGCGTTGATGGTCTCCACCGCGATGTATTCCGCACCGGGGATACGCGGCAACAGCAGGTGGCGCGCGAGCGTCGTCTTGCCCACGTTGCCGGAGAAGTTGATGACGGCGAGTTTCATGGGTTCTCCTTGGCGCGCATGAGGGGGTTGCTGCTCTTCGCCTGGGCGTAGGTCGCGGCGGCGTCCTTGCCCGAGGCTGGAAGACCGGGTAAGGCAGGTGGCGTGGCACTTGGGTCGGGGGAGGCTGCCCGAGGGGTGGCGATCGCCTGGGGCGTGGCGACTGGCATCGCTGAGGCCGGCAAGGGGCGCATGGCCTCGCGGCGCACCGTGCTGATGCTGACCGTCACACCGACGGCCGCCAGCGCCTGCTGGATCGCTTCCAGCGTGTAGCCTTGGGCGCGAAGGCCAAGTACCTGCGGGAGGTAGTGCCGGGCCTTGCGGGTGAGACGTCCCGGGACTTCGGTCGGCTGGAGCGTCGCGACGCTCATCGGTGCCATGCCCGCTCGCTGCACTGCCGGTCTCTGTTCACCCGATGCCGGTGAATGTTCGCTGTCTGTTCGCATTTGCCGCTCCGCGTTCGGACAGGCTTCGCAACGTGCGGTCTGCGTTCACAAACTGCCGCTGTTTGCCGGTCGCTGTTCGGTTGCGTTCATGTTGATGGACGCGGGGCGGTGCGACACGCTGATTTCCGGCGAGATTTCAGCGGCGTCTCGACTTGCCATCGAGACAAGAGGAGGGAAAAGGGTTAGTGCAGGATAGGCTTGGTGCCAGCGTTTGGATGCCATGCATCGGCATGCAATCCTGGCCTCCATTAGCATCGACGCACAAGGGGACCTCGAAATGCCCCAATGAGTCAGGCTCGGACCGGGCAAGCGCTCGACAAGCATTAACCGTCGTCCGCTTGGATGCCGATCCAGGGGGGAAATATGACAAACGAGGATGAGGGCGAACTGCCCAACTTGGTAGCGTTGGCAACGCTCATGGCGACGTCAATGTCGGCAGTACGTCTCCGACAGGTTGCAGATGGCTGCAAGCCGTTCACTCGCGACTTGCGTATGTTCCAACCGATCAAGCTGGCCGCAGCGTTTGGCGGTTTGCTCCTTCAGCCATCATTGCAAAGCAACTGTCTTCGACTAGAGGCGCTGGTGCAGCTGAGCATGGCAGTCGCAAACGGCGAGCAGTCTGCGACATCAAGCATTCTTCTAAAAGGGTTCTCCTCCGTGGGGCGCACTCACGGCGGCAACGAAGACCCTCCCGAGGATGTTTTTGTCGGGAACATCGTGTCCCGTCGCGGCAACTTCCTCGTCCTTGAAGGCACCTGGGAAAGCGGCACGTTCTATCTGCAGCGCTTCGTCAACATGCTTGACGACCTGCCGGATGAGCCGAATTTTCGGGCCGTCACAGACTGCATTTACGCGCTGCTGACCGTTTCAGACTTGGCCTGCAGGCGCGCGGGCCTGATGCGCAATCAGAAGGGCTCGGGGGCACAGGTAAAGGTTCTGCCGAAGGAGCTGGCAGGGCAGTACGGAGCGCTGCAGGGTCTGGTCGAGTTCAGTTTGGATGACCTGAGGCGAGCCGGGATTGTTCCTAACCACTTGGCACCTTTCACCTTTGAGGTTGAAGGACGCCGGGGCTTGCTCGAGCAGTCCATTGGCAACACCTCACTTGAACGAGCCCCTGTGGCGATAGCCGGTCAGAGCTTATTCCTGGTTCTGCCGACGGCTGTCGGAGGCGCAATCCGGAGGCTCTTCGTTGAAGCACTTGGCTCCGGTGGAAACCGAGGGGTCTTCGTGCAAATGCTTGCTCGCGAATACACGCACGAATTCAAGCGGTCCCGGCTTCTTCGTGGACCGGGTCCAAGCCCAAGTTTTGGCCGGGCTGATGGCGGATACATCAGCTGTGCGGCCTGGCAGGTGGATCACGGCCGGCCGGTCGTCCTGATGTGCCTTCTCGACACGCTCGATGGCTACGAGGAGGGCGGAGTAAGGGGGCTCTATGCGCCCACGGAGGCGCTAAAAGTCCGCATGGAGAAGTCCATCGCGGAAGCTCAAGAGGCCTGCGCAAAAAACATGGCGCTTGAGCAAGGGCTCGTGCTGATGGTGACGTGCGGCATCGGAAGAGGTGCCCACTATGCGCTCGACATCTATGAACGGGCTCAGTGGGAGGTGGTTCACCTCGCTGCCGCTGACTTTTTCACCTTGGAGTCGATGCCGGACATGTCGCTTCTGGAGCTGTGGCGCATTCTTGATGGGGAACGGCGACTCAGAGCGCAAGGTGTTCGCCTCCAAAACATCAACGGCTTCCTCAACCTTGCGGCTTGGGGCACGTCGCTGGACGGACACTTGATTCCCCACGGAGCCATTCCGCCGGGTGCGGGTGGCCAGAAGATCGTATTCAGCATCAGTCAAAACGCGCTCCTCGGCGCTCGACATTCGGTCGCCTCGTCTCGCGACTTACATGCGGAACCATTCGTAGACGGAACGTGGAGGAGAGTCCATACCGAAGGTCGAAGCTACTTCGACGACCAGAACGAGAACCCCGTATACGGCGAGGTAGAACCCGAAGATAGCCGCAAACCAATGGGGGTTTGCATAGCCGGTTCTCGCGCTTGGTGGTTTGAGCAGGCCTCATCTGACGGCTCGGCAAAGGGAACCTACGAGCGCTGGCAGATGCTGGGCACGTGGTGCCGCCGCGCCGCCCCACTGCTAGAAGAAACCTTCGGTCAGAGCCTTGGCGCCGGCCCGGTTCTATGGAGGTGCGTTTTCAAAGAAGCGCAGCAGCTCTTTGACCCGGCGGAGCCATGGGGCACTGCGGAGGACGCTGAGGGCTCCATTGCGCTGGAAGTCGACCAGGCCAACAGAACGGTTCAGCTGACGATTGACCCCCAGTTTGACCGTGCCCTCTTCAACCCTGCGAACATTGCTGAGGCAGCACTAGTCAGGGCTCTCATCCGTGGCGTGGCGCTGCTCGCGGGCGAGCCGCAGGTTGACCAGGAAGACTTGTTCAGTCAGATCGTTCCAAACGAGAACGCGCGCCAGTCTCATGTGATGGCGGCTCGCAATTTTCGAGACTTCCTGCCCGTGCTTGCCCAGCAGAAGGTGGTCAACGTCAGCAAGTACGACGATGGAAACACGAGGGTCGGCCTCGGCTGGAAGGTGCGTCACCAGAGCGACGGCAATGTCATCCTCGGCAAGGAGGTAAGCCGTGACTACCTCAACAAGCTTGTCCGAAAACTAGAGGACGAACTATGCGAGCAACTGCGGTCGCTGGATCGTCTGGATGTCATCTGCAATCTGCTACTGAACTACGAGGTCGCGGCTGTCTCGCGAGACCTCTGGCACAGGACATCGGCGGCGAACCTGGCATTTAGGTCTGACGAGGCGCTGGCACTCGGGCCGATGCGGGATCATGACTTCAAGCTGAACACTGTCTTTCACACGTCACGGCTCCTTATCGAGATGGCGATTTGCGAGTGCCCGCTGCAGGGCGGGCGTCGGTTCGGCGAAATCGACCATACGTCACTGATGACGCTCGCATCTCAGGTATATCAGCTTGGTGGCTGGTCAGGCTTGATCCATTGGGGCTTGATGGCGCCGAAGGTCATCATTCGGGCGATTGGTGATGTGCACGTCGACCACAGCATCATCGACGGCGTGATGACCAAGTTTGGAAGCAAGACCAGCGAGGTCCGCTACAGGGGCTCAGCCCGCAGTTACACGAAGAACCTAGAGCATCCGGGAATCACGGAGGAGGCGAGGGGCGTGCTCGAGCCCCAATTCCTCGACGCATGGGCAAACGAGTTCGGCGCAGAGCTCGATGCGTTCAGGCAATTCGTTGACGCAGTCGAGGACCGCGGCATCGACCTGCAAGAGCCGGTGTCTCGGCTTCGCCGCAGCGAGTTAGTTTCTGTAGCAAACGATGCGACAGCCGGCGACGCGATTGTCTCGGCACTCACTCTTCGGACGCGCCCGTCTTGGCGACAAGTCCCGCTAGGCTACGCGGAACGGGACATTGACTCGTGGCGCCTCCGCCGGCGGCTCAGTTTGCTTAGGCGGCCAATACTGCAGGTATCGGATGAGGCCGACCCATTCGTGTTGGTCACGCCAGGTCTGCTGCGCGAGGCGCTCTCCTTCACCATGGGCAACTACTACTACGCCAACTACCCTGACAACCATCTCGGCCAGGCCATGCAGAGGTACGCTGGCTTCGCGCGTGATCGTGATGGCCACGACTTCAATGTGAAGGTCAAGACGAAGATGGTCGCGCTCGGATGGGAGGTTCTCCCAGAGGTTGCGCTTACCAGGATACTCGCCGCTAAGCTTGACCGGAACTACGGCGATGTTGACGTTCTTGCTTGGGACCTTCACAGTCGCAGGGTGCTCGTCATGGAATGCAAGGACCTGCAGTTCAAGAAATCTCACAGCGAGATTGCCGAGCAGTTGATGGACTATGCAGGCGAGGTGCTTCCGAATGGGAAAGGTGATTCGCTGCGAAAGCATCTGGATCGCATTGAGCTTCTTGTGGCCCGCAAGTCAGCTGTTGCAAAGTTTCTCAAGCTCGGGCACGACTGCAGCATCGAGAGTCATCTGGTCTTCAGCAATCCGGTCCCTATGCTCTACGCGGATGGTGCGATTTCGACCAGCTGTGAGCGCCATATCTACGCTGAGCTGGAGCGGCTAAGGATCAAGTCGGCAAGCCTCAACCTTATATGACCTGCTGCGCTGGGCCACCGCGCAGTCCGCGAGGCGGCGGGCCAGAGCAAGGCGTCTCGGGCACGGCCATTCACGCTGCCCTGAAGCGCCAGTCTCGGCCTACAAAGCGGGAAGGGTTAGGCCAGCGCCTCACTCGGAAGCTCGTTCACAAGTGACCGACCACCTGCCGAGATGTTAGACAGCACCATCGACGCGCGTTCAAGCGTAATGTAGGGGGCACCGGTGCCCCGATAGGCTGAGGCGAAGACTGGCCACGCGGCTAGCACCATTCGCCTCAAGGTGTCGACGTCCGCCTCCGACTCGCAAGCCACGCCAAGCACGCAGTCCGACAGCGTCACCCGTCGACCCGCTCCGAGCACACAAAGCTTCCCGGGCGTGACGAGCCCGACCCGAGGGAACAGCAACGCAGGCCCTGAAAGAACGGCACCCTGCACATGCTCACCCGAGTTCGTCACCGTGCCGTTCAGCAGGTTGTTCGTATGCACCAGCGGCCTGCCCTGCCTGGGCGTGACCACCTTGCGGGAATGCATCTGAACGCGACCCCGTGAAATCGTCGGTGCGAACGGTGCGGCGACCTGCTCGGCGACCGACACGCGGGCGTTCAATTTCGTCATCCGAACTAGGCAGGTCCGCGCCCTGACGCCCTGGAAAGCAGACCTCGAATTGTCCCGAATCACCTCAACGTTGAACTGCTTGCGCAAGGATCGCCATACCGGCTCGTCGTGCTTGCTGACCAAGCATCCGTCCGGGAGCACCGCCAAGATGGCGCCATCCGGGCGCAGGAACGGGATGCTGTTGACGACAAACGCCATCGCGATGCTCGCGTGAAGCACCTCATCTCCCACCGCAACTTCGAACGTCTGTCGGTTTCTGCGCGAGAACGGAGGGTTCAGCAAGACTAAGTCGACACCGCCGAAATGGTGTCGGAGCGACGAAGCACGTACGGAGCGCGGGTTCAGGAAGTCCGAACCTGCGACCTGCCACTTCGGGCGGCTCTTTCGAAGGCTGGCAATAGAAGCGGCCGAGACATCGTTCGCAATCATCGAAGCCGCCGGCCAGCGACGCTCGGCTGCAAGCAGCAAGCTTCCCTCGCCACATGCAAAGTCGGCAATCGCGAGCGCGCGGCGACGCGGCGTCGTGAGGCCCACCAGCGCGTCGGCAAGTTCTGGCGATGTGTAGAAGCGGTCCATCAGCGCCGCCCTGCGCCGGTCGTCAACAAGCTGCCGCCAGCACCCGCGGTGATGGCGCCAACGTGATAGACCAGGAGCCTATCCAGGCCGTCGGTGCGACCTTCCTTGCGAATCGGGTTGTCATAGATGAGCTCGATGCGGCTCGGGGACGTCAACGCGAACATCACCGCGCCTAACGCGTGCGGCTTCGTGCCAATCATGGCGACCTTCAATGTGGAGTTGGGATGGCGCCGAGCCAGTTCCTGCAGAAGGTAGAAGCAGCTGAAGGGGCAGTTCGCCGGCACGAACTCGATGTGGTGCCAGGCGCTCGTCTCTTCCAGCGCGGCCCTGTTCCCCATGTAGGTCTCGAAAACGTACCAGGGCTTGAAGCCCGGGATACCCACCACCGGCACTATCCGCTCGTGACTCGGCTGCACCTGTTCGATGACATGACGAAACCTCGCCCCCTCGAAGCCCAGCAGCGGCACGAAGACGGACTCTTCCGTCGTGGCAATCGTTGCGAAGCCCGGCATTGGCGCGATGCCAGCGATGCGTGCGCTGAGGTCGTAGACCTGGCCTTCAAGCGGTGCCGCGCTGCGCTTGTACCTATACGGCTCCACGTAGACAGCCCGCACCTCCATCCTCGCGGCGATGGCCGCCCGGATGAGCGCAGCCCAGGTCGGATGGCTCAGGCCGGTGATGTCGACGTACAGCACTCGAGCCGTCCCCAGCGGAGCAAGCAGCCTCGAAAGCGATGCGGCGCTTCGCAGGAAGAACTCCTCCTCGATGCCAGACACCTGGAAACCGGAGACGGATTCAGTGGTGACCTCGATGAACTGAACATCCGTGCAGCTCTGTCGCCACTGACCGGTGTGGCCGCTCCGGTCTTCATTGCTGACGCGATAGATGTACGAGCTTCCAGGCACAGGCGTGAAGAGACTGACCGACTCAAAGGTGTCAGTCAATATCGGCTCGCGCTTCAACTCACGCATAGAAATCGCCGAACAGCTGCATCTGGTCTGGAAGGTCCGCTTCGAACTCCCTGTGGTTGAGCTTCAAGACGGCGTCGATGCCCTCTCTCGGCTTGTCCACCAAGCTCAGCAGGTTCGCCGTCGACAGCAGAATCTTTCGCTTCTTCCGGTGGCTGAAGACAAAGAAGGGCGCAAAGATGGGGTGAATCATGTAGTCGTAGGCCTTGGTATCCCGCTCGTCCAGCGGCTTGCTGCCGGCATACCTGACCAACGCCAAATGCATCACCGAGTGCTTGAGCAGGTCCATGGCCTTCCCATCACTGTCGGACGCCTGCTCCTCGCGGAGGTGGAATTGGTTAGCCTCCGGCGTGTGTCCAGCCGGCGACTCAGCCAGAACGCCGAAGACTCGACCGAGGCTGAGCAGCAGCTTCGTCAACCGTGCACCGTCAACGCTGAGGCCTTCCAACTCGGATAGGTTCTTCCGCCCCACAGCTTGGGCGGCCTGTGTCTGAACTTCCGCGCTGATGGGCGAGAGCGCTGCGCCGCCTTCCTCGGTGTGAAGAAGAAACGCCGAGTGCACAAGCTCCAGCAGGTAGCGGATGTTGCCTTCGCACAGCGCCAGGTAGACGTCCCATCCGCTGTAGTACTTTCGGATGCCCCGCTTGCCTTGGCGAATAGCAAACAACGACGCATGGAAGTGGTTGTTGAAGCGGTCCTTGCTGGACGCACTGTCCTTGAGCCAAGAATCAATCTCGGCGGAAAGCGTTGTCGTCTCTTTGTGCGAGCTTGCCCAATAGTCCAAGAAGTACTGCACGCCAATCGGAAGCGCCTTCGCGGCCTCAAGCTGCGCCGACGAACTTGCCTGTTCAATTGCCTTGCGAACCCGGTTTTCCTGACCCTTGTCAATTAAGCGTGCGGCCTCGTCGAGGTCCTCGAGCTTAGGGAATAGTGCAGGGAAATCGGCGACAACGGACGCCCCTTCAACCGTGCCCTGATATCGAGCCGATAGAACACCCTCGGCGAAGGACTTGAAGCGGGAGTCGGTCAGCGTCTCCGCGATGGAGATGCGTACGTAATCTGCCGGCGACGTCAGCTGCTCGTTGCCGTTCAGCGTCGAGCGCTCACGCCATCCAAGCTCCCTGACGCCAACTTTGAACGTATAGGCGCTCTGGGCATGCTTGATGATGGTGTTGAGGATGCGCTGCTGGTAGTCCTCAAAGTTCTCAAACTCATCGATGAGGAAGAAGAACTGCTTGCCGGCCATCTCCTTCGTGCCGAGCAGCGCGGAGGCAAGCGTGTCTACTGGCGCACCCTGCATCGACAGAAAGCCCGGCGGTGCGTCGACGATGCTGTTGATGGACGCTTCGAACCCCAACATCTGAAGTCTGACTTCCTGGGCCAAGTCAGCCAGGCGGCCGGTGGACTGGAGGTTAAGGGTCGCTCGGAACGCTGCCAAGTCGTTTGGGGCCAGCGACAGGTCTCGACCCGTTTGAAGCTCGTACCAGCAAGCGAACTCCAGGAGCTGCGTGCAGAACACCAGGTTCAGGTAGTGACCAAAGCAGGCACGCCACCTTTCCTCGGTCAGCTCCGGTCCCCGGAAAGCCGTCACGCGGTTGGTGTTGACGCGGTGGTAGAGGCCAAAGAACGTCCAGGTGTTGATGACGTTCTTGTCCGACTTGGCGAAGGCGAACTGACCTTGATACGACAGGCCCTGAAGGACAGTCGTCTTCCCCGTGCCCCGCCCCCCAATCAGTACACACGGCCGGTTCGTCTTCAGCTCGTCGAAGTACCCCGGCACCGTGAACCAGTCGAACAGCTGCTCGCGAAGCCATTCCGCCTTGTAGAGGCCAAGCACCGTGCTCAGCTTGTCGATAGACCCGTTCTGGCTCGTCATGGTTATCTCTTCAGGAGCGGCTTCCAGCCGTTCTCTTGGTGCGTGAAGATGGGCAGCACAGCGTCTGGCCACCCATGTCCGAAGGCAAGCGCCAAGCCAAGTTTTCGGTAGCCCATCCAGCACCCCTCCTGTCCATCGCGAAAGGGAATGCCGGCTTTCACACTTGCACGTTCGACGAAGAGAGGACCTTCAACCTTCATGTCGTCCCGCCAAATCACGGAGCTGCCGGACAGGGCGCTATAGGTCTCTGGTAGCACGTGAGCCGGCACAACCTTCACCAAAGGGCACTTCGCGGCGATGTAGTCGCGGCCCACCTCGGTGCAAATCAAAGGGCAGTAGTAGAAGCCCACCGCGCCCGCACCAATGGTGCCTACCAACGACTTGAACGACGCCGCTCCAAGGTCAGACAGCTGGTGAATCTTCGTCCACGTGTTCTCGAACTGTTCGCCGGACCCGACAAAGTCGTCGACAAAGATGACGTTGCCGCGCGGGGTTGCCTTCAGCTGCTCGAGCGCCTTGGCTGGCGCGAGAAGCTGCTCCTCTTGGACGCCAAGACGGTCACGTGCCAGCCTCGTGAAGATGAAGGCGCTGTCAGCGTCGCTGCTGTGGTGACCCTCAACCCGGACGACGATGGCCGACTCAAGGAACTGCGTCCACTGTGAGCTGGCCGAGAAGTAGTTGTCCTTGTTTTGGACCACCAGCTGCGAGAGGTTCTGGAAGGCACCTTGGAACAGCGCGCCAATCAACTCGTCCCCGAAATAGGTGAACCCTTCCAACAAGCGGATTGCGTACTTTTGGTCTGCGGCATCGAAGTTCTCGAGCCACCCCTTAGGGTCAAAACGGGCGGCCCTTGGCCACAGCTGCGCGTTGACGAAGAACTTCCAGTTCTCGGCAACCGTTGGCGGCAGCTCAACAGCCACGCGCGACCTCTTCGTACTTTTTCGATAGGTGGCCGTAGAGCTCGGACGCGAAGGTGGCCGGGTTCTTGTCCAGGCCCGCCGCGAGATCCACCAGCCACACGTTGTCCTCGCGGCCGTCCCAGGTCTTGATGTACGTGCCCGCCCTGTAGCCATGGTCCTGCCGGAAACCGTTGAGCACGTTCTTCCCCACGTACATCTGGTAGATCGTCTGCTCTTCTAGGCCGACCGCACTGGCGAGCTCGCAGAACCCAGCTAAGTCGAAGCGCCTCGTCGTCAGGACGGACGTCGCGAACGCCTCCACCAGGGCGATGCGCGCCGCGGAGTCTTCAACACCGGCGCCGCTGCGCTTTCCGTAGGCGACGTAGGCACTTAGGAGCTGGGTTGAAGCGGCGTCCGCCGTCCCGTGCTGCTGCAGGAGCTCGCTCAACCCGAAGTGGAAGATGTCGACCAGCTCTAGGTGGACCTGGGGGATGTCTGGCGATTGATGCTTCCACCACTTCCAGCCGATGTGGTCCACGAGCTCAGCGCACTCCGTCCAAATCGCCCGGAACCAAGCGTTGTTAGCGCCGCGCCAATCGGAGCGAATCTTGCTGTTGATGCCGTCCTGAAGCTCGAGCATGGACTGCAGCCGGCTCCTCAGCGCCACATCGTCTACAGCACTCATATGGTTTACCCTAGATTTTGCTCTGAGCATCTTAAGTGGGGACCGGGTCATACAGCCCTGGGGCGATGCCGGATTTCGCCGGGTTTCGCCCCCTCCGCCCCCTCCGCCGCCTACCGCTGACGACGCAGAGCTGGTGAGGCTTTGGGGGGTGCACAACACGCGTAGACCATGCCGTGCCGGCAGTCGACCCGTGCGAGGCGGCGCCGTTCAGCAGACGTGTGGCCATCAGGAGAGCACGAACGCTGCGCGGGCAGAGTTCATAGCAGTTCAATGCTCTCGTCAGTGTTGAGGATGAGGCGGTGCCGGACGCTCGCTACCGTGTTGGTGCTCCAGGGAGGACATCTTGAACATAAAAATAATCGCCGCAGTGCTCACTGCCGTGGCGCCGGGCGCCTTCGCGGCCGGGACTTCACCCGGCTCAGTGATTGAGGGCTTCGTGCGCGCTGGGTTCGCGGACCGGAAGCTCGCTGCCAGCGTCTCCGAAATCCAGAAGCGGCCTGTCATCGTGCTCGTCCCCGGCATTCTGGGTTCGAAGCTCTCGTCGCCCTCGCTGGGCGGCGTCTTCTGGGGGAAGGGCATACCGGATTTGGAGAAGCTCAAGCTCCCGGCTAATCTCATCGACGAGAAGGCCAAGTCGGACGTACAGGCCACCCTCCTGGAAAGCTACTTCGGGGACCAGTATGGCGATGCTTTCGTGGCCATAAAGGCGGCAGCTGCCAAGGTTGGGATTGATGCGGTGGCTTGCGGCTACGACTGGCGTCGTGACCTGAGGTCAGGCGCTGCTGACCTCGAAGGCTGCATCACTCGAGAGTTTGGAACCACGAAGCGGACGCTCATCTTCGTGTCTCACAGCATGGGCGGCATCGTCACATCGGCTTGGAACGCCAAGCACGACGCCAAACAGTACTCGCCACAGCACCTGGTTGGCGGCATCGTGCTGCTGGGGTCTCCGCTTCAGGGCAGTTGCGAAGTGCTGCGAATGATTCGTGAGGGCTATAGACAGCCCGACAAGAACGGCCGCAACGCGGGCAAACGCTTTGAGTATCTGTATGTGGAGTGGGACAACCTGCGGCAGGGCATAGCCAACGACTTGACCGCTTGGGCAACGGACGGAGTCCGAGACGCCCTTCTGACCTGGCCCGGTGCGTTTGGCCTTACCCCCAAGCCGACGAACGTCGATACCAATCGGACTTGCGTCAAGGTCTATCCGTCGGAACAGCCCGGTGGTCCAAATGTCATCAGCTACTACGAGCCGCAGTTCTGGGCCACGGTGACGGGCAAAGAGGTTCTTAACGGAGCTAAACCCCCTGCACATTTCAACGCCGTCCTCGCAAAAGCGAAGGAGTTTAGGAATGGGTTTAGCCTCGTGCAGCCCCATGCTCCGCTGTATGCGTTTTACTCAATGTACTGGTCCACGCCAGAAGTTGCGCGCCTTGGCGCGGACGGCCATCTCAACGCGACGGACACATGGAACCCTGAGGATGGCGACGGTCGCGTGTCTATGCCGGCAGGCGGTTCAAGGCCCGAGGCATCCTGGCTATCCCACTATTGGCCAATCAGCAGCGTCCATGGTGGACTTCCGAAAGACCCAGAGTTTCAGCAAATCTTCCTTGCTGGCCGCCTACCGAGGCTGGTAGAAGGCCTCACTGCATATGAGCTCATCACGGAGCTAGGCAAAGAACCTGGTCTCGTTGCGGCTTACGCTAAGGTCGGCGGCGCTGTGCCCGTGGTCGACGAATTCAAAGGCGCGCTGGACGTCGCAGCCAACAGCGCCGAACCTCCGAAGTCTCCGCTGGGTCGAGAAATTGAGGCTGCGGTCGATGCATTCCGCAGCTCGGTTTGCCGCTCTACGCAGGCATGTTCAGTCACGTACAGAACGGCGAGAAAGCAGAACCTCGGCTTTACCGAGAGGGCGTCTACGTATGCCGGCGTCATGAGTAACGAAAGCGGGCTGCCGTGGGATAAGGCGACAGCCACCGCCCAGGTTGGCTTGGCCAAAGCGAAAGTAGGTGAGTTCAGGTCAGCGGGACCTGTTCTCGCCACCGCCTCTCTCGAGCTCGGGCGAAACATTGAGGAGGCGGACATTTCCGAGGGGGGCCGCAATGCCCTGTCGGACCTCAAACAGGTGGTCGACCGCAACCTAGCGATTGCCCTTCGGGAGAGTGGGCAGTGTGTTGCAGCCAAGAAGCTACTGGAGTCGCTGCCAGCCAGCAAGACCAAGTACAGCGCGGACTTGGAGGTGAAGTGCTTGGACCGCGACACGGCCGTCTACCAGGCGCTCGGAGAGTTCTAGCCTTGGCGCAAGCGAAACAACCGCGAGGTGCTGAAGGTATCAGCTCGGCGTCTTCACCGTCGAGCGTCATGTCCGTGGCAAGTGGGTCTGCAAGTGCTGCGAGCGGATGTGCAGGTGCCGGTACCGGCCCACGTGATCGACAAGGGCACCAGAGGAAGCGGACCGTTAGATGCGACGCCGGCCGCTTCGGTAAACCACGCCGTGCATCGCGCCCCGCCAGTCAACCAATTATGCGTAGCACCCATCGGCGGCGGCGGTCGCTGGCGCCCGGCGGCTAGCCTTTGGCCCACTTTTGGCCCACTTCACAACTTGGGACTGCCGTCCGATCACTCGCCAGAATAGAAAAAGCCATGCATGTCAGGGACTTGCATGGCTTGTGTCTGGTGCGCCCGGTTGGGATCGAACCAACAACCCCTGCCTTCGGAGGGCACACCCGCTAGCGTGTCAGCGGTAGGCGAAGACCTTGGAAAAGTCGGAAGTAGAGCAGGTCGATGTATAAAAAATATACGAATATGCCCATTAGAGGTGCGCCTCCGGCTTTTTCCTATTCCGATCGCCGGGTGCGGGTCCTTACGGGCATCGTGCGCACTGCCTAGCATTTGAATAGAAAAATGTCTAAAATTCCCTTCCAATGGGAACTTCGCCTTCTGCTCTATTCCGTCAGATCCTTACCCAGGTGCCCCGAGGCACCCCGATGCCCACGGCTTGGCTGCAGAAGCGGGGCTTCAACGCCAAGCAGGTGGCGCGGCTCGCCAAGGAGGGGTGGCTTGAGCGGCTGGGGCATGGCGTCTACATCCTCCCTGGAGACCAACTTGACCGGGATGCCAGCGTTGCGCGCCTGGCCGAGTTGATGCCTGGCCTACATGTGGCCGGAAAGACTGCGCTGGCCTGGCGTGGGATTCGGCACAACCTTGCCGCCAGGGAGCGGTTGATCCTCTGGGGCGACAAGGCGGCCACCCTGCCGACTTGGTTCACCTCGTTCTTCGCTGCGGACTACCAGGCAACCCACCTCTTCGATCCGGGTTTGGATGCAGATGTCGGGCTGACTCCTTTGCCGGGTGGCCGGCCTGACTTGCCCGTATCCACACCGGAGCGGGCGCTGCTCGAACTTTTGAGCGACGTGGGCAAGGGCCAGGAGCTTGAGGAAGCCCGACACCTGGTGGAGAGCGCGCGAACGCTGCGTCTGCCCGTTCTAGACCAACTGCTGTCCCATCTCAAGCGCATCAAGGTGGCCCGGCTGGCTCACATGCTGGCCGAGGAACTGGAGCTGCCATGGGTTGACGTGGCCCGCAAGCACAGCGAGCGCTTGGGCGGTGGAAGCCGCTGGGTATCGACCACCAGGTCGGGTGAACGGCTCAACCTGAAGCGCCCGACATGAACGACGTCTACGTCCGCACGGTTGGGCTGCTCCTGGACATCGCGCCGGCTGTCTTCGACACGCCCGCGTTCGCGATGAAAGGTGGCACGGCGATCAACCTCTTCGTGCAAGACATGCCGCGACTGTCCGTCGATATCGACATCGTCTTCATCCGACACGACCTCGTACGGGAAGATGCCCTGCAAGCCATAAGTGCCGAGCTTGCAGAGGCGAAAGAGCGCGTCGCAGCGCTAGGTCATGACGTCGAGCTTCGCAAAAACAAGGACGGCACCGAAGCCAAGCTGTTCGTGCGCAGCGCCGACGCGGAGGTCAAGGTTGAAGTCAACTTCGTCTTCCGCGGCACGGTCATGGCACCGACGCGCCGCTCGTTGACGCCCGCCGCCCAGCAGATGTTCGCGGCCGACATCCAGGTTCCCGTGCTGGCCGATGCCGAGCTGTACGGCAGCAAGCTGGTGGCGGCACTGGACCGGCAACATCCGCGGGACCTGTTCGACGTCCAGTTGATGCTCGAAAGTCATGGCTGGGAAGAGCAGTTGCTGGACTGCTTCGTGGTCTACCTGGCGGGCCATAACCGGCCGACGCACGAGGTGCTGTTCCCCAACGAGAAGCCGCTGGCGGGCGTGTTCGAAGCCGAGTTCGAGGGCATGACCACTGCGCCGGTCCAACTGGATGCGTTGCTGGCGACGCGCCGACGCATGCTGGACGAACTTCCGCGCGCGCTGCTGCCCCGGCATTGCGACTTCTTGCTTTCAATGGTGCGGGCTGAGCCGGACTGGTCGCTGCTGCCCTATGCCCATCTTGAGCAGTTGCGGGCCCTCCAGTGGAAGCTACAGAACCTATTCCGACTCAAGAGGAACACAGAAAAGTTCAAGCTCCAGCACGACGACTTGGTTGCCCGACTGGCCAAAGCAAGAGGCTGAGCATGGCCGGCGGGACGGCCTCTCGCTGCGACGACGCGCCTACTGGGAACGAACCGACAGCAGATGCCTTTGGGAGAGGCCATGGGAGGTTTGAGGTGCAGGTTGTAGACCCAATCCCGGCGCTTCCCCTTGGTGAGATGTTCTGGGACACTCGCTGCGCGAGACGAAAGTGGCAGGGATGCGATTCCTGATTCCACGCTCGCCGGTCTGGTGTACCCGAAGGTGTACCAACGACAAAAGACGAATTGGAAAAAGCGAGTTTCGCTGCGGGCTTCAACGGATCTTGAGATTCCGCCCCAGTTAGCGGCTCGCCACCAAGCGAGCCCTGCCCGACTTCAACTCACGGATCAAGGCTTCTGCCCTCGAAGCGAGACGACGGGCGCGCCTTTGCGCAACTGGTCCAGATAGTCTGCCCACGCCTGCAGCATCTTGCGCCGCTGTTGCACGAACTCGGTGCGGTTGTAAGCGCGGCCGAGGTTGTCGCGGACCGAGTGCGCCAGCTGCGCCTCGATCACGTCCGGATCGAAACCGAGCCGCTCCTGAAGCATCGTCCGCGCCGTTGCACGGAACCCGTGGCCAGTCACCTCATCGGCCGAGAAGCCCATGGCACGGAGTGCTGCGTTGATGGTGTTCTCGCTCATCGCGCGGTCGTGATGGCGCTCGCCACGGAAGACCATCGCGGCATGTCCGGTCAAAGCGTGGAGTTCGCGCAGCACGGCCACCGCTTGCTTCGGTAGCGGGACGAGGTGAGGCGCGCCATGCAGCTTGTGGCGCAGTTCCCGCTTCATGCGCATAGCCGGCACGGTCCACAGGGCGCCGTCGAGGTCAATCTCCGTCCACTCGCCGAAACGCAACTCGCCGGGGCGCAGCAACAGCATCGGCGCAAGCTTCAGCGCCGCGCGCACGACAGGTGTCGCGGCGTAGTGGTCGATGGCGCGCAAGAGCTCCCCGAACCGCTTGGGCTCCGTGATGGCCGGAAAGTGTTTGACGTATGGCTGCCGCAGCGCGCCCTTGAGGTCACGCGCCGCATTGCTTGTTGCCTTGCCCGTTGCGACGGCGTAGCGAAGGACCTGGCCAGAGTCCTGCAGCGCCCGGTGTGCCGTCTCGATCACCCCGCGCGCCTCGATGCGCCTCATGACCTCGAGAAGTAGAGGTGCCGTCACCTCAGCCACAGGGACCTTGCCGATCCACGGGAAAACGTCGGCCTCCAGGCGCGCGATGATCTTGTCGCTGTAGCTTTTTGCCCAGCTGTCTTTCTTCACGCCGAACCACTCGCGCGCGACGGCCTCAAACGAGTCAAGCGGCGGCAGACCCTGCGCCTCCCTCTCTTGGGCGGCGCGCGCCTCCACGAACGAGGCCTTCGCAGCCCGGCGCTTCTGGCTTGGATCGATGCCTTCGGCCAGCATCTGCCTCGTCGCGTCCGCCTTGCGCCGAGCGATGGCCAGGGTGGTATCTGGGTAGGTGCCCAGCGAGAGCATGTTGCGCTTGCCAGCAAAGCGGTAGTCAAAGCGCCAGCCATGCGACCCGCCCTTGACGAACAGGAGCAGGACGAGCCCGTCACCGTCGCTGAGCCGCGTTCGAGCGTCTCCGGGCTTGATCGCCTTGATGGTCGCGTCGGAAGGGATCAGGTTGCGCGGCATGGAGTAACTTTCTGGCTTCGCCCACGCTTCGGGGCTGGTTACTGCCAAAGTTACTCCTGCGATTGGAAGAACTCAAGGGATCGGATGCAACCGCTTGAGACGCAAAAAAGCCCTAGAGCGTTGATTCTCTAGGGCTTTTTGGACTTCCTGGGACCTCTTGGGATTCCCTGGAACAGCGTTTTGGTGGCCTGGGGCGGAATCGAACCACCGACACGCGGATTTTCAATCCGCTGCTCTACCAACTGAGCTACCAGGCCTTTGTCTTGTTCGCTGTTTTAGCGAAGTCCGCGACTTTAGCACAAGTTGGAGGTCAGACGCCAGCCCCGCGCTTGTTGCGGCTCAGGTCGACGCCCAACTGCTTGAGCTTGCGGTAGAGGTGGGTGCGCTCCAGGCCGGTCTTCTCGGCGACGCGGGTCATGGAGCCGTTTTCCTTGGCGAGGTGGAACTCAAAGTAGCTCTTCTCGAAGGCGTCGCGCGCCTCACGCAGCGGGCGATCCAGTTCGAACGTCTGCTCAGAGGCCAACGCGTGGCTATTGTTGACGCCGCTCGGCAGGTGGCCCGACAGCCCGACGCCCTGGCTAGGCGTGGGAGTCATGCCGAGGTTGAGGCCGGACGAGGGCTCGGGGCGCGAGTAGCTGGGTAGGCCGATAGCGGCCGGCGCCGGGCGCGGCGGGGCCGTCTTGACGAGCGCCTGCTCGACGGCGCGCAGCAGTTTCTGCAGCGTGATGGGCTTTTCGAGGAAGGCGATGGCGCCGAACTTGGTGGCCTCCACCGCCGTATCGATGGTGCCGTGGCCGCTCATCATGATGACGGGCATCGTGAGCAGGCCGGCGCCGCCCCATTCCTTCAGCAGCGTGACGCCGTCGACGTCGGGCATCCAGATGTCGAGAAGCACAAGGTCGGGGCGCGAGCGCTCGCGCGCCGCCCTCGCCTGGGCGGCGTTCTCGGCAAGCTCGATGGTGTGCCCCTCGTCGCTGAGGATCTCTGACAGCAGGGCGCGAATGCCCAGCTCATCGTCGACAACAAGAATCGTGGCCATGAATCCTTAAGTCCTGGCGCTCGCGCCACCGGGCTCGGTGGCGGGCGCAAGAGTTGAAAATGATATCGAAACTTGCGCACCGGTCACGGGCAGCTCCAATCCGTCATCGGCAGGAGCCCCTGCATCCGCTGCGGCATGCCGGTTGCGCAAGGAGATGCGCGCGCCGTGTTCGTCGGCAATTTTCTTGACGACGGCCAAGCCCAGGCCGGTGCCTTTGGTCTTGGTCGTCACATAGGGTTCGAAGGCGCGCTTGAGCACCTTCTCGGCAAAGCCGGGGCCGTTGTCGACGATCTGCAGGCGCACGGAGCGGGGCGCGCCGGCCTCGGTTAATGACAACGACGAGCGCACCTCGACCCGGCCGTCCGGGCGGTCATGCACGGCGTCGAGCGCGTTCTGCACGAGGTTGTGGATGACCTGGCGGAGCTGGCTGGCGTCACCCTTGATGTGGAGCAGGCAGGGCGCGAGATCGGTGAGCAGGTGCCCCTTTTCCTGCGCCTCGGCGTAGAGGGTGAGCACCTCGTGGATGAGGCCGTTGAGCTCCAGGGGTTTGAGCTGCGCGGACGGCAGGCGAGCGTAGTCGCGGAACTCGTTGACGAGCTGCTTGAGAGCCTGAACCTGGTTGACGATGGTGGCGACCGAGCGCACGAGCATGGCCTGGTCGGCGCCTTCCAGCTTGGCTTCGAGCTTGTGCTGCATGCGCTCGGCGGAGAGCTGGATGGGCGTCAGCGGGTTCTTGATCTCGTGGGCGAGGCGGCGTGCGACCTCGCTCCACGCCGCTGAGCGCTGGGCGGAGACGACCTCGGAGATGTCGTCGAAGACGACGAGGCGGGCGCCGTAGGGCAACGGCGCGCCGCGCACGAGCAAGGTGAGCGCGTGCTTCTTGGGGTCGAGCTGCAGCTCGAAGGATTCCTGCCAGAGCTCGCGGTCCATGTCGCCCGCGCCGTCGTTGCTGAGGCTCTGTTCGAAGCGCCGGGCCAGCGCGGCGGAGAAGTCGGCAAGACCTGGCACGTCAGCCAGCGGGCGGCCGGCGTAGGTGGCCAGCGGAAGGTGCAGGATGCCTGCGGCGCCGGGGTTGACGGTCTCGATGTGGCCGTGGGTGTCGAAGACGAGGACGCCGGTGGTGAGGTTGTCGAGGATGGTCTGCAAGTGGGTGCGGGCGGCGTCAAGCTCGGTGACGGTGCGCGAGACCTGGGCGCGCGCGTCGGCGAGCTGGCCGGTCATGTCGGCAAAGGAGCGCGTCAGGCCGCCGAGTTCGTCGCGCGACGCGAGCACGGGGCGCACGGAGAGGTCGCCCTGGGCCACCATGCGCACGCCGTCGGCCAGCATCAGCAGTGGCCGCGCGAGCTGGTTGCCCAGCGTGACGGCCAGCAGCAGGGCCGCGAAGACGGCGAGGATGAGCACCAGCGTCAGCGTGCCCAGGTACATGCGGCGCAGGCCGACGCGCTCCAGCGCGCGCTGCTGATATTCGCCGTTGGCCGTCTGCACGGCGAGCGCGTTGCTGAGTGTGCTGGCCGGCACACGCTGGATGACCATCAGGTAGCGCTCGCCCAGGCCAAGGCGCAGCTCGGTGTTGGGCAGCAGGGCCAGCGCGCGGATCTGGGCGCCGCCCTGCAGGGCCGCGGCCTCGTCTTCCAGGCCTTCGAGCTGGCTGGCCACGCCACCGCCGCGCGCTTGGCGCAGCATGGTGCTGCTGGGTCGGTCGGGGGTCAACTGGCGGGCGTCGCCACCGCCCTCCAGCAGGATCTGGCCGTTGCCGCCGACGAGGGCGACGGTGCGGGCGCCGAGCTTCTCGCGCAGGCGCTCCAGCGCGAGCAGCTGGGGCGTGGTGGTCTCGGCGAGTTGCTCGGCGGCGTCGCGGGTTTTGGCGCCGAGGTCGGACACCATCGCGTCCAGCGTGCCGCGGCCGAGGTTGAGGCCGGCCTCCAGCGCGCTGGCCAGCCGCACGTCGAACCAGGTCTCAATGCTGCGGTTCACGAACTGGTAGGAGACGGCGTAGATCATCAACCCGGGCACGACGCCGACGAGCGCAAAGATGCCGGCGAGCTTGAGCAGCAGCCGGCTGCCGAAACGGCCGCTGCGCACGCGCATGAACAGACGCACGGCGGCGGTCAGGATGACCAGGGTCAGCACCGCGGCAACGCCGACGTTGACCCAGTAAAGCCAGTGGTAGTGGCGCTCGAAGAAGCCGCGGTCGGAGGTGGTGCCGACGATGAGCACGAAGGCCAGCACGCCGGCCACGCCCGTGAGGGTCACCAGCGTGATGACCCAGCCCCAACGCGACGCCTTGGTCATCTCAGCGTGAAATCGGGTGCGAAGTTGCGCTTCTGCTCGATGCTCAGCGCAAAGCCCGACTGCAGGCCGATCTGCATGGGGCGGGGCAGCTGGGTGACGTCGAGCTTGTAGCTGAACTCCAGGTAGTAGCTGCCGCCGTCCTCGATGTCCTTGGGCTCGGCGATGTGCCAGTTGCTGATGCCGCGGATGACGCTCAGCGCCTCGTCCAGCGTGGCGAAGCTCTGGTGAAGGCCGCCGTTGGAGATGCGGTACTGGCGCGTCAGCGATTGCCAGGCCAGGCGCCACGTGCGATCAACCGTGGCAATGCGGGCGTCGCGCCAGTACCAGCGGTTGCGCAGCACCTGTGCCTCGGCGACGAAGTACAGCGGCACGCCCTTGTGCAGCGCGTCCTCGGCGAGGCGGCCGAGTTCGAAGCGGGTCGTGAAGCTCAGCTCCAGCCCGTCGTCCACGCGCCGTGTGGTCAGCTGGGCCAGCTCGACGCCATCGGCCCGCGCTGCGCCCGGCAACAAGCCGAGCAGCAAGGCGAAGAAGGCAGCAATGGCGATGCGGGCGAACAAGTCAGGGTTTCGTGATCAGGGCGTAAAAAAAGCCGTCCAGGGTCGGCTGGGGTCGTTCCGCATTCTCGGCCACGGGCAGCAGGTGACCCGTGAACCCAGGCACGGCATGGGACTTGGCGGCAGGCTGGCGTTGCAAAAATGCGTCGAGCTGGGCCTGACCCTCGGCGCGGAAGACCGAACAGGTGGCATAGACGAGGCGGCCGCCCGGGGCCAGCAGCGGCCAGAGCGCGTCCAGCAGCTCGGCCTGGATGCGGCCCAGCGCGTTGATGTCGTCCGGCCGGCGCAGCCAGCGCACGTCCGGGTGGCGGCGCACGATGCCGGAGGCGCTGCAGGGGGCGTCCAACAGGATGGCGTCGAACGGGATGCCATCCCACCAGGTGGGGGGCTGGCGGGCGTCGGCGGCTTTCAGCGTGGCGCTCTGGCCCAAGCGGTTGAGGGTGTCCTGCACCCGGGTCAGGCGCTGGGCGTCGGCGTCCAGCGCGGTGAGCTGGAGGTCGGGCTGCAGTTCCAGCAAATGCGCCGTCTTGCCGCCGGGCGCCGCGCAGGCGTCCAGCACGCGAGCATCAGGCTTCAGGCCGGTGCCGACGAGCAAGGGCGCGGCGAGCTGGGCGGCGGCGTCCTGCACGCTGACCAGACCCTCCGCAAACCCCGGCAGCGCCGTGACGGGCGCCGGCTTGTCGAGCACGAGGGCCTGCGGTGTGGGCGCACCCAGTGTCTGCGCGCTCATACCGAGGCCGGCAAGTCGCTCGGCGTAAGCGGCGGCCGTGCTGCGCTGGGCATGCACGCGCAGCGTCATCGGCGGCGGGCGGTTGTTGGCAGCCAGGATGGCCTGCCACTGCGCCGGCCAGTCTGCCTTCAGCTTCTCGACCCACCAGGCCGGGTGGTTGAAGGCGCCCAGCGGGCTGCGCTCGGCGGCGGCCACGATGGCATCCCGCTCGCGCAGGAAGCGGCGCAGCACGGCGTTGACGAAGGCCGCGCTGGCCGGGGCGCGCTGCTTGGCGGCCTTGACGGCCTGGTCGACCAGCGTGTGGTCGGTGTACGCCGGCTCGGGGTCGGGCCAGAGCAGGGCCAGCGCGGTCAGCAGCAGCGCATCCACGCGCGGCGGCGGGGCCTTGGGGGCGAGCTGCTGGCGGGCGGCCTCGGCGCCACCCAGCCGGCGCAGTGCCGTGAAGGCCAGCGCCTGCGTGCCGGGGCGCAGGTCGGCGGGCACGCGGCCCAGCAGCTCGGTGAGGGACTTGCCCTCGCGCACGCCCTGCACGGCGTCGGCGGCCTGGGACAGCAGCCGGTGCAAGGGGGCGGACAGGTTGCCGGCGGGAGTGCCAGACTGAGGGCTTTGGGACATGTCTTCAGTGTAGAAGTGCGCATTGCCCGGAGAATCCGCCCCCATGAACGCCCCCGCCCCAGACGCTCCGCACCTCCCCGTCTCCGAGCGCATCCGCTACCGCCTCGTGTCGGCCGGCTGCCGCCACCACGCCAACGACAACATCGCCGGCTACATCGAGCCCGGCGAACTGGATGCGCTGCAGGCCGAGGTGCAGGCCAAGATGCAGGAGGTGCTGAAGAGCCTGGTCATCGACACCGACAGCGACCACAACACCCAGGACACCGCCAAGCGCGTGGCCAAGATGTTCGTGCGCGAGGTGTTCGCCGGCCGCTACGTCCAGCCGCCCACGGTCACCGAGTTCCCCAACGTCAGCCGCCTCAACGAGCTGATGATCGTCGGGCCGATCACCGTGCGCAGCGCCTGCTCGCACCACCTCTGCCCGGTCATCGACAAGGTCTGGATCGGCATCATGCCCAACGAGCATTCCAACCTGATCGGCCTGTCCAAGTATGTGCGCCTGACCGACTGGATCATGAACCGCCCACAGATCCAGGAAGAGGCCGTGATCATGCTGGCCAACGAACTGGAGACGCGTGTGAAGCCCGACGGGCTGGCCGTCGTCATGGAGGCCGACCACTTCTGCATGCACTGGCGCGGCGTGAAGGACACCGGAGCAGCCATGACCAACAGCGTCATGCGCGGCGCCTTCCTGACGGACCCGAATCTGCGGCGGGAGTTCTTGTCGCTGATGCCGAGGAAGAACGCCTGATCGCAGCGGCAACCAAGAGTCCGATTCCCTGCCGAATGTGGCTGTGTATTTGGCCCGAGCGCCGGGCCGCTCCCAAGCCGGCCCGCTAGGCGATGTGCGAGCGGGGCATCCCCCGCGAGCATCGCCGTCCCCTCGGGGGCTGAGGCCGGACACATTGCGCCCAGTGGGCGCGATGTGCCTGCCGAAGGGCTGCGGCACTGCCGCAGCGCGGTCTGCAAGACCGACCAGCCCGCCCGCGTTCAGCGGGAGCGGGCTGGGCGAGGGGCTCACAACGACCTCGCCTCGCTGAACCCATACAGGTTGGCCAGCACCCGTGTCGGGAACTGGTGCAGTGCCTCGTTGTACTGGCCCACGGCCTGGTTGAAGACCTGGCGGGTGAAGGCGCGCTGGCGTTCGATGAGTTTCAGCTCGCTGACCAGCGCGTCGATCTCGGTCTCGCTGCGCAGCTCGGCCTGGTGGTCCAGCAGCGACAGCAGCCTTGTCAGTGCCGCCGCGTGCAGCGCGCCGGCCACGGCCAGGCTGCCGGCGGGGTCCGGCGCCCAGGGCTTGGTGCGCACGGCCTGGGTAGCCGCCTGGGATTCGGCCTGGGCGCTCGCCAGTGCGTCGAAGGTGGCCTGCTCGCTGGGCAGGCGCGGGGCGACGGCGGCGAGCAGTTTGTCGCAGACCTCGCCGCGCTCCTTCAGATGGGCGTCGAGCTGGGCGAAGGCCTCGCCGATGGCGTTGCGCAGCGACATCAGCCGGTTGTAGGCACCGATGCCCCAGAAGAACAGCAACGCCGCCGCCGCGACGCCGGCCGTCGGCCAATTGAGCCAGGCGGTCATGCGCCAGCCTTGTGTTGCGCCTTGTATTGCTCGAAACCACGCGCCCGCAGCGCGCAGGCCGGACAGTGGCCGCAGCCGTGGCCCCACGCATGCAGCTGGCCGCGCTCGCCGAGGTAGCAGGTGTGGGTGTCCTCGACGATGAGCTTCACCAGCGCCTCGCCGCCTAACTGCTCGGCCAAGCGCCAGGTGGCGGCCTTGTCGATGAACATCAGCGGCGTGTCCAGCGTCATGGGCGTGTCCAGGCCCAGGCTGAGCGCGACCTGCATCGCCTTCATGGTGTTGTCGCGGCAGTCCGGGTAGCCGGAGAAATCGGTCTCGCACATGCCGCCCACCAGCACGCTGGCGCCACGCCGGTAGGCCAGCGTCGCGGCGAAGGTGAGGAACAGCAGGTTGCGGCCGGGCACGAAGGTGTTGGGCAGGCCGTTGGCCTGCAGCTCGATGGCGCGCTCACTCGTCAACGCGGTGTCGCTGATCTGGCCGAGCAGGGTCAGGTCCAGCAGATGGTCGGCGCCCAGCCTGCCGGCCCAGTGCGGGAACTGGCGCGCGATCTCGGCGCGCACGGTGTTGCGGCAGTCCAGCTCGATGCGGTGGCGCTGGCCGTAGTCGAAGGCCAGCGTCTCGACCTCGGCGAAGCGGTCCAGCGCCCAGGCCAGGCAGGTGGTGGAGTCCTGCCCGCCGGAAAAAAGCACCAAGGCTTTGCGGTTGTCGGTCATAGGCGGGATGCTACCTTTGCGACCCCTCTCACTCCCCGGCAAACCCGCATGCGCTCCACCTCCGCCCTGCTTGCCTGCCTGCTGCCTGTCGTGGGGCACGCCCAGTCCCGCATCGACGAAGTCCTCGTCTACCCCGGCGGCGCCCAGGTCACGCGGCTGGCCGCCGTAGCGGCCGGGGCGCGTGAGCTGGTGCTGAACTGCCTGACCGCCCGCTTCGACCCCGACTCGCTGCAGATCGACGCGCCCGCTGGCGTCAACCTCGGGCCGGTGCAGTTGGAGACGCTGCCGCGCGAGCGCGCGCCGGAGTGCGCGACCAGTGCGATAGACGAAAGCCTGCGCAAGCTAGAAGGCCAGCGCGACCTGCTCGCCGCCGAGTCCGCCGCGCTGGACACCAGCCTCGGCTACCTGAAGGCACTGGGTTCGGGCGAGGCGCGCTCGACGCCAGCCACCGGCATCGCCGCCACCGCCGACAGCATCCGCAAGACAGCCCACGAAGCGCTGCTGCGCCAGGCCCAACTGGCCCGCCAGATCGCCGATCTAGACACGCAGATTGCGCCGCTCAAAGGCGAGCGCGACCGCGTGGCCGCCGCCAATCCGCAGTGGCGCAGCTTGCGGCTGCGGCTGTCCACGGCCCGCGAGGCCGAGTTGAAGCTGAACTACCGCGTCACCCAGGCCGGCTGGGCACCCAGCTACCGGGCGCTGCTCGACACGGCCAGCGGCGCGCTCAACCTAGAGCGCCTGGCCCAGGTGTCGCAGCAAAGCGGCGAGGACTGGAAGAACGTGAAGCTGCGGCTTTCCACGGCGCAGGTGGCGCAGAAGGTGGGGCAGAACCCGCCCTGGCCGTGGAAGCTCGACCTGGCTTCCACACGGCCCTCGGCGCCTGCGTTGGCAGCACCCGAGACGGTTGTCGTTACCGGCCAACGGGCCAGCCTCTCCTCCGCCCAGCTCATCAAACAGAATGCGGACGAGGTGGTGGAGAGTATCAACCTGTCTGTGTTCGAAGGCAGCCACGCTACCGAGTTCGCGCTGCCGCTGCGCGTCAACATCGACAGCGGAACGCAGCGCGCCAGCCTGGCGCTGGGCAGCGAGAAGCTGCAAGCCAGGGTGCTGGCCCGCGTGCAGCCGCAGAGCGAGGCTGCGGCCTACCTCGTCGCCGACGCCGCCAAGCCTGCGGGCGCCTGGCCGCGCGGCGCGCTGCAACTGGTGCGCGACGGCGCGCTGGTGGGCAGCAGCACGCTCAATGTCGCGGGCAGCGACGACCGCCTGGAACTGCCCTTCGGCCGCGACGACGCGGTTCGCGTGCAGATCGAACCCGAGCAGCGCAACGCCGCCAACACCGGCTTCATCGGCGCGCGCGCCGAGCACCGCTACGCGCGCGCCTGGGTTGTGGAGAACAAGCACACGGCGCCGGTAACGCTGCAACTCATCGAAGCGGCTCCGGTGTCGCAGCACGAGGACATCAAGGTGCAGGCCCAGTTCAGCCCGGCGCCGACCACGCAGGCCTGGCGCAAGCAGCCGGGGCTGGTGTTGTGGGAGCTGCCGCTGGCGGCGGGCGCCAGCCAGCGCTTCACGGCGGACTACGTCATCAGCGCGCCGAAGGAGGCGCAGGTGACGGGGTTGAGGTAGGGCGGGTGCGACCCGCCGTCTGTCACGCCGCTCCAGGCGTCGGCCTCGATTGCCGGGGGGGCAGACGACCCGCCCTACCCAGCTGCGTCCAAGAGAGTGCGGGCCCGATGGAAGCGGATTGTTTGCTACGGATGACCCTCGGACCACACCCGGAAAGCCGATTTTCGGCTGCGTCGTCAACGCCGAACAGGCTTCAGCCGCCCGCAAGGCCGACGCACACGCGTCGGGTGCCGCTTTCTGCCATGTTCGGGCGCACGGGAACGAAAAAACGCGTTTGAAAAACCTATCCCCCGTGTCGGGCCGGCGACGCGCCGGTTGAACGACGCATTGCGCGCCGGCCGCCAGACATCACGCGCAGGTGATCATCACGCTGTGATCGTGCGAGGAGTCGGTCGTCGATGTGATCGTCACGCTCTGCCCCGCCTTCAACGACGCCAATTGCGTCGGGCTGAGCGTGATCATGTGAGCGTGGCTTGCACTGCCCTGAATGCTGTAGCTGAGCGCGCTCGTCGAATTGAGGTCTGCCGCCTGGATCGACAGCGAGTGCCCGTGGTTTCCGGAGATCGCCGCACCGGTGGAACTGCAACTGCTGAGGCCGTTCGTCGGCGCTGGGCTGGCGGCGGAGTCGCTCCCGCCGCCACCGCAGGCCTGCAGCAGCAGCAATACCGTCCCGCCCGAGGCGGCGCCGAGAAAGCCCTTGCGGGTCATCTTCGTGTTCATCAAACCATTTCTCCTTGGCCCTCGCAGGCCCTGCATGCCGGGCCGATGGGCCCGCGTTCATGCTCAGTGGGTACCGAAGCGCGTGCACAAGGTTCAGATGCTTCGAATTTCAGTCGGCCGCCGCGCAGTGGCAGATAGGGGTCGTCGTAGGCCGGCCCGGCGGATAGCAGCGTGTCGATCACGCGGTCTTCCTGCCCTGCCGGAGCGCCAGCTTGCAAGCCCGTCAGCGACGCAGCGCCCTACCCGACTCAGCAATTCGGCAGGCCGCGCCCGAAGTTGGTGAGGCGGCGCAACTCGAAGTGGTCCTTCGAATCGGCATTGAGCACCGGGCCGTCCAGCTGCAGCGCCTCGCCACGCCGCGCGAGATGCGCGACCACGCCGGCCCCGCTGTAGGGTTTGGGCATCGTGAAGCTGAGCGTATCGCCCTTGATCTGCACCGGCCAGATACGCTGGGGCGGCTCGTTCTCCAGCTCGAAGATCAGATCGTCCACATCACCAATGCGCCGCAGCGTCAGGCGCAAGCCGTAGACGTCCCCGCTTTGAGGGCTGACGCACAGGTTGGAGAACATGACGACACCATGTCGTGGCAGCGGCTCGGGCGCTGCGTGGGCCTGCGTCGCAGCCAACAGTGCCAGCCCCAATCCCAGCGCCCTCATGCACGCACCTCAAAGTCATCGGTAGATGGCATCAGCACTTTGAGGGATTCATCCATGGGCGGGGCTGCTATGCGACCCGCCCTACTTGGCTGTTCGGCTGTTTCAACGGACCCCTTTGGAGGAGCCGAGAAGCGCAGAACGGCGAGGCGTGCGCACAGCGCACTTCGTCAACTGACTCCGCGCAGCTGTTTGACCGCAGCGTAGCGAAGGGAGTTCTGCGCGGGCCTCGGGCTCCGAGCATCGCAGGGC
>NZ_JBDSQX010000175.1:0-6486 GCF_039929605.1 Roseateles sp.
TTGCCAGAAATCATCGGTCACCACCCACGACTCAACTCTCTTGCGTGTCGCCATGCCTTAACCCAACCACCGCGTGAATGGCGGTTCGGGACGAGAGTTTACTATTTACGGATAACCTCTTAGCAGCTTTGGTGAAGGCGGAATATCTGCTGGTATTCCTCTTCTGCCTTCCGAAGGCGCCGCGAAGTTAGCGCATTCCTTGAGATGCGTCCGGTGAAGCTGGAAATCACAGATCGAAGCGGCGGCAAAGCGACTATGAAAATGGCTCGTAGGACAAGCCACACGGCATAGAAGAGGATTACCGACGCAAGGATGTCTAGAGGCGCTCGGAGCCGATCCGAAATCAAGCCCCGCTTTTCAAGCAGCCATCGGTCTCGCTCTTCCTTGGCTAGACGACTGTCCGTTTCAACTACGAAACGCTCACAGTCCTCAGGCGAAGGCCAATGCTCATCAAATGAAGAAAGCTTGCACCTCTGTCGGATCTTCTCCGAGACCGAGATGACATCCTGCTCGCCTGGCATGGCGTAGATCAACTTGGCTAGCGCCACTTCCGACTCGTATGAGCGAGCCCAGGAGATCCCTGCAAAGACTGCGCCCAGCAGTACCAATTTTCCGATCAGCATTTTCATTGTTGTTGGCCTACCGCCCCCCAGAGATGCCTTCGAGACTCCGTCTGCCGTTCCCGCACCCACTTCCGCAGCGGGGAGCCCTATCTGTCAAACAATTTTTGCGCCAACGGCGCATCACCAGTTGCTCTTCAGTAGCTGGCCTCCAATGCCTCTTCGGAACTGATTTTTCTTGAACATCCGGCCCGACACAGGGTTGTAACCGAACGCACCATGAACACCGCCTACATCCTGATGGTCCAGTACAACGCGCAAGCCATCATCCCCCTCGCTCGCGTCGTCGAGGACTACTTCCCGCATCTCACCCTGAACCAGTTCATCAGGAGGTCAGCGGTCGGCGACATAACGATCCCCGTCATCCGGATCGACCCGCGAAGCCAAAAGACCGCCAAAGGTGTACACGTCGCGGACCTAGTTCGATACATAGAAAGGCGTAGAGAAGCGGCACAGAAGGAAGTCAAACAGCTATCAGGAACGCCGCCGGAATAGCTAAAAGCAGTGCTACAACGGTGCTACACGCAGAAGTACGCCCTTGGTAAATGGTTGACAACAAACAACTTTCCAGGATTTCACCCCCCAATCCATCATCGGCGCGACGCTCAGGCGCCAAGGGCTGTGAGGACCGGGATCTGGCTCGCTCATTCCAAGTCCCGCAGTGGATGGGTGTCGGGCGTCCAGGGGCTGATGAAGAAGGCATCGACCTCTGCAGCGTCGACATCGCCGATGGCGGCGGGTTGCCAGCGCGGCGCGTGGTCCTTGTCGACGGCCAGCGCGCGGATGCCCTCGACCGTCTCGCTGCGCGCGGCGCCGCGCAGGTGGAAGGCGTGGTGCACCAGGTCGCGCTCCAGGCGCAGGTCGCCGGCCAGGCTCAGGTGGCGGCCGCGGCGCACGAGTTCCAGCGTGACGGCCAGCATCATGGGCGAGCGTTTCAGCAGCGTTGCGCGCGTGCGCTGCGCCCAGTCATCATCGGCACGAGCGAGCGAGTCCAGGATGTCAGCCAGCGTCGGCAGGCTGAAATGGCGGTCAATGCGATCAGCCACGGCCTTGGGGTCGGACAACGGCGCCAGATCGACACGCTCCATCACCGTGGCCACGACATGTTCGGCACTGAGCTGGGCGCCGCGTCGCAGGTCGTCGACGAGCGCGGGCCATTGCTCGGCACGCACGAAGACGTCGCCCAGGCCCCATTCGATGGCATCGCCCGCCGCGATGGACTGGCCCGTCAGCGCCAGCCATTCGCCGACCGCGCCGGGGCATTGCGCGAGAAACCAGCCGCCGCCGACATCGGGAAAGAGGCCGATGCCGGTCTCGGGCATCGCCAGCGTGGAGCGGTCGCTGAGCACGCGCAGCTTGGCGCCCTGGCTGATGCCCATGCCGCCGCCCATGACGATGCCGTCCATCAGCGCGAGGCAGGGCTTGGGGTAGGTGTGGATCAGGTGATTGAGGCGGTATTCCTCGGTGAAGAAGTCACCCAGTGCCGGGTCACCCGCGTGGGCGGCCTGATGGAAAAAGCGGATGTCGCCGCCCGCGCAGAAGGCCGGTGGCTTGCCTTCGCGGCCGGCGCCGAGCAGGGCCACAGCCTGGATCTGCGGCGATGCGGCCCAGTGGCGCAGCAGCGTGCTCATGTCGCGGATCATGGCCAGCGACAGCGCGTTCAGCGCCTGCGGGCGGTTCAGCGTGATGAGGCCAAGGCAGCCATTGACCTCGGCCAGGATCTGGCCGTTGGATACGAGGGGCGGGATCAGGTCGCTCATGCGTTCTTCAAGGCAGGTTTGACGGAAGGAGGCGCCAGGGCTTCGTTGGCGATCAAGGCGGCGAGCACGAGGCTACCGCCGATCAACGCGGCGCCGCCTGGGTGTTCGCCCGCAAACAACCAGGCCCAGAGCACGCCGAGCAAGGTTTCTGCCTGACCGAGCAGAGCAATCTCATGGCTGGGCAGCTCGCGTGCCAGTCGCACGGCGAGGAGGCAGGGAATGGCGAGCTGGAAGACGCCGAGCAGCGCCAGCAGGCTGAGGTCATGCGTGCTGGCTTGCAACGGCCAGGCCAGCGGGAGCGTGACGATCATCGACAGCAGTGCGCCGATCAGCACGGCGGGCAGCATGTCAGCGCCCTGCCCCACTTTCTGCAGCAGGCACCAGTTCGTCGCTGCGGCCAACGGCACGCCGAGCGCGACGAACACGCCTAACAGCGGGCCGCCCAACTGACCGCCGAACATCCATCCAATGCCCGCACCGGCCACGGCAATCGCCCACCAGGTGCGCGCCGGAATAGGCTGGTGCAGGAACATGCGCGCAAACAGGGCGGTGAACAGCGGCGACAGCGACATGGTGACCAGCACATTGGCCACCGTCGTCAGCGACAACGCCACCATGAAGGCCGTGAACATGACGGCCCAGCAGGCGCCCGACGCCCAGACCGCGCGGCCCTGCAGGCTACCCAGCAACGCCTTGCCCCGCATGACGCCGAGGATCACGACCAGCGCCAGCGCATTAAAAGCACTGCGCCAAAACGTGATCTCGAACCCGCGCGCCGCATCCAGATGCCGCGTGACCACGCCCGCCGAACTCCACATCAGCGTGACCAGCAGCATCAGCAAGACGGCAGAGCGGTGGCTCATCAACGAAGAGCGCCCCTTTCGGGGCGCGGGCAAGACGGGAAGGAGTCGACGATCAGTTGCGCGACGCGCGTTTACGTTCGTTTTCCGACAGGAAACGCTTGCGCAGGCGCACGCTCTTCGGCGTGATCTCGACCAGCTCGTCGTCCTCGATGAACTCGACGCCGTACTCCAGCGTCAGGTCGATCGGCGGCGTGACCTTGATCGCGTCTTCCTTGCCGGAGACGCGGAAGTTGGTCAGCTGCTTGGTGCGCGTGGCGTTGACGATCAGGTCGTTGTCGCGGTTGTGGATGCCGACGATCATGCCTTCGTAGACCGGGTCGTTGGGCTTCACGAACATGCGGCCGCGGTCGTCCAGCTTGCCCAGCGCGTAGGTGAAGATCTCACCGGCGTCCATCGAAATGAGCACACCGTTCTTGCGGCTGGCGATGTCGCCCTTGTGCGCTTCGTAGCCGTCGAAGATGTTGCTGATCAGGCCCGAACCGCGGGTCAGGTTCAGGAACTCGTTCGTGAAGCCGATCAGGCCACGCGCCGGGATGCGGTACTCCAGGCGCACGCGGCCACGGCCGTCCGGCTCCATGTTGACCAGCTCGCCCTTGCGCTCGCCCAGGGCTTGCATGACGCCGCCCTGGTGCTGCTCTTCGACGTCGGCCGTGACCAGCTCGATAGGCTCGTGCTTGTCGCCGTCGACAGTGCGGAACACCACGCGCGGCTTGGACACAGCCAGCTCGTAGCCTTCACGGCGCATGTTCTCCAGCAGGATGGTCAGGTGCAGTTCACCCCGGCCCATCACTTCGAAGATGCCGTCTTCATCGGTCTTGCTGACGCGCAGCGCCACGTTGCTCTGCAGTTCCTTTTGCAGGCGGTCCCAGATCTGGCGGCTGGTGACGTACTTGCCTTCGCGGCCGGCCAGCGGGCTGGTGTTGACGCAGAAGTTCATCGTCAGCGTCGGCTCGTCCACCTTGAGCATAGGCAGCGGCGCCGGCTCGGCCACGCTGGTGACGGTCACGCCGATGCTGATGTCGTCGATGCCGTTGATCAGCACGATGTCGCCGGGGCCCGCCGAGGTGGTCTGCACGCGGTCCAGACCCTGGAAGGTCAGCACGTTGTTGACGCGACCCTTGTAGGTCTTGCCGTCCGGGCCTTCCATGACCAGCACGTCCATGGCGGGCTTGATGGTGCCCTGGCTGATGCGGCCCACGCCGATGCGGCCGACGAAGGTGGAGTAGTCCAGCGCCGAGATCTGCAGTTGCAGCGGCGCTTCGGGGTCACCCTTTTGCGCCGGCACGTGATTCAGCACGGTGTCGAACAGGGCCGACATGTCGGGGCCCCACTGCTCGCCGGGTGCGCCTTCGGTCAGCGAGGTCCAGCCGTTGATGCCCGAGGCGTAGACGACCGGGAAGTCGAGCTGCTCGTCGTTGGCGCCCAGCTTGTCGAACAGGTCGAAGGCGGCGTTGATGACGGCGTCGGGTTTGGCGCCCGGCTTGTCGACCTTGTTGACGACGACGATGGGCTTCAGGCCCAGGGCCAGCGCCTTCTTGGTCACGAAGCGCGTCTGCGGCATCGGGCCTTCCTGCGCGTCGATCAGCAGCACAACGCCGTCGACCATGGACAGCGCGCGCTCGACTTCACCGCCGAAGTCCGCGTGGCCCGGGGTGTCGACGATGTTGATGTGCGTGCCTTGCCAGCTGACGGCGCAGTTCTTGGCCAGGATGGTGATGCCGCGCTCGCGTTCGATGGCATTGCTGTCCATGACGGTGTCGACGACCTTCTCGTGCTCGGCGAAGGTGCCGCTCTGACGCAGGAGCTGGTCCACCATGGTGGTTTTGCCGTGGTCGACGTGGGCAATGATGGCGATGTTGCGGATCGGGGTGGTCATGGTGATGCTTCTTAAAAAAACCGGGTCATGCGGAAGCTGTTGCTTCTTGGAGCAGAGCCTGGACCTCCGGCGGGGTCAACAGGCGGTCGGCGATCAGCTCGCCGGAAGTGATGTGGGCGCTGCCGAGGAAAGCGCGCGATTCGGGGCCGTAGACACGCACGCGCTCGGCGTCGGGCGCCGTCACGCGGCGGCGCAGGCCGGACAGGAAGCGGGCGGCCTCTTCGGCCGGCAGGCGCAACTCGGGTGCGTCGGCCAGCAGGCGGTCGGGTGAAGTGAGCAGCGCCGCGCGCTGCTCTTCGGGCAGGGCTTCCAGTTCAGCGAGCGTGATGCTGCCGTCCAGCGTCAGGCTGCCGGAGCCCGTGCGGCGCAGCGCGGCCAGCGAGGCGCCGCAGCCCAGCCGCGTGCCGATGTCTTCGGCCAGCGTGCGGATGTAGGTGCCTTTGGTGCAGCGGACGTCGAGGGTCACGGTGCCAGCCTGCACGGCAACGATGTCGATGGCATGAATCGTCACGCGACGGCTCTTGCGCTCGATCTCGATGCCGGCGCGGGCGTACTCGTACAGCGCCTTGCCTTCGTGCTTGAGCGCGGAGTACATCGGCGGCGTCTGGTCGATCTCGCCGGTGAAGGCAGCGCAGGCGGCCGCAATCTGCTCGGGCGTGATGTGGGCAGCGTCAAGGCGCTCCAGCACCTCGCCTTCGGCGTCGCCGGTGGTCGTGCGAATGCCCAGGGCCAGCGTAGCGAGATAGCGCTTGTCGGCGTCCAGGCTGGCCTGGCTGAACTTGGTGGCAGCACCGAAACACAGCGGCAGCAGGCCGGTCGCGAGCGGGTCGAGCGTGCCGGTGTGGCCGGCCTTCTCGGCGCGCAGCAGCCACTTGGCCTTCTGCAACGCGTCGTTGCTCGACAAGCCCAGCGGCTTGTCGAGCAACAACACACCATGCAGCGCGCGGCGTTGCACCCGCACGCGAGGCGGGCGGCTGTCTTTCCGGGCTCGCGGCTGAGGAACCGCGACCACGACGTCGGCCTCAGTCATTCGGCTCCTCTTCCGTCAAAGCACGCGTCGCGTTGGCCTTGTTGATCAGCGCACTCATCTCGGCAGCACGCTCGATGGTGCGGTCGTACTGGAAGTGCAGCGTCGGCACGGTGTGGATCTGCAGGCGCTTGAACAGGCCGTTGCGAAGGAAGCCTGCGGCCTCATTCAACGCTTCCTGCGTCTCGGCCGGGTCGCCGATCAGCACCGAGAAGAACACCTTGGCATGGACGTAGTCGGGCGTGACCTCGATCGCATTGATCGTGGCCATGCCGATGCGCGGATCCTTGAGCTCGCGGATCAGCTCCGCCAGATCGCGCTGGATCTGGTCGGCGACGCG
>NZ_JBDSQX010000176.1:0-16105 GCF_039929605.1 Roseateles sp.
TTTAAGTGCTGGTATTGCCTGTCGGCCCCTGCCGCCAGAGCCGCCATGTCACCGCAGCGAGTGCCGCAACGCCCAGGCCCAGCACGGCCCACAGCAGCAGGCGGCGCGGCGGCAGCGACGGCTTGGCAGCGACCGCCTGCGCGGTGAAGGCGCCAAGGCTGGCCGCGCCCAAGCGCTGCTGCTCGCGCGGCCAGTCGGGCACCACGTCGGCCAGCGGGCGCGGGCCGGACTCGGGCGCGGCGTGGCCGACCTGCAGACTGAACGGCGGCTCGCCCTGCGCTGCCCAGACGAGGCGGGCGGTGCGCACGGTCCAGCGCAATTGAAGGCTGCCGGCCGGTGGCAGCGCGGCGCCGCGTGGCGGCAGCAGGCGCAGCTCGCTGGCGCTCAAGGGCAGCGACAGCGCGGGCGCCACATCGGCCGCTGCGCCGCCACGGTCGACGCGGAAGAAGACGCTGCGGGCGACGGTCTGCCAGGCCGATTGCGGGCCCGAGCGGGTCTGCACCTGCACGGGCAGCACCCAGGTGCCTTGGCTGCCCGTCAGGCTCAGGCTCAGCAGCGGTTGCGGGCCGCCGAGCGGCACGACCCAGCCGCCATCGGCATCCGGTGCGGGCAGGGCTGCCGTGCGCAGCATCTGCGGCGGCGCCGAGCCGGCGGGCTGGGCGAGCAGCGTGGCGCCGTCCGGTTTCACGGCGCGGGCCGAGTCGTCCCAGACCAGGCGCAGATAGCGTTGCGGCCGGCCCGGCAAGGCCACCAGCGGTTGGCTCAGCGGCGCGCCGTCGGTGGTGCGCACGCCGAGCAACTGGCCGGTGCCGAGCAGCTGCCAGGCTTGCAGGTCGGCGCTGGTTTCGAGCCGGTAGCCGGCCTGGAAGGCGGCCGCATCGACTGGCCAGCGCAGGCGCAACTGCTGCGGCTCGGCGGTCCAGCGGCTGGGCTCGCCCAGGTCGAGTACCCAGCCGGCCGGCGCCTTGTTCGGCGGTGCCGAGGCCGGCTCGCGTGCGGGTGGCAGCGCGAATAGCTTCAGCTCGCGCTCGGGCTGAGCATCCAGGCTGTTCTCCGGCAGCAGCGCGAACGGCACGAGGCGGCCTTGCGCGTCGAGCAACTGCCAGTCGCGCAGGTCGCTGGCCGCGCTGTGCAGCCAGGCCTCGGCCGTGGCGTCCAGCGTCAGGAAGGGTGCGGGTCGGGTGACCTGCACCGGCGCTGCGTAGGGCGCTGCAGGCGGCGCTGCGCCGGCCGACGCGGCTGCCAGCGCGAGCAGCAGTTCAAGCAGGCGGCGTTTCATTGCGAGCACTTCCAGATCCGGGCAAAGGGGCCACGTAGCCAATCACCAGCATCAGCACGCCCACGCCGATGAAGGAGACGATGCGCAGCACGGTGCCGCTGCCCTGCAGGTCGAATGCCATCAGCTTAAGCACGACGGCGCCCAGCAGCACGGCGCCGGCCAGCCACGGCGCGCGTTGATGGCGGCGTGTGCCGAGCAGCATCAGCACCAGCGCCAGTGCGCTCCACAGCAGCGCCAGGCCCGTCTGCACGCCGCGTGAATCCAGCCAGCCGTCGAGGTGGTACGGCACGCCGCCCCAGTGATGGAAGCAGCGGATCAGCATGCCGTTGAGCCACAGGAAGGCCAGGCCCGCAGGCACGGCGAGCGTCTTTTGCGGCAGACCGACGGCAGCGGCGGCCGGGCTGCGCAGCCAGGCGACGATGGCGAGCAGCGCGGCGGCGATGCCGAGGTCGAGCGGGTTCAGCACCGGGATGTAGGGCAGGGGCTGGGCGCTGCCGGGGCTGGCCCAGTTGGCGATCAGCACCCAGGCCGCGAGCGTGAGGCTCAGCACGCCGGCGCCGGCCTGGGCATAGGCCGCAGGCGCCAGGCGCAGCGGCCAGGCTTGGCGTTCCGGCGCGCGGCGTTGCTGGCGCAGCACGGCGGCCAGCAGCAGTGCCGGCACCAGCAGCCAGCCCAGCCAGCCCCAGGCGCTGCCGGGGTCGCCAAGGTCCGCCGTCCAGTAGCGGCCTTGCAAGGCGCCGAGCAGCGCGAAGGCCAGCAGGCTGCCGGCATGCGTGGCGTTGCGCAGCAGCACGGGCCAGTGCGGCGCCGTGCGTTGCAGCACCAGCGCTTGAGCAACCCAGGCCAGCGGCAGTGCCCACAGCCCACCCGCCGACAGCGGCGCGCCGTGCAACACGGTGCCCAGGATGCCCAGCAAGCCCCAAGCCGGCAGCAGCAGCGCCGTTGGCCACGCGGCCGTGGGCCAGCGCCACAGCGCCTGCAGGCCCAGCAGCACGGCGCTGATGGCCGCAGTGAGTGCAACGCTAGCGGCCCATTCGTGCGGTGCCGGTACCCACTGGTCGACGACGATGCCGGCCGCGACTGCAAGCCACGCGGTGCCCCAGCCGACCAGCACGAACGCGACGGCCGCATGCCATGGCCGGCTGTCGTCGCGACCCAGGAAGCGCGCGCCGCCGAGCCCGGCTGCAGCGATCAGCAGCGCGTTGAGCAGCTGTGACGGCGCGAGCAGGCCAGACGAGTCATCGCCGGACATGGACAACACCAGCCTGGCGCCGCCCAACACCATCAGCGCCAGGCCGGTGGCCAGCACGCGCAGGCGGCGTTGACGCAGGCCCAGCCACACGGCGCCCGCGCCCTCCAGCGCCCAGGCGCCGGCGGTGGCTTCGGCGCTGAGCGCGAAGGGGATGACCAGCGTGCCGAACACGGCGCCCAGCGCGATGAAGGCCTCGAACACGAGGGCGTGGGCCGCGCGGCGCCGCACCCACGTGGCCAGGCCCACATAGGCCCCGCCGATCAGCAGCGCGGCAAAGGCGATGGCCATCGAGTCCGGCTTGAGCAGCGCGTACTCCATGCTCGAGCCAAAGACGGGCACGCCGAACAGCAGCGTCGCCTGCAGCCAGACTTCGGGTGCCTGCGCGCGGCGGCCGGGCATCAGCAGCACGGCGGTAAACAGCAGCCAGAAGGCGATCAGGAAGCCCTGCGCGACGGCGTAGTCGGCATTCGAATAGCTTGTGGCGGCCCAGACACCGGCGACGAAGGACGTGAAGCCGAAGGCGATGAGGTTGAGTCGCGGCCAGTACTTGAACCAGGCCACCAGCGCAACGCCCAGGCCGAGCACGAGGTGGTAGCCGAGCAGCATCGCGATGGTGCCGCCGCCGGTCGACAGCAGCAGCGGTGTGGCGTAGCCGCCCAGCGCCGCGACGACGGCCAGTGCCTGCGCGTCCTGCTTCACTGCCAGCAGCGCTGCGAGCAGCGAGACGGACAGCATCAGCGCGAACACCAGGGCCAGCGGCTGCAGGCCGGCCAGCTTCACGGCGGCGAACAGCGTCAGGTAGACGACCGCCACGCCGCCGCCCTGCAGCAGCAGGCCGTAGCCGCGCGAACGCACGCGCAAACGCCAGCCGACAACCAGCAGCGCGATGCCTGTCGCGCCGATGCCGGCGAGGCGAAGCTCAAGCGGCACGGTGACGTTCTCCGCCGCGAAGCGGGCCAGAAAGACCAGACCGAGGAAGAGCATCGCCAGCCCCACCTTGACGATGGTGTTGGCCGCCGCGATGCGCTGGGCCCAGGCGGGCATGGGGATGGGGCGGCGCGGGGGCGGTGCGGGCGCGGGCGGCGGTGGGAGTGCCGGCCTGGAAGATTGAGATGAGGCGGCCGGTGCGGCGGTGACAGGCGGGGCCACGACGGTGGTGGCAACGGGCGCTTCGCTGCGCTCCGGCTGCGAAGCGGGAACGGCCACAGGCTGGGGCATTTGCACCGGCTGGGGCGTGGGTTGGGGCGCCGACACCGGTGCAGGCGCGCGGCCCAGCAGTTGCTGTTCCAACTGGGCAATGCGCCGCCCCTGCAGGGTCTGCTGCCAGAACAGCCAGCCCACGGCGGCGCCGAGAAACGTGCCCATCAAACTCTGGGAGGCGAAGCCGCCAAAAAGGGCGCCCAGTAGCAGTGCGACGATAGGCACGCCTTAGACGCCTTCGATCAAGACCATGCGCATGACGGCAATGCCCTCACGCGCCTCGCGCGCCGCGCCGTACTCGGGAGAGTCGTAGAAAGCCTGTGCGGCGTCAGCTGTCGGGAACTTCAGCAGCACGACGCGATCGGGTGTCCAGTCGCCCTCGAGCACGGTCGTCTTGCCGCCTCGCACCAGCACTTCGGCGCCGTGCTCCTTCATCGCCAGCGTCGAGAGGCGCCGGTAGTCCTCGTACTCCGTGGGGTTGGTGACCGTGACGTTAGCGAGGATGTACGCAGGCATGTTTTCAGCAGGAGAAGTCGTTTTCCAAAAGAGGCTGTTGTTTGACGACGCGATCCAGCGCCACCAATTGCTCCAGCAGCGTCTTCATGTGCTTAAGCGGCACGGCGTTGGGGCCGTCGCTGAAGGCTTCGGCAGGGTTCGGGTGCGTTTCCATGAACAGGCCGGCCACGCCGACAGCGACGCCGGCCCGGGCCAGCACCGGCACCATCTCGCGGGCGCCGTCACTGGAGCCGCCGAGGCCGCCGGGCTTCTGCACCGAGTGGGTGATGTCGAAGACGACCGGCGCGCCAGTGTTTCGCATCTCCGCCAGGCTGGTCATGTCGGCAACGAGGTTGTTGTAGCCAAAACTGACGCCGCGCTCGCAGGCCAGGAACAGGTCCTCGGACAGGCCCACCTCGCGCGCGGCGGCGCGGGCCTTGTCGATGACGTTCTTCATGTCCCAGGGCGCGAGGAACTGGCCCTTCTTGATGTTGACCGGCTTGCCTGACTGCGCGACTGAGCGGATGAAATCCGTCTGGCGGCACAGGAACGCCGGGGTTTGCAACACGTCGACAACGCTGGCGACCTCAGCCACCTGGGAGGCGTCATGCACGTCGGTCAGTACGGGCAGGCCGGTCTGGCGGCGCACCTCGTCGAGGATCTTCAAGCCGGCCTCCATACCGACACCGCGCTGGGTGGTGCCCGACGACCGGTTGGCCTTGTCGAACGAGCCCTTGTAGATCAGCGGAATGCCCAGCGTGGCGCATGCCTCTTTCAACAGGCCGGCAACGTCGAGCGACATCTGCAGGCTCTCGATCGAGCAGGTCCCGGCGATCAGGAAGAAGGGCTTGTCGATGCCGACATCGAATCCGCAAAGTTTCATGATCAGGTCTTCTTGTGGCTCAACGCGGCCTTGACGAAGGCCGTAAATAGCGGGTGGCCGCCCCAGGGCGTCGACTTGAACTCGGGGTGGAACTGCACGCCGACAAACCACGGGTGCACCTCGCGTGGCAGCTCGACCATCTCGGTCAGCTTCTCGCGCTGGGTGATGGCCGAGATGACCAAGCCGGCCTGCTGCAGGCGGTCGAGGTAATGCTCGTTGGCTTCAAAGCGGTGGCGGTGGCGTTCGGTGACCACCTTGCCGTAGATGTCGAAGGCCAGCGTGCCGGGCTTGACGTCGGAGCTCTGCGCGCCCAGGCGCATCGTGCCGCCGAGGTCGCTCTGGGCGTCGCGCTTCTGGATGCTGCCGTCGGCGTCCTGCCACTCGTCGATCAGCGCGATGACGGGGTGGGGCGTCTCTGGTTCGAACTCGGTCGAGTTGGCGCCTTCCAGGCCGGCCAGGTGGCGGGCCACCTCGATGGTCGCGACCTGCATGCCCAGGCAGATGCCCAGGTAAGGCACCTTGTGCTCGCGGGCGTACTGCGCTGCAAGGATCTTGCCCTCCACGCCGCGCTTGCCGAAGCCGCCCGGCACTAGGATGGCGTCATAGGCGCTCAGCGAGCCGACCGTCTCGGGCGTCAGCGTCTCGCTGTCGACGTACTCGATCTTCACGCCGGCATGGTTGTGAATGCCGGCGTGGCGCAGCGCCTCGTTGAGCGACTTGTACGAGTCCGAGAGGTCGGTGTACTTGCCGCACATGGCGATGGTGACTTCGGTCTTGGGGTTCTCGACCTCGAAGACCAGCTTGTCCCAGCGCTTCAGGTCGGCGCTCTTGGTGTTGAGCTGCAGCTTGGTGCAGATGAGCTGGTCCAGACCCTGCTCGTGCAGGATGCGCGGCACCTTGTAGATGGTGTTCACGTCCCACATCGAGATCACGCCGTACTCGGCGACGTTCGTGAAGAGGGAAATCTTCTCGCGCTCGTCGTCGGGGATGCGGCGGTCGGCCCGGCACAGCAGCGCGTCGGGCTGGATGCCGATCTCGCGCAGCTTCTGCACGGTGTGCTGGGTGGGTTTGGTCTTCAGCTCGCCGGCCGCAGCAATCCAGGGCACGTAGGTCAGGTGGACGTAGGCGGTGTTGGTCGGGCCGGCGCGCAGGCTCATCTGGCGCACGGCTTCGAGGAAGGGCAGGGACTCGATGTCGCCCACCGTGCCGCCGATCTCGACGATGGCGACGTCCACGGCATCCGGCGTGCCGACACCGGCGCCGCGCTTGATGAATTCCTGGATCTCGTTGGTGACGTGCGGGATCACCTGCACCGTCTTGCCGAGGTAGTCGCCGCGGCGTTCCTTCTCCAGCACGGTCTTGTAGATCTGGCCCGTGGTGAAGTTGTTGGCCTTCTTCATCCGCGTGGTGATGAAGCGCTCGTAGTGGCCGAGGTCGAGGTCGGTTTCGGCGCCGTCTTCGGTGACGAAGACCTCACCGTGCTGGAAGGGCGACATCGTGCCGGGGTCGACGTTGATGTACGGGTCCAGCTTGATCAGGGTGACTTTGAGGCCGCGTGATTCGAGGATGGCAGCCAGGGAGGCCGACGCGA
Source organism: Roseateles sp. (assembly GCF_039929605.1). Classification (GTDB taxonomy): domain Bacteria; phylum Pseudomonadota; class Gammaproteobacteria; order Burkholderiales; family Burkholderiaceae_C; genus Pelomonas. The sequence goes on from NZ_JBDSQX010000176.1 coordinate 6,701, forward strand.
TGCCCTTGCCCAGGGAGGACACCACACCGCCAGTGACGAAGACGAATTTGGTCATGTCTTGCAGCAGCCAGAACAGCATGCTGAGGTGGGAAATTGCGATTGTAAGAGAGGCGCGATGAGCGCCTCTGGTCAGGCCAGCAACTCCAGCACCAAATCTGCGGTCTCTTCGGGTTTCTCGAAGGGGTAGAGATGGCTGCCCTCCATCCACCGCCAGCTCTCGCCGGCCAGCCTCTTCGAAGCGGCCGCGCCCGCTTGCCGCAGCTCGGCAGAGCGCGTGCCGCCGACAAACGCCACCGGGCATTGCGGCGGGCGCAGGCGTAGCAACCGCGGCAGGTGGTGCGGCAGCGTGCGGTAGACATGCGCCTCGACCTCGCGGCGAAAGCGCAGCTGCACCTGGCCGCCGGCCTCCTCGAAGCCGGCGTCGACGTAGTCGGCGAGCACGCGCGGGTCCCAGCGGGCGAACACCTGCTTGGCGGCGAAATGCGCATGCACCGCCTCGCGGCTCGGCCAGACGTGGCGGCGCTCGCAGGCGATCCTGGATGGGCCGTAGCGGTGGATCAGCCCCGTCGTCTTGGCCATGGCGACGACGGCGGCCTTCATGCCGGAGACGACGGGCGAATCGAGCATGACAAGGCGGCTGACGAGGTCGGGCCGGCGGCAGGCGGCCATCAAGCTCAGCATGCCGCCCAGCGAATGGCCGACGAGGGCAACCTGGCGCGGTGGCTTGACCTCATGTTCGATGAAATGGAGCAACTGGTCCCGCAACTTGCGCCAATCGCCCGTGACCGGGAAGCGCGGGTCGTGACCCAGCCTGTCAATGGCGTGGACCTCATGCCCGGCAGCGCGCCAAGCCTCGAACAGTACCCGGTAGGTGCCGGCTGGGAACCCATTCGCATGAGAGAAGACGATGAGCAACGGCGGGGTCATCGGGTCGGGGCAGCTCCGGCGGAAGGCGGCCTCGCTGGCGATGTGCGCCGGCGCTGGCCCGCCAGCGGATCACCTACTCGCGTGGCTTCGCTGTGCGGCGGCTCGCCGCGAATAACAGACCCAGCACCGCCAGCGCCGACAGCGATAACAACAGCGACGAGGGCTCCGGAATCGTGTTCGCTGGTGGCGGCAGCGTGGGAGAGCCGGTCGGTTCGATCGTCGGTTCCGGCGGTAGCGTCGGCAAGGGCGTCGGCGTCGGAGTAACGGTTGGTGTGGGCCCAACAGTCGGCGTAGGAGCCAGCGTGGGCGTGGGCGTGAGAGTTGGAGTTGGAGTTGGAGTTGGAGTTGGCGTGATAGTCGGCGTCGGCGTCGGCGTCGGCGTCGGCGTTGGCGTGGGTGTCTGCGCTTGCGCCAAGGTCGAGACCGCAGCCGCTCCGATCAAGGTCGCGCTCAACAACATCTGCCGCAAGGTGTGATTCATTTGGTTCTCCAACGCCGCAGGGAATCTAACTGAAGCCGTGAGGAATGCACAGCATGCGTTCGCGGGATCACGGCGCGGAGGAACAACGCTCATGAGCGGCGCGCGTCTTCAGCACCGAGGTCGTCCCAAAACGGGCGACCGTCTGCGCGGCAGCTTCCAGCCTTGCCAACGACAGATTGGGCAAACGTTCGAGTTCGAACTTCCCGACGACCAGGTAGTCGATGCGGTAGCGGTCAAGCAGCCCGGATACCTTTTTGCAATCATCGGCGACCAGAATGTCGCGAACAGCCGTGGAACGCTCTTCGATGGCCTGGCCGATGTCCGGCCGCCAGAGCAGCTCGTGCGCGTGCCAGCCGATCAAGGTTGCGAAGCCGCTTGCCATCGAGATGCGACCTGCATAGGTGTAGCTGAAGCCGTCGGCCTCGACGATGCGCGAACCCGGCTGCGCGTGTTGCTGCAGCCAGTGGACGACTTGTCGATCCTCCGGTTGATCCCTGGCCATGAACGCCAGCGCGTCGAGCGTCATCGCACGAGACGGCTGCGGGAAGGTCTGCGGCAGCGCAAATGCTGCAAATGCAGTCGCCGCCACGCAGAAAAACCAGACGTAGAGGCCGACCCCGAGTCGGTAGGCAGGGCGCAGTTCCGCTGCAAGCTTGACTATGGCGACTGCGCAGCAGCCGGCGCACACCGTCAGCAGCGTGAATGCTTCATAGCCGAGCTTGAACACCGTGTTGGCCCGCTGGTACTCCAGCCCATAGATGTCTTTGACGTAGAGGACTTCCGACACGGCGATGCAGATAAAAGCCGTCGTCAAGAGCATGGCGAGGAACTTGATCCGGGGGTGCATGTGACGAACCGCCGCGCGCAGTCGGGCGCTGAACGCCCAGGCGGCGCCAAACGCCGCCAACAGCGCGCACTGGTAGCCGTAGAGCACCAGCATCTGCCAGAGCTTGGTGTGCGACTGCGCCACGCCGACGCCTCGACCAAAGGGCACGAAGCTCGCAAAGAACGGCCAGGCCAGCGAAAGCGCAGCGAGGACAAGCAGGCCCGTGCTCAGCGTCCATCGCAGCAACTTCCTCGAAGCGGTACCGGGGTGGGCGGTCTCAGTCACAGCGATCGTCATGGTCGCAGCCAGCAAATAGACCGGGAATGCCCAGGAGTTGGTCATCGCCATCGCGGCCAGCAGCAGCGCCATGGGCAGCAAGCGTGCTGCGCGCGTGCGGGCGCTGAATGCGCGCTGGATGCCATGGGCGCCCATGAGCAGGCCCGACAGCAGCATCAGCATCAGCAGCACGAACGGTAGATTCAGCAGGTGGGCGTGCAGGTCGCCCACGACGAATGAGTAGCTCGGAAACTCGTTGATCGTCTTGTCGGTGCCGCCCGGCTCATGCCCTACAAAGCGGGCTGCCGATGGATACCAGTAGGCCGGCAACGGGCTCGCCAGACCCAGCGCACTGACGATGGGCCGGGCGACACCGAAGACGAAGGTGTGCAGGTTGCCGCCAAGCCCCAGCAGCACCGCCGTCAGCAAGCCCCCGGCCGTGGCGGCTTGCCGCCAGGTCGGTCCGGCCGCCCTCAACAGGTCACGCACCAGCGCGAAGGCCGACAGCATCGTCAGCGCGGCGGTGCTCGACAGCATCAGGTTGTAGGCATACGGCGCCGGCACCACCGACAGGCGCGACAGCACCGCGCCGACGTAGTGGCCGAAGTAGTAGTAGTTAACGCGTTCACCGGAGAACCAGGCGTCGGGCGGCGGCAGGGTTGTGGCTTCACGGCATGAGACCAGCAGGCTGAAGTCCATGAACTTTTCGGTGCCGAGCAAGCCGGGCACGGTCGCGCGCAGCGACGACCAGAAAATCAGCAGGCCGATGAACAGTAGTTCGTCGATCGAGTCCTGCCGCCAGTGGGCGCGTAGGCTCGCGCCGATCTGCGCACCGCGATGCAAGCCAGGAACCTTGTTGAGAGCAAGCGCCAGGGCGAGTGCGAGTACCGCCAGCGTCAGCCCGACCGCAGCGGCGTTGACCCGCAAACCAAGCGATGTCGCCAGCCACGTAACGTAGGCGGTCACGAGTAGAGCGAGTGTTTTGGCCGCAGCCCAGCCCCAGCTGCCTGGCCAAATGCGCCGGACCAACGGCGCATAGGCCGCGCCGAGGAGAAAGATCGCCGCCCACCACCGCAGCAGGTAAAGGATGCTGGCCTCCAGCCCGCCGTCCGTCATGGGGACCGCTGCAGGTCGCGCGCGATCAGGTCACCAACTCGGCGTCCGTCCCGGACCGCCTGGTTGGTGCCCCGGTCTTCCGGATAGATCTGCGCCATGTTGCACAGGTACAAACCCGGCCACGTGCCCGAGGTGGCGGGTATCAGCTCGCGATAACCGGCCTCGACGATCGGTTGTGCCCACCGAGCGCGCCAGACATGGTGGCGCAGCAAGCTGGCGCGTTCAAGCTGCGGAAACAGGCGGGTCAGGTGCTTCCAGGCGTACTCGAGCACCTCGTCCGCCGGCATCGACCACAAGGGGTCTTCCACCGGCAAATAGCGCGACAGGTACACCACATGCCGCCCACCGTAGCTGGAGGCGCTTTCGAAATTGGTGTGCTCGATGACACCGACGAACGGGAAGTCGGGGTCGTTGATGTTCAGCCAGTAGCTGTCGGTCAATGCGCGGTCCAGCTCCAACACAAGGCAGAGATTGGCGAGATAGCGGATGCGCCGCAGCTTCGCGACTTCGGCGGCGGCAGCCCAGCGTTCGATCAGCCCCGCGACCACCGCAGGGGCGGGGGTCAGAAGCACCGCGTCGACATGCAGGCGCTCGGCCCCGCACTCGACGCTCCATCCGTCGCCGGCGGGCGTGATCGCCGATACGGCGGTCTCCAACCGGACTCGACCGCCGCGTTCGCCAATGCTGCGGGCGGCCGCGTCGCTCAGCCGCGAGAAGCCGCCGCTCAAATAGGCCAGCCGTTCTTCGCCGCGCCGGCCGCGGCTGCCGCCGCGCAGTTTCAACTTGTTCCACATCCAGACAGCCGAAATGCGCTCGGCGTCGGCCCCGAACTTGCCCTTGAGCAGCGGCTCCCAGACGACGCGGTAAACCTCCGGGCCGCCGAGTTCCAGCAGCCAGTCTCGTGCCGAACGGGAGTCCAGCGTCGACCAGTCGCTCAGGCGCCTGACGCGAAGCATCAGACGTGCAAGCCGCAGCCGGTCGGCAAAGCGCAGCGGCCGGAAAGTCAGGAGGTCCCACGGCGTCGAGAGGCGCAGCAGCCGGTGGCCGTGGTAGACCGCAGTGCGCGTTGGTCGCACGGTCACCGCGGACGCCAATCCCAGGTCGGCCGCCCACTTCAACACGTCGGTGTCGCTCAGAAACCAATGGTGGTAGAAGCGTTCAAGCTGCTCACCCCCCGCTTCGAAATTGGCCGCAAGGCCACCCAGTTGAGGCTCCGCCTCGAGCAGGGTCACCTCGACGCCGTGTTGCGCCAGCTGCCACGCGGCGCTCAGCCCGGCGAAGCCGCCGCCAATGACCGCCACATGCGGGCCCCGGTGAGCGGTCGTCGTCACGCCCGTGCCCGTGCCGTGACGGCGAGGTAGCCGACGCCCGCTGCCGTGACCGGCGCCCAGAGCGTCAGATGAGCCAGCAATGCGTACGCGAGCGCCCCGCCGGGATCGTTGCCGACGAGCGTCATGGCTTGCATGGCGCCGAGGTCAAAGGTGCCCACATGGCCCGGCCCGCCCGGCACCATGGTTGCCAGCGTCGCCAGCGGCAGCGCCAGCCACGCGCCCATCGGGACCGGGAGTTCCGGCATCGAGCGGGCCACCGCCCAGAACACGACGCCCTCGAAGGCCCAGGCGAGCATGGTCCACGCGGCCAGCGCCGCCCACGCGCCGCCGCTGACCATGAGCCGGAACTCGAGCAGCGCGTCAGCTGCCACACGCAGTGCGCGCCTCACGATGACGGGCACGAAGGTCGACGTCGGCCCACCGGCTGCTACGCGCCTCTCCTCCCAGTGGCGTGGGAACGCCACCAGCAGCACAAGCACGGTCACGACCACTGCGGCAAGCACGGCGAGCGACCAACTGACCGCCTCTTGAATAGCGACCTGCGCAAACGTCGTGAGCACGACTGCACAGATGGCAAACAAGGCCATCACATCGAGCAGGCGCTCGGCGGCAAGACTCGCGATCAGAACGGCGGTGGGAACACCGAGCGGGCGCTGGAACGATACGGCGCGCATCACGTCGCCCGCCCGAAGCGGCAGCAGGTTGTTCAGCGCCATGCCGGCGAGCAGTGGGCCAGCACACTGCGTCCAACGCAATCGCTCGTTTGACGGTTTGAGCATGCGGTGCCAGCGTCGTACGCGACACGCATACCCGGCGGCAAGTGCGGCCATCGCGAGGCCGAGCCATACCGGCCGGATTGACGCCATTGCCCGTTGCAGTGCCGTGCGGTCGGCGAACCACCAGGCCACCGACAGGCAAAGGCCTGCGATGAGCAAGCCAAGCCAAAGCCGCCGTCCCACCCGTTTCAACGGCGGACCGGAACGCAGCCGGCACCTTGGCCGCCGCATCCCTCCGTGAAACCAAATCGCTCTTCGACCAAGTAAAGCGGCCGGCGTTTGGACTCCATGTACATGCGTCCCACGTACTGACCGACGATGCCCAGGCAGATCAGCTGCATGCCGCCGAGAAACAGAACGGCAATCATCAGCGTGGTCCAGCCTTCGACCCATACGTTGGTGAACAGGCGCATTGCCAAGGCATACAGGATCCCTGCTGTGGCCACAGTGGCGGACAGCAGGCCCAAGGCCGTCGCGATTTGCAGCGGCTTGGTCGAGAACGAGAGCATGGCGTCGGCGGCCAAAGACAGCATCTTCCACAGGCCGTACTTGCTGGCTCCCGCCGGCCGGGCGGCGCGCTCATACGGAATCGCCGCTTGCCTGAAGCCGGTCCAGCTGACCATGCCACGAAGGAAGCGATGCCTCTCCGGCATCGCGCGAACGGCTTCGGCCACGCGGCGGCTGATCAATCGGAAGTCGCCCGTGTCAGCGGGGATGTGCACATCGGACATCCAATTCAACAGGCGATAGAAGGCGTAGGCGGTGACACGCTTGAATGAGGTTTCACCGGCGCGCCGCATGCGCGTGCCATAGACCACGTCAAAACCCTCGCGCCACTTGGCAACCATCTGGTGCACCAGCTCGGGCGGGTCCTGCAAGTCGGCGTCGATCAGCACGATGGCGTCTCCCGTGGCCGCATCGATGCCGGCAGTCACCGCCAGCTGGTGGCCAAAATTGCGCGCGAGACACAGGAGCCTGATGCGGGGGTCACGCGTCGCAAACTGACGCAGCAAGCGGCGTGTGCCGTCAACGCTGCCATCGTCGACAAAGATAAGTTCGCAGTCGAAATCAGCCTGCAAGGCGTCGGCCAGCGCGGCCAGCCGTTCCACAGTGCTGCCGATTACCGGTGCCTCGTCGTAGCACGGCACGACGATCGAGATGGAGTGGCGCGACTGTGCGGGGGCGGCCTGTCGCTCGGCCATGGACGCGGGATCCACCAATGGGCGGCCACAGGCCAATTCGTCTTTGCTGTCGAAGGTGGCCCGCATTCGGTCGATCTTTACATGGCCTGATTCGGCCCTGCAATCCCCGGCATGCGCGTCGAGTCAGCGCTGCAGCGTCTTGAGGCGGTACAGCACGGCCAGCGCTTCCTTGGGCGACAGCGCATCGGGGTCGATCTCGGCCAGGGCCAGCTCTGCCGGCGAGGGCTTGCTGGCCGTTGCCGCCGCAGGCGGGGCGGCGAACAGGTCGAACTGGTCGTCCGCCGCATGGGAGCGGGCCTCCAGCGCTTCCAGCGTCGCACGCGCCTGGCGCACGAGGCTGGCCGGCATGCCTGCCAGGCGCGCGACCTGCACGCCGTAGCTGCGGCTGGCAGGCCCAGGCTGCAGCTCGTGCAGGAAGACGATGTCCTCGCCGCTCTCGACCGCGCCGACGTGCCAGTTCTGCGCCAGCGTGTGCTTGGCGGGGAACTCGGTCAGCTCGAAGTAGTGCGTGGCGAACAGCGTGAAGGCGCGGGTCTTGTCGTGCAGGTGGCTGGCGATGGCCGACGCCAACGCGAGGCCGTCGAAGGTCGATGTGCCGCGGCCGATCTCGTCCATCAGCACGAGGGACTGGTCGGTCGCCGAATGCAGGATGGCCGCGCCCTCGGTCATCTCCAGCATGAAGGTGGACTGCGCGTTGGCGAGGTCGTCCGCCGCGCCGATGCGCGTGTGGATGGCGTCCATGGGCCCAAGCCGGCAGCGCGTGGCGGGCACGTAGCTGCCGATGGCGGCCAGCAGCGCGATCAGCGCGACCTGGCGCATGAAGGTGCTCTTGCCGCCCATATTGGGGCCGGTGATGACGAGCAGCTTGGTGCGCGCGTCCAGCCTGCAGTCGTTGGGCATGAACTCGTTGCCGCCGGTCTCGGCCAGGCGGGCCTGCACGACCGGGTGGCGGCCAGCGTCGAACTCCAGGCAGGGCTGCGAGACGAACTCCGGCCGGCACCAGTTCAGCGTGATGGCGCGCTCGGCCAGTGCCGCGAGCGCATCCAGCCCGGCCAGCGTGCGGCCCAGCGCGCTCAGCGGTTCCAGGCGGGTGATGAGGGCGTCGATGACCTGCTCGTACAGCAGCTTCTCGCGCGCCAGCGCCCGCTCGTTGGCGGACAGCGCCTTGTCCTCGAAGGCCTTCAGCTCCGGCGTGATGTAGCGCTCGGCGTTCTTCAGCGTCTGGCGGCGCTGATAGTCCATCGGCACCTTGTCGACTTGGCCCTGCGTCACCTCGATGTAGAAGCCGTGCACGCGGTTGAACTGCACGCGCAGGTTGGTGATGCCGGTGCGGGCGCGCTCGCGGGTTTCCAGGTCGAGCAGAAAGCCGTCGCAGTTCTGCTGGATGCCGCGCAGCTCGTCCAGATCGGCATCGAAGCCGTCGGCGATGACGCCGCCGTCCCGCGTCAGGATGGCCGGCTCCAGCGCAATGGCGCGCTCCAGCAGTTCGAGGATGTCGGCCGGCGGATTGAGGCTCGCGTCACGCAATGCTGCGGGTGTGGTGGCCCGCAGTTGGGGCAGGGCCTGCAGCGTGCCGCGCAGGCCGGTCAGCTCCCGCGGCCGCACCTGGCGCAAGGCGATGCGGGCGGAGATGCGCTCGACATCGCTGACCGACTTGAGCGCCTCGCGCAGCGGCTCGAAACCTTCCGCGTGCAGCGCCGCGATGGCGTTGTGGCGCGAAACGGCTTCGGCGCGGTCACGCTTGGGATGCAGCAGCCACTGGCGCAGCGTGCGGCTGCCCATGCCGCTCTTGCAGGTGTCTAGCAGCGAGAAGAGGGTGGGGCTGGTTTCGCCACGCAGCGTCTGCGTCAGCTCCAGGTTGCGTTGCGTGGCGGGCGGCAGGTCCAGCAGGTCACCGCTGCGTTGCACGCGCAAGGACCGCACGTGGGTCAGCGCGCGGCCTTGGGTGTGCTCGGCAAAGGCAAGCAGCGCGCTGCCGGCGGCCTGGGCCAGGATCAGTTCATGCGCGTTGAAACCCTGCAGACTGGCCACGGCCAGTTGCTCGCAGAGCTTGCGCTGGCCCAGCGTCGTGTCGAACTGCCAGCTCGGGCGGTTTGTGACCGGGTAGCTGGCCTTCATGACGCCGGCGGGCTGCTGCTCGCGGTTCACCAGCACCTCGGCCGGCGACAGCCGCACCAGCCACGCGGGTAGCTCCACGTCGCTGCACTCGGCCAGGCCGATCTCGCCCTGCGTCAGCGACAGCCACGCCAGCCCATGCCGGCGGCCGTGGCCCGAGACGGCCAGCAGCACGGCGTCTTGCTTGTCGGCCAGCAGTTCGGTGTCGGTGATGGTGCCGGGCGTCACGACGCGCACCACCTTGCGCTCCACCGGCCCCTTGTTCGCGCCAACCTCGCCCACCTGCTCGGCAATCGCAACCGCCTCGCCCAGCTTGATGAGCTTGGCGAGATAACTCTCCAGCGCGTGCACCGGC
>NZ_JBDSQX010000177.1:0-2790 GCF_039929605.1 Roseateles sp.
GCCGCGCTGGCCTACGCGGCCTTCAGCGGCGCGATGGCGGCCGGCCGTTTCGGCGGTGACTGGGTGCGCGCCCGCGTGGCGCCGCGCCGCCTGCTGCGGGCCAGCGGCGTGCTGGCCGCCGCCGGCATGGCCCTCGTGCTGGCGGTGCCGTCGGCCGGCATCGGGCTGCTCGGCTTCGCCCTCGTCGGCCTGGGCCTGTCCAACGTGGTGCCCATGCTGTTCAGCGCCGCCTCGCAGGTGCCCGGTGTGTCGCCCGCCCACGGCATTGCGGCCGTGTCGGGCGTGGGCTACCTGGGCATGATGGCCGGGCCGCCGTTGATCGGCCTCATCGCAGAGCACTCATCGCTGACCAGCGGGCTGATCGTCGTCGTCGTGTTCGCCGTCTTCATGGCGGTGTCGGCAAAGCGGGCGCTGAAGGGCTGACGCCACCGCCGTGCTGCGGGCGCACGTAGGCGCGGCGTCCTACAGATGGGCACGGCAGTGCCACGCATATTCAGCGCATGAGCAAGACATCGGGCTTCGTGTGCGTTCGCGGCGCGCGTGAACACAACCTGAAGAACGTCGATGTGGATGTGCCGCGCGACGCGCTGGTGGTGTTCAGCGGTATGTCCGGCTCGGGCAAGTCGTCGCTGGCCTTTTCCACCATCTACGCGGAGGCGCAACGGCGCTATTTCGAATCCGTCGCGCCCTATGCGCGCCGCCTCATCGACCAGGTCGGCGTGCCGGCGGTCGACAGCATCGAAGGCCTGCCGCCCGCCGTCGCCTTGCAGCAGCAACGCGGCACACCCAGCGCGCGTTCCTCGGTGGGCAGCGCCACGTCGTTGTCCAGCCTGCTGCGCATGCTCTATTCGCGCGCCGGCCACTACCCGCCCAAGCAGCCGATGCTCTACGCGGAGGACTTCTCGCCCAACACGCCGCAGGGCGCCTGCCCGACCTGCCACGGCCTGGGCCGCGTGTTCGAGGTGACTGAAGCGTCCATGGTGCCCGACCCGTCGCTGTCCATCCGCGAGCGCACCATCGCCGCCTGGCCGCCGGCCTGGCATGGCCAGAACCTGCGCGACATCCTCGTCACCCTCGGCCACGACGTCGACACCCCCTGGCGCGACCTGCCGAAGAAGACGCGCGACTGGATCCTCTTCACGGACGAACAGCCCACCGTGCCGGTGTACGCCGGCTTCACGCCCGCCGAGACGCGCGCCGCGCTGGCAGCCAAGATGGAGCCGAGCTACCAGGGCACCTTCATGGGTGCGCGCAAGTACGTGCTGCACACCTTCGCCACGACGCAGAGCGCGCTGATGAAGCGCCGCGTGTCGCGCTATATGGTGGCCAGCGACTGCGCCACCTGCGAGGGCAAGCGGCTCAAGCGCGAAGCGCTGTCGGTGACGTTCGAAGGGCGGGACATCGGCGAGCTGTCGCGCCTGCCGCTGCGCGAGTTGGCAGGCGTGCTGGGGGCGACCGCAGCCGGCGCGGCGCATGCGGCGGCGCAAGGCCATGGCGTCAGCCGCAAGGCTTCACAGGCGCACGCGGCCCAGCGCGTGGCGGCCGGCGGCAATGCGCACGCCGCAGCGCCCGACGTGCGGCGCACGCCCAACCTGTCGGAAGAAAAGCTCATCGCCGCGCAGCGCATCGCGCACGACATGCTGGCGCGCATCAAGACGCTGAACGAACTCGGCCTGGGCTATCTGTCGCTGGACCGAGGCACGCCGACGCTGTCCAGCGGCGAGCTGCAGCGCCTGCGCCTGGCCACGCAGATCCGCTCCAACCTCTTCGGCGTCATCTACGTGCTGGACGAGCCCTCGGCCGGCCTGCATCCCGCCGACGGCGAGGCGCTGCTGACGGCCTTGAAGGACCTAAAGGCGGCGGGCAATTCCCTCTTCGTCGTCGAGCACGACCTGAGCCTGATGCGCGAGGCGGACTGGCTCGTCGACGTCGGCCCCGACGCCGGTGAGTTGGGCGGCCAGGTGCTTTACAGCGGGCCGCCGGCCGGGCTCGAAGCGGTCGAAGCGTCTCGCACGGCGGCCTACTTGTTCCCGCGCGGCCGTGCAAAGCGTCCACCGCGCCGCGCACCACGCGGCTGGCTCAAGCTCGCTGGCGTGACGCGCAACAACCTGCGCGGCGTCGATGTCGACTTCCCGCTCGGCTGCTTCACCGCCGTGACCGGCATCTCGGGCTCGGGCAAGTCCAGCTTGGTCAGCCAGGCTTTGGTGGACCTCGTCAGCCAGGCGCTGGGCCACGAACCGCCCGCGCCGGCCGATGAGGACGATGGCGACGAACCGGCGCAGGAGATCACCCACGGCCGCATCAGTGCCGGCGCCGAGCACATCCGCCGCCTCGTTCAGGTCGACCAGAAACCCATCGGCCGCACGCCGCGTTCCAACCTGGCGACCTACACCGGGCTCTTCGACCATGTACGAAGATTGTTCGCGGCGACCAGGATGGCACGCTCGCGCCGCTACGACGCCGGACGCTTCTCGTTCAACGTCGCCAAGGGCCGCTGCGAGACCTGCGAGGGCGAGGGCTTCGTCAGCGTCGAGCTGCTCTTCATGCCGAGCGTCTATGCGCCTTGCCCGACGTGCCACGGCGCGCGCTACAACGGCAGGACGCTCGAGGTGACCTGGCGCGCCAGGAACATCGCCGACGTGCTGCGCATGACGGTCGACGAAGCCTGCGCCTTCTTCACCGACGAGCCCGCGGTGGCCAGGCCGCTCGCGCTGCTGCGCGACATCGGCCTCGGCTACCTGCGCCTCGGCCAGCCCGCGACCGAGCTCTCCGGCGGCGAGGCGCAGCGCA
>NZ_JBDSQX010000178.1:0-40757 GCF_039929605.1 Roseateles sp.
TTGCCAGAAATCATCGGTCACCACCCACGACTCAACTCTCTTGCGTGTCGCCATGCCTTAACCCAACCACCGCGTGAATGGCGGTTCGGGACGAGAGTTTACTATTTACGGATAACCTCTTAGCAGCCCAGCCAGGGCCAGCGAACGGCCCAGCAGGTCGCGGCGGTGCAGGCCGCTCACCTGACTCCTCACCTGACCCCTCACCGCGCTGCTCCGAGCAGCGCGCGATAGTCCTCCGGGCCGGCGATGCGCGGATTGGTCTTGTGGCAATGGTCGAGTAGTGCGTGCTCGACGATGCGGTCGTCCAGCTCCGGCCCAGCACCCATGGCGGCAAGACCTGACGGCAGGCCCAGCCGGGCGTTCATCGCGGTGATGGCCTCGGCCACCGCATCGGCGTCGTTGCCGGCCAGATCCATTGCCTGCGCCAGCCGTTGCATGCGCCGCTCGCGCCGCACGCTGTCGGCCTCGGCGTTGAAGCGGATGACGGCCGGCAGGAAGACCGCGTTCAGCGTGCCGTGGTGCAGGCGCGGGTCGATGCCGCCCAGCGAATGGCTCAGCGAGTGCACGGCACCCAGGCCCTTCTGGAAGGCCAGCGCACCGTGCACGCTGGCGCACATCATGTCCAGCCGCGCGTCGCGGTCCTGGCCGTCGCGCGTGGCGCGTTCGATGGCGCCCCAGCCGCGGCGCAGGCCTTCCAGCGCGATGCCGTCGGCCGCCGGGTTGAAGGCCGGCGCGAGGAAGGTCTCGATGCAGTGGGCGATGGCGTCCATGCCGGTCGCGGCGGTCAGCGCGGGCGGCAGCTTCAGCGTCAGCGCCGGGTCGCAGATGGCGGCCTTGGGCAGCAGCTCCCAGTTGTGGAAGCCCAGCTTGCGGCCGTCGTCGACGATGAGGATGGCGCCGCGCGCCACCTCGCTGCCGGTGCCCGCCGTCGTCGGCACGGCGATGAGGGGCAACACCTTGGACGTGATGTTGACGGCGCCGCCCTCGATGGTGGCCCAGCGCTTTAGCGGCCCCTCGTGCGTGGCGGCGATGGCCACGCCCTTGGCCAGGTCCATGCTGGAGCCGCCGCCGATGGCGATGAGGCCATCGCAGTTGAATTCCTGCGCCACCTGCACCGCCAGCCGCACGGCGGATTCGGTCGGGTTGGCGGGCGTGCGGTCGAACACCGGCGGCTTGACCTCGAAGGCGGCCAGCGCCTCGTCCAGCACGCCGGCCGCGCGTACGCCGGCATCGGTCACGACAAGGGGCCGACTCATGCCGACGCGCTCACATTCGGCCGGCAGCAGCTTGCAGGCGCCGAAGGCCAGCTCGATGCGGGTCAGGTAGAGGATCTGGGCCATGGGGTGCTCCCCTTGATGTCTTTCAGCATCGTAGTTCGCGCTGTCTAGACTTGACGTCATGCGCGCGACTTCACTGCCTTTGCTGCTCGTCCTTCTGCTCGTGGCCTGTGGCGGCGGTGGAGGAGGAGGCGGGTCACCCACCACACCGCCCATCGACAACCTGCCCGGTTTGACCGACACGACGGTCTATTCCTCGGCGGCCGAGGCCTCGCTGCCCGGCGCCGTCGAGGCCGCCGCCGTCAGCACGCAGACGCTCACCGCCAATGGCCAGACGTTGAGCTACACCGCCACCGCAGGCCACCTGATCGCGCGCGACTCGGTCGGAACGGCCGAGGCCTCGGTCTTCTACGTGGCCTACACGCTGCCCGGCGCCGACGCGGCCACGCGGCCCGTCACCTTCTTCTACAACGGCGGCCCCGGCTCGGCCTCGGTGTGGCTGCAGCTCGGCAGCTTCGGCCCCAGGCGGCTCGTCAGCGGTGTGCCGGACACGACCGCCGCGCGGCCCTTCCCGATAGTCGACAACGCCGAGCACCTGCTGGGCCAGAGCGACCTCGTCTTCATCAATGCCGTGGGCACCGGCTACTCGCAGGCCATCGCGCCCTTCACCAACCGCAGCTTCTGGGGCGTGGACAGTGACGCCGCCTTGTTCCGCGACTTCATCCTGCGCTACCTCGCCGTCAACAGCCGCGCCGCTTCGCCCAAATACCTGTTCGGCGAGAGCTACGGCGGCCCGCGCACGGCCGTGCTGGCGCGGCGGCTACAGGAGGCCGGCGTCATGCTGGACGGCGTCGTGTTGCAGTCCCCGGCGATGGACTACAACAGCAATTGCGCCATCACCAACGGCCGGGGCTGCGGCGGCTTCCTGCCTACCTTCGCCGCCGTCGGCGCCTTCCACCGCCTGACCCAGCCGGTGCCCACCGACCTCAGCGCCTGGGCCGCCAACGCCCGCAACTACGCCGATCAGGTGTATGCCCCCGCGCTGCAGGCCTTCGTCACCGGCGGCCAGCAAGCGCCCGCGCTGTGGCAGCCGCTGGCCGACCTGACCGGGCTGCCCGTGAACCGCTGGCAGGTCACGCTCAATGTGGGCGCGGATGACTACCGCCAGTGGCTGATCAGCGGCCAACTGCTGGGCCGTTACGACGGCTGCATGAAGGCCGCCACCGGCAGCCAGCTTGCGGCCGAGGGCGACCCGTCCAGCACCTGGATCAACGAGAGCTTTGCTCAAGGCATCGCCGCGCATCTGCGCGACCAGCTCGGCTATCGCAACGCCTCCACCTACGTCGTGCTGAGCAACGCCATCAACAGCTGGGACTTCAGCCACGCCGGCCGCGCGCTGCTCGACACGCTGCCCGACCTCGCTGCGGCGCTGGCGCAGAACCCACGCCTGCGCGTGCTGGCCGTCAGCGGCTATCACGACCTGGCCACGCCCTTTCACCTGACCGAGACCGACCTGGCCCGCGTGGATGCCAGCCGCGTGACGATCCGCAACTACGCGGGCGGCCACATGAGCTATCTGGACGACGCGACCCGCATGGCCGAGCTCGCCGACATGAAGGCCTTCTACGCCGGCACGCTGGCGCTGCGGGCCGCCGCCGACCTCGGCCCCGAGCGCCGCGCGCTGGAGGCCAGGGCTGTCGTCGCCAGCGACCGAGCCGGCACGCCGCAGACGCCGGGCAGCGTCGCCCCAACGGCAGAGAGCGCCTTCCAGGCACCGCTGCGCGACCCGTGGGTGCCGCCGAGAATGCGGGCGCAATGACGCAATCCATCCAGCTGCTAACGCCCCGCATGGCCGGCGTTCTCGAACGCATCCGCCGCGCCAATCGCCCGCCCTTCCACACGCTGACGCCGCACGAGGCTCGCCTGGCCTACCGCATGGGTGCCGAGATCCTGGACCTGCCGCGCGTGCCGCTGCTGCGTGTGGAAGACCTCGAAGTCGCCGGCTGCCCTGCGCGGCTGTACGCACCGAGCGCGGACAAGCTGCCCGTGATGCTCTATCTGCACGGCGGCGGCTTCACCATCGGCGGCCTCGAAACCCACGACAGCCTGTGCCGCCAGCTCAGCCTTCGCAGCGGCGCCGCCGTTCTCGCGCTGGACTACCGCCTTGCGCCCGAGCACCGCTTCCCCGCCGCCGTCGACGACGCCTGGGCCGCGCTCGCCTGGCTGCACGAGCACGCCGCCTCGCTCGGCCTGGACGGATCGCGTCTGGCCGTCGGCGGCGATAGCGCAGGCGGCACGCTGGCGGCCAGCGCCGCCTTCTTCGCCCGTGACCGCAGCCTGCCGCTGGCGTTGCAGCTGCTCGTCACGCCCGGCGCCGCCGCGCGGCCCGGTACGCCGTCGCACCGGCTGTTCGGCAACGGCTTCCTTCTCGACGCTGCCAGCATCGCGTGGTTCTTCGACCACTACATCGACCGCCACGACCGCCACGACTGGCGCTTCGCGCCGCTCGAAGCCGAGGATCACGCCGGCCTCGCGCCCGCCTGCGTCGTGCTGGCGGAGTGCGACCCGCTGGTGGACGAGGGCATCGCCTACGCCGACACGCTGCGCGCCGCCGGCGTGGCCGTGCAGCTGGAGCTCTACCGGGGCGTCACCCACGACTTCATCAAGATGGGCCGCCACATCCCCGAGGCCCTCACGGCCCTCGACGCCTGCGCCGCCGCGATCCGAGACCACCTCAAATCATGAAACGCACCGACTTCCGCTACCTCGAAACCTTGCGCGTGCGCTGGGTCGAGATCGACGCCCAGGGCATCGTCTTCAACGGCCACTACCTGACCTACCTCGACACCGCGATGAGCGGTTACTGGCGGGCCCTCGCGCTGCCTTATGCCGACACCATGAAGCAGCTCGGCGGCGACCTCTTCGTGCGCCGCGCCGCGCTGGACTACCTGGGCTCGGCGCGCTACGACGACCGGCTGGACATCGGCGTGCGCTGTCGCGAGTTCGGCAACAGCTCGATGAAGGTCGACGCCGCCGTGTTTCGTGGCGAGCAGTTGCTGGTGCAGGCGGACATGATCTACGTCTTTGCCGATGCGGTGGCGCAGACGCCGCAGCGCCTGCCCGACGCGCTGCGTGATGTGGTGAACGGCTTTGAGGCTGGACAGCCGGTGATCGACGTCGGCATTGGCCACTGGCAGGAACTCGGCGACGCTGCGGGCGCCATCCGCCGCCAAGTCTTCATCGAGGAGCAGGGCATCCCGGCCGACATGGAATGGGATGCGGCCGACGCCAGCTGCCTGCACGCGCTGGCCCGCAACCGTTTCGGCATGCCGCTGGCGACGGGCCGCATGCTGGAGCACGTCCCTGGCGTCGCCAAGATCGGCCGCATGGCCGTGCTGCGCCCCATGCGCGGCACGCAGATCGGCCGCCAGGTGCTGGACGCGCTGATGGCCGAGGCGAAGCAGCAGGGCTACCGCGAGGTGCTGCTGCATGCGCAGCTGTCAGCGGAGAACTTCTATCTGCGAGCGGGGTTCCAGCGAAGGGGCGCGTCCTTCGAGGAGGCCGGCATCGGCCACGTGGAGATGGTGAGGGCGCTGTGACAAAGCCGCACGAACGCGGCGAGCCGCTGTTCCTGCCCGACCCCGAGCCCGATGGCATCAGGGTTCACCTCGCCGCTTTGTGCGGGTTCCTGGTTGGCCTTGGCGCAGCCAGTCTGCTATGGCTGGTGCTGGACCGCCCAGGGCCGATCGCGACCCTGCTGTTGTTCACCGTCGTGCCAGTTTCATTTGCATATGCGTCCGCTCGATGGGGGCGCGTCTTCTGGGAATCGCTCCGTGACGCGATTTGGTAGTGATGCGGTCAGCCCAGCATCTCGAACCGCTCAACCTTGCGCTCACCAACGAGCCACTGAGCCATCGCCGCCGCCACCTGCGGCTCGCGGTGGCCCCAGCCTTCGGGGTAGATCTCCATCCACGTCCAGCGGCCATTGGCGTCCTGCTCGGGCCGTTGCAGCAGTTCGATGGGCGCCTCGACGCGGGCCTTGCGGAAGGCGATGAGGGCTTCGTCGACGTGCTCCGCCGCCACGCGGTAGTAGACGTAGAGCTGCATCAGTCTTGGGGGGGGATTTCGTAGGGCAGGGCGCGTGACTGCAAGGTCGCGCCAGCAGCACTGCCCAGGTGCAGACTGCCACTCTCCAGCGCCGCCAGCTTGATCTCGGCAGCGATCAGCGTGCGGCCGCCGCGCGTGCCGGTGCTGGCGACGACGCCGGCGGGTTGCTCGGGGTCGGCGCTGTTGAATATCTCTTGGCCCACGGTGGCCGGCGCGTCCGTCTCGAACACCTGCAGCCGCCGCTTCAGCGTGCCCCGGTATTGGCTGCGCGCGACGATCTCTTGGCCGGGGTAGCAGCCCTTCTTGAAACTCACGCCGCCCAGCACTTCGAAGTTGATCATCTGTGGCACGAAGGCCTCGACGGTCGCGCCACGCACCCAGGCCACGCCGGCCTCGGCCTCGGCCCAGGCCCAGTCGTCGGGGGTGATGGTCTCGCCGGTCGGAGCGGGCGCATCGACAGCTTGCACGCGCAGCGCACGGCCTGCGCCTGGAAGGGCGATCTGCACGGCGTCGCCGTCGCGAGCCAGGGCCCAGGCCTCGGCTTCGGTCGCGCCGAGCAAGCCATAAACGGCGAACTCGCCGCTCGCATCGCTCAGCTTGCACTTGGCCCGCATGACGAACATGGACAGCCGCTTCAGCGTCGCCGCCAGCGTCTCGGCCGGCAGCGCCAGCAGGACTTCATCCTCGCCGTGCTTCCAGCCCACCAGCGTCGCCAGCAGCCGGCCCTTGGCGGTGCAAAAACCCGCGAGGCGAGCATGCTCGCGGTCGAGCAGCGCGAAGTCTTGCGTCAGCTGGCTGTGCAGGAAGCTGGCAGCGTCGGCGCCCTGGGCGCGGATGACGCCCCAGTCGAGGAGTCGGAGTTGGGTCGGTTCAGGCATGGGCCAATTATCATCAGCGCCCTGTTGACGGACCCCGGGCAAGGGCATGAAGTGGTTGTTGCGGGCGCTGCTCGTCTTGTTGTTGATCTCGGCGCTGGCCGCAGGTGCCGTGTGGCAGTGGCTGCGCAGCCCGCTGGCCCTGACGGCACCGTCGGTGGAGCTGTCCATCGAGCCCGGCACCAACCCGGCCGAGGTGGCGCGCGCCTGGGTCGCGGCCGGCGTGCAGACGGATGCGCGCTATCTCTACCAGTGGTTCAAGTGGTCCGGCCAGGCCAAGCAGATCCGCGCCGGCAGCTATGAAGTGCACGCCGGCGTCACGCCACGCGCGCTGCTCGACAAGATGGTGCGTGGGGACCAGATCCTGGAGCAGTTGCGCCTCACCGAGGGCTGGAGCTGGCGCCAGGTGAGGGCGGCCCTCGCCGCCGCGCCGTCGCTCAAGCCCAAGATCGCGGTCATGAGCGATGCCGACGTGATGGCCGCGCTCGGTGAGCCCGGCGTCGCGCCCGAAGGCCGATTCTTTCCCGACACCTATGCCTACAGCCGCGGCGTCAGCGACCTGACCGTGCTCAAGCGCGCCCACGCCGCGATGCAGGGCCGCCTCGCCGCCGCCTGGAGCAAGCGCGCCGCCGACCTGCCGTTGAAGTCGGCCGAAGAGGCGCTCATTCTGGCCTCCATCGTCGAGAAGGAAACCGGCACGTCGGCCGACCGCAGCCGCGTCGCCGCCGTCTTCATCAACCGCCTGCGCCTTGGCATGCCGCTGCAGACCGACCCGACCGTCATCTACGGCCTCGGCGAGCGCTTCGACGGCAACCTGCGCAAGCGCGACCTGCTGACCGACACGCCCTTCAACACCTACACGCGTGGCGGCCTGCCGCCCACGCCCATCGCCATGCCCGGCGCCGCTTCGCTGCGGGCGGCGTTGAACCCGGCGCCGGTCAAGTCGCTCTATTTCGTGTCGCGGGGCGACGGCAGCAGCGAGTTCAGCGACGACCTCGCCGCGCACAATCGCGCCGTCAATAAATACCAGCGCGGTGGCCAGTGAGCGGACGTTTCATCAGTTTTGAAGGCATCGACGGTGCCGGCAAGTCCACCCACATCCAGGCCGTGGCCGACTGGTTCCGCGCCCGAGGCGCCGTCGTGCAGCTCAGCCGCGAGCCGGGAGGCACGCCGCTGGCCGAGTCGCTGCGCGACCTCGTGCTGAAGGAGCCGATGGGCTCGCTGACCGAGCTGCTGCTGATGTTCGCCGGCCGTCGCGATCACGTGGAAACCGTCATCAAGCCCGCACTTGCCGGAGGCCGGACCCTGCTTTGTGACCGCTTTACCGATGCCAGCTTTGCCTACCAGGGCGGCGGCCGAGGGTTGCCGTTGAGCGTGCTCAATCCGCTGGCCGATTGGGTGCAGGAAGGCACCGAGCCCGAGCTGACGCTGTGGTTCGACCTGCCCGCGAGCCAAGCCGCCGCGCGCCGTGCCAGTGCGCGCGAGGCGGATCGCATCGAGCAGCTGGATCTGGAATTTTTCGAGCGCGTGCGCGCCGGCTACGCGGCCCGCGCGGCCCAGGCGCCGCAGCGCATCGTGCGTGTCGATGCGAGCGGCACCGTCGAGCAGGTCGGCGCCGCCGTCATCGCCGTGCTCGAAAGCCACTACGCCGCATGCTGAACGCCGATCTCCCCTGGCTGCAGGCGCCGCTCGCCGACGCTCTGGCTCGCGCCCGCTCGCACGCGCTGCTGGTGCAAGGCCCGGCCGGCGTCGGCCAGCTTGAACTGGCCGTCAAGCTCGCCCAGAGCTGGCTTTGCGAAGCTGCCGCGCCCGCCCAGCCTGCGTGCAACCACTGCCCCAGCTGCAAGCTCTTCGCCAGCGGCACCCACCCCGACTTCCAGCTGCTGCTGCCCGAAGCCCTGGACGCGTCGGCGCGCGAGTCGCTCGGCCTGCCGTTCGAGGAGATCGAGACCAAGGCCGGCAAGGCCAAGCCGAGCCGCGAGATCAAGGTCGAGGCGGTGCGCAACCTGCTTGCCTTCGCCCAGGCCACGTCGGCGCGCGGCAAGGCGAAGGTGGTGGTCATCTTCCCGGCCGAGGCGCTGAATGGCGTCGCGGCCAACTCGCTGCTGAAGACGCTGGAGGAGCCGTCCGGCCTGTTGCGCTTTGCGCTCGCCAGCCACGACAGCGCCAGCCTGCTGCCCACCATCCGCAGCCGCTGCCAGCCGGTGCCGCTGCCCCTGCCGCCGCGCGATGCGGCATTGGCCTGGCTGGCGTCCAAGGGCGTCGACGGCGCCGAGGGCCTGCTCGACGCCACCGGTGGCCGGCCGCAGCAGGCGTTGGAGTGGTCACAGGCCGGGCTGACCGACGCCGCCTGGCAGGCCATGCCCAAGCGCGTCGCTCGCGGCGAGGTGCAGGCCCTGTCCGACCTGGCGCCGCCGCGTGCCATCGACGCCTTGCAGCGCCTGTGCCACGACCTCGTACGCCGCAGCCATGGTCAGCCGGGCCAGTTCTTTGCACCGGCTTCGCTGTCGTCGCCCAAACGCGCCGCCCCGCTGCTGGCCTGGGACGCCGAGCTGCGCCGCGCCGCCCGCCATGCCGATCACCCGCTGAACGCCAGTCTGTGGATAGAGGCGCTGGTGGCGCAAGCCCGGGCGGCGATGTCAGCGGCGGTGCGCTGAGTCTGGCTCTTACACTCGGGCAATGAGTGACGCCACATCCAAGCAGGGCCCGGCTTCCCTGCAATTCCAGCCCAGCCAGCATGGTGGCGCCCTGCCGCTGCCCACGGTGGGTGCTTCGGCCAGCAGTTCGCAGGCCCGGCCGAGCGTCATCCAGCTCGTCTTCCGCGAGAAGTCGGCGCTCTACGCGGCCTACATCCCGGCATTCAGTGAGGGCGGCCTGTTCGTGCCGACCACGCGCGACTACAAGCTTGGCGAGGACGTCTACCTGCTGTTGGCCCTGCCCGAGGACAACCAGCGCTACCCCGTTGCCGGCAAGGTCGCCTGGCTGACGCCGGCCAACGCCTCCGGTGGCCGCACCCAGGGCGTGGGCGTGCGCTTCCCCGGCGATGAGAAGACCCGGCTGATCCGCGTGCGCATCGAGGAAGTGCTGGGCACGGCCATCTCGTCGAGCAAACCCACGCAAACGCTCTGATGTTTGTCGACTCGCATTGCCACCTCAGCTTCCCGGGGCTGAGGGAGAACCTTCCCGCCATCCTTGCCGACATGCGCAACGCGCAGGTCGAGCAGGCCATCTGCATCTGCACGCAGATGGAAGAGTTCGAGACCGTGCACGCGCTGGCGCTGGAGAACGACGTGCTCTGGGCGACGGTGGGCGTGCATCCCGACACCGAAGACATGCGCGAGCCCGACGTGGCCGAGCTGGTGCGGCTGGCAGCGTTGCCGCGTGTCGTCGCCATCGGCGAGACCGGGCTGGACTACTACCGCCTGAACGGCCGCAGCATCGACGACATGGAGTGGCAGCGCGAGCGCTTTCGCACCCACATCCGCGCCGCCCGGCAGGCCGCCAAGCCGCTGGTCATCCACACCCGTTCCAGCGCCGCCGACACGCTGCGCGTGCTGGACGAGGAGGGGGGCGAGCAGGCGGGCGGCGTCTTCCACTGCTTCACTGAGAAGGCCGAAGTGGCGCTGGCGGCCGTGGAACGCGGCTACTACATCTCGTTTTCGGGCATCGTCAGTTTCAAGAACGCGCAGGACCTGCGCGACCTGCTGAAGCTGCTACCGCTGGACCGCGTGCTGATCGAGACCGACAGCCCCTATCTCGCGCCCATGCCCTTTCGCGGCAAGACCAACTCGCCGGCTTACGTGCCGCATGTGGCCAAGGCCGTGGCCGATGCGCTCGGGCTGCCGGTGCCCGAACTGGCCGCCCTCACGACGGCCAACACGCGCCGGTTGTTCAAGTTGCCGGAGCCGGCATGAGATCGCTGTTGATTGCTCTCTCCTTCGCCGCCGTTACAGGCGCTCAGGCCACGCCTGTTGGCGACCTCGTCTTCGCGGCCGAGATGAACGATCCGCGCGCAGTGACGGCGCTGCTGCTGAAGGGTGTCGACCCGAACCTGGCCGACGAGCGTGGCCGCACCGCCCTTTTCACCGCCGTGCGCGAAGGCTCGCAGCAGGCACTGGAAAGCCTGCTGGCCGAGCCCAGGACCCGGGTGGACGCGCTCAACGCGGATGGCGAAACACCCCTGATGCTCGCCGCCGTCCGCGGCTCGCTGCCGGCCGCCAAGGCGTTGGTGAAGCGAGGCGCGGCCGTCAATCGCAAGGGCTGGACGCCGCTGCACTACGCCTGCAGCGGGCCGGACAACGGCGTCGCTGCCTTTCTCATCGCTGAAGGCGCCGAGCTGAACGCGCGCTCCGAGAACGGCACGACGCCGCTGATGATGGCTGCCCGCTACGGCAATGGCGACCTCGTGCCCCTGCTGCTCAAGGCTGGTGCCGAACCGCGTGCCGCCAACGAGCAGGAGCTGACGGCGGCGGACTTCGCCCAGCGCAGCGGCCGCGACAAAATGGCTGCGGAACTGCGCGAGGCCATGACGCAACGCCAGCGCGCCGCCTTGAGTGAGAAGTAGCGAGAAGTAATTCACGCCGCAGCAGGCGTGTAAGGCAAAGTCTTACAGCGCCTAGCGCGCTGTGCCGACTGTTGCGAAAAGTTGGGCCTGCCTACAGTGGATTCATCGTCAACAGGAGGCTCACCATGCTGTCCACCGCCCCGAATCTGGCCGATCCGTTTGCCATGCTGATCGCCCCCGAGCAGGTGATGCACGCCATCGAGTGCTCCGACCGCCTGACCCGTCTGCAGCGCCGCGTCTATCGCCCGCTGGACCGGCCGTGGATTCCGGTCAAGGCCAGCGCCGATTTCGACAGCGATATCGACGCCGAAGCAGACATCGAAATCCCCGATCTCTCCGACGACGCTGAATAAAGCAAAACGCCCGCTCCGTGAGGAGGCGGGCGTTTTAACAGGCGAGGCCGGCGGCGCTCAGACGCGCTTGCGGTACTCGTGCGTGCGGGTGTCGATTTCGACCTTGTCGCCGTTCTCGACGAACGCCGGCACCGAGATTTCGAAGCCGGTGCCCTTCAGGCGCGCAGGCTTCATGACCTTGCCCGACGTGTCGCCCTTGGCGGCCGGCTCGGTCTCGATCTCGCGCACCACGCTGGTGGGTAGCTCGATGGAGATGGCCTTGCCGTCGTAGAAGGTCACTTCTGCGGCCATGCTGTCTTCAAGGTAGGACAGGGCGTCGCCCATGTTCTCGGACTCGACTTCGTACTGGTTGTACTCGGTGTCCATGAAGACATACATCGGGTCGGCGAAGTAGGTGTAGGTGCACTCCTTCTTGTCGAGGATGATCTGCTCCATCTTGTCGTCGGCCTTGAAGACGAGCTCGGCGCCAGAGCCGTTCAGCAGGTTCTTCATCTTGATGCGCACGGTGGCGGCACCGCGGCCACCACGGCTGTATTCGGTCTTCAGCACGACCATCGGGTCCTTGCCGTGCATGATCACGTTGCCGGCGCGGATTTCTTGAGCGAGTTTCATGGTGTGTTGCGAGTTGGGGCCGGGAGATACCAGCCGATGAACCAGCGCACCAGACACAGTCTTCCGTCTCGGTTTGGCGCGGCAAAGCCAAATATTCTAGCTGGAAGGCCCCAGGAACCCGTGAAGCTGGCTGAGCAGATCCGGCTGGGCCACCAACTGAGCACGCCAGCCCGGTGCATGCGCGGTAGCTTCGCCAAGACCCGCCAGTCCGACCAGTGCTTGGCCGCCGAGGCCGTTCCAGCCGCGCCACACCCCACGCCAGGCTTCGGGCAGGCCGGCGCGGGCCATGAAGGCCTCCAGCTTGGCATGGTGGGCGTTGTCGTCCTGCGGGTAGATCTGCCAGACGAAGGACTTGCCAGCCCACTGCGCGCGGACGAACGAGTCCTCGCCGCGAACGAAGTTCAAGTCGCAAGCCCAGAGCAGGCGGTCGTAATCGTCCTGCGCCAGATAGGGCAGGGCGATGGTGCGCAGGCCAAGCCGGTCGGTGACCAGAGCCTGCAATGGCCCGGGGCAGGCGAGCAGCAGCGTCGGCTGACGGCCAAGCGCCTCCAGCAGTGCCGGCAGCGCCGGGTTGGCGTAGGCGAACAGGCTGACGACGCGCTCGCCCGGCCTTGGCGCCCAGCCGCGCTCGGCCAGCCAGCCGGGGCCGTCGAAGGCAGCGATGCGATCCAGTAGCCCCGGTTCGCGCGGCAGCCCGCCGGTGCGCGGCGTGAAGCCCGGGTAGAAGAAATGCTTGGTCAGCCCCACGCCCGGCCCGCTGAACTGCGGCGAGGCCAGGCCGTGGCTGCGCTCGACGTAGTCCTCCGCGCTGAGGTATTCCAGATTGATCCAGCGCGGCGCGGGCTGGCGCGCGGCCATGCGGGCGACAAAGGCGGGCGGCAGGTCGCAGCCGAAGGCTTCGATGACGACATCGCCCGGTTGCACGTCCACGTCACCATCAGGCCAGGCGCGGATCTCGATGCCGTATGGCCGCTGCGGCGCCATCCACGCAAGCGCGGCTGCATCGTCGATCCAAAGTCTTGCCTGATGACCCCGAGCCGCCAGGTCACGCGCCAGCCGCCAGCAGACACCGAGGTCGCCGTGGTTGTCGATGACGCGGCAGAAAAGGTCCCAGAGCATGGCTCTCATTGTCCCAGGCCAGAATCTCGTCAATGTCCAGTTCCATCCCTTCCAACGCCGACCCCTCCGAGCCAGCCCCAGCCGAGCGCGCCGCCATCGAAGCCGCCGAAAAGCTACGCGCCGCTGACATGGAAGCTGCCGCACGCGAGACGCGCGAGAAGCTGCTCGTCGAAGTCAATGCGCTGCCGGCCATGCCCGGCGTCTACCGCTACTTCGACGCCAAGGGCGATGTGCTCTACGTCGGCAAGGCGAGGGAGCTGAAGAAGCGCGTCTCCAGCTACTTCCAGAAGAACCATGGCGGCACGCGCATCGGCGTGATGGTGTCGCGCATCGCGCGCATGGAGACGACGGTCGTTCGCACCGAGGCCGAGGCGCTGCTGCTTGAGAACAACCTCATCAAGACGTTGAACCCGCGCTTCAACATCCTGTTCCGGGACGACAAGAGCTACCCCTACCTGAAGATCACCTCGCACCCCTGGCCGCGCATGGCTTACTACCGCGGCGCGGTGGACAAGCGGCATCAGTACTTCGGCCCCTTCCCCAGCGCCTGGGCGGTGAAGGAGTCCATCCAGCTGATGCAGAAGGTCTTCAAGCTGCGCACCTGCGAGGACAGCGTCTTCAACAACCGCAGTCGGCCCTGCCTGCTGCACCAGATCAAGCGCTGCTCGGGCCCCTGCGTGCCGGCCGGCCAGACACCGGAATACGCCCGCGATGTGCACAGCGCCGAGCGCTTCCTGCGCGGCGAGACGGGCGAGGTGATGGCGTCGCTGCAGGAGCAGATGGCGGCCTACGCCGAGCGCTTCCAGTACGAGCTGGCGGCGGAGGTGCGCAACCAGATCCAGGCGCTGTCCAAGGTGCTGCAGCAGCAGGTCATGGAAGAGAGCAGCGCCACCGGCGGCGAGCGTGACGTCGACATCCTGGCCGTCAAGGTGCAGGGCGGCAAGGCCTGCGTGAACCTGGCCATGGTGCGCGGCGGCCGGCACCTGGGCGACCGCGCCTTCTTTCCCAAACATGTCGAGGACGCGACGGCCATGCAGCTGGACGACGAAGCGCTGCTGTCGCCCGAGCGCCTGGTGCTGGAGGCCTTCATGGCCCAGCACTACCTGGCGTCGCCGCTGCCCGGGCTCATCGTCGTCAGCGAGGCGGTCGACGCGAGCCTCGCCGATGCGCTGAGCACGCAGGCCGGCAACCGCGTCACCGTGCAGGCCCAGCCGCGCGGCCAGCGGCGCATCTGGCTGGAGATGTGCGTCAAGGGCGCCGAGCTGGCGCTGGCGCGGCTGCTGGCTGAGGAAGGCTCGCAACAGGCGCGGACAAGGGCGCTGGTGGATTCACTGGACCTGTCCGTTGCGGAGATCGACAAGTTCCGCGTCGAGTGCTTCGACATCAGCCACACCGCCGGCGAGGCGACGATGGCGAGCTGCGTGGTCTTCGAGAGCCATCAGATGCAGAGCAGCCAGTACCGCCGCTACAACATCGAAGGCATCACCGGCGGCGACGACTACGCCGCCATGCGCCAGGTGCTGACGCGCCGCTACAGCAAGATGGCCGAGGCTGCCCAGCTCGGCACAGCGCGCCTGCCGGACCTCGTGCTGGTGGACGGTGGCCGCGGCCAGGTCAGCATGGCGCGCGAAGTCTTCGAGGAGCTGGGGCTGGACTTGAGCCTGATCGCTGGCGTCGAGAAAGGCGAGGGCCGCAAGGTGGGTCTGGAGGAACTGGTGTTTGCCGATGGCCGCGAGAAGGTCTACCTCGGCCGCGACTCCGCCGCGCTGATGCTGATCGCGCAGATCCGCGACGAGGCCCACCGCTTCGCCATCACCGGCATGCGTGCCAAGCGCGCGGCCACGCGCACGGGCGGCTCGCGGCTGGAGGACGTGCCCGGTGTCGGCCCCAAGAAGCGCTCGCAGCTGTTGCAGCGCTTTGGCGGCGTGCGCGGTGTGGCGGGCGCCAGCGTCGATGAGCTCTGCACCGTGAAAGGCATCTCGCGCGAGTTGGCCGAGGACATCTACCGCGCGCTGCACTGAACAAAAACGAGACAAGAATCGGAACCGGAGGAGAACACCATGCCCATCGATGACCGTTCCAGGCGCGCCACGCCATGGCTGATCGCGCCCTTGCTGGCCGCCTGCGGCGCCGCGCCGCGCGCGCCGGCTCCAGCGCCTGCGCCCCAGCCGGCGCCAGCACCCGTGGTGGCGATGGTGCCTGCGGCACCGCCTGCCGCCGCGCCGCAGCCCTCGGCCGCCCTCCACAAACCGCAGGGCATGCCGGCGCCCAAGCCGGTGCGCACCCACGAGGAGCTGCGCCGCCAGGCCGCAGAACGCCTCGTTATGGCCAACCCCGAGCGCAGCTTCATGACGCCCGCGCCGTCGCATCTGCTGACCCTCGTCGTACTGGACGTGGAAGTGAAGGCCGACGGCAGCGTGCGCAAGATCAATGTCGTCCGTCCGCCGAGGTTCGGCCCCGAAACGCTGCAGATGGCCATCGACGCCGTGCACCGCGCCGCGCCCTTCGGCGACGTGCGCCGCATGCCCGAGCCCTGGCGGTTCACCGAAACCTTCCTCTTCGACGAGGACCGCCGCTTCAAGCCGCGCAGCCTAGACTGACAGTTCGCCGCCACAGACCCCCGGTGCAGACGCCCCGGTGTTGTGCACAATCCCCGCATGTTCCTGACCGTTCCGACTCTGCTGACCTGGGCCCGCATCGTGGCCATCCCGCTGATCGTCGGGGTGTTCTACCTGGACATGACGCCCGACCACCAGAACCAGCTTGCGACGGTGATGTTCGTGGTCGTCGCGCTGACCGACTGGCTGGACGGCTATCTGGCCCGCAAGCTCAACCAGACCTCGTCCTTCGGCGCCTTCCTCGACCCGGTGGCCGACAAGCTGATGGTGTGCTCGGCGCTGCTCGTGCTGCTCAAGCTGCAGCGCGTGGATGCTTTCGTGGCGCTGGTCATCATCGGGCGCGAGATCACCATCTCCGCGCTGCGTGAATGGATGGCTCAGATCGGTGCGGCACGCAGCGTGGCCGTTCACATGGTCGGCAAGCTCAAGACCACGGCGCAGATGGTGGCGATCCCCTTTTTGCTTTACGACGGCCGACTTTTCGGTGTCATCCCCACGCATGTATGGGGGACCTGGCTCATCTATGCGGCTGTGGTGCTGACGATCTGGTCAATGGTTTATTACATGCGCAAGGCCGTGCCCGAAATTCGCGCCAAGGCACGCTGAAAAGACACCCCCCAAACGAGTTGTATCGGGACTTTTCCCGCCCCTCGCGGCGTCTGGCTCGCGTCTAGAATCCGCTTCCCGCGTGAGCCTCGGGTCGTCGATTTCGCGGCCTCCTGTGGCTCCCGGCAGTACGCGGGCAACCATTCGCAAAGCAGCTCTGCATCTCGGCCACGGATGTAGCGCCCATCCGCCGAATCGTCCAATCTGGGGGCACGAGTGAACAAGTCCGAATTGATCGAGCACATCGCCAAGCAGGCTGACATTTCCAAGGCCGCTGCCGGCCGTGCGCTCGAAGCCGTCATCGGCGGCGTCAAGACGACGCTGAAGAAGAACGGTAGCGTCTCCCTGGTGGGCTTCGGCACCTTCAGCATCACCAAGCGTGCTGCTCGCGCTGGCCGCAACCCTCGTACCAATGAGGCGATCAAGATCAAAGCGGCAAAGGTGCCAAAATTCAAGCCCGGCAAGGCGCTCAAGGACGCTGTGAACTGAATCCCTCGCCGGTTCCGATTTTCTGATTTCCCCGGTTTTCCCGGGCGCTTAGCTCAGTTGGTAGAGCACCTCCTTTACACGGAGATTGTCGGCGGTTCGAGCCCGTCAGCGCCCACCATAGAATGCGACTCCCCTCGAAGGCGAACCCCGGTTCGCCTTTGTTGCGTTTGATCCCTCAAGGCTCGCCGAAATGTTTGAATTTGTCCGCGCACACATGCGCCTGTTCCAAGGCATCCTGCTGCTGCTCATCCTGCCGTCCTTCGCCCTCGTCGGCATGCAGGGCTACACCAGCATGATGGGTGGCGCCAATGCCGGCGTCGCCAGCGTTGATGGCCGCAAGATCACCCAGGCCGAATGGGACTTGGCCCAACGCGAGCAGGGCGACCGCATCCGCCGCCAGAACCCCACCGTGGATGCCAAGCTGCTGGACACGCCGGAGATCAAGCGTCAAGCCCTCGACGGCCTCGTCAACGAGCGCACGCTGCAAGCCGCAGCTGCTCACCAGCACTTCACGCCCAGCATCGACGCTGTCAACGCG
Source organism: Roseateles sp. (assembly GCF_039929605.1). Taxonomy (GTDB): domain Bacteria; phylum Pseudomonadota; class Gammaproteobacteria; order Burkholderiales; family Burkholderiaceae_C; genus Pelomonas. The sequence goes on from NZ_JBDSQX010000178.1 coordinate 17,159, forward strand.
CGCTTCTGGAACGACCCCCAGTTCGCCTTCCTGCGCAATCCCGATGGCACGGTCAACAAGGCCATCCTCGCCGCCCAGGGCATGACGCCGTCCGGCTTCCTGGAGCGCTTGCGCCAGGACTTCGCGTTGCGCCAGGTCACCGCACCGGTGGAAACCTCCACCGTGGCGGGCACCGCCAACGCCAAGCTCGCCTTCGACGCGCTGCTGCAGCAGCGCGAGGTGCAATTGCAGCGTTTCGACATCAAGGACTTCGCGGCCAAGCTCAACCCGAGCGACGCCGAGCTCGAAGCCTTCTACAAGGACCCGGCCAACGTCGCCGGCTTCCAGTTGCCCGAATCGGCCCAGATCCAGTACCTCGTGCTGGACCTCGACGCGCTGAAGAAGGATGTCAGCTTCACCGAGGAAGACCTGCGCAAGTACTACGCCGAGAACGCCTCGCGCTACGGCGTGCCGGAAGAGCGTCGCGCTAGCCACATCCTCATCAAGGCCGAGCGCAGCGCGCCCGCCGCCGAGCGCGCCAAGGCCAAGGCCAAGGCCGAGGAATTGCTGGCGCAGGTACGCAAGAACCCCGCGTCCTTCGCCGAAGTCGCCAAGAAGAACTCGCAGGACGAGGGCTCGGCCGTCAATGGCGGCGATCTCGACTTCTTCGGCCGCGGCGCCATGGTCAAGGAGTTCGACGCCGCCGTTTACGCGATGAAGCCGGGCGAAATCAGCAACCTCGTCGAGACCGACTTCGGCTACCACATCATCCAGTTCACCGGCGCTCGCGGCGGCGAGAAGAAGCCCTTCGACGCCGTGCGCGCCGAGGTCGAGGCCGAGGTGCGCAAGCAGCTCGCCCAGCGCCGCTACGCCGAGGCCGCCGAGCAGTTTGGCAACCTCGTCTATGAACAGTCCGACAGTCTGCAGCCCGCCGCCGACAAGCTCAAGCTGCAGGTTCAGACGGCCACCGTGTCGCGCCAACCGCAGCCGGGCGCCGTTGGCCCGCTGGCGTCGCCCAAGCTGCTCGACGCCGTCTTCGGCGCCGACGCGCTGCGCAACAAGCGCAACACCGAGGCGGTCGAGACCGGCCCCAGCCAGCTCGTCGCCGCCCGCGTCACACAGTACAACCCGACCCGCGTGCCATCGCTCGCCGACGTGAAGGACAAGGTGCGTGGCTTGCTCGTCAACAAGCTGGCCATCGCCGACGCCAAGAAGGCCGGCGAGGCTCGCCTGGCCGCGCTGAAGGCCAACGCCGCTGACACCGCCGGCCTGGGCGCCGCCGTCACCGTCTCGCGCGCCAAGCCGCTGAACCTCACGCGTGCCCAGCTCGAAGCCGTGCTGGGTGCCGACGCGGCCAAGCTGCCGGCAGCCGTGGGTGTTGCGGCAGACGACGGCAGCTATGTCGTCGCGCGCATCAACCAGTTGCAGCCGCGTGACGCCGCCGTCATCGACGACAAGCGTGCCGTTCAGCAATACGCCAGCGCCTGGGCGCGTGCCGAGAGCCAGGCCTATCTGGCAGTGCTCAAGTCCCAGTACAAGGCTGTCATCAAGGTCGCCGCCCCGGCGTCGGCCGCAAGCGCCCCCTGATTTCTGCGTTATACTGCGCGGCTCAGCGGTGGTTGTAGCTCAGTTGGTAGAGTCCAGGATTGTGATTCCTGTTGTCGTGGGTTCGAGCCCCATCAGCCACCCCAAAAATGCTAAGTAAATTAACGGCCTAGAGGCGAGAGCCTCTAGGCCGTTTTTCATTTTTGGCAGCGCAGAGGCCGCTCGTTGTGTGGCGCCGGCTGATCGGCGCAGCGTCTAGAGGGAGACGACCATGGATTCGATCAACGACGCGCTGGCCGCTGCCTTGCAGAACGTCCGGACACCCGGCGACTTCTGTGCCTCGGGCGAGTGCGCCCTGTCTATGCCGCTGATCGAGGTCGACGGCGTCGGCCCGATCGCGTTGCCGTTGCTGCCGGTGCAGGCCGCGCAGCTCATCGCCGTGGCCGAGCGCGCGCCCTACGGCCGCGGTGGCGAGACGCTGGTCGACACGGATGTGCGCCGGACTTGGCAAGTCGGCGCCGATCATGTCCGCATTGCCGGCAAACATTGGCGAGAGATGCTGGAGGGCATCGTCCAGCGCGCGGCCGCCGGCCTGGGCGCCGGTGCCGGTGTGACCGCCGAGTTGTACAAGCTGCTGGTCTACGACGAGGGCAGCTTCTTCGTGACCCATCGCGACACCGAGAAGTCGCCAGGCATGTTCGCCACGCTGATCGTCGCGCTGCCGTCGCTGCACACCGGTGGTGAGCTGGAAGTGCGCCACCGCGGGCGAGGGGTGAAGCTCGATCTGCGTGGCGCCGATGCGTCCGAGCTGGCCTGGGCCGCGTTCTACGCCGACTGCGCGCACGAAGTGCTGCCCATCACCGCAGGATGCCGGCTCGTGCTCGTCTACAACCTGTTGCGCCCGGGCCAGGGCGGCCTGCCGCGACCGCCGTCCTACGACCAGGAAGCGGCCGTGCTCGGCCAGTTGTTGCGTCGCTGGAGCGAGCCGTCGGCAGATGACGCGCAGGACATGCCGGCCAAGCTCGTCTACCCGCTGGAACATGCCTACACGCCGGCCGAGCTGTCGTTCGCTGCGCTGAAGGGTGCCGATGCGGCTGCTGCCGGCGTGCTGGCTGCGGCTGCGCGCGACGGCGCATGCGACCTACACGTGGCGCTGCTGCGCATCGAGGAAAGCGGCGCGGCTGAGTACAGCGGTCGCTCCCACTCGCGCTATTCCCGGCGTTATCGCGATGATGATGACGAGGGAGACGACGACGGCTTCACCGTTGCCGAAATTTTCGATCGCGTGGCGACACTGTCGAACTGGAGCCGCCCTGACGGTGCGGCCGTATCGCTGGGCACGATGCCCTTTGTCGACAGCGAGGTCAGCCCGGCCGATGCGCTGGCCGACATGGACCCCGACGAGCAGCATTTCGAAGAGGCCACGGGCAATGAAGGCGCCTCATTCGAGCGCAGTTACCAACGTGCGGCGCTGGTGCTGTGGCCGCAGGCGCAAAAGCACGAGCTGCTCGCCTGCTCCGGATTCGCGGCCTCGTTGCCCCTGCTGGGCAGTTCGGTGGACGCGTGGGTGGGCGAGGGTGCCGAACCGGGCGGCGGGACCTGGCGCGAGGCCCATGCCCTGGTTGCGCAGATGTTGGCCTGCTGGCCCGCGCGAGCGACAGCCAACGTTTCTGAAGGAGCCAGCGCCGAGACGGTGATGCTGGCCCATCTGACGCGGCTGCACGACCTTGAACACATCGACACCATGCTGGCCGGTCCCGTTGCGGCCGGCGCCTACGCCGCGCAGGACAACCCGGCGCTGGTGCAGGCCCTGAAGTCGCTGGCACCGTCGCGGGTGGCCATGCTGCTGGGCGGCGTGGTGCAGGGCAACGCCGAAGTGCATCTCGCCGCTTGCGCCGACTTGCTCGCCCGTGCCGCTGCCGTCGCGGCCTGGCGCGGCCATCTGCAGGTCGCTGCCGAGGCGCTGCTGCAGGCGATGCCGGGTGACCCGTCCCGGCCCCAGACACAGGCTGACGCCTGGCGCCGCGAACGCGCGGACGCGGCGGTGGTTCACGACACGCTGTGCGCCCTCGTCCTGGGTCAGCAGCCAGGCCTCGCCACGCTGGCCGATCAGGCCGTGACGCATTGGCTGGCCTGGCCCGCCGCGTATGGGCTGGACACCGTCATCGTGCCCGCCCTGCGCTTCCTGACGGAGCTGCATCAGCGGCCTGGGCCGCTGGCCCACCCTGCCGGCCAGCGGCTGCTTGCTGCGGCGCTGGCGCATCTGCGCGCCCGGGTGTCGCTGGACCTGGCGCCGCCGGCCGACTGGCGACGCGACGCCCGGGTGGCCTGCCGTTGCGAGCATTGCCAGCGATTGACCGGTTTTCTGCTGAGTGCCGACGAGGACGTCTGGCGCTTCAAGGCCCGCGAGGCGGACCGCCGCCATGTCGAGGACGCGATTCGTCAGGGGTCGCACGATGTCGATTGCCGCACCGAGCGCCAAGGCAGCCCGCATGTGCTGGTGTGCAGCAAGAACCAGGCGAGCTACGAGCGCCGCGTCGCTCAACGGCGGATAGATCTCGACGACTTGCATCGACTGGCCGGGTGAGTCCGAGGCAGCGGCTCGGCGCACCGTGCGGTCATGCGCCGCTCAGAGCCGCGCAGCCACTTCCTCGGCCAGCGCAAGCGAGGCGGTCAGCCCCGGCGATTCGATGCCGAACAGCTGCACGAGACCGGGCATGCGGCAGTCGATAGAGAAGTCCGCCGCAGCCTCGCCTGGCCCGCTCAGCTTGGGCCGGATGCCGCTGTACGCCGGCTGCAGCGCGCCCGGCGGCAGGCTCGGCCAGTAGCCGCGCACCTCGGCCTCGAACGCCGGCGCGAGGGCGGGATTGACGGCGTAGTCCAGCGAGACCGGATCGGTGTCGGCCAGCCATTGCACATCCGGCCCGAAGCGCGCCTGGCCGCCCAGGTCCAGCGTCAGGTGCACGCCCAGGCCGCCATCTACTGGCAGCGGGTAGATCAGCCGTGAGAACGGCGCCCGGCCGGCCAGCGAAAAGTAGTGGCCGCGTGCAAAGCGCAGCGATGGCGCCGGCGTGCCGAGAGCTGCGGCGACTCGCGCGGCGAACAACCCTGCGGCGTTGACGACGCAGCGCGCGCCCAGCTTGAAGTCCGCGCCGACGCGCAAGCGCCAGCCGTCGCCGTCGCGCGCGCCGCCAGTCAACGGGCTGTTCAGCGCCAACGTCGCGCCGGCGTGTTCGGCATCGGCCAGCAGCGCCGTCATCAGGCCGTGGCTGTCGACGATGCCGCTGGACGGCGAGAGCAGGGCGCCGGCCGCTTGCAGCGCCGGTTCCAGCGCCAGCGTCTCGGCCTGGCCCAGCAGGCGCAAGTCGTCGAGGCCGTTGGCCGCGCCACTCGCGGCAATCTGCTCCAGCCGGGGCAGGTCGACGGGCCTTGTCGCCACGACCAGCTTGCCGCAGCGCCGGTGCGCGATGCCGCGAGCGGCGCAGTAGTCGTACAGCAGCGCCTTGCCGCGGACGCACAGCCGCGCCTTCAGGCTGCCGGTTGGGTAATAGAGCCCGGCGTGGATGACCTCGCTATTGCGCGAGGAGATGCCCGTGCCGATGGCGCCGGCGGCTTCGACGATGACGACCTCACGCCCGCGTTGCGCCAGCTCGCGCGCCACCGCGAGGCCGATGACGCCCGCGCCGATGACGATGATTTCGACCCTGTCCATGGGCCGCCAGCCTAGGGCATCCGACCGCAGCGAGGCGACTTGTCGCGTTTGGCTTCGTGGTTTACCCGCGAAACGGTGGGGTCACCCCGAATCGGCCTGCGTTGGCGACGCGGCCAAGGCCTCCGCGCCGGCTCCCGCTGCCAAACCTAATGCGCCTGCGGCGGTACGCGAGAAGCTCGTCTTCGAGCACCTTGAGCCCCGCCTGCTGCTGTCGGACACGCCCATCCCGCTGGCGGCCTTCGCACCGGCCGGCACGCTGACCATCAACGTCCACTCCGGCGACCTGAAGGTCGAGACCGTCTACAGCGGCGGCGGGCCGAGATCCGCGTCTGGGACAACACGCTGGGCACCTCGCTCGGCAAGGTGGCGCTGAACCAGAACGTCAAGATCAGCATCAGCGGCCTGCCCGGCATCGGCGACAAGGTGCAGGTCGACCTCGGCTATGACGACGGCGCCGCCGGCACCACCGCCACATCGCCCTTCGCCGTCATGGTGGAGCTGGATGGCGGCACCGACATCCCGCTGCTCAGCGACGACACGCTGACCTTCCAGAGCAGCGGCCCGGACTTCTACAACCCGACGACGCTGTTTCTCAAGAGCACCGACGACATCGTCTTCGCCAGCAGCTTCACGACCACCGGCAAGCTCAACGTCGACTCGCAGGAGGCCATCACCGCCAGCGGCGTGACGCTGCAGGCCAGTGACATGTACCTGGGCGTCACCAAGGTCGTCACCGATGGCGTGACGCTGCTGGACGGCGTCAACCTGCTCGGCAACGCCAGCGGCGCCATCAACCTGGTCGGCGCGACGCTGACGGCCAGCGGTATCGGCCTCATCGTCAGCACCTGCGTCAACGTCAGCACGCAGGACTCCAGCTACGCCAGCAACCTGATCAAGGTCGCCTTCGTGCAGACCAGCTCCGACGCGCAGATCACGCTGTCCGGTGTGACCAACCTGAACGCGACCGCCGGCAAGATCACGCTGGCCTCCAACTCCACCGTCACCGCCAAGGCGACGACCCAGCCCGACGCCAACAGCACGGCGGCCGACCCAGCAATGGCAGCACCAACATCGGCGCGGCGGTGGCCATCAACGTGGCGGAGGTCGGCAGCAGCGCCCGCGTCGGCGGCAGTGGCACAGGCAGCGTCAGCAGCAGGGCCTGGCCCTGGGCGCGACCACCGTGACCGGCCAGCGTAGCGATGCGACGACGACCGCCACCTCGGGTGCGGCCACTGGCAACACCGGCGTGGCCGGGTCGCTGGCCGTCGGCGTGGGCTCGTCCACGTCCACGCCATCCGCCGAAAGCTATGCCTTCACGCAGAGGAGGCCGTGCGCAGCTTCAAGGCCGCGCTGGCCGCCGACCCTGACTGCGCGCTGTGCGCCTGGGGCGTGGCCTGGCAGCTCGGCCCCAACATCAACGGGCCGGACCGCGGCGACTTGACCGAAGCCAAGCGCTACGTGGACCTGGCCGTGCGGCTGCGCGCCAACGCCAGCCCCAGCGAGCGCGAGCTGATCGACGCGATGGCATTGCGCTACGCCCATGCCAGCCAGCGCGCCGAAGTGGCCGTGCTGACCTCGCCCGTCTGCGGCCAGGCCTCCGGCGGATCGAGCAAGCGCGCGGACCCGCTGGACGTGGCGTATGCGGACCGCCTGCACGCGCTGGCCGACCGCACGCCCGACGACCCGGACCTGCTGTCGCTGTACGTCGAGGCGGAGATGGTCGCCAACCGTGGCGGCTGGTGGGACGAGGACACCGGCGAGCCGCGTGGCCGCATCGGTGAACTTGGCACGCGGCTGGAGGCGGCTGTGGCCCGCCACCCACAGCACACCGGCGTCAACCACTAACTTATCCATGCGCTGGACACGCCGCGCCAGGCCCACCGCGCCCTCGTGGCGGCCGAGCGCCTGGGCGCCTGGCGCCGCAGGCGCCCCATCTGGTGCACACGCCCGCGCACACCTTCGGTCTGTTGGGGCGTTATGCCGAAGCCGCCGCCGTCAACGAACGTGCGCTGGCGCTGCTGTCGCCCGCAGCGGACAAGCTCGTCAACGCGCATGCCGGCGACGACTTCATGGACAAGGTCGCACGCAGCGTGGTGCAGATGGCCAAGGCCCGGCTGGGTGCCGAGGTCGCGCTGGCCGAGGGGCAGGCAGACGCGGCGCTGCAACTGCAAGCGCAGGCGGTGGAAGCCAGCAAGTTCACCGACCGCACCGAGCCGCCGATGCTCGCCGCCGGCTCGCGGCTGGCGCTGGGTGACATGCAGCTGAAGGCCGCACGTTGGGCTCAGGCCGAGCAGAGCTTTCGCACCGCCCTGGCCGAGCACCCCACCAGCGGCTGGGCGCTGCGTGGGTTGTTGCAGTCGCTGCAGGCCCAGGGCAAGCCTGCAGCCGAACTCGCGGGCGTGCAGGCACAACTGGCCGCCAGCTTCGCGGCGGCGGACGCTGCGCTCAAGCCTGGACTCTGACCGGTTCCTGGGCGCCCAGCGGGCTTCTAGAATGCGCCCCGCGTCGCGTCGGACATCCAGTCTCGCGATGCCGTCCTGCCGAGGGGTGCTGCGACGGAGAGCCCGGTGAAAGGCCTCCGCCACGCTCGGCAGAGACGACAGAACCAGGGCGCCCTTTGTGAAAAGGGTTGTCCGTGCATTCAGCTTCCGTCTCAGCTTCAGCCTCCATACGCACCATCCTGCCGCTGGCCTTCGTCACCGGCGTCAGCATGGCCGCGATGGACCTTTACTTGCCCGCCGTGCCTGCCTTGCAAACCGGCATGGGCATCAGCGTGCCGCTCGCGCAGGCCACCGTGGCCGTCTACCTCGCCGGCCTGGCCGCTGCCCAACTGCTGTGGGGCGAACTGCTGAACCGGCTCGGCCCGCGCCGCTGCATGGAGATCGGCCTGGCGCTGCTGGCGCTGACCAGCCTGGGCTGCGCGCTGGCGCCGAACATCGCGGTGTTGCTGCTGATGCGCCTGCTGCAGGGCGTGGCTGCGGCGGCAGCGACTGTCGTGGCGCCCACCGTCGTGCGCGCCACACTGGCCGATGGCGACGTGGTGCGCGGCATCGCGGCCATCTCGATGGTCGAGGCCATCGTGCCGGCGGCCGGGCCGGTGCTGGGCGCGTTGATGCTCACCTTCACGGACTGGCGCGGCACCTTCTGGGTGCTGGCCGCGCTGTCACTGCTCGTGCTGCCCTGGGTCGTCAAGATCGCGCCGCGCCAGCTGCCCGGCCTCAACCTCGCGCATGACGCGAGCTACGCGGGCATCCTGCGCAACCGCAGCTACCTGCGCCTGGCGCTGTCGCATGCGCTGTGCATCGGCGCCTTGCTGACCTTCCTGGCCAGCGCGCCGCAGCTGCTGCAACACACGCTGGGCCTGGGCACCGACGCCTTTGCGCTGATGCAGGTGCTGGGCGTCAGCGCCTTCATGCTCGGCGCGTCGCAGTCCGGCCGGCTGGCTAAGCGGCTGGGCCATGCGCGCGTGGTGAAGGTGGGCTGCACGGTGCAAATCGTCGCCTGCGTGCTGGCGCTGGCCGTGGTGTGGCTGTGGCAGCAACCACCTTACGCGGTCGTTGCGGGCTACTGGGTCTGCTTCTGCGGCGCGTTGGCCATCCGCGGGCCGGCCACGTTTGTGGACGCGCTCGCCGTGCCGCCCGCGCAGATGGGCCGTGCGACGGCGCTGCTGGTGCTGGCGCTGCTGGCCGCCGGTGCGCTGGGCACGCAACTCGTCGCACCCTTCCTGGGCGGCGTGGGCAGCGCCTTGCCTTTGTTCGGCGCGGTGCTGTTGCTGCTGCTGACCAGCGCGGCGCTGGTATGGCGGTATCCGGTGCTGGCGCCTAAGGCCTGAAATCCAACGTGCGGAAAGATCGCTTGGCCTTGTCGGCGTCCTTGCAGGCCTTCTTGCCGACCATCACGCCGCCGTCGTCGCTCAGCAGGGTGACGTGGCCGTCGGGCCAGGCGAACAGCGCCTCCGGCCGCAGCGCGTTGAGGTCCAGTTGGACGGGTGAGGGCGCTTCCGCCGCCTTGCCGCTCCAGCGGAAGAGGGCAAACGTGCCCGTGTCGGCCGCTGGCCCGGCAGCGATCAGGTAGCCGGCGCCGACGCGCTCGATGGAGCGCACGCCGCGCCCGCCCAGGTCCAGCCGGATGACGGCGCCGAAGCGCGCCGGGCCCTTGCCGTCGACCAGTTCGGCCGGGTTCAGCAGCGGCACGACGACGGCCTTGCCCAGCGGGATGGGGTTGCGCAGGCCGATGAGCAGGCTGCCGTCCGCCGCTGCGGCCAGGCCTTCGATGTTGAGCCCGCCCTCGGCCTCGGCCGCGCGGCCGGCGGCGTCGGCCAGCTTCAGCGGCGCCAGCGCAGGGGCGGCCAGCAGGTCCGCCAGCAGCGCGGTGTAGGGCTTGCCGACGGGTTCGACCGTCGTGCCGACGATCTCGGTCGCGAAGAAGCGGTGCCGGTCCTTGCGCACCTCACCGCTGCTGTTGCGGGCGTGCGAGCCGATCCAGTAGATGCGTTGGCCGACCTGAGCCGCGCCTTCGAGGTCAGCCTCCTTGTCGGCCTTCAGGAACTTGAGGTCGACCTGGCCGACCCGCTTCGGCTCGCCGCGTTGGTAGACGCTCAGCTTGTTGTGCTCGTCGTCCGCCACGACGAAATGACGTGCGTCCAGCGCGACGCCCGCCGAGGCGTCGCACAGGCCTTCGTAGCGTGTCTGCGCCCCGGCCGCGCCGGCCGCGATCAGCAGCAGCGCGGCCAGCCGCCTCATGCCGACACCGGCTCGGTGCGCGCCAGCAGCCAGGCCAGCGCCGGCCCGCTCACCAGCGGCTGCAGGCGCTCGCGCACCGTCGCGTGATAGCCGTTCAGCCAGGCGATCTCGTCGGCGCGCAGCAGGCTCCTGTCGAGGCAGCGCGTGTCGATCGGGCACAGCGTCAGCGTCTCGAATTCCAGCATCTCGCCGAAGGCGTTCTTCTCCGGCGTGTCGATGGCGACGTTGAGCACGAGGTTCTCGATGCGCACGCCCCACAGACCCGGGCGGTACAGGCCGGGCTCGATGGACGTAATCATCCCAGGCTCCATCGCCATGGTCGCCTCGGGGATGGCCTTGGAGATGCTTTGCGGGCCTTCGTGCACGTTCATGAAATAGCCCACGCCGTGGCCGGTGCCGTGGCCGTAGTCCAGCCCGTGCTCCCACAGCGGCGCGCGAGCGATGGCGTCCAGCATGGGGCTGAGCGTGCCACGCGGGAAGCGGGTGCGCGACAGCGCCAGCGTGCCCTTCAGCACCAGCGTGTAGTCGCGCTTTTGCTCGGCGCTGACGGTGCCGATGGGCCACACACGCGTGATGTCGGTCGTGCCGCCCAGGTACTGGCCGCCGGAGTCGATCAGCAGCAGGCCGTTGCCCTCGATCTGCGCGAACGACTCGGGCAGGGCGCGGTAGTGGGGCTGGGCGCCGTTGGCCATCCAACCGGCAATCGTCGAGAAGCTCAGGCCCACGAAGCCCTTGCGCTTCCTGCGCTGGGCGGAGAGCTTGGCGTCCACGTCCAGCTCGCTCCAGCGCTCGCCACGGGCCAGCGACGCCTCGAAGTCGGCGTAGAACTCGCACATCGCCGCGCCGTCCTCGGCCATGGCTTCGCGGATGAACACCGCCTCGGCGGGCGTCTTGCGGCTCTTCAGCAGCGTGCTGGGGTTGATCTGCTCGACGACCTTGACGCCGGCCGGCACGGCCTCGCGCAGGCCCAGCGTCACGCGGCGCGGGTCGATCAGCAGCGTGGCATCGGCCGGCAGCGCGGCGAGTGCGGCGGCGGCCTGGTCGTAGGCGGCGAGCTGGATGCCATCGGTGGACAGCCGGGCAGCGACGTCGGCAGGCACCTTGCCGCTGCCGATGAACAGGCGGCCGCCTTGCAGGTCCAGCAACAGGTGGGCGATGAAGACCGGGTTGCATTCCACATCGCTGCCGCGCAGGTTCAGCAGCCAGGCCACGTCGTCGACGGTCGAGACGAGGTGGTGGGTCGCACCGATAGTGCCCATTGCCGCGCGCACACGGGCTAGCTTGTCGGCGCGGCTGACGGCGGCCTGCGGCGGCAGGTGTTCGTAGACGGCATCCATCGGCAGCGTGGGGCGGTCGTCCCAAGCCTGCTGCAGCAGGTCGGTGTCGGTGCGCAGCGTGATGCCCTTGCGGCCAAGGCCGGCGCGCAGCGCGTTGGCCAGCGCCAGGCCGAGCACCTGGCCGTCCACGGCCAGCGTGTCACCGGCGTGCAACTGCTGGGCGATCCACTCGATGTACTGCGTCGAGGCGCCCGAGCTCGTCTTCTGCAGCTCGATGCCGCTGCCGGCGAGCTGGGCCTCGGCCTGGTCCCAGTAGCGGCTGTCGGCAAACAGTGCGGCACGGTCTCGCGTGACGACGAGGCTGCCCATGGAGCCGGTGAAGCCCGACAGCCATTCGCGGCCTTGCCAGCGGCCGGGCAGGTATTCGGACAGATGCGGGTCGCTCGACGGCACGAACACGGCTTGTGCGCCGTGGGCGGCCAGGGCATCGCGCAGGCGCTCGATGCGCAGGCGGGTTTCGGAGGTGCGGGTGTCCATGGTGCTGGAGCCTCAGATGGTGGCTGCGTGGCCGGGTCGGTGGCAGCCTGGATACATGGGGATGGGGTCGGCGGATTCTCGCAAAAAGCGTGCGCCGTCTGCGTGCGCCAGCCGGTCCAGCGGGTTCTCGCTGGCCCAGTCGTGCGGCGAGTCCTGCCCAGGGCGCGGCGCCTGGATTCCGTCCAGTTGGCGCTCAAGCGCGAGGGCCAGCGTAAGTCGCGAAAAAGCCCGACCGGAAATCAAAACGCCGCAGTGACCATGCCACTGCGGCGTTATGAGTTGACTTCTGAGTCGTTGATTTGTGAGTTGAAAACTTATCTAAATCAACAACTTATACGGGTTCCTGGCGGAGAGGGCGGGATTCGAACCCGCGGTGGGGATAAACCCACACACGCTTTCCAGGCGTGCGACTTAAACCGCTCATCCACCTCTCCTGCAAGCCCTCAATCATAACCCAGCATTTCGCTGATGCAGCGTCTGAGCGGATGAATGAACCGTCGCCCGCCGATCTGATGAACGACATGATTCAGATTCGGCATCCGGCGCTACAGGACAAGGCGGGGGCTCTGCGGTCACCCGCTCGACCTCTCGCGGGCAAGCCGTTCCTACGGCGTGCGCCCCGCAGTGCTTCAGGCCTTGCCGCCGGCCTTGAGCAGGCTCATGGCGGTACCGATGAGGCCCGCAACTTCGCTCACGTTGCCGGGCACGATCATCGTGTTGTTCTTCTGGGCGAGCTGGGCAAAGGCGTCGACGGCCTTCTCCGCGACCTTGAGTTGCACGGCCTGATCGCCGCCCGGTTGCTGAATGGCCGCAGCGATCTTGCGGATGGCGTCCGACGACGCGTCGGCGACCGCCGTGATGGCCGCCGCTTCACCCTGGGCCTTGTTGATCTCGGCCTGCTTCTCGCCCTCTGAGCGGGCAATCGCGGCTTCGCGCTCGCCGGTGGCGATGTTGATCTGTTCCTGGCGCCGGCCCTCGGAGGCGGCGATTAGTGCGCGCTTCTCGCGTTCCGCTGTGATCTGGGCCTGCATCGAGTGCAGGATGGCCGGCGGCGGTGTCAGGTCCTTGATCTCGTAGCGCAGCACCTTGACGCCCCAGTTCAGCGCCGCCTCGTCCAGCGCTTCGACGACCGAGGTGTTGATCACCGCGCGTTCCTCGAAGGTCCGGTCCAGTTCCATGCGGCCGATGACGGAGCGCAGCGTCGTCTGCGCGAGCTGGGTGATGGCGATGACGTAGTTGCTCGCGCCATAGCTCGCGCGCATGGGGTCGGTGACCTGGAAGTAGAGGATGCCGTCGACAGTCAGTTGGGTGTTGTCTTTGGTGATGCAGACCTGGCTGGGCACGTCGAGCGCGATTTCCTTCAGCGAGTGCTTGTAGGCGAGCCGGTCGACAAAGGGCACGAGGAAATTGAGGCCCGGCGTGAGCGTGCCGTGGTACTTGCCGAGGCGCTCCACCACCCAGGCGTTTTGCTGTGGGACGACCTTGATCGAGCGCACCACGAAGATGGCTGCGATGACGAGGATGACGAGTGCGATCTGGAACCCCATGAGGTCTCCCTGGTGTTGTTGATTTGACGGTTCAGCGGTCGAGCAGCAGGCAGCTGCCTTCAACCGCGCGGATCACATGCCGGCCGCTCTGCGCTGGCGCAATGCCGATGAAGCGGGCTTGCCAGGCCGCGCCGCGGTATTGCACCTTGGCCAGGCCGTCGGGCGTCCAAGACGTGACTTGCACGGACTGGCCGATGTCGAGGTTGACGTCGGGATTGCTCGCCGCGGGTGCTGCTGCGGGCATGCGGCTGCGCCTCACATGCCAACCGACGATCGCAGCGCCGCCGACGATGGCGGCCGTCAGCACCTGGCCGGTCGGGCCCACGCCCAGATGCGCGGCCAGCGCACCGGCGGCGGCGCCCACCGCCAGCATGAGCAGATAGAAGGTGCCGCTGGCCAATTCGACGGCGATCAGCAGGCCCGCCGCGACCCACCAGACGGTGGCCCAGTTCCAATCCATCTTGTCTCTCCCATGTCTTTGGTGTTGGGGCAGTTTAGACCGCGGTCAGGGCTGGGGTGACGCGGCTCTGACACGCTGCGGCCCTACACTTCGCGGCTTCGTTTTTCCGTCCCGCCCGCTGGAGGCCGCATGCTGAAGTTCAAGTTCCCCGTCGTCATCATCGATGAAGACTACCGGTCGGAAAACACCTCGGGCCTCGGCATTCGCGCGCTGGCCGAAGCCATCCAGAAGGAGGGCATGGAGGTGCTGGGTGTCACCAGCTACGGCGATCTGAGCCAGTTCGCCCAGCAGCAAAGCCGTGCGTCGGCTTTCATCCTGTCCATCGACGACGAGGAGTTCACCGCCGGCCCGGAACTCGACCCGGTGGTGCTGAGCCTGCGCAAGTTCATCCAGGAGATCCGCAACCGCAACCCGGACATCCCGATCTACGTCTACGGCGAGACCCGCACCAGCCAGCATCTGCCTAACGACGTGCTGCGTGAACTGCACGGCTTCATCCACATGTTCGAGGACACGCCGGAGTTCGTGGCGCGCCACATCATTCGCGAGGCTCGCAGCTATCTCGACGGGCTGGCGCCGCCGTTCTTCAGGGCGCTGATGGACTACGCCCAGGACGGTTCCTATTCCTGGCACTGCCCCGGCCACTCGGGCGGCGTCGCCTTCCTGAAGAGCCCGGTCGGGCAGATGTTCCACCAGTTCTTTGGCGAGAACATGCTGCGCGCCGACGTGTGCAACGCCGTCGAGGAACTGGGCCAGTTGCTGGACCACACCGGCCCGATCGCGCAGAGCGAGAAGAACGCCGCGCGCATCTTCAACGCGGACCATTGCTTCTTCGTCACGAACGGCACCAGCACGTCCAACAAGATGGTCTGGCATCACACGGTGGCGCCGGGCGATGTCGTCGTCATCGACCGCAACTGCCACAAGAGCAACCTGCACGCCATCATCATGTGCGGCGCCATTCCCGTCTTCCTGACGCCCACGCGCAACCACTACGGCATCATCGGCCCCATCCCCGAGAGCGAGTTCAGCCCGGAGACCATCCGCGCCAAGATCGCCGCCAACCCGCTACTGGCGCACATCGATGCCGCGACCGTCATGCCGTCCATCGTGACGCTGACGCAGAGCACGTACGACGGCGTGCTCTACAACACCGAGACGATCAAGAAGAAGCTCGACGGCTACATCCCGACGCTGCACTTCGACGAGGCCTGGCTGCCGCACGCGGCCTTCCACGATTTCTACGGCCAGTTCCACGCGATGGGCAAGAACCGCATGCGCCCTAAGGAAGCCATGGTCTACGCGACCCAGTCCACGCACAAGCTGCTGGCGGGCATCTCGCAGGCGTCACAGGTGCTCGTGCAGGACTCGCAAACGGTGAAGCTCGACAAGCACCTCTTCAACGAGGCCTACCTGATGCACACCAGCACCAGCCCGCAGTACTCGATCATTGCGAGCTGCGACGTGGCCGCCGCGATGATGGAGCCGCCCGGCGGCACGGCGCTGGTGGAGGAGAGCATCCGCGAGTCGCTCGACTTCCGCCGCGCGATGCGCAAGGTCGAGGGCGACTACGGCGACGACTGGTGGTTCAAGGTCTGGGGGCCTGATTTCCTGCGCGACGAGCCTGGCAATGTGCCCGTCTCGGCGGACTGGATGCTGCATGCTGACGAGGACTGGCACGGCTTCGGCGGCCTGGCCGAAGGCTTCAACATGCTGGACCCGATCAAGTCCACCATCATCACCCCCGGGCTGGACATGCAAGGGCGCTTTGCCACAACCGGCATCCCGGCGTCCGTCGTCACCAAATTCCTCGTGGAGCACGGCGTCGTCGTCGAGAAGACGGGCCTGTACTCGTTCTTCATCATGTTCACCATCGGCATCACCAAGGGCCGCTGGAACACGTTGCTGACGGCGCTGCAGCAGTTCAAGGACGACTACGACAAGAACGCGCCGCTGTGGCGCATCCTGCCGGAGTTCTGCGCGAAGTTCCCCAAGTACGAGCGCATGGGCTTGCGTGACCTCAGTCAGTCCATCCATCAGGCTTACGCAGAAGGCGACATTGCGCGGCTGACGACGGACATGTATTTGTCCAACCTGCAGCCAGCCATGACGCCGACCGATGCCTACGCGCACATCGCGCAGCGCCGGACCGAGCGAGTCGGCATCGATGAGCTGGAAGGCCGCATCACGACCTCGCTGCTGACGCCTTACCCGCCTGGCATCCCGCTGCTGGTGCCCGGTGAGCGCTTCAACAAGAAGATCGTCGACTACCTGAAGTTCACGCGGAACTTCAACTCGAAGTTCCCCGGCTTCGCGACCGACGTGCACGGCCTCGTGCATGAGGTGGACGAAGAGACCGGCCGCGGCCACTACTACGTGGACTGCGTGCGGGCGGCGTGAACAGGCCATGAAACCCAGGTCCTGCGGCGCGACTGCTTCCTGCGTGAGCGGAGTCACCAGATGTGAGGCTGTTACAGGGCTGCGCGCACACAAGCCTAGAACTAGGGTGTCGGTCGATATGACACCAACGAGTTTGCGGCCGTGTCTTCTCCCGTGGCGGTAGCGCAGGATTCGAGAAAATGGCAGACGCAGCAGTCACTTAAGGGAGCTAGGGGGACGGGCTGGCATGGGCTATGCGCTCAGAAATGCTTGTTCACCACTGACTGGAGGCATCCCATGAGATTGACTTACAAAGTTCTGGCTACCGCTACGGCGGCTTTCGCGCTGGCGTCTGCTGCGCAGGCCGTGCCCGTTGCGCTGTCCAAGCTGACGGGCGTCACCGGCGGCACGCTGTCTGGCACGGCGGTCTACAAGGCCGACCTGTCCAGCATCGGCCTCTCCAGCGTCCTGTCCATCGGTGTCCGCGACAACAGCGGCTTGCTCGGCGGCTCGGCCGGCCAGTTCTCGGGCTTCGACCTCGATGCCATCAAGCTATCGACGACCGACTGTGGCGACGCCACCTGCGCGCAGGGCGCCGTGGGGTTGTCGGTGTTCAACTTCACGACGGGCACGATCTTCTCGCCAGGCACGCAGCGCGCGCCGGCCGATCCCAAGCTCTTCGGCACGGATGGCTCTGGCGTCGCAGTCGACAACGTGGTCGCGACATTGGGCCTTTTCGATGCCGAGAACACGACCGGCCCGACCGTCTTCGGCTTCCTGAGCCTGGGCGACGACGGCGCCATCGACTTCAACCTGACCGGCGCCGTCTTGACGGCCGGCCTCTTTCTCTACATCGGCGAGGTGGGCGACAACGGTGAGGTTGCCGCCGGCTCGATCATCGTGCGCGACACGACCTCGGTGCCCGAGCCCGGCGGCCTGGCGCTGCTCGGGCTGGCCGCAGCGGGCTTCGCCTCCTGGCGCCGCCGCCGCGCCTGAGCAGTTCAGGCCTCTCCGGCCATCGCGATCTGGCTGAAGCCGCCGTCCACGTAGGTGATCTCGGCGCTGATGCCGGCCGCGAGGTCGGACAGCAGGAAGGCGGCGGTATTGCCAACGTCGTCGATGGTGACGTTGCGGCGGATCGGTGCCTGAGCCGCGAACTGGCCCAGCAGCTTGCCGAAGTCCTTGATACCCGAGGCCGCCAGTGTTTTGATCGGCCCGGCCGAGATGCCGTTCACCCGCACGCCCTTGGGGCCGAGCGCCTGCGCGAGATAGCGCACGCTGGCCTCCAGGCTGGCCTTGGCCAGGCCCATGGTGTTGTAGTTAGGCACGATGCGCAGTGCGCCGAGATAGCTCAAGGTCAGCAGTGCCGAACCTGCGCGCAGCCGCGGCGCCGCGAGTTTGGCCATGGCCGGGAAGCTGTAGGCCGAAATATCGTGGGCGATGCGGAAGTTCTCGCGCGTCATGCCTTCGAGAAAATCACCGGCAATCGCCTCGCGCGGCGCAAAACCAATCGAATGCACAAAGCCGTCGAACTCGGGCCAAACCTCGCCTAGTTGATTGAAGAGCGCTTCCAACTGCTCGTCGCTGGTCACGTCGCAGTCATAGATCAGCTGTGAGCCAAACTCGGCCGCGAATTCGGTGATGCGCTCCTTGAAGCGCTCGCCTTGATAGCTGAAGGCCAGCTCGGCGCCTTCGCGGTGGCAGGCCCGAGCGATGCCGTAGGCGATGGAGCGGTTGGACAGCACGCCCGTGATTAGCAGCCGCTTGCCGGCGAGAAAGCCCATTCTTGTCTCCTGTGAGGTCTAAAACAGCCTCAGATTCTGTCACGCGCCGTAGCCAGCGACTTGCCGGCATAGGACTTGCACCGTACAATCCGACTTTCACCGAAACGAGGCCGGCCCTCGCGAGCACCGGGTGACATCCCCCGGAGCTGGCCGTAATTGGCCGAATTCGGCTTTGGTGAAACGAGTTGGGCGGGTTCATCCAGCCCATTTTTTTTGCTTTTTCGATTTTCCTTCTACCCCTCGCCCATCCCCGCATGAGTTGGCAAACCGCTGTGGAAACGACTGTGACCGGACTCGGTTACGAACTCGTGGACTGCGAACGCAGTGCCAGTGGTGGGACGCTGCGCGTGACGATCGACTTGCTGGAACCGCAAGCGGATGCCGGCGAATTGATAGATGTGGATGACTGCGAAAAGGTCACCCGCCAGTTGCAGTATGTGCTTGAGGTCGAGGGTTTGGAATATTCCCGGCTTGAAGTGTCCTCGCCGGGCCTGGATCGGCCGCTGAACAAGGCCGCGCATTACGCGCGCTTTGCCGGCCAGGAAATCGACATCACGCTGAAAGCTCCCTTCCAGGGTCGCAAGAAGTATCGCGGCGTCGTCAGCGCCCAGCCGCAAGCCGAAAGCGATCAGGCCTGGCGTCTGGTGTTTGACGACGGCGAAGCCGATCAGGCGCTGGACTTCACGCTCGATGAAGTTCGTGAGGCGCGTCTCGTACCCGTGATCAGCTTCAAGGGGCGCGGCGGCGAGCCGGCACCCGACCGCAAGCCGGGCCAGCGTGGCGTCATCAAGCCGAAAAAAGCAGCACCTAAGAAACAAGCGGGCGCATCCATCGAGGTGGCGCCCGGCCAAGACAAGGTTGACGGAGGTCTCAAGCAATGAACCGCGAAATGTTGATGCTGGTGGATGCGATCTCGCGCGAAAAGAGCGTGGAGCGCGATGTCGTGTTCGGTGCGGTCGAAGCCGCGCTGGCCTCGGCCACCAAGAAGATTTACGGCGCTGAGGCCGACATCCGCGTCAGCGTGGACCGTGACTCCGGCGAGTACGAAACCTTCCGTCGCTGGCACGTTGTGCCGAACGAGGCGGGTCTGCAGATTGCCGATGCCGAGATCCTGCTGTTTGAAGCGCAAGAGCAGATTTCCGACATCGAGGTGGACGACCACATCGAAGAGCCGGTCGAGTCGCTGCCCATCGGCCGCATCGGCGCCCAGGCTGCCAAGCAGGTCATCCTGCAAAAGATCCGTGACGCCGAGCGCGAGCAACTGCTGAACGACTTCATGTCGCGCGGCGAGAGGATCTTCGTCGGCACCGTCAAGCGCCTGGACAAGGGCGACATCATTGTCGAGAGCGGCCGGGTGGAAGGCCGCCTCAAGCGCAGCGAGATGATCTCGAAAGAGAACCTGCGCACCGGTGACCGCGTGCGCGCCGTCATCCTCGGCGTGGACCCGACCCAGCGCGGCCCGCAGATCATGCTGTCGCGTTCCAGCGGCGAGTTCATGAAGGAACTCTTCGCGCAGGAAGTGCCCGAGATCGAGCAGGGCCTGCTGGAGATCAAGAGCTGTGCCCGCGACAGCGGCAGCCGCGCCAAGATCGCCGTCATCAGCCATGACCGCCGCGTCGACCCCATCGGCACCTGTGTCGGTGTGCGTGGTTCGCGCGTCAACGGTGTGACCACCGAACTGGCCGGCGAGCGTGTCGACATCGTGCTGTGGAGCGAAGACCCGGCGCAGTTCGTCATCGGCGCGCTGGCGCCGGCGAACGTTCAATCCATCGTCGTCGATGAAGAGCGCCATGCGATGGACGTCGTCGTCGACGAGGAAAACCTCGCCATCGCGATTGGCCGTGGCGGCCAGAACGTGCGCCTGGCGTCCGAGCTGACCGGCTGGCGCATCAACATCATGTCGGCCGAGGAATCGGCTGCCAAGCATGAAGTCGAGGCCGAGAGCGTCCGCAAGCTCTTCGTCGACAAGCTCGACGTCGATGCCGAAGTCGCCGACATCCTCATTGCCGAGGGCTTCACCAGCCTGGAAGAAGTCGCCTACGTCCCGATGCAGGAAATGCTCGAGATCGAGGCCTTCGACGAGGACACCGTCAACGAGCTGCGCACCCGTGCCAAGGATGCGCTGCTGACGGCAGAAATCGCCCGCGAAGAGAAGGTCGATGACGTCTCGCAAGACCTGCGCGACCTCGAGGGCGTGACGCCCGAGCTGTTGAGCAAGCTGGCCGAGGGCAACATCAATACCCGTGATGACCTGGCCGACCTGGCCGTGGATGAATTGGTCGAACTGTCCGGCCTGGACGAAGCGGCGGCACGCACGCTGATCATGAAGGCCCGTGAACATTGGTTCAACGATTGATTGATCTCGACACGCCGCGCTGCACCAAAAGTAATTTGAAGGATCCCCACATGGCCGTGACTACCGTCGCCCAATTCGCCGCCGAGCTGAGCAAGCCGGCGAGCAGTCTGCTGGAGCAGCTGCAAGCCGCGGGCGTCAAGAAGTCTTCCGTTGATGACTCGCTGAGCGAGCACGACAAGGAACGCCTGCTCGACCACCTGCGCTCTTCCCACGGCACTGCCGGCGCGGATCGCAAGAAGATCACGCTGGTCAAGAAGTCGACCACCGAGATCAAGCAAGCCGATGCCAGTGGCAAGGCCCGCACGATCCAGGTCCAGGTCAAGAAGACACGTACCTTCATCAAGCGTGACGACGCCGGGGAAGAGACCGGCGGAGCTCAGGAAGAAGCCGAGCTGGTCCGCCGCGAGGAAGAGGCGCAAGCCAATGCCGCCGCGCTGCGTCAGCAGGAAGAGGAAATGGTCGCCAAGGTGAAGGCCCGCGAGGATGCTGAGCGCGCCGCCCGCGAAGCCGCCGAGGCGCGCCGTGCCGAGGAGCAGGCCGCCGCTGAAGCCGCTGCTGCTGCTCAAGCTGCCGCAGCACAGGTTGCCACCGAAGCCGCCAAGCCGGAGGCCGTTGCCGAAGCCCGCCAGCGCAGCTCCGACAAGGCGTCTGCCGAAGCGGCTGCCATCAACAAGGCTGCGGCAAGCCGTCGCACCAAGTCGGCTCCGGTCGAGGCGCCCGCGCCTGAGCCGGTGGCCGCCGCCGCGCCGGTGGAAGTGCCTGCGCCGGTCGTGGTTGCCGCTCCGGTCGAGCCTCCGAAGCCGCTGTTGCGCGTGGTCAAGGCCGTCGACGCTGCTGCCGAAGAGAAGCAGAAGCAGGACGACCTGGTCCGCCGCCGCAAGGCCGCCGAGGCCGAAGCTGCCGCCATCCGCGCGATGATGAACGCGCCCAAGAAGGTGATGGTCGCTGCCAAGAAGGAAGAGCCCAAGCCGGCCGAACCTGCTGCCGGCATCAAAGGCACCATCCACAAGAAGGTCGGCGCGCCTGGCGCACCGGCTGCTGCTGGCGCGGCTGCCAAGCCGGGCGACAAGAAGTCGGTCAAGTCCGAAAAGCTGTCGTCCAGTTGGGCCGATGATGCCGCCAAGAAGCGTGGCCTCAAGACCATCGGTTCCGGCCCGGCCGGCGCTGCTCGCCCGGGCGGCGGTGGCAACTGGCGCGCTCCGGCGCGTGGCGGTGCCGGTGGCCGCCGTGGTGGTGGTGACCGGGGTGGCAACAACCCGTCCAACTTCCAGGCGCCTGCAGAAATGCAGATCCAGGAAGTGCACGTGCCTGAAACCATCTCGGTGGCCGATCTGGCACACAAGATGTCGGTCAAGGCCGCCGAGGTCATCAAGCAATTGATGAAGCTGGGACAGATGGTCACCATCAACCAGCAGCTGGACCAAGAGACGGCCATGATCCTGGTCGAGGAAATGGGCCACAAGGCCTTCCCCGCCAAGCTTGACGATCCGGACGCCTTCCTCGAAGAAGAGGGCACCACCGAGCAGCAGCACGAGTCGCTGTCGCGCGCACCGGTTGTCACCGTCATGGGTCACGTCGACCATGGCAAGACCTCGCTGCTGGACTACATCCGCCGTGCCCGTGTGGCCGCGGGTGAGGCCGGCGGCATCACGCAGCACATCGGCGCCTATCACGTCGAAACGCCGCGCGGCATGATCACCTTCCTGGACACCCCGGGTCACGCGGCCTTCACGGCCATGCGTGCCCGCGGCGCCACGGCCACCGACATCGTCATCCTGGTGGTGGCGGCGGACGACGGCGTGATGCCCCAGACCAAGGAAGCGATCCACCATGCCAAGGCGGCGGGCGTGCCCATCGTCGTGGCGATGAACAAGATCGACAAGCCGGGTGCCAACCTTGAACGCCTGAAGGGCGAACTGGTGGCCGAAGGTGTCGTGCCGGAAGAATTCGGCGGCGATGTGCCGTTCGTGGCCGTGTCGGCCAAGACGGGCGAAAACATGGACGGGCTGCTGGAGCAGGTGCTGCTGCAGGCCGAAGTGCTGGAGCTCAAGGCGCCGGTGGCCTCCATGGCCAAGGGCCTGGTCATCGAAGCCAGGCTGGACAAGGGCCGCGGCCCGGTCGCGACCGTGCTGGTGCAGTCCGGCACGCTCAAGCGTGGCGACGTTGTCCTGGCCGGTTCCACCTATGGCCGTGTTCGCGCCATGCTGGACGAAGACGGCAAGGCGTGTACCGAGGCTGGTCCGTCCATCCCGGTCGAGATCCAGGGCCTGACCGAAGTGCCGCGCGCTGGTGACGAGTTCATGGTGCTCAGCGATGAGCGCCGCGCCCGTGAAGTGGCGACCTTCCGTTCCGGCAGGTATCGCGACGTCAAGCTTGCCAAGCAGCAGGCCGCCAAGCTGGAGAACATGTTCTCCGACATGTCGGGTGGCGAAGTCCAGACGCTGGGCATCATCATCAAGTCCGACGTACAGGGTTCGCAGGAAGCCTTGGCTTCTTCGCTGCTCAAGCTCAGCACGGCCGAGGTCAAGGTGCAGATCGTCCACGCGGCGGTTGGCGGCATCAGCGAGAGCGACATCAACCTCGCCATCGCGTCCAAGGCGGTCATCATCGGCTTCAACGTGCGTGCCGACGCTGGTGCGCGCAAGCTGGCCGAGGGCAATGCCGTCGACCTGCGCTACTACAACATCATCTACGACGCCGTGGACGATGTGACGAAGGCGATGAGCGGCATGCTGGCTCCCGAGCAGCGCGAAGAGGCGCTGGGTACGGCCGAGATCCGGCTGGTCTTCGTGGCTTCCAAGATCGGCACGGTGGCCGGCTCGATGGTCACGTCCGGCCTGGTGCGCCGTGGTGCCCGCTTCCGCCTGCTGCGCGAGAACATCGTCATCTACACCGGTGAGGTGGAGTCGGTGCGCCGCGAGAAGGACGACGTTCGCGAAGTCAAGGAAGGCTTCGAGTGCGGTATCAAGCTCAAGAACTACAGCGACATCGCCGAAGGCGACCAACTGGAATTCTTCGAGATCAAGGAAGTGGCCCGCACGCTCTGACCGCCAGCCCCTCGGGTTACCCCGCAGACCCCGCCCGAAAGGGGCGGGGTTTGTCCTTTAAGGAAACCGCCATGAGACATAAACGCGCCATCCCCAACCGAGCCTTCCGCGTCGCCGACCAGATCCAGCGCGATCTGGCGGAGCTGATCCGCGAGCTCAAGGATCCGCGCATCGGCATGGCCACGATCAATGCGATCGAGGTCACGCCCGACTACGTCCATGCCAAGGTGTTCT
>NZ_JBDSQX010000179.1:0-29562 GCF_039929605.1 Roseateles sp.
GCGGCCAGCAACACCTGCAGCGCTGCGGCCGGCGCAGGGCGGGCGAAGTGGTAGCCCTGCATCTCGTCGCAGCCTTGCTGCCGCAGGTAGTCACGCTGCGCCACCGTCTCGACACCTTCGGCGACCACGCGCAGGCGCAGGCGGTGGGCCAGCGCGATGACGGCATCGACAAGCGCGGCGCCATCGGGCTCATCGCCGATGCGGCACACGAAGGACTGGTCGATCTTCAGCGCGTCGATCGGGAACTGGTGCAGATAGGCCAGGCTGGAGTAGCCCGTGCCGAAGTCGTCCAGCGACAGCTTGACGCCCAGGTCCCGCAGGCGCTGCAGCATGGCTGTGCCTGCCTGCGGATTGCTCATCAGCATGCCTTCGGTCAACTCGACCTCCAGGCAAAGCGCCGGCACACCGTGGCGCTGCAGCGCCTGCGCCACCACGACGTCCAGGTCGCCTGCGGCGAACTGCCGCGCCGCCACGTTCACGGCAATGCGCACCACCGGCTGGCCGGCATCCATCCAGGCCCGTATCTGCCGGCACGCGCTGTCGATGACCCAGGCGCCGATGTCGAGGATCAGGCTGCTGCGCTCTGCCACGGGAATGAATTGCCCTGCGGACACAAGGCCGACGCCGCCGCGGTTCCAGCGCAGCAGCGCCTCGGCGCCGACGAACTCGCCGCTGAGCGCGTCCACCTTGGGTTGGTAATGCAGTTGCAGCTCGTCGCGTTCGATGGCGCGGCTCAGTGCAGCCTCCATGTCCAGCTTGGCCATGGCCTCGGCGTTCAGGTCGCAGGTGTAGAAGCAGAAGCGATTGCGGCCGAGATCCTTGGCGCGGTACATGGCCGCGTCCGCGTCACGCAGCAACTCAACGGCCGTCGAGTTGCCGTCATCCGGGCAGACGCTGATGCCGATGCTGGCCGTCACGTAGGCGTCCTGCCCGCAGGAGAGCCGGACAGGTGCCGAGACCGTCGCGAGCAGGTCGCGCGCCAGCACGGCGAGGCCCGTGCTGCACGGGCTGGTTTCAAGGATGACCAGGAACTCGTCACCGCCCAGGCGACCGAGGAAGTCCTCCTGGCGCAGCCGCTTCTGCAGCCGCGACGCGACGCACACCAGCAGCTCATCGCCAGCCGGGTGGCCAAGGCCGTCGTTGACGGTCTTGAAGCCGTCGAGGTCGATGAACAGCAAGGCCGTGCGCGCGCCATGGCGCCACGCACGCGGCAGCGCCTCTTCGAGCCGCTGCCGCAGCAGTACCCGATTGGGCAACTGCGTCAGTGGGTCATGGTGAACCAACCAGGCAGCCTGGGCCTCGCTGCGCTTGATACGGCTGAGGTCGCTGAACACGCCGACATAGTGGGTCACGGGGGCGTCGCCGTCGCGCACGGCGCTGATGGTCAGCCATTCAGGGTAGATCTCGCCGTTCTTGCGGCGATTCCAGATCTCGCCCTCCCAGTAGCCGCGCTCAGCGATCGAAGCCCACATGGCTTGATAGAACTCTGGGCCATGCCGGCCCGATTTCAACAACTTCAGGCTCGCGCCGGTGGCGTCGCCTGCCGAGAAGCCCGTGATGGTGGAGAACGCGCGGTTGACGGCCTGGATGTGGCCCTGCGCGTCGGTGACGATGATGCCGTCGCGCATGTTCTCGAAGGCGCTCGCCCAGAACAGCGCGCCGCTCTGCAAGGCGCCTGCGCCGTGCGGCGCTTCTTGCGTTGTGTTCATTCGAGCCTCCCCAGGCTTGCGTTCGTTCCTTTTGCTAGCGCCTCCAGTGCACTCAGTGCAACTCGGCCGGTGCGATGCGGCCCTGGACGAAGGCGTCGAGCGCGTGGACATCCGGGATGCAGATGTCGCGGCGGTTCTTCTCGCTGAAGGAGATCAGCCGTTCGCGAGCCAGCTTGGAGAGCACGCGGCTGACGGTCTCCAGCGTCATGCCCAGGTAGTTGCCGATCTCGGCGCGCGTCAGGCGCATGCTGATCAGGTCGGTCCGCAGGCCCCGGTTCGCCAGGGACTCGGCCCAGTAGCACAGGAACTCCGCCACGCGCGCATCGGCGGGCAGTGTGCAGACCGACATCAGGGAGTCGCGGTCGCGCATGATCTCGCCGCTCATCGCCTCATGCACGAGGGCCATCAGCGCCGGATGCTCGGCACAGGCCCGCAGCAGCGCGTCGTAGCGCACCGTCCAGACCTCCGCCGTGTCCATCGCCACGGCGTCACAGGCCTGGTGGCCACGGGCGATGCCGCCAAAACCGAGCCAGTCGCCGCGGAACTTCAGGCCGACGACCTGCTCGCGGCCATCGGCCGTCTGGCTCAGCAGCTTGACGAAGCCCGAGTTCAGGATGTGCAGGTGGGAGAACGCCTCGCCCGCCTGGTAGATCACGTCGCCGGCGTGGACGATGCGGCGCTGCGGGCTGAGCACCGCGCCCAGCAGCTTCAGGGTGTCGGCGATGCGTTGGCTGAAGCGCTGGTTGGCCTGCGCCTCGTGCGCGGCCCTGTCCTGCTGACCGGGGGCAACGCCACCGTCGGCCGTGCGAAGGGGTGCGGCGTGCGGGATGGCGGTGTGCATGAAGTTCTCCAAGGGGGCGGTGAATCGATGCGGTCGATGCTAGGCAGCGCCCGACAACACCGTGCCAACGAGCAACCTCGCTGCGTAGCGCTGCGTATTGCTCGGTAACGCAGGGTGAGGCTGTGTGAATGGACGGTGTCTGAACACCAACACCGAACAAGATCCGGCCGGATTGATCTCCGTCAATTGGCCGGCAGAACGCATCGGTACGCTGACGGCCAATGTCCGCAAGAACCCGTCACGGTGGCCAATGCCCCGACTTTTCCGACCCCAGGGATGCCGCTGCCCTGCTGGCGCAGGCGCGGGCGTTGGTGGTCGCCAAGGCACAAGCCGGGCAGTCGCTGATGAAAGGCAAGCGGCTGGCGCTGGTGTCGGCCTCGGAGCCCGACGAGACCGCGCTGGAGTTCGCGCAGGCGGCCACGGCACTGGGCGCGCATGTCTCGTTTCTGCGGCCAGGGCTCGACGAGCGCAGCAGCGCACGTCAGGTCGATGCCACAGCGAGCATGCTGGGCCGGCTCTATGACGCGGTGGAATGCCAGCAACTGCCGGCAACGCTGGTGCGGCGCCTGGCGCTGGGCGCTGGCATCCCGGTCTTTGCGGGCCTGGCCACACCCGGCCACCCCACGAGTGCGCTGGTAGCGCAACTGGACGGCGATGCCTCGGCGGCACTCAAGCGCCGCTGCATCCTGCAGGCGGCCCTGCTCATCAGCATCACCTGACGCTGGCGATCAGGCGTCCAGATAACTCGTCTCGGCATCCTCAAGAAGGAACCGCCCCCGCGCGACTGCTGCAACTGCCAGCGCGGTGCCGAACGGGCCGACACCGGTTGGGGGCGGCGACTCCACCTCAAGTTGCTCAATGGCGGCGAGACGGTCCTCGCCGAGCAAATGCAGCGGCACGCGGTGAAGCGCGGTTCCCCGCAGTCGATCGGTGAAAAGCTGGGCGACCGGAATGTCGCTCCACCCGGGTCGAGAAGCAGTGTTCAGGTGCCCGCGTTCCTCGTCGACGACGCCGGCCACGGCAACGCCGATACCGATGGGAAGACAGCGAGTGGTTTGCAGCCTGGCGTGGACGTCGACCATCAGATACGTGGCGAGGTCGATGCATTTCCGAGGCGCGAAATCCTCGACGCAGGTGCCGCTGTGCTGGGCCAGTATCTTGCCGCCGAGCGAGGTGGCAACGAGATGGACGCCGCTGGCTCCGAACTGAATTCCGAGCGCCGTGAAGCGATCCGGCTGGATATACAGGGCGCCCGAAGAACGGCCTCGCTCACGCGCCCCGAAAGTCGTGCGCTCTTCCAGCCAACCTTCGCCGACGAGCTCGCGCACCAGCCCAAAGGCCGTCGATTGAGCATGTCCAGCGCCTTGACCAAGCCCGTGCGTGACACGCCAGGGTGGGCGCAGATGTGCCGCGCGATGACCATCCGGCGACGGCTTCTCATCAGGAGTTCCTGCTTGGTGTACCTGACCAGGCTGTCGGCGTAGTCCGGGCCGGCGGCTTGGGCAGTCATCGTTGGAGCGCTAAGTGAGTCCATGTCGCAGCTGTTGATCTCGGAGGCTGATGGCGAATCCGACCCGATGCTATGCAGCGACCGGGATCACGCGCCAATCACTTTCGGGCCGCTGCGATATCAAGCTGGATATCGGAGCACGCAGCCGAAGGCGATTCACGTCAATTGAGGTGGCCGATGCGCGAAGCAGAATCGGATCGGCAGAACAAGGCATTTGTTGGCGGCCAGAATGCACGGACCTTTTCCTGCGCACCAGCCGGGGCGAGCCCCCTCCCCTCCCACCCTCTACGCACAGACCTGTCGCCCACCACCGATGATCAAGAAGACCCTGCCACTGCTCGCCCTGTCCCTGCTGGCCGCAGCCGCCCACGCCGAGGTTCGTCTGGCCGCCGTGTTCGGCGAGCACATGGTGCTGCAGCGCGAGCGGCCCATCCACCTCTGGGGCTGGGCCACGCCGGGCCAGACGCTGGCCATCACCCTGGCCGGCACGCAGGCCAACGTGAAGGTGCCCGCCAGCGGCCGCTGGGAGGCCGGGCTGCCGGCCATGAAAGCCGGCGGCCCGCACCGGTTGACGGTGGCGGGCGACCAGCGCGTGGAGTTGAAGGACGTGCTGATCGGCGACGTCTGGCTGCTGGGCGGGCAGTCCAACATGGAATTTCCGCTGTCTGCCAGCGACACAGGCGCTCAGGAAGTGGTCAGCCCGCAGAACGCCCAACTGCGCCAGCTGCGCGTGCCGCTGCGGGCGAGCCTGCAGCCCGAGGCCGACATCGCACCGGCCCCTTGGGTGGTGGCAGAGGCCGGCAAGGTGGGCGACTTCAGCGCCATCGGCTATCACTTCGCGCGCCAGATGCAGCAGGTGCAGGGCGTGCCCATCGGCCTCGTCAACACGGCCTGGGGCGGCTCGCATCTGGAAACCTGGGCGCGTCGCGAAACCGCGCTGGCAGATCCCGACCTGGCCGGCGCCGTGCGCGCCCTGCCGTCTGACCAGGTCGCCTTCACACGGGCTCGCCGGCAGGAGATCGAAGGCTTGCTCACACGCTGGCAGCCTGGCATGCCTTGGCAAGGTGTCGATTCGAGCCGCTGGGCGGAAGCGGGCGACATCGA
Source organism: Roseateles sp. (assembly GCF_039929605.1). Lineage (GTDB taxonomy): Bacteria > Pseudomonadota > Gammaproteobacteria > Burkholderiales > Burkholderiaceae_C > Pelomonas. Next base: position 5,165 of record NZ_JBDSQX010000179.1, read on the forward strand.
GGCGGGCTGGCCCAAGCTGCAAGCGCCGGGCGTCTGGGAGGGTCAGGGCTTGCCGGGGCTGGACGGCGTCGTGTGGATGCGCAAGCGCATCGAGCTCGGCGCCGCGCAGGCTGGCGGCGCGGCCACCCTGCATCTGGCCAAGGTGGACGACTGCGACGAGGTCTGGGTCAACGGCCAGCGCGTCGGCGGCCAATGCGGCTATGACCAGCAACGGCGCTACGAGCTGCCCGCCGGCGTGCTGCGGGCGGGCGCCAACTGGATCGCCGTCAAGGTGACCGACAACGGCGGTGGCGGCGGCTTCCACGGCGACGCCGCGACGATGCGGCTGGACACGGCGGCGGGCACGGTTGCGCTGGCCGGCTCCTGGAGCGCCCGCGTGGCCGAGGCTCGCGTGCCCAGCTCACCCACAGCCAACGATGCGCCCACGCTGGCTTACAACGGCCTCATCGCGCCGCTGCAGGGCCTGCCCATCCGTGGCGTGCTCTGGTATCAGGGCGAGAGCAACACCGGCCGGGCGGCGGCCTATGCGGGCGGCTTCAAACGCTTGATCCAGGATTGGCGCGCGCAGTTCGGCCAAGGCGATCTGCCGTTCTTCTTCGTGCAGTTGGCGTCCTACCTGCCGCTGCAGAACAACCGCCCGGGCCACGGCGGCTGGGCCGAGCTGCGCGACGCGCAAGCCCAGGCGCTGGCGCTGCCGCACACCGGCATGGCCGTGGCCATCGACGTGGGGGATGCCAACGACATCCACCCCCGCAACAAGCGCACCGTGGGCGAGCGCTTGGCGGCTCTCGCGCTGTCTGACATGGGCCTGCGCCAGGCGCCCGCCAGTGGCCCGAGGCTGGTGGCCTCCGAGGTGCGCGGCAACGAGCTGCGCCTGCGCTTCACGGCCACCGCAGGCGGCCTGCGCACGGCCCTGGCCGGAGAAGCGCTGCGCGGCTTCGTGCTGGCCGGCGCCGACCAACGCTTCGTGCCGGCCACGGCCCGCATCGACGGCGATGTGGTGATCCTCAGCAGCCCCGACGTGGCGGCACCTGTCGCCGCCCGCTACGGCTGGGTGGACAACCCGAGCGAGTCCAACCTCGTCGGCGCCGATGGCTTGCCGGCTTCACCGCTGCGCAGTGACCGCTGGCCGCTTGACACGCAGGGCAAGCGCTACCCGGACTGAGCTGCGCAACGTGACAGCCATGGCAGGTCGGGCCGCCAGCCGCGTCGGTGTACTTCTCGCCACCCTCGTTGTCGATGCTTGTCAGGTGCCGCAGAAGGTGCGGTAGCGCGCCGTCACCTCGGTGGCGGCCGGCGCGGCATAGCGGGTCTGCAGCGCCGCTTCCTGCCAGGGTGAGCGCAGCGCGGCCAGCAGCTCGTCGAAGGGTGTCATGTCGCCATCGGTGGCGGCGGCCAGCGCTTCCTCGACGAGGTGGTTCCGCGCAATGACGGCCGGGCTGGCGCGGCGCATGGCCTCGGCGCGAGCGCTGCCGTCGAGCCCGCCGTCACCGCCATCCCGCGCCCAGCGCTGCTGCAGGCGGGCCAGCCAGGCGTCCAGCGCCGCGCGATCCGGGAAGAGGTCGCGCAGCGGCTCGGGCCGGCCCTCGGCTGCAGACGCCAGGTGGCGCCAGGCCAGCGTGAAGTCCACCGCCTGCGTGTGCAGCAGCGTGAGCCAGTCGTCGGCGAGTGCCGCGTCCGCCGCGTCGTCGGCCGCTTGGTTGGCCGGCGTAGCGGCAAGGATGCCCAGCTTGCGGCGCTGGCCGCCCAGCAGCGCGGCGGCTAGCGCGGCCGGGAAGGCATCGATCACTTCCGTCACCGCCGCCACGGCGCGGTCGATGGCGGGCTCGTCTTCGGCGTCGGCCATCAGCGGCAGCAGCGTCTCGGCAAAGCGCGCCAGGTTCCAGCGGGCTATTGCCGGCTGGTTGCCGTAGGCGTAGCGGCCGGCGTGGTCGATGCTGCTGAAGACGGTGGCCGGGTCGTAGGCCTCCATGAAGGCACAGGGGCCGTAGTCGATGGTCTCGCCGGAGAGCGCCATGTTGTCGGTGTTCATCACGCCGTGGATGAAGCCCACGTTCAGCCACTGGGCGATGAGATGGGCCTGGCGCCCGGCCACCGCGCGCAGCAGGCCGAGGTAGCAGTCGGGTGAATCAATCAGGCCGGGGTCGTGGCGGGCGATGGTGTAGTTAGCAAGGCGGCGCAGCGTGTCCAGGTCGCCACGTGCGGCGAAGAACTGGAAGCTGCCGACCCGCAGGTGGCTGGCGGCCACGCGGGTCAGCACCGCGCCCGGCAGCACGGTCTCGCGGCGCACTGGTTCGCCGGTGGCGGCCACCGCCAGCGCCCTCGTGGTCGGGATGCCCAGCGCGTGCATGGCCTCGCCGATCAACACCTCGCGCAGCATCGGGCCGACGGCGGCCTTGCCGTCACCGCCGCGTGAAAACGGCGTTCGCCCCGAGCCCTTGAAGGCGATGTCGCGGCGCTGGCCGGCGCGGTCGATCAGCTCGCCGAGCAGCAGCGCGCGGCCGTCGCCCAGCTGGGGCGAGAAGCCGCCGAACTGGTGGCCGGCATAGGCCTGGGCGATGGGCTCAGCGTCCTCGGGCAGCAGGTTGCCGGCGAAAAGCGCGGCCGCGTCGGGGCCTTGCAGCACCTCGGGCGGCAGGCCAAGTTCATCGGCCAGCGCGGGGTTGGCGAACAGCAGGCGGGGCTCGGGCGCTGCGGCGGGCTTGGCGGCCACGTAGGCGCCTGGCAGCTCGCGGGCGTAGGTGTTGTCAAAGCCGAAGCGGTGCATGAGTGCCTCTGGGAAACCGGTGCGCCAGTGTGCCGGCAAAGGACAGCGGGCAGGGCTCAGGGCTCGCCCGCTTCGAGCGGCGCCAGCAGCAGGCCCAACTCCGCCGCGCTGAACTTGCTCAGCGCGCCACCGTCGTCGCTGCCCAGCAAGCCGTCGGCCAACGCGCGCTTGCGATCCTGCAGCTCTAGCATGCGCTCCTCAATGCTGCCCTGGGCCACGAGCTGGTAGACGAACACAGGCTGGTCCTGGCCGATGCGGTGGGCGCGGGCGCTGGCCTGGCTTTGCACGGCCGGGTTCCACCAGGGGTCGATGTGGATGACGGTGTCGGCGGCGGTCAGGTTCAGGCCGACGCCGCCGGCCTTCAGGCTGGCCAGCAGGATGGGCACCTCGCGCGCCTGGAAGCGCCGCACGACATCGCCTCGTGCTGACGCCGCCGTCTGGCCCGTCAGGCGCAGATGAGGCAGGCCCAAACGGTCCAACTCAACGGAGATCAGGTCGAGCATCTCGGTGAACTGCGAGAACACCAGCAGCCGCCGGCCTTGGGCGACGAAGTCGGGTAGGTTTTCGCGCAACCATTCCAGCTTGGCGCGCTCGACGCCGGGCGGCACCTGCATGCTCTTGACGAGCAGCGGGTCACAGCAGACCTGGCGCAGCTTGAGCATCGCGTCCAGCACGCTGATGAGGCTGGTCGGGCTGAAGCCGTCGCGCATCAGGATGCGGCGCACCATGTGGTCGGCCGCCACGCGCACGCTTTCGTAGAGCTGCTTTTGCTGGCCGAGCAGCGGCACGCGCTTGACCAGCTCGGTCAGCGCCGGCAACTCGGTCGCCACCTCCGTCTTCATGCGGCGCAGGATGAAGGGCCGCACGCGGGCCGCGAGCAGGCGTGCACGGGGACCGTCGCGGTTGACCTCGATGGGCTTGCGCCAATGCTTGGCGAAGGTGCGCGAGTCGCCGAGGAAGCCGGGCATCAGCAGGTCGAACAGCGACCACAGCTCGCCGAGGTGGTTCTCCAGCGGCGTGCCTGTGAGCGCCAGATGGTGGCGGGCATCGAGCCGCCGCAGGGCGCGCGCGGCGCGGGCCTGGGCGTTCTTGACAGACTGGGCTTCGTCCAGGATCAGCAAGTGCCAAGGCTGCGCCGACAGCGCGCGCAGGTCGCGCCAGACGAGGTTGTAGGTGCTCAGCACGAGGCCGGCTCCGGCCAGGTCAGCGGCGGCGCGGTCGGCGCCGTGCCAGGTCTTGACGACGAGCCCGGGAGCGATGCGGGCGGCCTCCTGCTGCCAGTTGAAGAGCAGCGACGTCGGCACGATGACCAGCGCCGGGCGATCGAGCCGGCCGGCCAGCTTTTCGGCCCAGATGTGGGCCAGCGCCTGGGCCGTCTTGCCCAGGCCCATGTCGTCGGCCAGGATGCCGGCAAGGTTCTGCTCGCGCAGGTATTGCAGCCAGGCGAGACCGTGCAGCTGGTAGGGCCGCAGCGCGAGGCCCAGGCCGGGCGGCTGCGCCATCGCCGACGGAGCGCCCGCCGCCAGCAGGCGCCGGCCGAGCAGCCTCAGGCCGGCATCGCCGTGGATCTGCCAACGACCGCATGACTCTTCCTCGATGCAGCGGATGCGGTCGGCATCCCAGGCGTTGAGGCGCAGCGGCTCGCCCTTCTCCAACTGGGCCGGCTTCAGCAGGTCCAGCAGCGCCAGCATGATGGCCTTGAGCGGCGCGGCAGGGGCGTGATAGCGCTTGCCTCCGGGTGCGCGCAACGAGATGACGGCGTCGTCCTCGATGGCGGCGATGGCCACCGCGTCCAGCCAGCGCTTGTCCTTGCGCAGCAGGTTGGCCATCAGCGGCGCCAGGTCGATGCGCTCGCCGTCGACCTCCATGCCGAGGCTCACCAGCCACGCGCCCGTGCGCCTCTCCAGCCCCAGGCCCTGCACGCGGCGGCTGGGCGGGGGCGCCTCAGCGTCTTCGGTGAGACCGAGCTGCCAGCCGCTGACGGCGCGGCTGTGATGGGCAAAACCTGGCTCGGCCGTGACCTGCCAGCCCTGGGCCAGCAGTTCGGGCACCTTGTCGACGTGGAAATCGCCGAAGAACTCTTCCTGGACCAGCGTCCAGACAGATGCGCCCAGCGGCAGCGGTGCACCGCGCCATTGCAGCAGCGCGGGGTCCAGTGCAATGAGGCCCAGCTTCAACAGGGCATGCTCGGCGTCGGCATCCCGCCGCGCCAGCATCGCCACCGTCACCTGCTCGCCGCGCGGGCCCAGCGCGCCGCGCGGGCGCAGGCCCAGCAGGCCGTCGCCGCGTGTCAGCGTGCGCAGCGTGAGATGGGGTGGTGCCGTGGACATCGCGACAGTCTCGCAGCCCGCGAGACGGTTCAGATACAGCGGCCTTCCTTCTTCGGGCCGAGCGCCGGGCCGCTCCCAAGCCGGCCCGCTATGGCGATGTGCTGGCGGCTCAATGCCGCAAGCATCGCCATCCCCCTGGGGGACCGACCAGACTCGCCCGCGTTCAGCGCGGCGAGGCTGGGCGAGGGGCTCAGAGCACGGACTTGATGTGCTTGGCGATGGCGTCGTCCTGGCAGTTCGTGAAGAACAGCTCCTGGAACTTCTCGCCCGACACGGTGGCCTTGAGCAGGTCCTGGTCAATGGCCTTCAGCGTGGTCAGCATGTCCTTGCACGACGCAGCCTTCAGGTCCTTCAGGATGCCGCGATTCTTGGCCATGATGGCGGCGCGCTCCTTGGGGTAGCCCACGCCGCGCTCGTTCTCGAACAGCTTGCGGTAGCAGTCCTGCAGGTTCAGCTCGGCCGCCCAGCCGAAGCCCTTGGCGTAGGGCATGGACAGGCAGTTGCCGTCGTTGATCTGGCCGAACAGGAAGGCGTCGGTCGGGTCGATGACCAGGCCGCAGAACACGCCAGGCATGGCGTTGCAGGCCAGCATGGAGCCCATGCCGGTGCCGCAGCCGGTGACGACGAAGTCGGCGGCCTTGGAGTTCAGCAGGATGCCGGCCAGCAGGCCGTTCATCACGTAGGTCAGCGAGGCCTTGTCTTCGGGGGCGTACATGCCGTAGTGGTGCACGGCGTGGCCCAGGGGCTCGACAACGGTCTTGAGGGCGCTGTGCACGATCTCGGACTTGGCGGCTTGGCTGTTCTCGATGATGAGGGCGATCTTCATGGCGGTGGCTTTCTGGTCGGGCTTGAATGGGGGCGAAGGCGGCACAGGCCGCTGGGCGATGCCATTTTGCCCGTTTATGGAACGCCGTTTCGAAAATACCAATCAAGCCCGCGAGCGATGCGGGGCTTCACGGCATGTCAGTCGCGTTCGCAGCACCGGCCGCCCTTGAAGCAAGAGGGCGTGCGGCAAAAGAACACAGCCACAGAGGCACTGCAGACACAGAGGGACCTTCATCCCGCCTTCTCTGTGCCTCTGTGCCTCTGTGGCTTGTTTGGCTTTCCCGTCAGTCGCCCTCGCCGCCCAGCGGCTTCAACTGGCGACCGGCGGGCAAGGCGCGCAGGTACTTGAACGTGCCGGTGGCATGAGCGCATAGCTTGCCGTCTACGGCAAAGACCGAACCCTCGCAGAAAGCCATCGTCGTCGAGCGATGCAGCAGCTTTCCCACCGCGCGCAGCTCGCCTTCGCCGGGGCGCATAAAGCTGGTCTTCATTTCCACGGTGACGACGCCCGGCCCGAGGTCGGGCAGGTGCCGATTCACGCTGCGCGCCGCGTGGGCCATCGCCACGTCCAGCAACGTCATCACGACGCCGCCGTGGGCCACGCGCCAGGAGTTCAGGTGCTGCTCGCTGATGGTCAGCCGCAACTCGGCCTCGCCGTCGCCGACCGAGTGCAGCGTGAAGCCCAGTTGCTGCACGAAGGGAATGTGGACCGGGAACTCCATCGTGGGATCAACCGCCGTGGATGGCTGAAACGCCGCCGTCGACCGCCAGGATCTGGCCGGTGATGTGCTTGCCGGCGCGCGAGGCGAACAGCAGCGCCGCGCCCTTCAGGTCGTCGTCGTCACCGATGCGGTTCAGCGGCGCGTGGGAGGCCATCTTTTCCTCGCCGACGGTGGCGAGCAGCCCCTTGGTCATCTTGCTCGGGAAGAAGCCCGGCGCCAGCGCATTGACGGTGATGCCGTACTGGCCCCACTCGCCGGCCAGCGCGCGCGTGAAGTTCACGGCCGCGCCCTTGCTGGTGTTGTAGGCGATGGTCTTCATAACGGCGGAGTTGCCGCCCAGGCCGGCGATGGACGCGACGTTGATGATGCGGCCTGACTTGCGCGGGATCATGCTGGCCTTGGCCACCGCCTGCGCAAAGACGAAGAGGCTGCGGATGTTCAGGTCCATGACCTTGTCCCAGGCCTCCAGCGGATGCTCCTCGGCAGCGGCGCCCCAGCTCGCGCCGGCGTTGTTGACGAGGATGTCGATCTGGCCCAGGCGCTCCATCGTCTCGCTGACGACGCGCTGCGCGTCCTCGGCCTTGGCCGCGTCGGCCGCGACCCAGCGCGTGTCGATGCCGCGCGCCTGCAAGTGGGCCGCAGCTTCCTCCAGGTCGGCCGCCTTGCGCGAGGTCAGCATGATCTTGGCGCCGGCTTCACCCAGCGCCTCGGCGATCTGCAGGCCCAGGCCGCGCGAGCCGCCAGTGACGAGGGCCACCTGGCCGCTGAGGTCGAAGAGGTCTTGGACTTTGGTGCTCATGGTCTTCTCCTGTACGGTTGGGGCCCGAGTACTCGCTGCGCGAGCGGCCTGACCCACAAGGTCATCAAAAGTATTCGGTTTTCATGTCGCGGCACAGCGGCTCTCGCCGCGCGACAACGTCCAGCGAGGCGCCGATCTTGGGCAGCTCGTAGGCAAAGAAGAAGCGGGCCGCAGCGCGCTTGCCGTGGGCGAAGTCGCTGTCGCCTTCAAGGCTGAGCGACACGTCCAGCCACAGCCAGGCCAGCACGGTGTGGCCAAAGGCCTGCATGTAGGGCACGGCGTTGGGCAGTGCGTCTTCCGGCAAGCCGGTGCTCCAGGCCTTCTTGGTGGCGCCACCGACTTGGGCGAGCGCGGCAGCGAGCTGGTTGGCCTGCGGCGCCCAATCGGTCTGCATGGCGCGCTCGATCGTCTGCTGCACGCGTGCCGCCAGCGCGGCCAGCGAGGCCCCACCCTGCTGCACGACCTTGCGGCCCAGCAGGTCCAGCGCCTGGATGCCGTGCGTGCCCTCGTGGATCATGTTCAGGCGCTGGTCGCGCCACAGCTGCTCGACGGGAAAGTCGCGCGTGTAGCCATAGCCACCCAACACCTGGATGGCCAGCGAGTTGGCCTCCAGGCACCACTCGCTGGGCCAGCTCTTGGCGATGGGGATGAGCACGTCCAGCAGGGCCTGGGCGCCGGCCTTGTCGTCACCGGTTGCCAGCTCGTCGACAAGGCGGGCGCAGTACAGCTCCAGCGCCAGGCCGCCTTCGACATAACTCTTCTGTGCGAGCAGCATGCGGCGCACATCGGCGTGTTCGATGATCGGCCGCTGCGGGCTGGCCGAGTCCTTGCCGGCGGCCGTCATCAGCCGGCCTTGCGGGCGCTGCTTGGCATATTCCAGGCTGGCTTCGTAGCCTGCATAGCCGAGCATCACGGCGCCAAGCCCGACGCCAATACGGGCCTCGTTCATCATGTGGAACATGCAGCGCAGGCCGTCGCCGACCTTGCCGACGAGGTAGCCGACGGCGCCACGGGGCGCCGCCGGGCCGCTCCCAAGGCGCCCCACATCCCCATGGGGGATCGGCGGCGTACCCGCAGCCGAGGGGCTGAACTTTCCTTCGCCGAAGTTCAGCAGGCAGTTGGTCGTGCCTCGGTAGCCGAGCTTGTGGTTGAGACCGGCCAACACCACGTCGTTGCGCATGCCGGTCAGCTCGGCCTTCTCGTTGACCAGCCACTTGGGCACGATGAACAGCGAGATGCCTCGTGTGCCGGGAATTAGCTTGCCGTCCGGCCCGGGCACCTTGGCGAGCACCAGATGGATGATGTTCTCGGTGATCTCGTGCTCGCCGCCCGAGATCCACATCTTGTTGCCCGTCAGCCGGTAGCGCGGGCCTAAAGCGTCAGTCTCGTCGTCCAGTTCGGCGCGGGTCACCACATCGGACAGCGACGACCCGGCCTGCGGCTCTGAAAGGCACATCGTGCCGAACCAGCGGCCGGAGAACTCGTTCTTGGCGAACACCTCGCGCTGCAGCGGCGTACCGTGGGCCATCAGCAGCCCGGCGTTGCCCGAGGTCAGCATTGCGTACCCGCCCAACGCCACGCTGGCCTTGCTGAAGAAGGCGTTGCCCGCCATCTCGATGACGCAAGGCAGCTGCATGCCGCCGAACTCGTAGTCCTGCGCGGCGGCCAGCATGCCGGATTCGGCGTACGCCGACGTCGCGTCGTGCGTGGCCTGCGGCAGGTGCACGCGCTCGCCATCGAAATGCGGCTCCTGCGTGTCGGCCAGGCGGTTGAACGGCGCGAATTTGTCGCGTGCGATGCGCTCGCAGGTGTCGAGTACGGCGGTGAAGGTCTCGGCCGAGTGCTCGGCAAAGCGCTCGCGCGTCGTGAGGTCGCCGGCCTTCAGCCAGTTGAAGAGCAGGAAATCGAGCGTCTCGCGCATGGATTCAATCCTGGGCCAGACAAGCGACGGTGCCCTGCGCCAGCGCGCACAGCTTCTCGGCACCGTCCTTCACCGCGAACACCTCGCAGCGGCAGACCGCCTGCGCCTTGCTGACGGCATCGGCGCTGGCGCGGGCGATCAGTCGTTCGCCAACCGCCGGGCGCACGTAGTTGATCTTGAACTCCGACGTCACGACGGGCACCTGCATCGCGGTGCCGCCGGCAAAGGTCAGCGCGTTGTCGGCCAGGTAACTGACGACGCCGCCGTGTGCAAAACCGTTCTGCTGCAGATGCTCGGGTTTGAGCGCCAGTTGCAGGTCGACCTTGCCGGGCGACAGCGCCGCCAGCTCCGCGCCGAGCAGCACGCTGAACGGCTGCTTGGCTAGGATCTCGCGACCCATCGCCAGGAACACTTCCGGCGAGACGCTCACAGCACCTCGAAGACGCCGGCAGCGCCCATGCCGCCGCCGATGCACATCGTCACGCAGACGCGCTTCGCGCCACGGCGCTTGCCTTCGATGAGGGCATGGCCCGTCAGGCGCTGGCCCGACACACCGTACGGATGGCCGACGGCAATCGCGCCGCCATTCACGTTGAGGCGGTCCATCGGAATGCCCAGCGTGTCGGCGCAGTACAGCACCTGCACAGCGAAGGCTTCGTTCAGCTCCCACAGGTCGATGTCGGCGACCGTCAGGCCCAGCTTCTTCAGCACCTTCGGCACCGCGAACACCGGGCCGATGCCCATCTCATCGGGCTCGCAGCCGGCCACCGCAAAGCCGAGGAAGCGGCCGATGGGCTTGAGGTTGTGCGTGGAGGCGTACTGCTCGCTGACTAGGGCGCAGGCGCCGGCGCCGTCGCTGAACTGGCTGGCGTTGCCGGCCGAGATCAGGCCGCCGGGCATGGCGGAGCGCAGGTCCTTGATGGCGTCGTAGGTCGTGCCTTCGCGCAGGCCTTCGTCCGCGCTGATGGTCACTTCCTTGCTCATCAGGCCCATCACCTTGTCGGCCACGCCCATGGTCGTCGTGACCGAGATCAGCTCGTCGGCAAACTTGCCCGCAGCCTGGGCGGCGCAGGCCTTCTGCTGGCTGCCGGCGCCGTAGTGGTCCATGCGCTCACGCGAGATGTTGTAGCGCTTGGCCACGTTCTCGGCGGTCTGCAGCATGTTCCAGTAGATCTCCGGCTTCAGCTTCATCAGCGCCGGGTCGACCAGCATGTGCTTGTTGGCTTCCTGCTGCACGCAGGAGATGCTCTCGACGCCGCCCGCGATGTAGACGTCGCCCTCGCCGGCAATGATGCGCTGCGCGGCCATGGCGATGGTCTGCAGGCCGCTGGAGCAGAAGCGGTTGATGGTGACGCCGCTCACGGTCACGGGCAGGCCGGCGCGCAGGGCGATCTGGCGGGCGATGTTGGAGCCGGTGGCGCCTTCGGGCGTGGCGCAGCCCATCAGCACGTCTTCGATGGCGCCGCCCTCGATGCCGGCGCGCTCGACGGCCGCCTTGACGGCATGGCCGCCCAGCGTGGCGCCGTGGGTCATGTTGAACGCGCCCTTCCAGCTCTTGGCGAGCGGCGTGCGGGCGGTGGAAACGATCAGTGCGTTGCTCATGTCTTGTCCTTAATCAGTCGGTGCCAGAGCTACTCGCTTCGCTCGATCGGTCTGGCACGCAATGCATTCAGATTGGCCGTGCGATCAGGTGAAGCTCTTGCCTTCCGCCACCAGGCGGGCCAACAAGGGCGCCGGCGTCCAGAAGGCGCCGTCGTCCATCGGGTTCTTGGCAAAGCGGTTCATCGCTTGCACCACGTTGAAGAGGCCGAGCGTGTCGGCGTAGCACATCGGGCCACCACGGAAGATGGGGAAGCCGTAGCCGGTCAGATAGACCATGTCCACGTCCGATGCGCGCTGGGCGATGCCTTCTTCCAGCAAGTGGGAAGCCTCGTTCACTAACGCGAATACCAGGCGGTGCACGATCTCCTCGTCGCTGATGTCGCGCGTCTTCGCGCCAATGGCTTCGCGGTGCTTGGTGAGCAGCTCGGTCACGACCGGCGAGGGAATAGCGTCGCGCTTGCCGGGCAGGTAGTCGTACCAGCCGGCACCGGTCTTCTGGCCGAAGCGGCCCAGCTCGCACAGGCGGTCGGAGCTGGCCGAGTACTTCATGTTGGCGCGTTCGACGGCGCGACGCTTGCGGATCGCCCAGCCGATGTCGTTGCCCGCCAGGTCGCCCATGCGGAACGGGCCCATCGCGAAGCCGAACTTCTCGACCGCCTTGTCGACCTGCTGCGGCGAGCAACCTTCATCGAGCAGGAAGCCGGCCTGGCGGCTGTACTGCTCGATCATGCGGTTGCCGATGAAGCCGTCGCAGACGCCGGACACAACCGCCGTCTTCTTGATCTTCTTGCCAATGGCCATGACCGTGGCCAGCACGTCCTTCGCGGTTTCCTTGCCGCGCACCACTTCCAGCAGCTTCATCACGTTGGCCGGGCTGAAGAAGTGCATGCCCACCACGTCCTGCGGGCGCTTGGTGAAGGACGCGATCTTGTCGACGTCCAGCGTCGAGGTGTTGGAGGCCAGGATGGCGCCGGGCTTGGCGACTTCATCCAATTGCTTGAACACGGCCTCCTTGACGCCGATCTCCTCGAACACCGCCTCGATGATGAGGTCGGCATCGCCCAGGTCGGCGTAGTTCAGCGTCGTGCTCAGCAGCGCCATGCGTTGCGCGTACTTGTCTTCCTTGAGCTTGCCCTTCTTGACCTGCGACTCGTAGTTCTTCTTGATCGTGGCCACGCCACGGTCCAGCGCTTCCTGCTTGGTCTCCAGCATGGTGACCGGGATGCCCGCGTTCAGGAAGTTCATCGAGATGCCGCCGCCCATCGTGCCGGCGCCGATGACGCCGACCTTCCTGATGTCGCGCAGCGGCGTGCCTTCGGGCACATCGCTGATCTTGCTGGCCACGCGCTCGGCAAAGAACAGGTGGCGCAGCGCCTTGGACTCGGGCGTCTGCATCAGCGCCATGAAGCTGTCGCGCTCGGCGCGCATGCCGTCGCCGAACTTCATCGTCAAGCTGGCGGCCACGGCTTCCAGGCAGCGCAGCGGCGCCGGGAAGTTCTTCGACATGCCGCCGACCATGTTCCGTGCGAACTGGAAGTAAGCCTCGGCGTTGGAATGACGGGCCTTGAGCTCACGCACCTTGGGCAGCGGCCGCTTCTCGGAGACTTCTTCGGCGAACTTGACGGCCGCCTCCAACACGTCGGCGTCGACGATCTTGTCGAACAACTTCTGGCCGGGAACCATGCCCAGCATCTGCGCTTCCACCGGCTCGCCGCTGACGATCATGTTCAGCGCGGGTTCAACACCCAGAGCGCGTGGCAGCCGCTGCGTGCCGCCGGCACCGGGCAGCAGGCCCAGCTTCACTTCCGGCAACGCGACCTTGGTGCCGCTCTGCGCAACGCGGTAATGGCAGCCCAGCGCCAGCTCCAGCCCACCGCCCATGCAGACGCTGTGGATGGCCGCGACGACCGGCTTGCTGCAGCTCTCGACAACCGAGATCAGGCTCAGCAGATTCGGTTCAGCCAAGGCTTTGGGCGAGCCGAACTCCTTGATGTCGGCACCGCCGGAGAAGGCCTTGCCGGCGCCGGTGATGACGAGGGCCGTGATGGCCGGATCGGCCTCGGCGCGTTCGACGCCGGCGGCAACGGCGGCGCGGGTGGCAAACCCCAGGCCGTTGACCGGCGGGTTGTCGAGCGTGATCACGGCAACGCTGCCGCGAACTTCGTAATGGGCTGTCATGGGCACGACCTCGGTTGGCGGGCTGGCCGCACATCCTGCAGCCGACCCAGAAATAGAACGATCGTTCGATTCTAGGCAGCGCCCGCCGCGCGGTCTTGTCCCGGCAGTGACAAGGCGTGGCTGGGCCTACTCCGAACGGCGCAGTACCACGGTGTCCTTGAAGGCCTGGGGCTGCTCCTTGGCCGGCTGCGGTTGCAGCTTGGACTCGGCATACAGCCGCGCAGCTTCGGCGGGGTCCTGCGGCGCCTCGGGAGCGGGCACCGGCATGCGCGGCGCCGGGCGCACGGCCAGGCGCAGCTCGTGGTTCTCGCGCTGCAGCTGCTCGATCTGCTTGCGCGCCTGGGTGAGCTGCTGCCCCGCCAGCTGCAAGGCCTGTTCGGCCTGCAGGTGTCGCTGCGCCACGCGCTTCGCGCGGCCGGACAGCCAGGCGTTCACCCCACCCGCTGCGAGCAAGCCGCCTGCCAAGAAGCCGCCCAGCAGGGGCAATAGTTGGCCGTTGTCCATGAGTCTTCTCTCCCTGACTTCGTTCTCGAAGCGACTGTAAAGGCGCCATCGCCACCATCTGCCTTCGGCACGCCCTGACAGGGTTTCCCACAAGGCATCAGGCCCGCTCGCCGGACGCCACGCTCCTGCAGCCCGCACTAGAGTGCGCCCATGCTGATCCCGGTCGTCTACCCACCCCCCGACAACGCGCCGCCGCCCAGGTTCTCGCCCCTGGGACAGCCGCCGGGGCCGCCGACGCCTGCCGATCCGCCCAAGCCGGAAGTGCCGCCGCCGCCCGCCGCCGACGGCGACGTGCCCCGCGTGCTCTATCTGCTGCGTGTGCTGTGGCTGTGCGCCTTCCCGGTCGGCGTCCTCATCGTCGGCGTCGCCATGCTGCTGGGGCTGGAGCAGGCGCGCGAGACGCTGCTGTCGCTGGAAGTGGGCAGCGCGCAGACCGGCGTGCTCATCTTCGCCTTCTGGCTTTGGCTGCTCCTCAGTTGGTACACCAGTCGGCTGCTGCTGGACCGGCGCTTCAAGCCCGACTCGCTCGGCGAATGCACGCGCCCGGGGTTTGCCGAGGGCCTGCGGCGCTGGCTGCCGCGCGCGCTGATCCTGGGCGGCGGTGTGCCGATCAGCGCCTTCTTCCTGATGCAGCAGCGCGAGCGCTTCATCGGCGTGGCGCTGCTGGCGGTGACGGCGGCGCTCTGCCTCTTCGTCTGCAAGCGGCGCGCTTGGCTGCTCAAGCTCGGCACGGGCTCTTTCCTCGCGCGCTGGCTGGCGCTGGACTGGCGGCGCGATGCCATCGCCGCGATGGCGCGGGAGGACCGCATGACCACGCCGTCGCGCGTGCTCGTCGTGCTCGTGCTGCTGCTGCAATGGGCCCTGTTCGCCGCGCTGCTGAAGTGGCCTGAAGGCACCGCGCGGGCCCTGGGCTCACCAGCCCTGATGCTGTTGGCGCTGGGCAGTTGGATCGTCTTCGGCGGCATCCTGCTCACCTACGTGCCCAAGGCGCTCATCCGCATCCCGTTGACGCCCTTGCCTCTGCTGCTCTTCGTGGCCTTCGCGCCGCTGAACGACAACCACCGCGTGGCCAACCCTGACCGCAGCGCGCCGCGCCCCGTGGCCAGCCGCCAAGCGGCCGATGCGTGGGTGCAGGTCTGGCTGCGCACCGTGGGCGCCGACGGCAAGCGACCGCTCGTGCTGGTGGCCTCGGCGGGCGGCGCCTCCCGCGCGGCCTACTGGAGCAGCGCGTCGCTCGCGCGCCTGCAGGAATTGGGCGAGGTGGAAGGCGTCAACTTCGCCGACTCTGTCTTCGCCGTCAGCGGCACCTCGGGGGGCGCCTTGGGCGCCGCCAGTTTCGTCGCCGCCCTCGATGCCCGCCGCCAGGCCGTCGACGGCCCCGCCTGCACGCCGTGGAAGCTGGTGCGCGACTTCACCGGCCAGGACCATCTCGCCGCTCCCGTCGGCGCCCTGCTCTACGCCGACCTGGCCCAGCGCTTCCTGCCCGTCCCATTCGCCGGCGCGGACCGTTCGCTCGCGCTCGAAGGCGTCTGGACGCGCGACTGGCCCAGGAGCCTGGCCCGCCAATGTGCGCCACGCGCTGCTGCCAATCCCAACCCCTGGGGCGAGGCCATGACGGCCCTGCACGGCCGAGCGACTGCGGCCGAATGGTTGCCGCTGCTGGCGCTCAACACCGCCGCCCTGGCGCGCGGCCAACGTGTCTACCAAAGCGACTTCCTGCTGCCCAGCGGCGACGGGATCGACCTGCTCGACCCTTCGCTCGGGCTGGACGTCGACCGCCTCACACTGGCGCAGGCCGTACACAACAGCGCCCGCTTCCCCTACATCAGCCCGGCCGCGGCGGTCGTCTTGAAGAACGCGCACAAGGACGACGAGACCGGTGACGTCGGCCGCACCTGGGACCGCCTGGGCGACGGCGGCTACGTGGAGAGCAGCGCGACGCTGCTGCTGTCCGACCTGCTGCGCGACCTGGAGGCCAGCGGCCGGCTGCGCAACTGCAAGCCCGAGGATGACTGCGCAGGCCAGGGCATCCTGGACCGCTCGCGGCTGCGGCTGCTGCTGCTCTTCAACGGCCCCTCCGAGGTGGACGACTGGCTGTGCCGCGACGCCCCCCAGGCCGCCGACGCGCAACCCGTGGATGGCCGCCGCTACCAGGCCCGCGATGTCAGCCTCGACGAAGTGGGTGCGCCGCCGCGCGGCATCCTGCACAGCAACGGCGCCCGCGGCCGGGACTCGACGGTGGAGCTCATCAAGCGCATCGGCGGCTGCGGCCAGGTGGCCGAGCTGCGCCTGCCTGCGGTGAAGGGCCAGCGCCCGCCGTCGATGAACTGGATGCTGAACTCGGCCTCGCGCGATTTCATCGATGCGGCCTTGCTGGAAAAACCGCCCGTGGCCGAGGCCAACGTCGGCCCGGCCCAGGCCCAGCTCAACGCCCATCTGCGCCAGGCCAAGGGCTGGCTGCTGCAGATGAAGTGAACGCCGCAAGGTGAGCGGCAGGCGGGCCACAATCCCGCCCGCATGAGAACACTGCTGTCCCCTTTCACCTCGCCCCAGCACCGCGTCCTGTGGCGGGCGCTGCTCGCGCTGCTGCTCGTCGCCATCACCTGGCTGGCACTGTCACCGGCCCCGCCCAAGACCGTTGATCTCGGCTGGGACAAAGCCAACCACACCTTGGCCTTTGCCTCCCTGGCCTTCAGCGCCGTCTGGGCGCTGTGGCAGCGGCCTCGCCAATGGCCATGGCTCGTCATCGCGCTGCTGGCCTACGGCGTGGGCATCGAAATCGCACAGAGCTTCCTGCCCCCGCGCGAGGCCGACTGGCATGACGTGGTGGCCGACGGTTTCGGCATCGCGGTGGGGCTGCTAGCAGCCTGGCCCATCGCCTGGCTGGGCCGCACAGACTAGGGGCTCGTCCTACAGTCAGTGCCACTGCACTGACATACCGTTGGCAGCAGATTGCGATACGGTGCCAACCCATGTCGACCGCCCTGCTGCCAGACCTGCTCCGCGCCACCCGCGCCCACTCCCTGGCCCTTGTTGCGCCCTTGTCGGATGAAGACGCGCAACTTCAGTCCATGCCCGATGCCAGCCCGGCCAAATGGCACCTCGCGCACACGACGTGGTTCTTCGAGACCATGGTGCTGGTGCCCTATCTGCGCGGCTACACCGTCTTCGACGAGCGCTGGCCCCGCCTCTTCAATTCCTACTACGAAAGCCTCGGCCCACGCCATGCGCGCCCGCAGCGTGGCCTGCTAAGCCGGCCGTCGCTGGCCGAGGTCAAGGCCTACCGCGCCCATGTCGATGCCGCACTGGCCGACCTGCTGCCGCACGCACCGGCCGAGGCTCGCTCGCTGATTGAGCTGGGCTGCCACCATGAACAGCAGCACCAGGAACTGCTGCTCACCGACATGCTGCAC
Organism: Roseateles sp.; assembly: GCF_039929605.1. Taxonomy (GTDB): domain Bacteria; phylum Pseudomonadota; class Gammaproteobacteria; order Burkholderiales; family Burkholderiaceae_C; genus Pelomonas. The sequence goes on from NZ_JBDSQX010000179.1 coordinate 22,226, forward strand.
GCCTTCTCCTGCAACCCGCTGCTGCCGGCGTATGACGCCGCTCCGCAAGCAAAGGCCAGTGCGCCCGAGCAAGCCTGGCTGAAGCATCCCGGCGGCATCGTCGACATCGGACATGGCGGCGACGGCTTTGCCTTCGACAACGAAGGCCCGCGCCATCAAGCGCTGGTGACGCCCTTCGAGATCAGCAACCGGCTTGTGACGTGCGGCGAATACGCCGACTTCATCGCGGCCGGCGGTTACCGCGAGCCATTGCTGTGGCTGTCCGACGGCTGGGCCACCGTGCAAGCCCAGGGCTGGCAGCGCCCGGCCTGCTGGCAGGAAGACGGCAGCGTGTTCGGCCTGCACGGCGTGCAGCCGCTGGACGCCAACGCACCCGTTATGCAGCTCAGCTTCTACGAGGCCTGCGCCTTTGCCGAGTGGGCCGGCGCGCGGCTGCCGACCGAGTTCGAATGGGAGGCGGCATGCGGCTTGCCAGGCTTTGCGCAGGCCGCCGACCAGGCCTGTGGCGTTTGGCAGTGGACCCGCTCCAGCTACGCGCCCTACCCCGGCTTCAAGCCGGCAGCGGGCGCGGTCGGCGAATACAACGGCAAGTTCATGGTCGGCCAGCAGGTGCTACGCGGCGGCAGCCTCGCAACGCCGGCTGGCCATGCACGGCCGAGTTATCGCAATTTCTTTCCGCCAGCCGCGCGCTGGCAGTTCAGTGGAATGAGGCTCGCAAGATGAAACCAGGTATCGAATGGCGCCAGCCCCGCGCTGCGGCCGAGAACGAGCAATTTGCAGACGACCTGCATGCCGCGCTCAACCGCGCACCCAAGGCGATCTCGCCCAAATATTTCTACGACGAGGTGGGCTCGAAGTTGTTTGAGCGCATCTGCGACCTGCCCGAGTACTACCCGACGCGCACCGAGCTCTCGCTGCTGCAGACGCACGCCGCCGACATGGCCGCGCAGATGGGCAGCCAAGTGCAGCTCGTGGAGTACGGCGCCGGTGCGCTGCTCAAGGTTCGCCTGCTGCTGGACGCGATGCCACGCGACGGCGTTCAGTTCGTGCCGGTCGACATTTCCGGCCCGCATCTGCTGTCGGCCTGTGACGGCCTCGCGGGTGACTATCCCGGCCTCGCCATCCACCCGCTGGTGGCCGACTTCACGCGCCAGCACGCGCTGCCGCCCTGCGCCGAAGGCAGCCGCCGCGTCGGCTTCTTCCCCGGCTCCAGCATCGGCAACTTCACGCCCAGCGAGGCTGACGCCTTCCTGCGCCTGGCGGCGGCCGAACTGGCCGGCGGCGGCCTGCTGATCGGCATCGACCTCGTGAAGGACGAGGACGTTCTACACGACGCCTACAACGACGCTGAAGGCGTGACCGCAGCGTTCAACATGAACCTGCTGGACCGTGCGCGCAAGGACCTGGGCGCAGAGTTCCCCCTGGACGGTTTCCAGCACCTGGCGTTCTACAACCCGGCCTATCGCCGCGTCGAGATGCACCTGCGCGCGACGCGGCCGCTGGAGCTGCAGTTGGGCGGGGAGATCTATGTGTTCAACGAGGGCGAGACGCTGCACACCGAGCACTCGCACAAGTACACGGTTGAGGGCTTCCAGGCGCTGGCGGCGCGGGCAGGGTTCAAGCCGGGGAAGGTGTGGACGGATGCGAACCGGTGGTTTGCGGTGTTGTGGCTGGAGGCGGTGCGCGCTTGAGGCTACGGTTGCAACGTGCGCGAATAGCGTCGGGCGCGTCGCGACCCGCCCCAACCGACTAATAGCTTTTCACTCTTGAGGAGCGCGCGATCAACGCTTGCGCTTTAGCGCCTACCAGTTCTGTGTAGGCCTGCCCGCCGGTGAAGGGGATGTCGTAGTTGAAGTAATAAATTCGGTCAGCCGCGACAACAATAGGTTGCGGTTGGACCATCGGTCCGCCCAGGAAGTGCTCACCCGGGACAACCTCGACGACCGCATGGGTCGCCGTTCCAAGGTGAGTCACTTCCTTGCCATCTAAATGCACAGCCCAAGTGCCGATGGATCCCTTGAACATAGCCTCACGGATCACGATGACCAAGGCTCTTCCTACTACAGGCTTTAAAGCCCCAGTTGTCTGATCGTCGTGGATCAATGCAGGCGGCATTGCGCAACCTAAAAGCAGGGTGCACGCGGCAAACGCGGCGCCTACGCCATTTCTTCGGTCCATTAGCCCTCCCTACCCCGCACGTCCTGTGGACCGGGCACTTTCGCATGAAGTTCTCGCTAAGCACTTGAGCGTGGCGTACACGTCAGACTCGATTCGATGTGGGAGCCGTTCAAGTCTTGTCCTGGTCAAGTTTTTTTCGGACACTGCGACAGCGGACCTGTTCAAAACCGACTCAGATCGCCAGCCGCTCCCGCACCCCATCCGCCGGCATGTCCTTGCCTCGTCCACGCATGACGATCTCGCCGCGCTGCATCAGCAGGTACTGGTCGGCCAGCTCTTCGGCAAAGTCGTAGAACTGCTCGACGAGCACGACCGACAGGCCCTTGTCGTGCGCCAGGTGCTTGATGACGCGGCCGATGTCCTGGATGACGTTGGGCTGGATGCCTTCGGTGGGCTCGTCCAGCAGCAAGACCTTCGGCCCCGGCGCCAGCGCGCGGGCGATGGCGAGCTGCTGCTGCTGGCCGCCGGAGAGGTCCCCGCCGCGCCGTGAGCGCATCTTGTCGAGCACGGGGAAGAGCTCGAACAGCTCCTTCGGCAGCGGCGTGCCGGCCGGCTGGCTGGAGAGGCCCATCTGCAGGTTCTCCATGACCGTCAGCCGCCCGAAGATCTCGCGGCCTTGTGGCACGTAGCCGAGGCCGGCGCGCACGCGCTGGTGGGTCTTGAGCTTGTCGATGTTCTCGCCGGCCAGCGTGATGCTGCCGGACGTGACGGGCACGACGCCCATCAGGCTCTTCAAAAGCGTCGTCTTGCCGACGCCGTTGCGGCCGAGCACGACGGTGATCTCGCCGGGCTTCAGATCGAAGCTCAGGCCGCGCAGGATGTGTGAGCCGCCGTAGTGCTTGTGCAGGTCCTGGACTTTGAGGATGTCTGCGGTGCTCATCGGATGCCTGCTTCCTGAACACAGCCACAGAGGCACAGAGACACAGAGAGAGCTTCATCCCGCTGCCTCTGTGCCTCTGTGCCTCTGTGGCTTTGTTTGTTTTTCATCTCAGCGGCCAAGGTACACCTCGATCACTTTTTCATCTGATTGGACTTGGGCCATCGTGCCCTCAGCGAGCGTCTTGCCTTCATGCAAGACCGTGACCGTGCGATGCGCACCGGCCAGCGTCGCGACGAAGTTCATGTCGTGCTCGACGACCACCAGCGAGTGCTTGCCCTCCAGGCTCAGGAACAGCTCGGCGGTGCGTTCGGTCTCCTCGTCCGTCATGCCGGCGACGGGCTCGTCGAGCAGCAGCAGCTTGGGGTCTTGCGCCAGCAACATGCCGATCTCCAGCCATTGCTTCTGGCCGTGGCTGAGCAGGCCGGCGACGCGCCCGCGCTCAGGCGCGAGGTGAACCGTCGTCAGCAGTTGGTCGAGCCGGTCGCGCTGCTCGCCGCTCAACTTGGCGCGCATGGCAAAGCGGGCGCGACGGTCGCCGGCCAGGGCCAGCTCCAGGTTCTCAGCCACCGTCAGCGCCTCGAAGACCGTAGGTTTCTGGAACTTCCGGCCGATGCCCGCGCGCGCGATCTGCTGCTCGCTCATGGCGCGCAGATTCAGGTTGCTGCCGAAGTAGATGCGCCCACTGTCGGGCCGGGTCTTGCCGGTGAGGCAGTCCATCGTCGTTGTCTTGCCAGCGCCGTTGGGGCCGATGACGCAGCGCAGTTCGCCCACGCCAACCGTGAAGCTCAAGCCGCCCAGTGCCTGGAAGCCATCGAAGGCGACCTTGAGGTCTTCGACGTAGAGGGCCACGCCCTGGTTGAAGACCGGCTCGCCGGAGGTGGCAAAGCGGGTGATGGCGCGGGCGTGCGCCTCCGCGCCGGCTTCGAGAAGCTCTGGAGTCATTTCCTGAACCTCCGCGCCAGCCCCATCAAACCCTGCGGCAGGAACAGCGTCACCGCGATGAACAGCCCGCCCAGGATGTAGAGCCAGCCTTCGGGCCACACGGCCGTGAAAACCGACTTGGTGCCATTGACGAAGAAGGCGCCGATCACCGGCCCGATCAGCGTGCCGCGACCGCCCACGGCCGCCCAGATCGCCATCTCGATGCTGGCCGCCGGGCTCATCTCACCGGGGTTGATGATGCCGACCTGGGGCACGTAGAGGGCACCGGCCAGCGCGCACATCATGGCCGAGATGACATAGGCGCTGAGCTTGAAGGCAACCGGGTCATAGCCCAGGAAACGCACACGACCTTCGGCATCGCGGATGGCTTGCAGGATGCGGCCCCAGCGGCTTTGCGTCAGCGCGCGGGCTACGGCGTAGCAGGCGATCAGCGCGACACCGCTGGCCATGCACAGGCCCACCTTCATGCCCGGCGTGTTCAGCGGCATGCCGGCGATGCGCTTGAAGTCGGTGAAGCCGTTGTTGCCGCCGAAGCCCGTCTCGTTGCGGAAGAACAGCAGCATGGCCGCCACCGTCAGCGCCTGCGTGATGATGGAAAAGTACACGCCCTGGATGCGCGAGCGGAAGGCGAAGTAGCCGAACACCGCCGCCAGCAGGCCGGGCACGGCCAGCGCCAGGAAGATCTGGCCGACCAGTGAGTCGCTGAGCGCCCAGTGCCAGGGCAGCTCCTTCCAGTTCAGGAAGACCATGAAGTCCGGCAGGTCCGATTGGTATTGGCCCTCGCGGCCGATCTGGCGCATCAGGTACATGCCCATGCCATAGCCGCCGAGGGCGAAGAACAGACCGTGGCCGAGCGACAGGATGCCGCCGAAACCCCAGATGAGGTCCAGGGCCAGGGCGCAAATGGCAAAGCACAGGAACTTGCCGAGCAGGCCGACGTAGAACTCGCTCAAGTGCAGCGCGTGCCCCGGCGGGAAGGCCAGGTGAAGCAGCGGCACGAGCAGCAGCATGAGCGCGATGGCGATGAGTGCAGCGCGCTTCATTCGACGCTCCGGCCCTTGAGGGCGAACAGGCCTTGCGGTTTCTTCTGAATGACGAGCACGAGCAGCAGCAGCAGCGCGATCTTGGCGAGCACCGCCCCCTGCCAGCCTTCCAGCAGCTTGGACAGCACGCCCAGGCCCAGGCCGGCGTAGACGGTGCCGGCCAACTGGCCGACGCCACCGAGCACGACCACCATGAAGGCGTCGACGATGTAGCTCTGGCCGAGGTCCGGGCCGACGTTGCCGATCTGGCTCAGCGCGCAGCCGGCCAAGCCAGCGATGCCCGAACCGAGCGCGAAGGCCATCGTGTCGACCTGGGCCGTGTTGACGCCCACGCAGGCCGCCATGCGGCGGTTCTGCGTGACGCCGCGCACCATCAGGCCCAGGCGCGTCTTGGCCAGCAGCAGCGCCATGCCGCACAGCACGAGGGCCGCGAAGGCGATGATGGCCAGGCGGTTGTAGGGCAGCGTCAAGTTGGGCAGCAACGCCCAGCCGCCGGACAGCCAGGTCGGGTTCTCGACGGCCACGTTCTGTGCGCCGAACAGCGTGCGCACCGCCTGCATCAGCACGAGGGAAATGCCCCACGTGGCCAGCAGCGTTTCGAGGGGCCGGCCGTAGAGCCAGCGAATGACGGTGCGCTCCATCGCGGCGCCGACGAGTGCAGCCGCGACGAAGCTGGCCGGCAGCGCCAGCCAGAGGTAGTAATCGAAAGCCGCAGGCAGCCAAGCGCGAAAAGCCTGCTGCACCATGTAAGTGGCGTAGGCGCCCACCATCAGCAGCTCGCCGTGGGCCATGTTGATGACGCCCATCAGGCCGTAAGTGATGGCCAGGCCTAACGCGACAAGCAGGAGCACAGAGCCAAGGCTCAGGCCCGAGAACAGCAGTTGGGCGCGCTCGCCCCAGGCGAGGCGATCGCCGATGGCGTCGATGGCCTTCTTCATCGCGGCCTGGGTGGCGGCATCCGGCTCGCCGCCTACCCGCTCAAGCAGCAGGGCGCGCGTCGTCGGGTCGGCGCTGCCGGCCAGCTCGACGGCAGCGGCGCGGCGCTGGGCAGCGTCGGTTGACGAGAGCTTGGCACCGGCCACCAGCGCGCCGATCTGGTCGCGCAGCTCGGCGTCGGTCTCGGCGGCAAGAGCGCGCTCATACAGCGGCAGCTTGGCGGCGCTGGCGTCCTCGCGCAGCGTCGTCAACGCCTTGGCGCGCACGTCGCGGTCCTTGGACAGCAGGGCCAGCCCGGCGAGTGCCGCGTCGATCTCGCGGCGCAGGCGGTTGTTCAGCATCGGCTCGTCGCCCTCGGGCGGCGCGGCGCCCTCGGCGGCCACAACCGCCTTGCCCTCGCGCAGCCGCACGCGGCCATCGAGCAAGGCCTGCAGATAGTCCGCCAGCGCGGGATCAGCCAGCGCCACAGCTTCGTTCAGGGCGGCGACACGCTCGTCGCCCTCGCCCGCAGCAATGCGCGTGAGCAATTCAGGCGGCAGCGCAGCCCAGGCCGACAAGCCCAGGAACGCCAAGCACCAACCGATCAGAAGTCGTTTGATCATGAAGATCCAAGCGAACGCAAAAAAAAGCGGCGCGCACGGTGCGCGCCTCATTGCAGTGGCTGCCGTGGACACGGCATCGAAGGTCCACGGGCAGCACGCCGTCAGGGCCGCAGCGGTCGCTGCGGCCCTGACAGTCTTACTTCGTCGGCTCGTCCTTCTTGCCCTTGTTCTCAGGGATGTACGGGCTCCACGGCTGGGCCTTGACCGGGCCGGGCGTCTTCCAGACCACGTTGAACTGGCCGTCCGCCTTCACTTCGCCGATGAACACCGACTTGTGCAGGTGGTGGTTCTTCTCGTCCATCGTGGACGTGATGCCCGACGGCGCCGGGAAGGTCTGGCCGGCCATGGCGGCGATGACCTTGTCGGTGTCCGTGCTGCCGGCCTTCTTGACGGCCTGGGCCCACATGTTCACGCCGATGTAGGTGGCTTCCATCGGGTCGTTGGTCAGGGGCTTGTCGGCACCGGGCAACTTCTTGGCCTTGGAATACGCAGCCCACTTCTTGGTGAACTCGTCATTGGCCGGGTTCTTGATGGACATGAAGTAATTCCAGGCGGCCAGGTGACCCACCAGCGGCTTGGTGTCCACGCCGCGCAGTTCTTCCTCGCCCACAGAGAAGGCGACAACCGGCACGTCCTTGGCCTTCAGGCCGGCGTTGCCCAGTTCCTTGTAGAAAGGCACATTGGAATCACCGTTGATGGTCGACACCACGGCTGTCTTGCCGCCCTGGGAGAATTTCTTGACGTCGGCAACAATGG
>NZ_JBDSQX010000180.1:0-19026 GCF_039929605.1 Roseateles sp.
CTCTTGCGCCCACTCTAACGCCGCGATTGCATTTGCCCGCATACTTCGCGCCCGAAGTGACACCCCTCGCCCAAGGCCTGCCTTGGTCGGTCCCCCGGGGGGACGGCGATGCTTGCCGGATCAACCGGCAAGCACATCGCCCAAGGCGGGCCGGCTTGGGAGCGGCCCGGCGCTCGGCCCGCAGAAAGCGGCGTGCTGATGCGCATCGAAGACCTCAGCCTGCATGCCGGCGGCCGCGAGCTGCAGAAGGGGCTGAATTTCGAAGTGTTCGCAGGCGAGGTGCTGGCCATCGTCGGCGCCAGCGGCTGAGGCAAGAGCACGTTGCTGCGCCACATGATCGGCCTGCAGACGCCGCAGAAAGGCCGGGTCACCTGGACGGCCGGCGGCCAGAGCCGCGACGTGCATGGCGACGACCCGCCGCACCGCGAAATCGGCGTGGCCTTCCAGGCCGGCGCGCTGTGGAGCAGCATGACCGTGGGCGAGAACCTCACGTTGCCGCTGGAGCTCTACACCGAGCTGGACGCCGCGCAACGCGAGCGCCAGGCCCGCTTCAAGCTGGCGCTGGCCGGCCTGCCCAACCCCGCCACCTTCGATGCCGAACCGTCGTCACTGTCTGGTGGCATGAGAAAGCGCGCGGCCATCGCCCGCGCGCTGATGCTGGACCCGCCGCTGCTGTGCCTGGACGAGCCCTCCGCCGGGCTGGATCCGCTGACGTCCGCGCGGCTGGACGATCTCATCAAGCGGCTGAAGTGCGACCTCGGCACCGGCATCGTGCTCGTCACGCATGAGCTGGACAGCCTGTTCGCCGTGGCCGACCGCGTGCTGTTTCTCGACGTGGAAGCGCACACCGCAACGGCACTGGGCCCGCCCGCCGAGCTGCGCGACCATGGGCCGGCGCCGGTGCGCGAGTTCCTGACGCGCGGGCAGTACGAGCCAGACCGGGAGGCCGCGTGAAGCGCCGCCGGGCCAGCCCCTTCCTGATCGGCGCCTTCGTCATCGGCGGCCTGGCCGTGCTGGTGCTGGCGCTGATCGCACTGCCCGGGCAGCACTGGTTCAAGCAGCCGCAGCGGGTTGTCATGTACTTCTCGGGCTCGGTGTTCGGGCTGCAGAAGGGTGCGCCGGTCGTCTTTCGCGGCGTGCGCGTGGGTGACGTGACCGACATCAGCGTGCGCTACGACAGCAAGACGGACACCTTTGCCATCCCCGTCATCGCGCGGCTGGAAGATGACGCGGTGCGCGGCCTCGAAGGGCGCTTCACGCACGACGACATCGGCCATGCGCTGCCCCAGCTGATCAAGCGCGGGCTGACCGCCCAGCTCGGCACGCAGAGCCTGTTGACCGGCCAGCTCTACGTGGACCTGGACTTTCGCACCAAGCCGCCCGGCAAGCTGCACGGCGGCTACGAGGGCGACGAGACCGAGATCCCGACCAGCTCGACGGCCTTCCAGGCGCTGAAGGACCAGCTCGAAAGCGTCGACCTGCGCAAGATCCTGGACGACCTGAGCCAGATCGCCAACTCCACCCGCACGCTGATCGCGGCGCCCGAGCTGAAGCAGGGCATGAAGGACTTTGCGGCAGCTGCCGGCCATGCACGCAAGCTGGCCGCCCAGCTGGAGCAACGCGCCGCCCCGCTGACCCGCAGCGCCGAGCGCGCCATGGCCAGCGTGGACCGCGCGGGCGACAAGGTGGCCGGTGCTGCCGATAAGCTCGGCACCGGCGCCGACAAGGCCAACGTGCTGCTGGACCCGAACGGCCCGCTGGTGCCCGACCTGCAGAAGACGCTGGCCGAATTGCAGCGCGCCAGCAACCAGCTGCGCCAGGCCGCCGACGGCGACGGCCCGCTGCTGCAGCAGACCGAACGCACGATGCGCGACCTGTCGCAAGCGGCGCGCGCGCTGCGCCAGCTCGCCACTTCACTGGAAGCGCAGCCCGAGGCGCTGCTGCGCGGCCGTAAGCCCGATGCCATTCCTGCCGGGGAGCCCCAACGATGAAGCCACAAATCCTGCCCGTGCAGCGTCGCGACCTGATGCTGCTGCTCGCAGCCGCCGCCCTCACCGGCTGCGCCACGCGCGACACGCCGCCGCGCCGCCTGTTCGCGTTGACCGGCACGCCGCCGCTGCCTGCCGACGCCAAGCCCGGCCAGGACGGCCGCGCCTGGGCGCTCAGCCCGCAGATCGCCCTGCCCGAGTTGCTGGACCGCGAGGAGATCCTTGTCGCCGAAGGCAGCGCAGGCCTGCGGCCCTGGCCGGAGGCCCGCTGGGCCGAGCCCCTGCGCGAAGCCCTGCCGCGCCTGTTGGCCGAGGACCTGTCGCGGCTGCGCCAGCCTTATCCCGTCACGCTGGGCGCGGCGCCGAACGACGGGGCCGAGTCACTGCGGCTGATTGTGCAGGTGGACGAATGGCTGGCACGCCCAGACGGTGGGGGCCTGGCGCTGACATTGCGCGCGCGTTGGCGCTGGGCGCCGCTGCACGCATCGGCGGGCACGGCGCTGCCGGCCGCAGGCGTGGCGAACTTGACGCTGCCCTGCGCGAGCCAGGCCGATGCGCTGGCCGACGCCTACCGCCGTAGCGTCATGACGCTCGCGGCACGCATCGTTGCGGGGTCATGAGCGTCAGGCGGCTCATGCGCATCGGCGTTCAATGTCGTACCCGATCTGGGCATGAAGGTGCCCAAACCGGATACGTTCAAGGCATCGCCGTCAACCTCGCCGCAAACGCCTTGTGCACCGCCAGCAGCGCGGTGGCGCGGCCGGTCTGGAGCTGGATCAGCGCATCCTGCGCGGCCAGGCGTTCCTGCTCGGCGGTGAGCAGCGAGTAGAAGTCGGTCACGCCGGCGTCGTAGCGCTTGAACGCGAGATCGCGGGCGCGCAGCGTGGCATCGGCGGCGGTGGCCTGGAAGTTGGCCTGCAGCTCGGTCTCGCGCAGCGTGGACAGGCTGCCCTGCGCGTCCTGCAGTGCCGTCAGCTGGGCCTGCTCGGCACCGGCCACGGCGGCGTCGAAGCCGGCGCGGGCGGCGCTCTCTTCGGCCTTGCGGGCGCCGAAGTCCAGGAAGTTCCAGTTCAGCGCGGCGGCCAGGCTGTGGATCTGCGTGCCGCTCTTGAACAGGTCACCCGCCTTGCCGGCGCTCCAGCCAATCTGGCCCGTGAGGCCCAGGCTGGGCCAGCGCGCGGCCCAGGCGACGTTGGCGCGTGACGCGGCGGCCTGGGCGCGCACGGCGGCGGCCTTCACGTCGGGGCGCTGTGCCAGCAAGCCAGCCGGGTCAGGCAGCGTGCCCAGGCTGATGAGGCGGGGCTCGGGCATGGCGGGCAGCGGGTCGCTGTCGGCCTTGTCGCAGTCGGCCGGTGGCTGGCCGCGCAGCACGTCGAGCTGCAGGCGCGTCAGGCAGGCGGCGTTGCGCAGCGCGGGCACGCTGGCCGAGGTCTGGGCGACGAGGGCTTCGGCACGCGCCTGATCCAGCGCCGTGCCGCGGCCGGCGCCGACGCGGGCCTTGACAAGGTCGAGCAGCTGGTTCTGCACGACCAGCGTTTCCTTGGCGAGCTTCAGGCGATGGCCGAAGCCGATGAGCTGGGCCTGCAGGTTGAGCGCGGCGCCGGCCAAGCTGAGCTGGGCGGCGTCGCGGTCGAGCGCAGCGCCTTGCGCGTCATAACCTGCAGCCTGGGCGGTAGCAGAAGCGCGGCCCCAGAGGTCGAGCTCCCAGCCAGCCGTGGCATTGACGCCGTAGCTGCTGAAGGTGTTGAAGACGCCCTGGTCGTTGGGCGCACGCTGGCGGCTGGCGTTGGCACCAAGACCTACGCTCGGCAGGCGGCGCGCACCGGCGGCGTCGGCCAGCGCCTCGGCCTGCTTGAGGCGCGCGGCAGCAGCGCGCAGGTCGCGGTTGTTGGCCAGCACTTCATCGACGACGCGTTGCAGCTGGGCGCTGTCGACGAAGGCTGCGGTCATCGTCGCGGCGCCGGGATTGGCAGCTGGAAGCTGGTTGAACTGAGCCGGCGCAAGGTTGGCCGGGCCTTGCGACAGGCCAGGTGCCGCGCAGCCGGCGAGCACGGCGGCCGCAGCGAGGAGGGTGAGGCGAGCTTTCATTTCAATGGCCCTCCTTCTTGGTAGAGACGTCATCGATGCCCGGATGGAAGGCGTGGGCCAAGGCCTCGACCTGGGCGCGCAGCGCGGCGGCACGGGCACGACGCTTCTCGGTGCCCTTGCGCAACAGGCTGTAGAACACCGGCGTCAGGAAGATGCCGAACAGCGTCACGCCCAGCATGCCGGCGAACACGGCGATGCCCATGGCGCGGCGCATTTCGCTGCCCGCGCCGGAGCCGAGGATCAGCGGGATGACACCGGCGCAGAAGGCGATGGACGTCATCAGGATGGGGCGCAGCCGCAGGCGGCAGGCCTCGATGACGGCATCGGTCACCGACTTGCCGTGCTCCTCCAGCTCCTTGGCGAACTCGACGATCAGGATGGCGTTCTTGCAGGCCAGGCCGACGAGCACGACCAGCGCCACCTGCGTGAAGATGTTCAGGTCTCCGGCCTGCCCGAACGGCGGGAAGTGCGAGATCCACACCCCGAACAGCGCCGACAGGATGCACATCGGCACGATCAGAATGATGGCCAGCGGCAGGCTCCAGCTTTCGTACTGGGCGGCCAGCACCAGCACCACCAGCAGTACCGAAAAGGCCAGCACCGCGGCCAGCGTGGGCACCTGCACGTTGAGCACCGGCACGGTGACGTTGCGCGTCAGGCGGTCCTGGTAGGCCAGGTCGGTGAACTCGTAGCCGAAGCCGCGTGGCAGCGTCTTCAGCAGGTTCTCGATCTCGCTTTCGGCCTGGCCGGACGAGAAGCCGGGCTTGGGCGCGCCGTTGATGTCGGCGCTGGGGAAGCCGTTGTAGCGCGTCACGCGGGTCGGGCCGAAGGTGGGTTCCACGCTCATCAGCGCACCCAGCGGCACCATCTCGCCGGCGCCGTTGCGGGTCTTGAGCTGCGTGACGTCCTCGGCTTTGGCGCGGAAGGGTGCGTCGGCCTGCACGATGACCTGGTAGGTCTTGCCGAACTTGGTGAAGTCGTTGACGTAGAGCGAGCCGAGATTGATCTGCAGCGTGTCGTAGATGGAGCCCAGCGGCACACCCATCTGCTTGGCCTTCACGCGGTCGACGTTGGCGAACAGCTGCGGCACGTTGATGTCGTAGTTGGAGTACGGCGTGCCGATGGAGGTGTTCTGGTTGCCGTAAACCTGGCCCAGCGTGCCCCAGACCGCGCCGTACAGGGCCTGCTCGCCCTGGCTGCTGCGGTCCTGCACCTGCAGCTTGAAGCCGCCGGCGATGCCCAGGCCGTCCACCGGCGGCGGCGGCACGACGAACATGCGCGCGCCCTGGATCTGCTGGATGGCGCCGTTGACCTGGCCGAGGATGGCCTCCTTGCTCAAGTCGCGCGAGGTGCGCTTGTCGAAGCTGTCCAGCGCGAAGAAGACGATGCCTTCGTTGGGCGACGCCGAGAAGCCGGCGACCGACAGGCCGGGGAAGGCCACGGAGTCGACGATGCCGGGCACCTTGAGCGCGATGGCGCTCATCTGGCGGATGACTTCTTCCGTGCGGTCCAGGCTGGAGCCGGCGGGCAGCTGGGCCACGCCGATCAGGTACTGCTTGTCCGGCGCGGGCACGAAACCGCTGGGCAGGCGCGTGAACACCAGCGCGGTGGCACCCAGCAGCAGCGCGTAGACGATCAGCGCCGCCGACTTGCGCTTGAGGATGCCGGTCACGCCGCGGCCGTAGTCCTCCGAGCGGCGGTGGAAGAAGCGGTTGAACCAGTTGAAGAAGCGGCCGAAGACGCGGTCCATGCCGCGCATCAGCGCGTCCTTGGGCGCGTCGTGCGGGCGCAGCAGGATGGCGGCCAGCGCGGGCGAGAGGGTCAGCGAGTTGAAGGCCGAGATCACCGTCGAGATGACGATGGTGACGGCGAACTGTTTGTAGAACTGGCCCGACAGACCGGGCACCAGCGTCAGCGGGATGAACACCGCGCACAGCACCAGCGCGATGGCGATGATGGGGCCGGAGACCTCCTGCATGGCCTTGATCGTCGCGGCGCGCGGCGTCAGGCCGTCCTGGATGTTGCGCTCGACGTTCTCGACCACGACGATGGCGTCGTCCACGACGATACCGATGGCCAGCACGAGACCGAACAGCGTCAACGTGTTGATGGAGAAGCCCAGCAGCAGCAGCACAGCGAAGGTGCCGACGATGGACACCGGCACGGCCACCAGCGGGATGATGGAGGCGCGCCAGGTCTGCAGGAAGATGATGACGACGAGCACCACCAGCGCCACGGCCTCGAACAGCGTGTGCACGACCTTCTCGATGGAGGTCTGCACGAAGCGCGTCGGGTCGTAGACGATGGCGTAGTCCACCCCCTTGGGGAAGCTGGGCTTGAGCTTCTCCATCGTCTTGCGGACGTTGTCGGAGATGGCCAGCGCGTTGGAGCCGGGCGCCTGGAAGATGGCGATGGCCGCGGCTTCCTTGTTGTTCAGCAGGCTGCGCAGCGCGTAGGTGTTGGCGCTGATCTCGACGCGGCCGATGTCCTTCACGCGCACCATCGCGCCGGTCATCGAATCGGCGCGGACGATGATGTTGCCGAACTCTTCTTCACTCCCGAGGCGCCCCTGCGCGTTGATGGCGAGCTGGAAGTCCGTGCCCTTGGGGGCGGGCGACGCGCCGACCACGCCGGCAGCGACCTGCGTGTTCTGCTCGCGGATGGCGGCGACGACTTCGCTGGCCGTCATGCTGCGGCCGGCCAGCTTTTGCGGGTCCAGCCAGATGCGCATCGCGTAGTCGCCGGCGCCGAAGCTCAGCACCGAGCCCATGCCGGGCACGCGCAGCAGGTCGTCGCGCACGTTGAGCGTGCCGTAGTTGCGCAGGTAGAGGGCGTCGCGCGAGTTGTCCGGGCTGACCAGGTGGACCACCATCGTCAGGTTGGACGCGGCCTTTTCGGTCGTCACACCGATGGTGCGAACGATCTCGGGTAGGCGCGGCAGCGCGCGGTTGATGCGGTTCTGCACTGCCGTCTCGGCGGCTTCCGGGTGCGTGCCGATCTTGAACGTGACGGTCAGCGTCATGCCGCCGTCGCCGGTGGCCTGGCTCTCGAAGTAGAGAACGTTCTCGAGGCCGTTGATCTGCTCCTCGAGCGGCGTGGCCACCGTCTCGGCGATGACGCGCGGGTTGGCGCCCGGGTACTGGGCGCGCACCACCACCTGCGGCGGTGCGACCTCGGGGTACTCCGAGATCGGCAGCAGCGGGATGGCCAGCGCGCCGACCAGGAAGATGAAGAGGGACAACACGGTCGCGAAGCGCGGCCGGTCGATGAAGAAGCGTGAGATGTCCATGACGAACCGCCTTGTCGATTACTTCGAGGCGGCGGAGGCCGGGGCGGGTGCTGCAGCAGGTGCAGCGCCGGGCGGGCCTTGCGGCGGCGCGGGAATGGGCATGCCCTTGTCGTCCACCTTCAGCACTTGCGGCGTGACGGGCGCGCCGGGGAAGGCGCGCAGCAGGCCATCGACGATGACGAGTTCGCCGGCCTTGACGCCCTCGACGACACGCATGCCGTCGATCAGCGCCCCCACCTCGATGGGGCGGGGCTGGACGATGTTGTTGGCGCCGACGATGAGGACGATCTTGCGCGTCTGGTCGGTCGTGATGGCGCGGTCAGGGATGACGACGCCCTGGTAGCTGCCGCTGCCGCCCAGCTTGACGCGGGCGTACAGGCCCGGTGTGAACTGGCCGCCCTTGTTGTCGAACACCGCGCGGGCGCGGATGGAGGCCGTGGCCGGGTTCAGGCGGTTGTCGACGAAGTCCAGCTTGCCGGTGTGCGGGAAGCCCTGCTCGTTGGACAGGCCCATCTGCACCACCGTCGATAACGGCTTGGCCGAGCGCATGTACTTGAGATACGTTGCCTCGCTGGCGTCGAAGTAGGCGTAGACGCGGTCGCTGGAGACGATGGTCGTCAGCACCGCATCGCCCACGCCGACGAGGTTGCCGGGCGTGACGTTGGCGCGCGACGTGCGGCCGCTGACGGACGCCGTCACGTTGGCGTACTCGACGTTCAGGCGGGCTTGCACGAGAGCGGCTTCGGCCGCTTTCTGGTTGGCCTCGGCGCTGCGCAGGGCCGAGCGCAGCTGGTCGATCTCCTGCTGGCTGACCGCGTTGGCGCTGACCAGCTTCTCGGAGCGGCCAAGGTCCGTCCTGGCGAGATCGGCCTGCGTCTTCAGCGCGGCGATCTGCGCCTCGGCGCGGGCCACCTCCGCCTTGAAGGCGCGGGCGTCGATGGTGAACAGCGGGTCGCCCTTCCTGACGAGCTGGCCTTCCTTGAAGCGCACCGCATCGACGATGCCCGCCACGCGGGCGCGCACGTCGACGGTGTCGGGCGCCTCCAGCCGGGCGGTGAACTCGTCGAACTCCTGCACCTCGCGCTGCGTGGCGGGCGCCACCGACACCGGCGGCGGGCCGCCGTGAGCGCCCGGGCCGCCGGCGCCTTCCTGCTTCTGGCCGCAGCCGACCAGCAGGGCAGCAAAGATGGGGGTCAAGGTCAGCGCCAGGCTTCTCTTCTTCATGGGGGGCTCCGAGTGCAAGCGCGCGACTTTAGCCAGATCAACCTAAAGCGGATTAAGTCACGGCTGAAACCCTTGACCTCTGCTGACATAACTTGTCACCAGCGCGGAACTGTGCGCAAAAAGCAAAAGGCCGCCAAACCCTGCGGTCTGGCGGCCTTGCGGCCGAAAGCGGCGAGCGGATCAGTGAATGCCGTGCATCCACTTCTTCATCAGCGGCGTCATCGCCATCAGCGCGAGCCCGGCGGCGATGGGGATGATGGTGAAGATCAGGAAGAACACCGACATGGAATAGGCCGATGAGATCTGGTCGATGTAGGAACCCGTGGAGCCAGCGATCTTGTTGGCGATGGCCGTGTTGAGGAACCAGACGCCGAACATCAGGCCCAGCAGGCGCGCCGGGGCCAGCTTGGAGATGTAGCTCAGGCCGACCGGCGACAGGCAGAGTTCGCCCATGGTGTGGAACAGGTAGGCCAGCGTCAGGAACATCATGCTGACCTGCGCCGTCTTGGCGCCCTGCGGGATGCCGGCCGAGCCATAGGAAAGCACGGCAAAGCCCAGGCCCAGCAGCACCAGGCCGACGCCGAACTTGACCGGGCCCGACGGGTTCCACTTGTCCTCCCACATCTTGGAGAACATCGGCGCCAGCACGACGATGAAAAAGCTGTTCAGCACGCCGAACCAGGTGGCCGGCACCTCGCTCTGCTCCATCGCGAACTCGCGGCCCAGCATCCACAGGCACAGGCCCCAGATGATCGCGAACGCGACCGCCAGCGACAGGTTGGCCATCGCGTACTTGCCGCCGGTGGAGCGGTAGAGCTTGAACAGCAGCCACGACAGGATGGCCGCCGGCACCAGCGTCATCGCCGTGTTGATGAGCTTGAAGATGAGGCCGCTGGTGCCGACCAACGTGCGGTCGGTGTAGTCGGCCGCGAAGATGGTCATGGAGCCGCCGGCCTGCTCGAAGGCGAACCAGAAGAAGATGGTGAAGAAGGAGAACACGAAGATCGCCTTTAGGCGGTCGGCAACGACATGCTGGGGCGTGTCGTCCAGCTTCTCGCGGGCGACCTTGGCGGCGGCGTCGATCTTCTCGCCGATGCTGCCGAACAGGCCCTGGCTGAGCCAGAACTGGATGGCGCCCAGGATCATGAAGACCCCGGCCAGGCCGAAACCGAGGTTCCAGGAGATCTTCTCGCCGATGTAGCCGCACAGCGAGATGCCGAAGAAGGCGCCGGCGTTCACGCCCATGTAGAACAGCGTGTAGCCGCCATCACGCGCGCCCTCGTTGTCCTTGCCGTAGAGCTGGCCGACGATGGCCGAGATGTTGGGCTTGAACAGGCCCGTGCCCAGCACGACGAGACCCAGGCCGGCGTAGAAGCTCGGCACCGTGTCCATGAAGAGGGCGACGTGGCCGGCGGCGATGACGAAGCCGCCCAGCATCACCGAACGCCGCGTGCCCAGCAGCCGGTCGGCGATGTATCCACCCAGGATGGGCGTCAGGTAGACGAGGCCGGTGTACCAGCCATAGAGATTGGTGGCCTCGGCGCGGCTCCAGCCCCAGCCGCCCTTGCTGGCCTCGGTGACCAGGAACAGCACGAGCAGCGCCCGCATGCCGTAGTAGGAGAAGCGCTCCCACATCTCCGTGAAGAAAAGGACGAAGAGCTGGTTGGGTTGGCCGAGGATGGCCGCAGGCGGGTGCGCGGCCGGATGGGCCGCGGAGGGAGGTGTAGTCACGTCGTTCGTTCCAGGTGGACCCGATAGGGCGGGCGAAGCGGGCGGTAACCCGCGCGGCACAGGACGGGAATTGTCCTGCTCTGGAACGCACTTTCCGGGCCAGCGGACCCTCGGGATTGCCCTGGGGTAGTGGTGCCTTACGGCGCGGCAGCCGCGTGCAGCTTGCCGCCGCCGGCAACGACCAGCGGGTCGCGCTCGGGCAGGATGTAGACGAGGCTGGTGCCGTTGCCCAGCGTGGGCAGCACGACTGCGTCGAAGAACGCCGGGTCGACGACGACGCAGCCGAGGGTGATGCGGCGGTCTTGCAGCTTGGCAGACACCAGCCGCTCCGGCCGGCGTTGAGCCTCCGGCGCCGGGCGCAGGCGATGGATGGCAAGGTTGGCGCCGTAGTCGAACCAGACAACACGCTCGCCGCTAAGGTTGCGACCCGGCATGGCCTCGAAACGGCCGGCCGGCGTCACGCGCTCGTGAGACGCAAGCGTAGAAGGCGCCTTGCCGCGCGCGCTGGCCGGCTCGGCATCGCCGGGCGTCAGGCCCAGCAGGGCCGGCGTACGGCCGACCAGGCGGCCATCGGCGGCGTAGACGGACAAGGTCGCGGTGCGCTTGTCGACGATGGCGAAGGGGCGGCTGTCCCGAGCGTCATGCGACACCGGCCTTGCCGCGACTTCCGCCGCTGCGGGCGCCATTGAAATGACACCCCAAGTTGTAACGATCCCCGCGACGCCGGCCTTGATCCGGCTTGCCCAACTGCTGTCCACTCGATGCCCCGCTTTGCCAGGGCGGTGCGACCTCGCACCTACCCGACGGGCAGTCTAGGAAAGCATCGCTTCGGCGCACAGCCGAGGACTTCACGGTTTGGCGTTGTTACTTTTTCCTGTAGACGCTTGCGCCAGAACTTGCGGCGCAGCTGCGGCAGCTGGGAAGAAGGCAGTCAGGGGCTCCCGCTCGGGTAGCACGTAGACGATGCCACGGCCCTGGCCGATTTGAGGCCAGACGGTCTCGTCGAAGAAGGCGACCGGCACATTGATGCAACCCCAGCTGATGCGGTTGTCCGCAGCCGTCGGCGTGGCTAAACGCTCCAGCCGGCGCTCCTTGGGATTGGTGGCGCGCACGCGGTGCATAGAAACGGCCGCGTCGTAGTCGACCCAGACGACATCGTGGCCGAGGGAATTGCGCCCCGGTGCGGACTCGAAGCGTCCGGCCGGGGTGGTGCGTTCGTGGGGCTTGATATCGGCGATGGCCTTGTTGCCGATGCCGGCGACGGTTTGGTCGCCCGCCGCGTAGCCGAGCAGCACAGGGCTGGTACCGATCAACCGGCCACGGGCAGCGAAGACATAGACCTGGGCGCGGCGCTTGTCGACGATGGCGAAAGGGCGGCTGTCGTTGTCGGCCTCGCGCACGGCCCAAGCGGCAACGTGGGTGACGTCGGCGGGCGCTTTGACATCGCCAAAGTCAAGCCTGCGCTCAAGCGCGGCAGCAGGAGCCGCCGCAACGACCGCAGCGGTAGGCGGCACGGGCACCGGCGCGGCGTGGCGCCGATTGCCCGTGCCAAAGAATGCATAGAGGAGGGCCAGGGCGACGGCGGCTACCGCCGTGCCCTGGCCCAGGCCGACAAGGATGTCGTGCCGCTTCGCAGCCGCGACGCCGTCTTTGGGAGGCGATCCGAAACGCATGATCAGTGACGGAAACGCTCGGCCTTAAACACCGCTTCAGTTGCGGTCGGCGCGGGGGGCGGGCTCGTAGCTCGGCGTGGCCGCAGGGGTAATGGCGGGCGAGCCGTTGTCCTGCACTGCGGGCGTAGGCGTCTGGCTGGGCATCGGCGTGGCGGTTGTGTCAGCCGGCGGCAGCACACGCGACGGATCATCGGCCTGCTGTGCTTGCTGCTGCTGGGTGGCGGTGGTGTTGTTCACCGGCGGCAAGGCGCTCGGATCCGCGGGCGTCTGCTCGCTGGGCATCGCGGCAACCGGCGTCGTGGTGTCGGTCTGCGGGGTCTGATCTTCAGTCTGAGCCCAGGCCAGGCTGATGCCGGTCACGAGCGCAGCGGCGGTCAGGGAAGTGGTGAGGGTCTTGAGAGTGGACATTTTGGAACTCCTTTGAAAGCGGGGACCGGCATCTCCACCGGCTGAACCCACTCTAAGTTCCGCGTCCCGCTCCCGGCGTCGGTCTGCCTCCCAACGCCTTGTAGGAGCATCTGAGCCCTGGAAGCGCCTCGTTACGCCACGGCGTGAAAGTCTTGAATTCCTAACGTTCGGTAGCGCGGAATGCCTGTCACAGCACAAAGTCGTAGTCGATGGTGAGCGGCGCGTGGTCGCTGAAATGCTGGCCGGTGTAGATGGCCTCGGCCTTCGCCAGCGCGGCGAGGCCGGGTGTTGCCAGGTGGTAGTCCAGCCGCCAACCGACGTTGTTGGCCCGGGCGGCACCGCGAGCGCTCCACCAGGTGTATTGCTCGGCTTTGTCGTTCAGCGTGCGAAAAACATCCACTAGGCCAGCGCCCTGCGCGCCGTCGAACAGCCGCGTTAGCCAGGCGCGCTCTTCAGGCAGGAAGCCGCTGTTCTTCTGGTTGCTGCGCCAGTTCTTCAGGTCGATTTCCTTGTGCGCGATGTTCACGTCGGCCACGAGGATGAACTCACGCTCGGCCTTCAGCGCCATCAGGTGCGGCTGGAGTGCGGCCAGGAAGCGGTACTTGACCTGCTGGCGCTCCTCGCCGCTGGTGCCGCTGGGGAAGTAGACGCTGATGAGGCTGAGCTTGCGGCCGGGCTTGTCGAAACGCTTCTCCACCCAGCGGCCCTCGCTGTCGAACTCAGGGATGGCCAGGCCGGTGATGAGGTCGCTGGGCTCTTCCTTGGTGTACAGGCCGACCCCCGAGTAGCCCTTCTTCTCGGCGTAATGGAAATGGCCGTCGAGCCGGTCGCAACTGCGGAACTTGGCTTCGACGACATCCGCCTGCGCCTTGAGCTCCTGCACACCGACGGCGTCGGCCTGCTGCTTGTCGAGCCACTCGAAAAAGCCCTTGCTGGCGGCGGAACGCACGCCGTTGAGGTTGGCAGTGATGAAGCGCATCGGGACTAGGGGGAGGGTTGAGCCCAGAAGTATCGCAGTGCAGCAAATGCACAACACAGCCGCACGCTTTCATCACGAAATAGTCATCTGATCTTTACGATCCAGTAGGAATCAGAGGCGTTGCAAGCGCCCATTTTTTCGCCCCGCATGCCCCACACCCCGTCAACCCGAGGATTTCTCATGCCGAAATACCGCATTTCTCCGACCCTGCTCGCGCTAGCGCTGGGTTCGGCCTTTCCGATGCAAGCGGCCGTGGCCCAGACCGCGCCGGCACCCGAGGCCAAGAAGGATGTCAACCAGCTGGAGGCCGTCATCGTGACCGGCAGCCGGCGTGCTGAGAACCTGAAGGACGTCTCGCTGTCCATCTCGGCCATCAAGTCCGAGGAGCTGGACACTTACAACGCTAGTGGCCAGGACATCCGCGCCTTATCTGGCAGGGTGCCGAGCCTGAACATCGAGTCCGACTACGGCCGTACCTTCCCGCGCTTTTACGTGCGCGGCTTCGGCAACACCGACTTCGACATGAACGCCTCCCAGCCGGTGGGGCTGGTCTATGACGACGTGGTGCAGGAGAGCATCGCGCTCAAGGGCTTCCCGGTGTTCGACATGGAACAGGTGGAGTTGCTGCGCGGCCCGCAGGGCACGCTGTTCGGCCGCAATTCGCCGGCCGGCGTGATGAAGTTCGACTCCGCCAAGCCGGGCAAGCGCCTGGAGGGCTATGCCAACTTCAGCTACGGCCGCTGGAACTCCGCCAACTTGGAAGCGGCCGTCAACGTGCCGCTGAGCCAGGACTGGCAGATGCGTGTGGCCGGCATCGCGCAACGTCAGGACGACCGCGTGAAGAACCCCATCGCGGGTGCCACGTCTGACCTCGAGGGCTACAACGACAAGGCCATCCGCGTGCAGGCCGCTTACAAGAACGGCGGTTTCTCGGGCCTGTTCAAGGTCCAGGCGCGTGACTTCAGCGGCACGGCCACCACCTTCCGCGCCAACATCATCAAGAAGGGCACCAACGACCTCGTTGACGGCTACGACGACAGCTACTACCCCACCGACGGCTACAACTCGCAGACGCTGAAGTCCAGCGAGGTCAGCGCCCGTCTGCGCTGGGACTTCGACGGCATGTCGCTGTACTCCATCACCGCCCACGACCGCGCCAAGTTCTACAGCCGCGGCGACGTGGACGGCGGCTTTGGCGCCCCGTACGCCCCGCCCTCGGGGCCCAACTACGGTAGCCAGCTGGCCAACATCCCATTCGACGCCCAGACGGCCGATGGCATTCCTTATCTGCGCCAGACCACCCAGGAGCTGCGCCTGCAGTCCAACACCGGTGATCCGCTGCAGTGGATTGCAGGCCTGTACTACTTCAACGAGAAGCTGCAGGTCGACAGCTTCAACTTCGACACCTTCGCCGCTGGCGACCCGCAGAACGGCTACGCGGTGCAGCGCCAGAACGCCAAGTCCTGGGCCGCCTTCGGCAACCTGAGCTACGCCGTCACGCCCGACCTGAAGGTGCGCGGCGGCCTGCGCTACACCGATGACAAGAAGGACTTCACCGCTTCCCGCACCCAGACGCCATTCGGCGGCAACAACGTCGGCCCGCTGACCGCCAACCCCAAGTCCACCAACTGGAGCTGGGACCTGGGCGCCAACTACAAGGTGGACAAGTCCACCAGCGTGTTCGCCCGCGTGGCCACCGGCTACCGCGCGCCGTCCATTCAGGGCCGCGTGCTGTTCGGCGACACGATCTCGGTGGCCAATTCCGAGAAGGTGCTGTCCGTCGAGGCCGGCTTCAAGACCGACCTGCTGGACAACACCGCCCGCATCAGCGGCACAGTCTTCAAGTACCGCGTGAAGGACATGCAGCTCACGGCCGGCAGCGGTGGCGTCAACCAGAACCGCCTGATTAACGCCGCCAAGGCCGAGGGCCAGGGCTTCGAGATCGACGCCCAGGCCATCATTGCCCGCGATTGGCGCACCACGCTCGGCTTCTCGTACAACGACACCAAGATCAAGGACGCCAACCTGTTTGCGGCCGCCTGCGGCGCGCCATGCACGGTCACCGACCCCGCAGGCCCGCTGGCCGGCACCGTCAGCATCAACGGCAACGCGCTGCCTCGCGCACCCAAGGTCGTCTGGAACTGGACGCTGAAATACAGCACCGAGATCGGCGACGGTGAACTGACCGTGCTGACCGACTGGGCCTACAAGGACAAATACAACATGTTCCTGTACGAAGCCAAGGAGTACACCGCCAAGTCCGCACTCGAAGGCGGCCTGCGCGTGGGCTACGGCTGGGCCAACGGCAAGTACGAGTTGGCCGCCTACTCGCGCAACATCACCGACCACCGCCAGGTCGTCGCCGCCATCGACTTCAACAACCTGACCGGCATCGTCAACGAGCCGCGCAGCTACGGGGTGCAATTCAAGGCAAGTTTCTAGTCCTTGTGGGATGGACCTGACCGTGTACTCACGGGCAGCTCCGTCCCCAACTGATTCAGCGGGTTCGTGCCCACCCTGACTCAGCGGGTTCGTGCGGGACAGACCGGCCTATGTAAGCGGGCTTTTCGCACCACCCAGGTGAGTCCACTGATTCAGCCCAGGTGTAAACCGTCACAGGCCTGGCCCGTTCTAGGGGTCAGGCCTCTTTTTTTGACCCCTAGAATCTTTGTCTCATGCCCAGCGTCGCCGCCGACTCTCTCGCCCAGTCTTTTGTCGCCTTTGCCGTGCAGGCTGGCGTGCTGCGCTTCGGCGAGTTCAAGACCAAGGCCGGCCGGCTCAGCCCCTACTTCTTCAACGCCGGGCTGTTTGACGACGGTGCCAAGCTCGGCCGCCTCGCCGGCTTCTACGCCGAGCGCCTGATCGCCTCCGGCCTGCAATTCGACATGATCTTCGGCCCGGCCTACAAAGGCATCACGCTCGCAGCGGCCGTGGCTATGGAGCTGGCGCGGCGCGGCCACAACCTGCCGTTCGCCTACAACCGCAAGGAAACCAAGGATCACGGCGAAGGCGGCACCCTCGTCGGCGCGCCGGTCAAAGGCCGTGTGCTCATCATTGACGATGTCATTTCCGCCGGCACCTCCGTGCGGGAGTCCATCCAGATGATCGAAGCCGCTGGCGCCCAGCCCTGCGGCGTGTCCATCGCGCTGGACCGGCAGGAGAAGGCCGCGGAAGGCGGCGTCGACAGCGCGCAGTCCGCCGTGCAGCAGGTGCAGCAGCGCTACGGCCTGCCGGTCGTCGCCATCGCTGGCCTCGCCGACCTGCTGGCCTACCTTGATGGCGCGCCCGAGTTGGCCGCCCACCGGCCGGCCGTGCAGGCCTACCGCGAACGCTACGGGGTCTGAGCCGCCGATGAGCAAGCTGACCATCACTGCTGCCCTGTTGACTGCCGCCTTGTCCGCCCAGGCCCAGGACCCGGCGATGGGCAAGGGCATCTACACCTGCACCGCAACCGATGGCCGCCGACTGACCAGCGACCGCCCCATCCCGGAATGCACATCGCGCGAGCAGCGCGTGCTGAACGCCGACGGCTCGCAGCGCGCGACGCTGCCGCCCTTCCTCAGCCCCGAGGAGCGCGCTACCAAGGACGCTACCGACCGCCGCGCTGCGGCCGACCGCCTCGCCCAGCTGGACGCCATCCGGCGCGACCGCACGCTGATGCAGCGCTACCCCACAGAGGCCGCCCACCAGCGCGCGCGCAACGCCGCACTGGACGACGCCAACAAGGCCATGCGCATTTCCGAGCGCCGCATCAAGGACCTCGGCCAAGAGCGCAAGCCCCTGGTCGATGAGGCGGAGTTCTACAAGGGCAGGCCGCTGCCGGGCAAGCTCAAGCAGTCGCTGGATGCCAACGACGCCGGTGTCGAGGCCCAGGAGGTGCTCATCGAGAACCAGAAGGCCGAGATCGTGCGCATCACCACCCGCTTTGACGCCGAGCTCTCTCGCCTGCGCAAGCTGTGGGCCGGCGCCACGCCGGGCTCCATGCCGCCGCTGGGCGAGCTGCCCAAGTCGGCGCCGCCGACCACGCCCAAGCACTGAAGCCGCATTGCGGCCTCAGGAAAACCCTCGGTCCTAGCCGAGTTTTTTCTTCAGCAGCTCGTTGACCAGTGCCGGATTGGCCTTGCCCTTGGTCGCCTTCATCGCCTGGCCGACCAGCGCGTTGAAGGCCTTGTCTTTGCCGGCGCGGTACTCGTCGACGGATTTTTGATTGGCCCCCAGCACCTCGTCGAGGATGGCCTCGATGGCGCCGGTGTCGCTGACCTGCTTCAGGCCCTTGGACTCGATGACGGCGTCCACGTCAGTCGCCTCACCGCTCCAGAGCACCTCGAAAACCTGCCTGGCGGCGTTGTTCGAGATCGTGCCATTGGCGATGCGCGCGATCAGCCGGCCCAGCAGTTCGGGGCCAACGGGCGCGGCGTCGATCTGGCCGTCTTCAGCATTCAACCGCCGCGAGATCTCGCCCATGACCCAATTCGCCACCAACTTTGGCGCCGCGCCCGCAGCCTTGGCGGCCTCGTAGTAGCGCGCCGTTGCCAGGCTCTGCGTCATCATGGTCGCGTCGTAGGGCGGCAGGCCGTCGGCGCTCTCGAAGCGAGCCGCCATCACGCGCGGCAGCTCGGGCATCTCGCCCCGCACCCGCTCCACCCACTCCGGCGCGATCACCAGCGGCGGCAGGTCGGGGTCGGGGAAGTAGCGGTAGTCGGCCGAGTCTTCCTTGCTGCGCATCGCGCGGGTCTCGCCG
This sequence comes from Roseateles sp., assembly GCF_039929605.1. Classification (GTDB taxonomy): domain Bacteria; phylum Pseudomonadota; class Gammaproteobacteria; order Burkholderiales; family Burkholderiaceae_C; genus Pelomonas. Next base: position 18,122 of record NZ_JBDSQX010000180.1, read on the forward strand.
GTGTCCGGGTTGAACAGGATCGTCGCCTGCTGGATCTTGCGGCCGTCCTCGATCTCGTCGATCTGCCAGTTAACCTCGTATTCCACCGCCTGCAGCAGGAAGCGGAAGCTGTTCAGGTTCTTGATCTCGCGCCGCGTGCCGTAGGGCTCGCCGGGCTTGCGCACCGACACATTAACGTCGCAGCGGAACGAGCCTTCCTGCATGTTGCCGTCGCAAATGCCCAGCCACATCACCAGCGCGTGCAGCGTCTTGGCGTACTCGGCGGCCTCAGCACCTGAGCGCATGTCGGGCTCGGAGACGATCTCCAGCAGCGGCGTGCCGGCACGGTTCAGGTCGATACCCGATTGGCCGTCGTAGTCCTCGTGCAGGCTCTTGCCCGCGTCTTCTTCCAAGTGCGCGCGGGTCAGGTTGACCTTGTGCTTGACGTCGCCGACGAAGAACTCGACCGAACCGCCCTGCACGACCGGGATCTCGAACTGGCTGATCTGGTAGCCCTTGGGCAGGTCGGGATAGAAGTAATTCTTGCGCGCGAAGATGCTTTGCGGCGCGATCTGCGCGTTGACGGCCAGGCCGAATTCGATCGCGCGTTCGACGGCGCCCTTGTTCATCACCGGCAGCGTGCCGGGAAGAGCGAGGTCGACCGGAGCGGCCTGGGTGTTGGGTTCGGCCCCGAAAGCCGTCGAGGCGCGGCTGAAGATCTTCGACTGCGTCGACAGCTGGGTGTGGGTCTCGAAGCCGATGACGACTTCATAGCCTTGAATGAGTTTGGCGGTCATCTCAGAAACCCTCGGGCTTGCGCAGGTGCCAGTCGGTTGCTTGCTGGAACTTGTGCGCCGCGTTCAGCAGCTTTGCCTCGCCGAAATAGTTGCCGATCAATTGCAGCCCCACGGGCATTCCGCCCGAGC
>NZ_JBDSQX010000181.1:0-25839 GCF_039929605.1 Roseateles sp.
CCAAGCAGTTCGGCATCGATGCCGAGGCGCTGCCCGAGGTGCTGGCCGAGGTGGGCCGGCTCAGCGGTGATGGCGTGGCCTTTGAAGGCTTCCACCTGTTTGCCGGCTCGCAAAACCTCAAGGCCGAGGCGATCTGCGAGGCGCAGCAGAAGAGCTACGAACTGGCCCTGCGCCTGGCCGAGTCCGCACCCGCGCCGGTCAAGTTCCTGAACCTGGGTGGCGGCTTCGGCATTCCGTATTTCCCGGGCGAATCGCGGCTGGATCTGACCTCGATTGCCGACAACCTCGCCGCGCTGCAGGCCCGCGCCAAGGCGGACCTGCCGCTGACCAAGCTGGTCATCGAGCTGGGTCGCTACTTCGCCGGCGAGGCTGGCATCTATGTCAGCCGCGTCGTCGACCGCAAGGTCTCGCGCGGCCAGGTCTTCCTGGTGGCGGATGGCGGCCTGCACCACCACCTGTCGGCCTCGGGCAACTTCGGCCAGGTGCTGCGCAAGAACTACCCGGCGTCCATCGAACCGCAGGGTCGCAACGAGCCGACGACCGAAGCCGCGAGCGTCGTCGGCCCGCTGTGCACACCGCTGGACTTGCTGGCCGATCGCATGGACATGGTGCGCGGCGACATCGGTGACCTCGCGGTCGTCTACCAAAGCGGCGCTTACGGTCGTAGTGCCAGTCCCGAAGGATTTCTTGGCCATCCCGCCTGCGTCGAGGTACTGGTATGACGAATCTGCATGCCTAGAATCCGCGCCTCGTTTTCCCTCGGCCACGCTTGAGCCGGTCACTGCGAACAGGACTGAAACAGATGAAAACTTACAGCTTGAGAAAGCGCATCCTGATCACTGGCGGCGCGGGCTTCCTCGGTTCGCACCTTTGCGAACGCCTGTTGGATCAGGGCCATGATGTGCTGTGCGTGGACAACTACTTCACCGGCACCAAGGCCAATATCGCCCATCTGTTGCCCAACCCGCACTTCGAGTTGATGCGTCACGACGTGACGTTTCCGCTCTACGTCGAAGTTGACGAAATCTACAACCTGGCCTGCCCGGCGTCTCCTGTTCATTACCAGTTTGACCCGGTCCAGACGACCAAGACCAGCGTGCATGGCGCCATCAACATGTTGGGCCTGGCGAAGCGCGTGAAGGCCAAGATCCTGCAGGCCTCGACCAGCGAGGTGTACGGCGACCCCAAGATCCACCCGCAGACGGAAGACTACTGGGGCCATGTCAATCCGATCGGGCTGCGCTCTTGCTATGACGAAGGCAAGCGTTGCGCCGAAACGCTGTTCTTCGATTACCACCGCCAGCACCAGTTGCGCATCAAGGTCGCGCGCATCTTCAATACGTATGGCCCGCGCATGCATCCGAACGACGGGCGCGTCGTGTCCAACTTCATCGTGCAGGCGTTGAAGGGCGAAAACATCACCATCTACGGCGACGGCTCGCAAACCCGCTCCTTCTGCTACCGCGACGACTTGATTGAAGCCATGATTCGCCTGATGAACACGGGCGACGACTTCACCGGCCCCGTCAACATCGGCAACCCCGGTGAGTTCACGATGTTGGAGCTGGCCCAGAAGGTCATCGCGTTGACGGGCTCTTCCTCTCAGGTGGTGCACGGTCCGCTGCCCAGCGACGATCCGATGCAGCGCAAGCCCGACCTGACTCTGGCGCGCAAGCACCTGGGTGCCTGGGAGCCCAGCACCCAACTCGACGATGGTCTTCGCAAGACGATCGAGTATTTTGACGCGCTGCTGTCCGGCAGGCTTGCTAGCGGTGGAGCCACCGTTTGACGACCAGCCGCGAGCCGAAGGTGACTGGGCTGGTCTCGGTCATCATCCCGGCCTACAACGCGGCAGCCTACGTGGCCGAGGCGGTCGACAGCGTGCTGGCACAGGACTACCCGCACGTTGAAGTCATCGTTGTCAACGATGGCTCCAAGGACAACACGCTGGAGGTACTGCGTGGCTATGGCGACCGCATCCGCGTCATTGACCAAGCCAATGCCGGCCCTCCGAAGGCGCGCAACGCAGGCCTTGCGGCCGTGCGCGGCGAATATGTCGCCTTCCTCGACGCCGACGATATTTGGCTGCCGACCAAGCTGTCGGCCCAGGTGGCGCACCTAGTTGCCCATGCGGACGTTGGCACCGTTTTCACTCGCTGGTTTGTCTGGCCGGCTGACGCGGACGGTGTCTTTCGCATCCCGGCCGTGAGCCCGGTACCTGTCGTGAGTGGACCTGTCGTCGCGTCCCGGTCGGGTTGGATGTACACCCAACTGCTACTCGAAAGCCATCTTCTGACCACGACGGTCATGATGCGCCGCAGTCTGATTGAGGCCATCGGTGGCTTCGACGTGAACCTTTTCAACGGCGATGACTACGACTTCTGGCTGCGTGCCTCGCGCGAAGCCAAAGTCGACCAACTCGACGCCGTTGGAGCCTATTACCGCGTCGTGCCCGGCTCGGTGTCGCGCAAGGCCCGTCCGGTGAATTACGAGCGGGTTGTCATCGAGCAGGCGCTCAAGCGTTGGGGTCTTGAGGATCCCAAGGCCGGTACGACCATGGATGCCGGCCTTATGCGTGATCACCTGGACCGTCTTGCTATTCAGTTCGGATACGATCATTTGTTAGTAGGTGATCCGGCTGTGGCCTGGGCCAGTTACGCCGAGGTGCTGCGTCGGCGGCCCTGGCGAGTAACGTTGTGGCCGGCTGCGGCTAAGGCTCTGGCAAAGCGGCTTCTTAGCTGAGTTGCCGTGTTCAGGCGTCTTCCCAAACGCCGTCGCGCGCTGGGCTGATCTGCCACATGACGCCGTAGGTGCCGGAGCTGCTCGGCCCGGTAGCGGGGAGAGGGTGCAGTGCCAGCCCCGAAGGTTTTTTAGGCCATCCGGCCTGCGTGGAAGTGCTGGTTTAGGGGCTTCGGCGAAGTCCTCCGGCGCCGCGGGCAGGATCGGCGTCCCGGTCGATCCACTCAGTGGGCTAGGACGCAGCGATCTCGCCCAGCGTCCTTGGCTTGATACAGGGCGACATCGGCGCGAATCAGCAGCGCACCGATGCCCTCGCGAGGCTGCGCTTGAGCCATGCCGATGCTGATGCTGTAGCTGAAGTCCGGCGCCTCGCTGATGGGCCGCGAGTGCTTCACCGCTGCCTGCAGGCGGCGCATCACTTCGTGTGCAGCGGGCAGATCGATGCCTGAGAAGACGACGAGAAATTCCTCGCCACCGTATCGCCCACATGCATCGGCGCGTCTCAGGCCTGATTGCAACAGGCGCGAAAAATCCTTCAACACCTGGTCGCCCCCGGCGTGGCCCAACCGGTCGTTGATCTTCTTGAAGTGGTCGAGGTCGATCATTGCCACGCAGGGCTTGAACGAGTCCCGCATGAACGACGCCACCAGATGATTCGATATCGCTGCGCGGTTGGCGATACCCGTGAGCGGGTCGACCTGGCTGGCGCGCAGAGCAAGATCGCGTGCGATGCGCAGTTCGCGATGGTCGCGGCCCAGGTCGCTGATGTCGACGCCGATGCACAAGATCCAGCCGCGCTCATCGACTGTCTGCGTCAGGAGCATCCAGCGGCCATCACTGAGGTCAACCTCAAACTGCCGATAGGGTTGCTTGCCTCGGCGAGATGCGGCAGAGGCCAACCAGCTTTCGAAGTCAGGTGTGTTGATCACGGCGCCCATCTGGCTCTGATGGCTGCGGCGCATCATCTCGGACCATGTCATGCTGGCATCCGCCGGAATCCCCAGCGCCTCGCGGTAGGCCGTGTTGGCCCAGCGCAGGCGGTCGTCGTGATCAAACACCGCCACCATGCCACCGTGGCGAGCCAGTGCGGGCGAGACCAACGCACTGACTTCGACGGGGATGATTTCGGGCGTCAACATGCCGCGCCTATTGAACTGCCCCGGCACTCATGGAGTCAGTCTGGCGTGGGCTGACACGGGTCTTCCCAGACGCCGTTCTGAAGCGTCTGGTACGGCCTGAAGCCGGCCTTGTAGGCCATCTTCGGGCTCTCCTCGATCCAGTAGCCCAGGTAGAGGTGGCTCAGCTTGAGTTCGCGCGCCTGTTGGATCTGCCACAGCACGCCGTAGGTGCCGAAGCTGCCTTCGACATCGGGGTCGTAGAAGGTGTAGACCGCCGACAGGCCGTCGCTGAGGATGTCGAGGATGGACACCATGCGCAGCGGCCCGGGACCTGACTGGCCGTCCGGCGTGGTTTCGCGGAACTCGACGAGGCGTGAGTTGATGCGGCTCTGCAGCAGGAACTGCGTGTACTGGTCGACGCTGTCGTGGTCCATGCCGCCGCCGGAATGCCGGCCGGCCTGGTAGCGCAGGTAGAGGGCGTAGTGCTCGGGCGAGTAGCCCAGGCGCATGACCTTGGCCTGCAGATGGCGATGCGCTTTGAGCGCGCGCTTTTGGCTGCGGTTGGGCTCGAAGCGGCCCACCGGCACGCGCAGCGCGATGCAGGCGCGGCACTGGTCGCAGTAGGGGCGGTAGGTGAACAGGCCGCTGCGCCGGAAGCCGGCGGCGACCAGGTTGGAGTAGGCGTCGGCGTGGATCAGGTGGCTGGGCGTGGCGACCTGCGAGCGCGCCTGGCGGCCCGCCACGTAGCTGCATGGGTAGCCTGCCGTGGCATAGAACTGGATCTGCGCGAGGGGCAGTTCTTTGGGGTGGGTCACGTCGTAGTCAGCAAGTGCCTGTGCCAGTAGTCTGGATGATAGGTCCACGGCCCTGGTGCGGGTTTACCGACATGGGTGGCGAGGTGGGCCTCAAACGCCCCGCGAGAGACTTCTGCCGCACCCAGCGACGCCAGATGACGCGTGTTCTGCTGGCAGTCGACCCAGCCGATGCCGAACTCGCGGCACAGGCAGATCAGCGCGCACAGCGCGATCTTGGACGCATCGGTGCGACGCATGAACATCGATTCACCGTAGAACATGCGCCCGAGGTTGACGCCGTACAGGCCGCCCGCCAGCTCGCCGTCCACCCAGGTCTCGACACTGTGCATGGCCGGCCAGGCGAGGTAGGCCGCCTGCAGCTCGGGCACGATCCACGTGCCCGCTTGGCCTTCGCGCGGCGAACTGGCACAGGCGCGCAGCACGGCGGCGCGGTCGTGGTCGATGCGGATCTCGCAGCCCGGCGTAGCCGCAAAGCGCTGTACCGTCTTGCGCAGCGAACGCGACAGCTTGAAGTCGGCCGTCTGCAGCACCATGCGCGGGTCCGGTGCCCACCACAGCGGCGGCTGACCGGGGCCATACCAGGGGAAGATGCCACGCCGATACGCGGCTTCCAGGCGTTCGGGGCTGAGCGTGCCGCCGGCGGCCAGCAGGCCGGCTGCGTCGGTGTCGGGGCCCAGCGCCCGGTGGCTGGGCGGGAAGTCAAGGGACGCTTCGTCCAGCCAGTCAATCATGGGCGGCAACTTAACATGGCGGCCATGATCACCGTCTACGGCATTGCCAACTGCGACACCGTCAAAAAGGCCCGCACCTGGCTGGCTGAACGGGGCCTGGAAGTCGCCTTCCACGACTTCAAGAAGCAGGGCGTGCCCGCCGACTTGCTGCCGACCTGGCTGGCCGCCTTCGGCCGCGACAAGCTCGTCAACCGCGCCGGCACCACATGGCGCAAGCTGAGCGACGCGACCAAGGCCGGTGTCGTCGATGACGCATCGGCCACGGCGCTGATGCTCGCCGAGACGAGCGTCATCAAGCGCCCGGTGGTGCGCTGGGCCGACGGCCACTGGACGCTCGGATTCGGTGCGCATACGTTCGAAGAAGGTGCGCGTGTCGCCCTAAAGTAGGGCGACAAATCCGAATTTGGTGCTCGCAACGGTGATGGTTGTGCATTAAAACTGGGCATTGAACTTGCTGTTTCGGTGCGTGCCGAATCGGCTTGGTGCATATCGCCCAAGTCTGGCGCCGATCACGGAGACAGCGTTGGAGACTTCGATCAAGCAGGGCGCGGATGCGCTCTTCATTTTGTTGGGCGCCATCATGGTGTTGGCCATGCATGCGGGCTTTGCCTTCCTGGAATTGGGCACCGTGCGCAAGAAGAACCAGGTCAATGCGCTGGTCAAGATCCTGGTGGACTTCGCCGTCTCCACGCTGGCCTATTTCCTGGTGGGCTATCTGGTGGCCTACGGCACGCATTTCTTTGTCGGTGCCGAGCAACTCGCGCAGAAGAACGGCTACGAGCTCGTCAAGTTCTTCTTCCTGCTGACCTTTGCTGCGGCCATCCCGGCCATCGTGTCGGGCGGCATCGCCGAGCGGGCCCGCTTTGGCCCGCAGCTATTCGCCACGTCGATCATCGTCGGGCTGATCTACCCGGCGTTCGAGGGCGTGGCCTGGAACCAGGCCTTCGGCGTGCAGGCCTGGCTCAAGGCCACGACGGGCGCCGAGTTCCATGACTTCGCCGGCAGCGTCGTCGTGCATGCCGTGGGCGGCTGGATCAGCCTGGCCGCCGTGCTGCTGCTCGGGCCGCGTCTGAACCGCTACCGCAAGGACGGCGCGATGAGCGCGCATCCGCCGTCCAGCATCCCCTTCCTCGCTTTAGGCGCCTGGGTGCTGACGGTGGGCTGGTTCGGCTTCAACGTGATGAGCGCGCAGACGCTGGACAAGATGTCGGGCCTCGTCGCCGTCAACTCGCTGATGGCGATGGCCGGCGGCACCCTGGCGGCCGTGCTGCTGGGCCGCAACGACCCCGGCTTTGCCTACAACGGCCCGTTGGCCGGCTTGGTGGCGGTCTGCGCGGGTTCGGACGTGATGCACCCGCTGGGCGCGCTGGTCACCGGTGGCATCGCCGGCTGGGTGTTCGTCAAGTTTTTCACCCTAACGCAGAACCGCTGGAAGATCGACGACGTGCTCGGCGTGTGGCCGCTGCACGGCCTGTGCGGCGCCTGGGGCGGCATCGCCTGCGGCGTGTTCGGGCAGACGGCGCTGGGCGGTATCGGCGGCGTCAGCGTTGGCGCGCAGCTGATCGGTACTTCGCTTGGCGTGGCCTGGGCGCTGGCAGGTGGCTTTGTCGTCTACGGGCTGATCAAGCGATTCGTCGGCCTGCGGCTGGACGCGGAGCAGGAGTTCGAAGGCGCCGACCTGTCCATCCACAAGATCGGTGCGACGCCCGACCGCGAGGCCAACTGGTAAGCTGGCCGCCACTCTCCAAACGGCCCCGCTCGGGGCCTTTTTTCATCATGTTCACAGGCATCGTTCAGGGCGTCGCCCGAGTCGAATCCATCGACGCCCGCGATGGGCTGCACACGCTGGCGCTGAAGCTGCCGGCCGGCTTCGATGAGGAACTGGCCATCGGCGCCAGCGTCTCCTGCGACGGCGTCTGCCTGACCGTCACCGAGCGGCCTTCGCCCGACGTGGCGCTGTTCGACGTGATGGCGCAGACGCTGAACTTGACCACGCTCGGCGGCTTGCGTGCCGGCTCGGGCCTGAACGTCGAGCGTGCGGCAAAAGACGGCGCCGAGATCGGCGGCCATCCGCTGTCCGGCCACGTCGACGTGTCGGCCCACATCGCCGAGATCCGCCGGCCGGACAACAACTGCGTCATCCGTTTCGCCGTGCCGGCGCCGTCGATGCGCTATGTCTTCGCCAAGGGCTACATCGGCGTCAACGGCTGCAGCCTGACGGTGGCCGAGGCCCAGCGCGAGCGCGACGGCTCGGGCTGGTTCGAGGTCTGGCTGATCCCCGAGACGCTGCGCATGACGACCTTCGGCGACAAGGCGGTGGGCGATGCCATCCACATCGAGATCGACCGCAGCACGCAGGTCGTCGTCGACACCGTGCGCGATGCGCTCGACGAGAAGCTCGGCCCGCTGCTGCCCGTGCTGGAAGCCATCGCGCGGGAGCGCGGCATCGACATCACGCAGCTGGCGCTGAGCAAGTCTTGATGCTTTCTTGATGCCCCCCGCCTCGATCTTGTCGAGGCTTTGACGGCGAGATTTCCAGAATGCCTCCATCGCAATTGGAGGTGTCATGGACATCGTTTTTCTGGGGCTTGGCGCGGTGCTCGCGCTGTTGACGGTGCTCGCGACCTGGGGCTGCGACAAGCTGGCGGGAAGGAAGTCATGAACGGCTTCGAACTGGCCGCAATCGTGCTCGTCATCGGGCTGGTGGCATATCTGTTCTGGGCCTTGCTGTTCCCGGAGGACTTGTCATGAGTACCTCGGGATGGGTCCAGCTCCTCGGCTTTCTCGTCGTGCTGCTTGCGCTGGCCTGGCCGCTGGCGCGGTGGATTCACGCGGCGATGGACGGCCGCGTGGAGTGGCTGCGTGGCATCGAAGGCCGTGTGTTGAAGCTGGCCGGTGTCGACCCCGAGGCCGAGCAGGGCTGGTTGCGCTACGCCCTCGGCCTGCTGCTCTTCAACGCCATCGGCGTCGTCGCCGTCTACGCGCTGCAACGCCTGCAGCACCTGCTGCCGCTGAACCCGCAGGGCTTTGGCGCGGTGTCGCCGGACTCGGCCTTCAACACCGCCATCAGCTTCGTCACCAACACCAACTGGCAGGGCTATGGCGGCGAGTCGACGATGAGCCATCTGACGCAGATGCTGGCGCTGACGGTGCAGAACTTCCTGTCCGCTGCCACCGGCCTGGCCGTCGTCGTCGCGCTGCTGCGGGGCTTCGCTCGCCACAGCGCGCAGACGGTCGGCAACGTGTGGGCCGACCTCACCCGAGCGACGCTCTGGGTGCTGCTGCCGCTCGCCTTCGTGTTCGCCATCGCGTTGGCCGGCCTGGGTGTCGTGCAGACGCTGGACGCCAGCCGCCAGGTCGTCACGCTTGAAGGGTCGAGCCAGACGCTGGCCGTTGGCCCGGTCGCGTCGCAGCTGGCCATCAAGATGCTGGGCACCAACGGCGGTGGCTTCTTCAACGCGAACTCGGCCCACCCGTTCGAGAACCCGAGCGCGGTGACCAACGCGCTGCAGATGCTGTCCATCTTCCTAATCCCGGCGGCGCTGTGCTTCGTCTTGGGCCGGCAGGTGGGTGACATGCGCCAGGGCTGGGCGCTGCTGGGCGCCATGACGGCGATCTTCGTCGTCGCCGTCGTCGTAGCGACCGGCGCCGAACAGGCCGGCAACCCACGCATGACCGAGCTCGGCGTGAGCGCTTCCGGCGGCAACATGGAAGGCAAGGAGGTGCGCTTCGGCATCAACGCCTCGACGCTGTTCGCCGTCATCACGACGGCCGCCAGCTGCGGTGCGGTCAATGCCATGCACGACAGCTTCACGCCGCTGGGCGGTGCCGTGCCGCTGGTGATGATCCAGCTTGGCGAGGTGGTGTTCGGCGGCGTCGGCGCGGGCCTGTACGGCATGCTGGTGTTCGCCATCCTGGCCGTGTTCGTGGCCGGGTTGATGATCGGCCGCACGCCCGAATACCTCGGCAAGAAGATCGCGGCGCATGAGATGAAGATGGTGTCGCTGGCCATCCTGCTGACGCCGCTGGCGGTGCTGGGCGGCACGGCGCTGGCGGTGTTGCTGGAGCCCGGCCGCGCCGGCATCTCCGCCCCCGGCGCGCATGGCTTCAGCGAGGTGCTGTATGCCTTCTCGTCGGCCGGCAACAACAACGGCAGCGCCTTCGGGGGCCTTTCGGCCAACACACCCTTCTACAACCTGCTGCTGGGCCTGGTGATGTGGGTGGGCCGCTTCGGCGTCATCGTGCCGGTGCTGGCCATGGCCGGCTCGCTGGCCGCCAAGAAGCGCCTGGCCGCAGGCGAGGGCACGCTGCCCACGCATGGGCCGCTCTTCATCGCCCTGTTGATCGGGGTGGTGATCCTGGTCGGCCTCTTGAACTATGTGCCGGCGCTGGCCCTCGGTCCGGTCGTCGAGCACCTCATCCTCCGGAGCGCTGCATGAATCGCGCCTTCTCTCTGCTGGACCCCAAGCTGGCCCGCCAGGCCCTGGGCGAGTCTTTCACCAAGCTGGACCCGCGCACGCAGTTGCGCAACCCGGTGATGTTCGTCGTCTACCTCGGCAGCGCGTTCACCACCGCGCTGGCCCTCGCCCGACCCGACGGCTTCACCATCGCCGTCACGCTGTGGCTGTGGTTCACCGTGCTGTTCGCCAACTTTGCCGAGGCGCTGGCCGAGGGTCGCAGCAAGGCGCAGGCGGCGTCGCTGCGTGGGCTCAAGAAGGAGACTTGGGCCAAGGTCGCCGAGGACTGGAAACCCGGCGTCGCGCGTGACAGCCTGAAGTGGCATCCGCGCGAGGCCGGCACGCTGCGCAAGGGCGAGGTCGTGCTGATCGAGGCCGGCGACGTGGTGCCGGCCGATGCCGAAGTGGTGGACGGCGTCGCCTCGGTGGACGAGAGCGCCATCACCGGCGAGTCCGCGCCCGTCATCCGCGAGAGCGGTGGCGACTTCTCGGCGCTGACCGGCGGCACGCGCGTGCTGTCCGACTGGGTCGTTGCCCGCGTGGCCGTCAACCCGGGCGAAACCTTTGTGGACCGCATGATCGCGATGGTCGAGAACGCCAAGCGCAAGAAGACGCCCAACGAGATCGCGCTGACCATCCTGCTAGTGGCGCTGACGCTGGTGTTCCTCGGCGTCGTCGCCACGCTGCTGCCGTTCTCGCAGTTCGCGGTGGCGGTGTCCGGCGCGGGTGAGCCGGTCAGCCTGGTCGTGCTGGTGGCGCTGCTGGTCTGCCTGATCCCAACGACCATCGCCGGCCTGCTGTCGGCCGTGGGCGTGGCGGGCATGAGCCGCATGCTGCAGGCCAATGTCATCGCCACGTCCGGCCGCGCCGTCGAGGCGGCCGGCGACGTGGACGTGCTGCTGCTCGACAAGACCGGCACCATCACGCTGGGCAACCGCCAGGCCGATGCGTTCTGGCCCGTCGAGGGCGCGAGCGAGGTGCAGCTGGCCGACGTTGCCCGCCTGGCCTCGCTGGCCGACGAGACGCCCGAGGGCCGCAGCATCGTGGCGCTGGCCGACCGCAAGTTCGGCGCGGCCACGCCCACCGAGCGCGGCGAGTTCGTGCCCTTCACGGCGCAGACGCGCATGAGCGGCGTGGACCTCGGCGCGCGCCTCGTCCGCAAGGGTGCCGGCAGCGCGGTGCGCGCCCACGTCGAGGCGCTGGGCGGCCGCTGGCCCGGCAACGTGCAGGCCAGCATGGACGAAGCCGCCCGCCGGGGCAGCACGCCGCTTGTCGTCGCGGATGGCACGCAGGTGCTGGGCGTCGTCGAGCTCAAGGACATCGTCAAGCCCGGCATCAAGGAGCGCTTTGCGCAACTGCGCCGCATGGGCATCAAGACGGTCATGGTCACTGGCGACAACCGCCTGACCGCAGCGGCCATCGCGGCCGAGGCCGGCGTGGACGACTTCCTCGCCGAGGCCACGCCCGAGGCCAAGCTCGCACTGATCCGCGAGCACCAGTCGCAAGGCCGGCTGGTCGCCATGACCGGCGACGGCACCAACGACGCGCCGGCCCTGGCCCAGGCCGACGTGGCCGTGGCGATGAACACCGGCACGCAGGCCGCCAAGGAGGCCGGCAACATGGTCGACCTCGACAGCAACCCGACCAAGCTCATCGAGATCGTCGAGACCGGCAAGCAGATGCTGATGACGCGCGGGTCCCTCACGACCTTCAGCATCGCCAACGACTTGGCCAAGTATTTCGCCGTGCTGCCGGCGGCCTTCGTGTCGACCTATCCGCAGCTGGCGGCGCTGAACGTCATGCGTCTGGCCAGCCCCAGCTCGGCCATCCTCAGCGCGGTCATCTTCAACGCGCTGATCATCGTCGTGCTGATCCCGCTGGCCCTCAAGGGTGTGCGCTACCGCGCGGTGGGTGCGGCCGCGCTGCTGCGCCGCAACCTGCTCGTCTACGGCCTGGGCGGCGTCATCGTGCCCTTCATCGGCATCAAGGCCATCGACCTGCTGCTCGTGACTCTTCACCTGGTCTGACTCATGAACACCCAACTCCGCCCCGCGCTGACCCTCTTCGTGCTGCTCAGCCTCATCACCGGCCTGGCCTACCCGCTGCTCGTCACCGGCGTGGCGCAGACGGTTTTCCCGCGCCAGGCCAACGGCAGTCTGGTCGAGCGCGAGGGCAAGCCGGTCGGCTCCACGCTGATCGGTCAGGCATTCACCGACCCCGGCCACTTCTGGAGCCGTCCGTCGGCCACCGCACCAGCGCCCTACAACGCGGCCAACTCCGGCGGCTCCAACCTTGCGCCGACGGCGCCGCAGCTGGTCGAGGCCGTCAAGGCGCGCATCGAGGCCCTGCGCGCCGCCGACCTCGGCAACACCGCACCGGTGCCGGTGGACCTCGTCACCGCGTCCGCCAGCGGCCTGGACCCGCACATCAGCCGCGCCGCCGCCGACTACCAAGCCACCCGCATCGCCCGCGTGCGCGGCCTGCCGGTGGCGCAGGTGAGGGCGCTGGTCGACGAGCACACCGAAGGCCGCGCGCTCGGCTTCATCGGCGAGCCGCGCGTCAACGTGCTGGCCCTCAACCTCGCACTCGACCGTGCGACGATCCCCGCACGATGACTCTGAACCGAACAACATGCTGATCAACAGCGCCGTGTATGAGGACGGCCGCATCGTGGCCGAGCCGGGGCTGGACGGCGTCGCCGCCGCGCTGCAAAGCCAGAAAGGCTTTGTCTGGATCGCGCTGCGCGACCCCAGCGACGAGGAACTGGAGCTGCTGCAGCGCGAGTTGACGCTGCCGCCGCTGGCCGTTGAAGACGCCCGCAAGGGCCATCAGCGGCCCAAGGTCGAGGAGTACGGCGACATGCTGTTCGCCGTCATGCACCTGCTGGAGACTGGCCCTGAGGAGCTGCAGGTCGGCGAGGTGCACGTCTTCGTTGGCCCGCGCTTCGTCGTCTCGGTGCGGCACAACAGCCAGCAGGGCTTTCTCGGCGTGCGCGGGCGGGCGGAGCGCGAACCGCATCTGCTGCGCCAGGGGCCGGGCTTTGTCTTCTACGCGCTGATGGACGCGGTCGTGGACCGCTACTTCCCGCTCATCGACGCCATCGAGGCCGAGCTGGAGCAGCTGGAGGAAACCATGTTCCAGCCCCGGCTGGACCGGCAAGCCGTGGTGCAGCGGCTGTTTGCGTTGAAGCAGCGCCTGGCCACGCTGCGCCACGCCGTCACGCCGCTGCTGGAGGTGACGGCCAAGCTGCATGGCGGCCGCGTGCCGGTCGTCTGCATGGCCCTGCAGGACTATTTCCGCGACGTCTATGACCACCTGCTGCGCATCCAGGCCAGCATCGACGCCGCCCGCGAAACCATCATCGCGGCCACGCAAGTGAACCTGACGCTGGTCACGCTGGAGGAATCCCTCGTCACCAAACGGCTGGCCGCCTGGGCCGCGATCTTTGCGGCGTCCACGGCGCTGGCAGGCATCTGGGGCATGAACTTCGAAAAGATGCCCGAGCTGAAATGGGCTTACGGCTATCCGATGGCCTTGTGCACCATCGCGCTGGTCAGCGGCGCGCTGTACTGGCGCTTCAAGCGGCTGGGCTGGTTATAGATGCCCCTCGTCCAAGGTCTACCTTGGCCGGTCCCCCGAGGGGACGGCGATGCTTGCCGGATTGACCGGCAAGCACATCGCCCAAGGCGGGCCGGCTTGGGAGCGGCCCGGCGCTCGGCCCGCGAATTGCGGGTCACGCCAGTGCCACTGGCATGACTGACTCCAGACCCGACCCCGACGCGCTGCTTGCCAAGGTCCAGCGCGACGAGGCCGCCGCCGCGCGCGGCCGGCTGAAAATCTTCTTCGGCGCCAACGCCGGCGTCGGCAAGACCTTCGCGATGCTCGCCGCCGCACACGCGGCGCGCACCCAGGGCAGGGCGGTGCGCATCGGCGTCGTCGAGACGCATGGACGGGCCGACACGGAAGGCATCGCCCGCGATCTGCCGCGCCTGCCGTTGAAGGACATCGCCCACCGTGGCCAGACGCTGCGCGAGTTTGACCTCGACGCCGCGCTCGCCTGGGGCGCAGCCGAGCCCGGAGGCGTGCTGCTGCTGGACGAGTTGGCCCACAGCAACGCGGCAGGTTCGCGCCACGCCAAGCGCTGGCAGGACGCGCAGGAGCTGCGCGAGGCCGGCGTGGAGGTGTGGACGACGCTGAACGTGCAGCACCTGGAAAGCCTGAACGACATCGTCGGCGGCATCACCGGCATTCGCGTCTGGGAGACCTTGCCGGACAAGGTCTTCGACGCGGCCGACGAAGTCGTCGTCGTCGACCTGCCGCCCGACGAACTGCTGCAGCGGCTCAAGGAGGGCAAGGTCTACCTGCCTCAGCAAGCCGAGCGTGCGGCCAAGAACTTCTTCCGCAAGGGCAACCTGCTGGCGCTGCGCGAACTGGCCCTGCGCCGCACAGCGGACCGGGTGGACGACCAGATGCAGGCCTACCGGCGCGAGCACAGCGCGGGCACGGTCTGGCCCAACCGCGAATCCCTGCTGGCCTGCGTCGGGCCTGACGGCAACGGCGACAAGGTCGTGCGCAGCGCCGCCAGGTTGGCGCAGCAGCTCGGGCTGGACTGGCACGCGGTGCATGTCGAGACGACGCGCAGCCTGGCCGAGGCGGATCGCCAGCGCGTGCAGCGCACGCTCGAGTTGGCGCAGAGCCTGGGCGCGCGCACGGCGGTGCTGTCTGCGCCCGAGGTAGGGGCGGCCCTGGCGGGCTATGCGCGCGAGCACAACCTGGCCCGGCTCGTCGTCGGCCGGCGCGAGCGCGCCTGGCGCTGGCCCGGCCGGCCAACGCTGGCCGAAAAGCTGAGTCATCTTGCCGAGGAGATGGATGTGTTGCAGGTGGCACTGCCCACCCACTCGCGCCCGCCGGAGCCGGCACCGCAGCGTGAGCTCGGGCTGCTTGCGCCCCATGCACTGCGCGGTTATGCGGTGGCCCTGCTCGGCAGCCTGCTGGTGACGGCCACCGGCCATGTACTGCTGCTGGGCATCATGGAGCCCACCAACATCGCCATGCTTTACCTGCTCAACGTCGTCGGCGTGGCGCTGCGCTTTGGCCGCGCGCCGGCCGCGATGGCGGCGTTGCTGGGCGTGGCTGCGTTCGACTTCGTTTTTGTCGAGCCGCGTTGGTCGTTTGCCGTGGGCGACGCCCAATACCTCGTCACCTTCGTCGTGCTGCTGCTGGTGGGCTTGGTCATCGGGCAGCTCGCCGCCGGCCTTCAGGCCCAGGCTCAGGCCGCCCGTGAACGCGAGCGCCGCGTGCGCGGGCTCTATGCGATGTCACGCGACCTGGGCGCGGCGCTGGTGCCCGAGCAGGTCGCCGAGATCGCCACACGTTTCCTGCGTGCGGAGTTTGGCGCTGCGTCGGCCGTACTGGCGCCGCCTCCGGGCGCCACGCCCGGCCGCGAGGTGCTGGCCGTGCTGCCCGGGGCGAACACGCAGCCCGACCTCGGCGTGGCCCAGTGGGCCTTCGACCACGCCCAGCCGGCCGGGCAGGGCACCGACACCCTGCCGGCCAGCGCCTGCCTGATGCTGCCGCTGACGGCGCCCATGCGGCTGCGCGGCGTGCTTGCGGTTGAAGGCAAGGGCCAGCGCTGGTCGCCCGAGCAGCGCGAGCTGCTGGACACCTGCGCGGCGCTGTTGGCCATCTCGCTGGAGCGCATCCACTACATCGAGGTGGCGCAGAGCAGCACCCTGCAGATCGAGAGCGAGCGCCTGCGCAACTCACTGCTGACGGCCATCTCCCACGACCTGCGCACGCCGCTGGCCGCGCTCGTGGGTCTGGCCGACGCGCTCAAGCTCACACCGCTGAACGGGCCCCAGGTCGACGTGGCCGACGCGATGCGCCGCTCGGCGCTGCGCATGAGCGCGCTGGTGGCCAACCTGCTCGACATGGCGCGGCTGCAGTCCGGCACCGTGCAGTTGAGCCGTCACTGGTTGCCGCTGCAGGAGGTGGTTGGCGGCGCGCTGGCAAACCTGGACGAAGCGCTGGCCGGCCGTGACGTGGCCGTGGACCTGCCCGCCGACCTGCCCCTGGTCGAGCTGGACGCCGTGCTCATCGAGCGCGTGCTCGTCAACCTGCTGGAGAACGCGACCAAGTACGCGAGTGGCGCCATCCGCATCGGCGCACGGACGGCGGGGCGAAACGTCGAGATCGATGTGAGCGACACCGGCCCGGGCTTCCCGGCCGGCCGCGAGGCCCAGCTCTTCGACAAGTTCGAGCGCGGTGACCGCGAGAGCGCCACGCCCGGCGTGGGCCTGGGCCTGGCGATCGCCAAGGCCATCGTCGAGGCGCATGGCGGCCGCATCAGCGCCCACAATGTTTCGACCGGCGGCGCCTGCGTTCGCATTGAGCTGCCTTTGGGCCAACCGCCGACGTAGATGACACTGTCCTTCCTTCCCACCCTCATGAACATAGCCACAGAGGCGCAGAGGCACAGAGAGATCACCACGTTCTCTGCGCCTCTGTGTCTCTGTGGCTGTGTTGGGTATTCGCTTCGTCAGTCGCCGAGGGATGCGTCTTGAGCACGGCAGCACGCGTGTTGATGATTGAGGACGAGCCGGAGATCCGCCGCTTCGTGCGCATGGCGCTGGAGAGCGAGGGCCTGGAGGTCTTCGAGGCGGCGACGCTGCAGCGCGGCCTCATCGACGCCGCCACGCGCCGGCCCGAACTCGTCGTGCTGGACCTTGGCCTGCCGGATGGCGACGGGCTGGACTTCATTCGCGAGTTCCGTGGCTGGTCGCAGGCGCCGGTGCTGGTGCTGTCGGCCCGCGAGGGAGAGGAGCGCAAGGTGCAGGCGCTGGACGCCGGCGCCGACGACTACCTCGTCAAGCCCTTCGGCGTGGCGGAGCTGCTGGCGCGGGTGCGCGTGCAACTGCGCAGGCACGGCGCCGGCAAGGACGCCGACCCCGTGCTGCGCTTCGGCCCCGTCGCCGTCGACCGCGCGCTGCGCACGGTGACGCGAGACGGCGAGGAACTGCACCTCACCCCCATCGAATACCGCCTGCTGCAGGAGCTGGCCACCGTGCCCGGCCGCGTGCTGACGCACCAGCACCTGCTCAAGGCGGTGTGGGGCCCGGGCCATGCCGAGGACGTGCACTACGTGCGCGTGCACATGGCCAACCTGCGCAAGAAGATCGAGGCCGACCCGAACCGGCCGCAGTGGCTGGTGACGGAGGCGGGGGTGGGGTATCGGTTGAAGGTTTGAAGGGCTTCGAACCGGCGTAGGCGATGGAGGGCGAGAAATGCACCACAACTGCGCAATATCAGTCGGGTGTCACGCCATCGCGGTGCATTGAACCCCGTTGTGATACGTCCAGCGGTGGACCTTCTGCTGTTTCCGTAGCTTTTCATATGGCACGGACGTTGCGTAGGTTCCGTCGGGGGACAGCATCGCGCTGCACCTAATGGCTGGCTAGGGTTCCGGTCCGCACACGCGGATGTCTGGTCCGAGAGCTGGCGACCTCCAGACGAGGTTACACGGCGGGACAAAAGCCCGGGAGAACTGCGAACGCACTTCGGTGCGTGGCGCTGCTCCCCGCCGTTAAACCCTCTGGAGTGACCTCATGATCCTGCGACGTCTCGTCTTCGCCCTCTGCCTGGGCTCCGCAAGTCTGTTGAGTTCCGTCGCCCACGCGGCGACCAAACAGTCGTTCAGTGTGTGCTGGACCATCTATGCCGGCTGGATGCCCTGGGAATACGCCCAGACGCAAGGCATCGTCGACAAGTGGGCGAAGAAATACGGCATCCAGGTCAAGATCGTCCAGATCAACGACTACGTCGAGTCGATCAACCAATACACGGCGGGCAAGTTTGACGGCTGCACCATGACCAACATGGACGCGCTGACCATCCCTGCGGCCGGCGGTGTCGACAGCACCGCGCTGATCCCGGGTAGCTATTCCAGCGGCAACGACGGCATCGTGCTGAAGGGCAAGGGCAAGACGCTCAAGGACATCAAGGGCCTGAACGTCAATCTCGTGCAGTTCTCGGTCTCGCACTACCTGCTGGCGCGCGGCCTGGAGACGGTCGGCCTGCGCGAGCGCGACGTCAAGGTCGTCAACACCTCGGATGCGGACATCGCCGGCGCGTTTGCGAGCCCGTCGGCCCAGGCCGTCGTCACCTGGAACCCCCAGCTGTCCACCGTCGCTGCCATGCCCGGCGCGACCGCGGTGTTCGACTCCAGCAAGATCCCCGGCGAGATCCTCGACCTGATGGTGGTCAACACCGCCACGCTCAAGGACAACCCGGCGCTCGGCAAGGTGCTGGTGGGTGCCTGGTTCGAGGTGATGGCGCAGATGAAGGCGAAGAACCCGGCAGCGCTGACGCACATGGCCAAGGCCTCGGGCACCACCCTTGACGACTACACGAAGCAGCTCGCCACGACCGCGCTGCAATTCACGCCGGCCGACGCGGTCAAGCTGGCCAGCGGCCCGCAACTGCCCGAGACGATGAAGCGCGTCGCGAAGTTCTCGTTCGAAAAGGGACTGCTGGGCCAGGGAGCGCGCAACGCCGACGCGATCGGTGTGGCCTTCCCTAACGGCGTCGTCAACGGCAACGCGAAGAACGTGAAGTTGCGCTTCGACGACACCTTCCTGCGCCTGGCGGCCGACGGCAAGCTCTGACCCCGTTCCACAACCAGGGTTCACCATGCGCTTCATCAACCGGGTTCCGAACCGCGGCGTACGGCTGCTGCTCGCCATGCTGCCGCTGGTGCTGCTGCTGGTCATCTATGCGGCCGGGTCTGCGGCCCGCCTGAGCGAGAACCCGGACGACAAGCTGCTGCCCAGCTTCGCGCAGATGGTCGACGCCATGCGCCACATGGCTTTCGAGCAGGACGAGCGCACCGGGGACTACCTGATGTTGTCGGACACGCTGGCGAGCCTGCAGCGCCTGGGCCTGGGCCTCGGGCTGGCGGCTCTTGTCGGTCTGTGCCTGGGCGTCGCCGCGGGCGCCTTTCCGCTGCTGGGCGCGCCGCTGTCGCCGCTGCTGGCCGTGGTCTCGGTGATCCCGCCGCTGGCGATCCTGCCGATCCTGTTCATCGCGTTCGGCCTCGATGAGCTGTCCAAGGTGATGCTCATCGCGATCGGCGTGGCGCCGCTGCTGGCGCGCGACCTCGAGCAGCGCGCCAAGGAGATCCCGCAGGAGGTGATGGTCAAGGCGCAGACGCTGGGCGCCAACAGCTGGACCATCGTGCTGCGCGTCGTGCTGCCGCCGCTGTTCTCGCGCCTGCTGGTGTCGCTGCGGCTGATGCTGGGAGCGGCCTGGCTGTTCCTGATCTCGGCCGAGGCGATCTCCGCGACGGCAGGCCTGGGCTACCGGATCTTCCTGCTGCGGCGCTACATGGCGATGGACGTGATCCTTCCCTATGTCGTGTGGATCACGTTGCTCGCATGGCTGTCGGACGCGGCACTCAAGCATCTGAATCGCTGGTGGTTCCCGTGGTCGGAAGGAGCCAAGGCATGAGCTATATCACGGTGAAAAACGTCTGGCAGCGCTACGGCGACCACGTGGTGCTGGAGCGGCTGAATCTCGCCGTGGAAGAAGGCGAGTTCTGCACGCTGGTCGGTGCGTCGGGCTGCGGAAAGTCCACCTTCCTGCGGCTGCTGCTCGGGCAGGAGCAGCCGAGCAAGGGCCAGTTGCTGCTGCAAGGCCAGGCGCTGCCCGCTGAACCCGACGCGACCCGGGGCGTGGTCTTTCAGCGCTACTCGGTGCTTCCCCATCTCGACGCGCTGGACAACGTGGCCATCGCGCTGGAGCTGCCGCGCGCGAAGTGGACCGGCCGGCTGTTCGGCCGGGCCAAGCGCGAGGCGCGCCGCGAGGCCGGCGAGATGCTGGAGCGCGTCGGCCTCGGGCATGCCTTGCATCGCTATCCGAGCCAGCTGTCCGGCGGCATGCAGCAGCGACTCGCGATCGCGCAGGCGCTGATCGCCCGGCCGCGCGTGCTGCTGCTCGATGAGCCCTTCGGCGCGCTGGACCCGGGCATCCGCAAGGACATGCACGTGCTGCTGCACGATCTCTGGCGCGAGACGCGGCTGACGGTGTTCATGGTCACGCACGACCTCTCCGAAGGCTTCCACCTCGGCACGCGCCTGCTCGTGTTCGACAAGACACGCGTCGACCCGCATGCGCCGCAGGCCTACGGCGCGCGCATCACCTACGACATCCCGTTGAACCAGGACCGCCTGGCCGACGCCGAGGCCGCCGCCATGCGTGCGCACGGCGTTCCCGCGCCGTTGCCGGTGCCATCCAAGGAGTGACATGAGCTCGCAATCCCTCACCCTCGAGACGCCGTTGCGCGAGGAGACCGTCCCCGGCGGCGGCCACCTTTCCTTCGTCCTCAAACGCGGCCAGGTGCTGCGCATCACCGACCTCGAAGGCGGTGCCAACGCCGCCCTCATGCTGCTGAACGCGCAGCAGCCCAGCGACCGCTTCAACCTGCCCGACACCCTCAAGGGCCAGCACACCGCGCGACTCACCGCCGGCCACTGCCTGGTCTCGGACATGGGCCGGGTGCTGGCCGCGATCACGGCCGACACCTGCGGCTGGCATGACCCGTTCGGCGGCCTGCTCAACGCCGACGAGGTACGAGAAAAGTATGGCGCCGGCCGCTACCAGGAGCTGCGCAACGGCTTCTTCCGCAACGGCCACGACAACCTGCTGGTGGAGATGGGCAAGTGGAACCTGGACCTGCAGGACCTGCTGATGGTGGTCAACCTTTTCAGCAAGGTCGTCGTCGCCGCCGACGGGACGTTCGCGTTCGTCCCGGGCAACTCCAAGGCGGGCGACTACATCGAGCTGTTCGCCCCCATGGACACGCTGGTGTTCCTGACCGCGCTGCAGCACCCCATGGACCCTGCGCCGCGCTACGCCCCGCGCCCGCTGCAGCTGAGCTGGAAGCTGGCGCACGGCGACGCGCTGAGCGTCGGCTGCCGCACGTCGCGCCCGGAGAACGCGCGCGCTTTCCGCAACACCGAGCTGTTCAACCTCTGAGGAGTGCGTCATGTCCCTGACGACCAGCGAACTTCGTCCCGAATCGGCCGTCTCGCGCCACGTCATCCCCGCCGGCGAGCCCTACCTGTGCGAAGTGCGCCGCGGCCAGACCGTGCGCCTGCTCGACCTCGAAGGCAACCAGGCGATCGACACGCTGTTCTACAGCGTGGCCAACCCGCGCGAGCGCTATGACGCGCAGCGCACGCTGCGCCGCCAGAACCGCGCCTACCTGACGACAGGCAGCGTGCTGTATTCCAACCTCGGCAACCCCTTGCTGACCATCGTGGCCGACACCTGTGGCCGCCACGACACCCTCGGCGGCGCCTGTGCCCAGGAGAGCAACGTCGTGCGCTATGCGTTCGAGAAGCGCTACATGCACAGCTGCCGCGACAACTTCATGTGCGCCTGCCTGCGCGACGGCCGCCTGAAGAAGGCGGACATCGGCGCCAACATCAACTTCTTCATGAACGTGCCGGTCACGCCCGAAGGCGGGCTGACCTTCGAGGACGGCATCTCGGCGCCCGGCAAGTACGTGGAGCTGCGCGCCGAGATGGACGTGATCGTGCTGATCTCCAACTGCCCGCAGCTGAACAACCCCTGCAACGGCTGGAACCCCACGCCCGCGGAGGTGCTGGTATGGGACTGATGTTGCGCAGGCTGCTGCAGGCGGCGCGGCCCATCGCCTTTCACCTGGCGCAGCTGCGCGCCGGCATCAAGCCTGAACCGAGGGCGAAGCGCCCCTGAAGAGGCGCGGCCCTGGCCGCCGCCTCTCGCCGTGGACGACCACGGCGCGACCCCTCAACGCGGGACGGCCCGCGCGTCGAGATTGACAACATGTTCGACAAGCTCCTCATTGCCAACCGCGGCGCGATCGCCTGCCGTGTCCTGCGCACACTGCGCCAGATGGGCGTGCAAGGCGTCTCGGTCTACTCCGACGTCGACGCCGCCAGCCTGCACGTGCAGCAGGCCGACGAGGCGATCAGCCTCGGCGACGGGCCGGCCGCGCAGACCTACCTCGTCGTCGACAGGATCCTGGACGCCGCCCGTCGCAGCGGGGCACAGGCCATCCATCCGGGCTACGGATTCCTGTCCGAGAACGCCGCGTTCGCCGAGGCCTGCGAGGCCGCAGGCATCGCCTTTGTCGGCCCGACGCCCCGGCAACTGCGCGTATTCGGCCTGAAGCACACGGCCCGCGCCCTGGCGCGCGAGCAGGGCGTGCCCATGCTGGAAGGCACCGAGCTGCTCGAGAGCGTCGAGGCCGCGCTCGAAGCCGGCGCCAAGGTCGGCTATCCGGTCATGCTGAAGAGCACGGCGGGTGGCGGCGGCATCGGCATGCGCGTCTGCCACTCCGCGCAGGATCTCGCCGAGGCCTTCGAGACCGTGCGCCGCCTCGGCCAGAACAACTTCAGCGACGCTGGTGTCTTCATCGAGAAGTACATCCAGCGCGCCCGTCACCTGGAGGTCCAGGTGTTCGGCGATGGGCGCGGCGAGGTCGTCGCGCTCGGCGTGCGCGACTGCTCGGTGCAGCGCCGCAACCAGAAGGTGCTGGAGGAGACGCCGGCGCCCAACCTGCCCGCCGGCATGGCAGACGAGCTCTGCGCCGCGGCGATCAAGCTGGCCAAGGCGGTGAGCTACCGCAGCGCCGGGACGGTGGAATTCGTCTACGACAGCGAGGCCGGCCGCTTCTACTTCCTGGAAGTCAACACCCGCCTGCAGGTCGAGCACGGCGTGACGGAGCAGGTGTGGGGCGTGGACCTGGTGCGCTGGATGATCGAGCTCGCGGCCGGCGACCTGCCGCCGCTGGCGGAACTGGTGCGGGGCCTGAAGCCCGTCGGCCATGCCATCCAGTCGCGGCTCTACGCGGAAGACCCGGGCCGCGACTTCCAGCCCAGCCCGGGCCTGCTCACGGCCGTGTCCTTCCCGCCTGCGGACGGGCGGGCCGTGCGCATCGACACCTGGGTCGAGGCCGGCTGCGAGATTCCGCCCTACTTCGATCCGATGATCGCCAAGCTGATCGCCTGGGCGCCGACCCGCGACGAGGCGCGCCTCGGGCTGGACGCGGCGCTGGCCGGCACCGTGCTGTACGGCGTGGAGACCAACCGCGACTACCTGCGCCAGATCCTGGCCGACGCGCCGTTCGCGAGCGGTTCGCCGTGGACTCGTTGCCTGGAAGGCCTGGCCTACCGCGCCCACACGCTCGAGATTGTGTCGTCGGGCACGCAGACCACGGTGCAGGACTTCCCCGGCCGCCAGGGCTACTGGGCCGTCGGCGTGCCGCCCTCGGGCCCCATGGACGACCGTGCGCTGCGCCTGGGCAACCGCCTGCTCGGCAACCCCGAGGGCGCGGCCGGGCTCGAGATCACGATGACCGGCCCGACGATCCGCTTCCACGCTGACGCGGTGGTCGCCGTCACCGGCGCCGACATCCCGGTGCGCGTCGACGGCATCGCCCAGCCCCTGCACACCGCGCTGCTCGTCGCGGCCGGCAGCGTGCTGGCCATTGGCAGCATCGCCGGCGCCGGAGCGCGCAGCTACCTGGCAGTGCGCGGCGGCCTGCAGCTGCCCGACTACCTGGGGAGCAAGAGCACCTTCACGCTGGGCCAGTTCGGCGGCCACACCGGCCGGGCGCTGCGCGCCGGCGATGTGCTGCATGTCGCACCGCTGGCCGACCGGGCCTGTGGCCAGGCGCTGGCCGCCGGCCTGCACACGTCGCTCGGCGCCGTGCGCGAGCTGCGCGTGATCTACGGCCCGCATGGCGCGCCGGAGTACGTCACGCCGGGCTACGTCGACACCTTCTTCGCCACCGACTGGGAAGTGCACTTCAACTCGAGCCGCACCGGCGTGCGCCTGATCGGGCCGAAGCCGGAGTGGGTGCGGGACAGCGGCGGCGAGGCCGGCCTGCATCCGTCCAACATCCACGACAACCCGTATGCGATCGGCGCGGTCGACTTCACCGGCGACATGCCCGTGATCCTCGGGCCCGATGGCCCGAGCCTGGGCGGCTTCGTGTGCCTGGTGACCGTCATCGAGGCCGACCTGTGGCAGCTGGGCCAACTCAAGGCGGGCGACAAGGTGCGCTTCGTACCGGTCGACATGCCGACCGCCCGCGCGCTCGCCGATGCGCGGGAGCAGGAGTCGAGGGCGCTGGCAGCGACGCCGGTGAGCTGGCAGCGGAGCGCGCCGGCGTCGCCCGTCGTGCTGGACCTCGGCACCGGCGACAAGCGCCTGGTCGCGCGCCTTTGCGGCGACACCCACCTGCTGCTGGAGATCGGCGCGCCGGAGCTGGACCTGGTGCTTCGCTTCCGTGGCCACGCGTTGATGCAGGCGCTCCAGGCGCGCGCACTGGACGGCGTGGTCGACCTGACACCGGGCATCCGCTCCCTGCAGGTCCACTACCGCCCACGCACGCTGCCGCTGGATGCGCTGCTGACGGCTGTCGCCGACCTGTGGGACGGCGTCTGCGCGGCCGACGACCTCAGCGTGCCTTCTCGCGTCGTGCACCTGCCCCTGAGCTGGGACGACCCGGCCTGCCAGCTCGCCATCCAGAAGTACATGACCACGGTGCGCAAGGACGCGCCCTGGTGCCCCAGCAACCTCGAGTTCATTCGCCGCATCAACGAGCTCCCCGATCTCGACGCCGTGCAGCGCACGGTGTTCGACGCCAGCTACCTCGTGATGGGCCTCGGCGACGTCTACCTCGGTGCCCCCGTGGCCACACCGCTGGATCCCCGCCACCGGCTGGTGACCACCAAGTACAACCCCGCGCGCACCTGGACGGCGGAGAACTCGGTGGGCATCGGCGGCGCCTACATGTGCATCTACGGCATGGAGGGCCCCGGCGGCTATCAGTTCGTCGGCCGCACGCTGCAGATGTGGAGCCGCTACAAGGACGTCGCCGCCTTCGGTGGAAAGCCGTGGCTGCTGCGCTTCTTCGACCAGGTGCGCTTCTTCCCCGTCAGCGCCGACGAGCTGTTGCGTATCCGGCGCGACTTCCCCCTCGGCCGCTATCCGCTGCGCATCGAGGAGACCCGGCTGAACCTGGCCGACTACCAGGCCTTCCTTCAGCGCGAGGCCGCATCCATCGAGGCCTTCCGTTCACACCAGCGCGCCGCCTTCGATGCCGAGCGCCAGCGCTGGGTCGACTCCGGCCAAGCCCATTTCGAAAGCGAGGAGGCGAGTGTTGCGGATACCGCCGAAGCGCCGTTGCCTGCGGGCATGCGCGCCGTGGAAAGCCAGCTCGCCGGCAACCTCTGGCAGGTGCAGGCCGAGGTCGGCCAGCGGGTCGCGACCGGCGACGTGCTCGTCGTGCTCGAGTCCATGAAGATGGAAATCTCCCTGGGCGCGCCCTGCGATGGCGTGGTGCGAGAGATCCGTGTGCAGCCCGGCTCGCCTGTGCGCGCGGGGCAGTGCGTCGTCGTCGTCGAAGAAGGGGTCTGACGCCATGCCCATCGACCTGAACCTCACGGCCCTCAACGAGGCCTATTGCCGCGGGGCGCTGTCCCCACGGGTTGTCATCGCCGAGGTCGTGGCGAAAGCCCGGGCGCTGAACCCCGAGTTCAAGCTCTTTATCCATGTGCTGTCGGATGACGAGCTGAGCCCCTACCTGGCCGCGCTCGAGGGCCGCTCGCCGGCGGACCTGCCGCTGTACGGCGTGCCGTTCGCGATCAAGGACAACATCGACCTCGCGGGCACGCCGACGACCGCGGCGTGCCCCGCGTTCGCCTACACGCCCTACCGCAGCGCGTTCGTGGTGCAGCGGCTCATCGCCGCGGGCGCGATCCCGATCGGCAAGACCAACATGGACCAGTTCGCGACCGGGTTGACCGGGACGCGGACGCCCCACGGGACGTGCGCGAGCGTCGTCGACCCGCGCTATGTCGCCGGCGGGTCGAGCTCGGGGTCGGCGGTGGCCGTCGCCGACGGGACCGTCGCGTTCGCGCTCGCGACC
>NZ_JBDSQX010000182.1:0-83418 GCF_039929605.1 Roseateles sp.
CCCAGTACCTGGCGAGGTCGGCTTCATCAAGCATGCGGAACTCGCAAGCCTCTGGAAACGAAATCCGCAAACCATTGAACCGCTGCTGACCAGCGGGCGAGGATGCAATCAAGATTTCGAGCCGCCCGCCAACGAAATGAACTTCCGCGATGTCCGATCCGCGGTCAACGGTCGTTGAAGTATCAAAGGGCTGGGTTTCAAGCTGCATAACGTTGAAATTCAGCGAGCCAGCCAGCCAGCGTAGCTGGCGCAGGTCCGCTGCAATGCCCGATTGAAGCGCATATTCATGTGTTGCCCCGCAACCCAAGCAACACCCGACGGACCCAGCCGATTGCGATGATGAGCGCTACGACCAGCGCACACAGCAAGATGACGAGTTCGCGTAACCAAAACGCCGCGAAGCTTCCCAAGCTCGGTGGATGCCCGCTCGGATAGGGATAGGTGTACGTGTAGTACATAAGCCCGCACAGAACGAGCATGGATGCGATGAAGGCGATCGCCTCTCCCGCCTGGCTCCCGCCGCGTCCTTGACAGCTCGATTGGCTCATGAACAACTCTGCACTGGTTTGCGCTTCAACGTGTTCTCGGGAGACAGCCGACGCCTCTTAGGCAGGCTGGCTGAGCCCTAGAACCGGCTACAGAAACCAGCACAACCGATTGATTTCTATGGAAATGTTCAAACATTTTGCTGGACTAAACGGTCATTAAATTTCCGGCAAAAGCGGCGCGCCGTTACAAGGCCGGGCTCAGCGAGGCGGGTTGAGGGCTAAGGCAACGCTGAACAAGTCCCTCGCGCGCAGCGCATCCCTGCTTTGGGCGGCCTGCAGCGTTGCAAATCCTCGCCATAGCCCGCTATGGCTGCGGTTTGCGCCTTGCAGCCCATCCCAAACCAGGGCGCGCTGCATCGCGGGGACTTATTCAGCGTCGCCCTAATGATGCCAGCCGGAGGCGCTGGATTCCCAACTCGTGCAGAAACGCGCTCCGCCGCACCGGCCGCGAAATTGCAGCGGCGGCAAGGGCAGACCGCGTCAGCTGCACTTCGGCAGTGCCGTGACTGTCCAGCATGTGCCCCGAAGCTGCGGCCAGTGAATGCCCGCTCCCGGCCGATCCGCGACGTGCGCCCTGCTGTCAATGGCTCAATCCGTCGGCTTGCCGGAGCAGTTTGCGCAGCTCGCCTTCCTGCAACTGCGCATAGCCCGGATCCCGCTTGCGGAGGTCTTCATCGATCACGAAGTGCCGAAGAAAGTGCAAGAGATCGTCCGGCCCTTCAAGCGAGCCCGCCTGTCCGGACAACTGTCATCGCAGGTCAAGGTCCTGGCGAGGAGCCCGCGCGCCAAGTCGACGGCCGCCCCTGCCACGGCGGACAAGCTCACCACACCTTGCACCGCTGCCCCGCCGGCTTCACCAGCTTGGCACCCGGTTTGCACGCAAAGGCTTTCTCGAACTCCGGCATGTTGACGACGACGCCGTTGATGCGCCACCTGGCGGGCGAGTGCGGGTCGATCTTGGCCTGCACGCGCATCGCCTCGGGGCGGGCGTCGGCGCAGTCCCATTGGGCAAAGCCGACGAAGAAGCGCTGCTCGGGGCTGAGGCCGTCGCGGGACTCGCCGGCCTTGCCTTGCATGTGCGCCTTCCACGCCTCCCAGGCGAGCACCAGGCCGCCGAGGTCGGCCAGGTCTTCGCCCAGCGTGAGCTTGGAATTGATCTTGATCTCGTCGACGACGGTGTAGGTGGCGTACTGGCCGGCCACGCAGGCGGCGCGCTTCTCGAACTCGCGGCCGTCCTTCTTCGTCCACCAGTTCTTCAGGTTGCCCTGGGCGTCGAACTGGCGGCCTTCGTCATCGAAGCCGTGGGTCAGCTCATGACCGATGGTGCCGCCGGTGTTGCCGTAGTTGGGCGCCTCGTCCAGCTTGGCGTCGTAGAGCGGCGCCTGCAGCACACCGGCGGGGAAGTTGATGTCGTTCATCTGCGCGTCGTAGTAGGCGTTGACGGTCTGCGGCGTCATGCCCCATTCGCCGCGGTCCAGCGGCTGGCCGATCTTGGCCAGGCGGCGCTTGGCCTCGAAGGCATTGCCGCGCACGACGTTGCCGAGGAAGTCGGCACGCTGCACGGCCAGGCCGGCGTAGTCGCGCCAGCGCTCGGGGTAGCCGACCTTGTTGACGATGGTCTGGAGCTTGGCCTGCGCGCGCGCCTTGGTCTCGGCGCTCATCCAGGCCAGGCTGTCGATGCTGCGCGCCATGGCGGCCTTGATCTCGTCGGTCATCTGCACCGTGGCGGCCTTCAGCTCGGGCGTGAAGTTGCGCGCCACGAACTCCTGGCCCAGCGCCTCGCCGAGCTGCAGGTCGACGAGCTGCACGCAGCGCTTCCAGCGGGGTTTGAGCTGGGGCGTGCCGGTCAGCGTCTGGCCGTAGAAGTCGAAGTTGGCCTGCACGAACCGGTTGTCGAGCATGGGGGCGAGGCTGCTGGCGAGCTGCCAGCGCAGATAGGTCTGCACGTCGGCCAGGCTCATGGCCTTGAGCCGCGCATCCAGCGCCTTGAAGAACGCCGGCTCAGTGACGTTGTAGCGCGCCTGCCAGGGCGCCTGGCCCAGGCCGGCCTGGAAGGCGGCCCAGTCGAAGCCGGGCGTGAGGGCCTGCAGGCCACGGGCGTCCACGCCGTGGAAGGTCTTGTAGGGGTCGCGCTTGTCGACCTTGCTCAGCGATGCCTTGGCCAGCACCGTCTCGGTAGCCAGCACGCTGCGCGCTGCTGCCTTGGCTGCAGCGGGCGACTCGCCCAGCAGCGTGAACACCTGGGCCACATGGGCCTCATAGGCGTTGCGGATCTTCAGCGTCTTGGCGTCGCGCTTGAGGTAGTAGTCGCGGTCGGGCAGGCCCAGGCCGCCGGCCGTTGCGAAGGCGATCTGGCGCGTCGCGTCGGCAAAGTCCTGGCCCGAGCTGAAGCCGAAGAAGAGGCGGTCATCGCCGGCGGCGAGCTGCAGCTCCGCCAGCAGGGCCGGCAGGTCGCGCTTGGCCTTCAGTGCGGCGATGCGGTCCAGCAGCGGTTGCAGGCCGGTGAGGCCGGCGGCCTGCACGGCGCCCTCGTCCATGCAGCTGGCGAAGTAGTCGCCCAGCTGCGCCTGGGCCGGGCTGCGCGCGGCAGCGGTGTCGCCAAGCTTGTTCAGCACGCCCCAAAGGTAGCGCTGGTTCTCGTTGGCCATCTTGGCGTAGACGGACCAGCGCGACTGGTCGGCCGGGATGGGGTTGGCCTTGCTCCAGGCGCCGCAGGCAAAGCGGTGCAGGTCTTCGCAGGGGTCGGCGCTGCGGTCCATGGCCGTCACGTCGAGGCTGGGCGTGTAGGGCAAGGCGTCCAGCGGCGCCTCGTCGGCAGCTTGGGCCAAAGTTGGGGTCAAGGTGGCCGCCAGCAGGGCGGAGAGCAGCAGTCGTTTCATGGCAAAGCTCGAGTGAAGTGCAGCGATTGTGGGTGCGCGCTGCGGCGTCGCCATTCGTCAGCGGCTGCAGGAGCGGGCCGCGCGGCATGATGGCCGCATGAACGACACCCTGCTGCTGCTCGTCCCGATTGCCGCCGAACACAAGGCCCTGCTGCTGGAGCGCTTTCGCGTCATCGACGCGCCGGACGCCGCCTCGCGCGCCGCAGCAATAGCGGCCCATGCGGCCGACATCGAGCTGGTGCTGACGAATGGCTCTGTCGGCTTCACGGCCGCCGAAATCGCCGCGCTGCCCAACCTGACACTGCTGGCCGCCCAGGGCGCCGGCTACGAGAACCTGGACCTGGCCGCCGCCCGCGCGCGCGGCGTGGCGCTGTGCAATGGCGCCGGCACCAACGACGACTGCGTGGCCGACCACGCGCTGGCCCTGCTGCTGGCGAGCGTGCGCGCCCTGCCCCGGCAAGGCCTGGCCCTGCGGGCGGGCGCTTGGCGCGACGCACTGCCGCTCTACCCCAGCTTCACCGGCCGGCGGCTGGGCGTCATCGGGCTGGGTGGCATCGGCCAGAAGATCGCCCGGCGCGCGGCGGCCTTTGGCATGGTCATCGGTTATCACAACCGCCAGCCCAAGGCCGATGCAGGCGATGCGCGCTACTTCGACAGCGCGGCCGGCCTGGCCCACTGGGCCGACGACCTCGTCGTGGCCACGCCCGGCGGTGCGGGCACGAAGCACATCGTCAACGCGGAGGTGCTGGCGGCGCTGGGCGCGGGTGGGCATGTCGTCAACATCGCGCGCGGCAGTTGCATTGACACAGCCGCGCTGGCCGCCGCGCTGCGCACCGGGCAGATCGCCGGCGCTGCGCTTGACGTCTACGACAGCGAACCGCAGCCGCCGCTTGAACTGCTGGCCTTCGACAACGTCATCCTGACGCCGCACGTGGCCGGCTGGTCGCCGCAGTCCATTGGCGCCACAGTGCGCAACTTCATTGCTAACGTCGAGGCGTTGCGGCGCGGCGAACCGCTGCCGACGCCGATCTGACGAGGCGTTACCGGCGCGGCCGGTCGACGACCTCGGCTTCCGCCATCGGCACGTAGACGCGGCGGCTGCCTTCCTCCAGCTCCAGCTCGATGGCCCGGCGCAGCAACGGCGGCGGCGGTGCCGCAGACGGCGGCGGCGGCAGACTGTCGAAGTGCAGCACGGGCTCGTGGCTGCGGTTGATCCCTTGATCAACAGGGCGGCGCTGCGAGGCCAGCGCGTCCAGCAAGCGACGGGGCGTGGGCAGATGCATCATGACGTTGCGTTGAAGAGGGCTTGTCAGGAGACGCCATTCGCAGCGCAGCGGCGACAAAGCGACCCGATCGCCAAGTGTGTGTCCTGTAGGCGCCCGCTTGCAAGCAGGCTTGCCCGCAGCCGACAGCCATGCACCGCAATGGCGCTCAGCATGGCCTTTTCACCACACCGGGAGCCGCCATGCCCGCCCTCACCCCCGCCGTTGAACTGGCCAGTCAGGCCAGAACGCCCTTTCCTGGTGCCTCCGCCGAGTACGAGGCCGCCCGCCAGGCCCTGCTGGCTGAGGAAATCGAGTTCCGCCGCCACATGACGCGCCTCGGAGAGCAGCGCCGCGCGCTACCGCCTGGCCCGGTCATCAAGAAGGACTACCGCTTCAAGGACGAGCAGGGATTCGACGTCGGCTTGGCCGAGTTGTTCGGCGACAAGGACACGCTGGTGACCTACTTCTGGATGTACGGCCCGCAGCGCCAGCGGCCCTGCCCGATGTGCACCAACTGGCTGGGCTCGGTGAACGGCAATGCGGCCGACATCAAGCAGCGCGTGGCGCTGAAGATCCTCGGCCGCTCGCCGGTGGAACGGCAGTACGCCTTCGCGCAGGAGCGCGGCTGGCGCGACCTGAACTTCGTGCAGACGGTGGGGGACGACTACGCCAATGACCTCGGCATCCTGCTGCCCGATGGCAGCGAGTTCCCGGCGCTGATCGTCTTCAAGCGCGACGGTGACGAGGTGCGTCTGTTCTGGGCCAGCGAGATGACCAAGGCCATGGCCGACCCGGGCCAGGACCCGCGCGACGCGCCGGACATCGCGTCGCTGTGGTCCATCCTGGACCTGACGCCGGAGGGGCGGCCGGCGGATTGGTATCCGAAGCTGCAGTACTGACTGGGGCAACATTGGGGCTGGTCAGCAACGAGCATCCACATGACACCCCTGCAGCGCAAACGAGCTTCGGAGGATCGGCTATCGGCACTCGATATCCCAATCAACCTGCACCTGCCGATGGTGGAGTCGGAGGAGGAGACTCTTTTGCGGACGCCCGACGAACTCCTGCAGCGGCTGGTTGCGCTGTGGGCGGTTGCAGGAACAGCCTTCTTGGACGGCAACGAATTCTTCCGCAGGTACATGACGGACAAACAACTGCTCGGTTGGTTGTCGCCGCAAGAGAAGGACTTTTTGCTGGCATCGGAGCCAACGGACCGACAGCGCATTCAAGCCACATGGCGGCTGGAGTGCCTTTACTTCCTGGCATGGTGCGCGGGTCTCATCGACCAACTCGATATTCCCTCCGAGCAGTCGTCGGTAGAAAGGTTCATGCACCTGTTTCCACAAGAAGGCGATGACCTTTCGACACTGAAGGCATCAATCTCACCGCGCACGGTGTCCGAGGTGCTGGACTGGTCCGATTTGCTCTACCGCTTGCACTGGGCAGTGCGAGACGCTCATGTCAGCGGTCTTTCAGAGCCTGCGGGCGTTCAGGGCGGTGTCGTCCAGGAGTGGCATCACGCCGTCAACTGGATGACGCGCTACGACGATGAGGATGACTGGGACATGGTGGGCACCGACACATGAGCGCAGCCAGTCGGCCTAGCCCACGACGTACGCCGCCAAATGCTGGCCCGTCAGCGTCGACTTCCTCTTCACCAGCGCCGCCGGCGTGCCCTCGAACACGACCTTGCCGCCCCCATGCCCCGCGCCCGGCCCGAGGTCGATGAGCCAGTCGGCATGGGCCATGACGGCCTGGTGGTGTTCGATGACGATGACGGACTTGCCGTTGTCGACAAGCCGGTCCAGCAGCGCCAGCAGTTGCTCGACGTCGGCCAGGTGCAGGCCCGTCGTCGGCTCGTCCAGCACGTAGATGCCGCCCTTCTCGGCCATGTGGGTGGCGAGCTTGAGGCGCTGACGTTCGCCGCCTGACAGCGTCGTTAGCGGCTGGCCCAGGCTGAGGTAGCCCAGGCCGACGTCGGCCAGGCGCTCCAGGATGGCGTGGGCCGCCGGGACTTTTGCCGAGGCGAAGAAGGCCGTGGCCTCGGTGACCGGCATCGCAAGCACCTCGCTGATGTCGCGGCCGGCCAGCTTGTATTCGAGCACCGCGGGCTGGAAGCGCTTGCCCTCGCAGTCCTCGCAGGTCGTCGCCACGCTGGCCATGGGCCCCAGGTCCGTGAAGATGACGCCCGCGCCGTTACAGGCCGGGCAGGCGCCTTCGGAGTTGGCGCTGAAGAGCGCGGGCTTCACGCCATTGGCCTTGGCGAAGGCGCTGCGGATGGGGTCGAGCAGGCCGGTATAGGTGGCCGGGTTGCTGCGCCGCGAGCCGCGGATGGCGGCCTGATCCACCGCGACGACGCCCTCCAGCTTCGCGACCGAGCCGTGGATCAACGAGCTCTTGCCCGAGCCCGCCACGCCGGTGATGACACAGAGCACGCCGAGCGGGATGTCGACATCGACCTTCTGCAGGTTGTTCGTGCTGGCGCCGCGCACCTTGAGCGCACCCTTGGGCTTGCGGACCGACGGCTTGAGCGCGGCACGGTCGCCGAGGTGGCGGCCGGTCAGCGTGTTGCTGGCGCGCAGGCCCGCCACGCTGCCCTGGTAGACCACCTCGCCGCCGCCCGAGCCGGCACGCGGGCCGAGGTCGATGACGTGGTCCGCAATGGCGATGACCTCGGGCTTGTGTTCGACGACGAGCACCGTGTTGCCCTTGTCGCGCAGCCGCAGCAGCAGCTCGTTCATGCGTTGGATGTCGTGCGGGTGCAGGCCGATGGTGGGCTCGTCGAAGACATAGGTCACGTCGGTCAGCGCCGAGCCGAGGTGGCGGATCATCTTGGTGCGCTGGGCCTCGCCGCCGGACAGCGTGCCAGAGGGTCGGTCCAGCGACAGATAGCCCAGGCCGATCTCGACGAAGGAGTCCAGCAGCTGCTGCAAGGCGGTCAGCAGCGGTGCGACGTTAGGCGCCGCCTTTGACGTTTTCAGGCCGCGCACCCAGCCGGCCAGGTCGCTGATCTGCATGGCGCAGACCTCGGCGATGTTGAGCTTGGCGATGCGCGAGGAGCGCGCCGCCTCGCCGAGGCGCGTGCCGCCACATTCGGGGCAGGTCGCGAAGGTGATGGCGCGGTCGACAAAGGCGCGGATGTGCGGCTGCAGCGCCTCCACGTCCTTGGACAGGAAGGACTTCTGGATGGACGGGATCAGGCCGGCATAGGTCAGGTTGATGCCGTCGACCTTGATCTTGGTCGCCTCTTTATGCAGCAGGTCGTGCAGCTCGCGCTTGGTGAACTTGGCGATGGGCTTGTCGGCGTCGAAGAAGCCGCAGCCACGGAAGATGCGGCCGTACCAGCCGTCCATGCTGTAGCCGGGGATGGTGACGGCGCCTTCGTTGATGGACTTGCTCGCATCAAACAGCTGCGTCAGGTCGAAGTCGCTGACCGCACCCATGCCCTCGCAGCGCGGGCACATGCCGCCGGTACGGGTGAAGGTCTGCTTGACGGCCTGGCTGGCATCGCCCTTGTCGACGGTGATGACGCCGGTGGCCTTGACCGACGGCACGTTGAAGGCAAACGCTGCGGGCGGGCCGATGTGCGGCTGGCCCAGGCGGCTGAACAGGATGCGCAGCATCGCGTTGGCATCCGTCGCCGTGCCGACCGTGGAGCGCGCGTTGGCGCCCATGCGCTCCTGGTCCACGATGATGGCCGTGGTGATGCCGTCCAGCACGTCCACGTCTGGCCGTGCCAGCGGCGGCATGAAGCCCTGCACGAAGGCGCTGTAGGTCTCGTTGATGAGCCGCTGCGACTCGGCCGCGATGGTGCCGAAGACGAGCGAGCTCTTGCCCGAGCCGGAAACGCCGGTGAACACCGTCAGCCGCCGCTTGGGGATGTCGACGCTGATGTCCTTGAGGTTGTTCTCGCGCGCGCCCTGCACCCGAATCAGGTCGTGGCGGGCAGCCACGGGAGCAGTGAAAGCGGCGGCAGGCGGTGTCTTCTTCGTGGCCATGTGTCGGCAGTCAGCGAGCCTGTTGCTGAATGCGGATCATGTTGCCGGCGGGGTCGCGCACGCCGCAATCCCGCACGCCGTAGGGCTGGTCGGTGGGTTCCTGCACGATGTCGGCGTCAGCGGCCTGCAGCTTGTCGAAGGTGGCGGCCAGGTCGGGCGTGGCGAACAGGATCATCGCGAACGTGCCCTTGGCCATCATCTCGGCGATGGTGCGTTTCTCGTCGTCGGTGACGCCGGGCGTGGCCTGCGGCGGGTAGAGCACGATGGACGTGCCCGGCTGGCCCTTGGGGCCCACGGTGATCCAGCGCATGCCGCCGTAGCCCACGTCCTTGCGCACCTCGAAGCCGAGCACGTCGCGGTAGAAGGTCAGCGAGGTTTCGGCGTCGCTGTGGGGCAGAAAAGTCGAGTGGATGGTGATGTCCATGGGTTTGTCTCCGGGGGTTGAAAAGGCCATGGAGCCAGTCTAGGTTTGCTGCCGTTACGGCGCTTCTCGATTCCTGATCGGTCGCATCACCTGCTTGGCGACGCAGGACGGCAGGCCCTCGGTCGCACCCGCCGCGTCGCGCCGGTAGACGCTGGGCGGCACGCCCACCAGTTCGGTGAAGCGG
The DNA here is from genome assembly GCF_039929605.1 of Roseateles sp. Lineage (GTDB taxonomy): Bacteria > Pseudomonadota > Gammaproteobacteria > Burkholderiales > Burkholderiaceae_C > Pelomonas. The sequence continues at coordinate 9,299 of NZ_JBDSQX010000182.1, forward strand.
GTGCTGAAGGTGCCCAGCGAGGCGCAGCCCACCTCGAAGCAGACCTCCGTGACGCTGAGGTCGCCGCGGCGCAGCAGGGCCATGGCGCGCTCGATGCGCCGCGTCATCAGGTAGGCGTAGACGGACTCGCCATAGGCCGCGCGGAACTGCCGGCTCAGGTGGCCGGCGGACATACCGATGCCCACCGCCAGCGCCTCGACGTCCAGCGGCTGTGCGTAGTCGCGGTCGATGCGGTCGCGCACGCGGCGCAGGCGGGCGAGGTCACGCAGGTGCGTGTCGGTGGTAGGCGCAGGCATGGCCGCGAGGATATGTCCTACGGCCGGCGTGCCCTCGTCCGACGCCACCCGCCCGCCCTGCGGCGCAGACTGGGTCATCCCCCGCAAATGGAGACCGTTATGGGACACAGCAGCCTTGTAGGCACCGAGAAGGCACCTCAACGCCCCAAGGGCACCGATGAAGAAGCGCTCGGGCCGTCCGACAACTCGGACAGCGGCAGCGACACTGTCGGCATCGACAGCCTGCCCACCGCCGACCCAGGCGAGCCCGTCGACGTGACGCTGGGTCGTGACCAAGCCGTGGCGCCCATCGAGGGCACGGGTGAGGACTCGACGGAGACGGAGGCCTCGGACATCGGTGTCGACCGCATCATCGACACGCCCGACGGCGAGGAAGTCGTCGACGACCTCGACCTGGATGACGCCGCGCCGGCTACCGGGCGCGGGGCTGGCACCAAGGCGCGCTGACGCGCTAGGCGGGCTTGGCCGGCGTGGTCGCCACGCAGGTCTTGGCGACCGCCAGCCCACGCAGGAAGCCGCGCCGCACACCGCCGGCCGTGATGGCCGCGTTGACCTGGCGTGCGTAGCGCTCGGCGCCGCTCAGCTTGCGGATCCAGCCGCGGAAGGGAATGACACCCTCGGCCGTGCGCTGCAGTGCGCCGGTGGCGGCGTCCTCGCCGCGCTCCAGCAGGCCGGTGTTGTTCTTGCCGGTGGGCGCGTCGAGGTCGGGGCCGAGCACTTCGTCCAGCGCCCGGATGCTGACCGCGAGCGCGGGGCAGCTGACGTCGGCCGGCTGCGCGTAGGGCGCGGCGGCGGCGGCCCTCAGCACTTCGGGGATGTCGGCGCGGACGACGTTAAGGTCGGACAGCGGCGTGGTGGCGGCGGAGGCCACCTTGTCGGGACTGGAGCTGGCGCAGGCAGTCAGGGCAAGGATGGCAGCGAGCGTGAGGGCGAGGTGGTGTGGGCGCATGGCGCGCGGATCATCTCAGCTATCCGCCCATGTCCGCCTCAACTGCGGCGCATGAAACAGGGGTATTCGGGCCGAGCGCCGGGCCGCTCCCAAGCCGGCCCGCCTTGGCGATGTGCTTGCGGCTCGATGCCGCAAGCATCGCCTTCCCCTCGGAGGACCGACTGGACTCGCCCGCGTGCAGCGAGGCGAGACTGGGCGAGGGGTTGTTTCATCTCAGGCCGGCGTTGATTTTTGCGAGCGCCGCCGACCCCGGGCAAAGGTCTTTTTCACCAAGCGTGTTGAGCGGCGCGGACGCCGTGCGTTGCGCGGCGTGCCAATCGTGTGCGGTCGGGTCGACGTAAAGCAGGCCCGTCGCAATCTCGCCACCCGCCGCGAAGCGCTGCATCGCGTTCATGGCGCCGAGGCGATCGGTGGGGTCGTAGTCGGGCGCCACCTTGCGCAGGCGCAGCGTGCTGCCGTCGGCTTGCGGCACGTCCACGACATCCGGCGAGTGCTCGACAACCTGCTCGGCCGCCAGGTCGATGAAGTCGATGCGGTTCAGCGCTTCGTTGTGCTCACGCACGTGGTCATAACTGCGTGTCGAACCGGCATGGTTGTTGAAGGCCACGCAGGGGCTGATGACGTCGATGAAGGCCGCGCCGCCGTGGCGCATGGCGCCTTCGATGAGGGGCACGAGCTGGGCCTTGTCGCCCGAGAAGCTGCGCGCCACGAAGGTGGCGCCGAGCTGCAGCGCAAGCGCGGCGAGGTCTATGGCGGTGTCGTTGTTGGTGGCGCCTTTCTTGGCGACCGAGCCCTTGTCGGCCGTCGCGCTGAACTGGCCTTTCGTCAGACCGTAGACGCCGTTGTTCTCGACGATGTAACCCATGCGCACGCCGCGGCGCATGGCGTGGGCGAACTGGCCCAGGCCGATGGAGGCGGAGTCGCCGTCGCCGGAGATGCCGAGGTAGAGCAGGTCGCGGTTGGCGAGGTAGGCGCCGGTCAGCACGCTGGGCATGCGGCCGTGCACGGTGTTGAAGCCGTGGCTGGCGCCGAGGAAGTAGTCGGGCGTCTTGCTGGAGCAGCCGATGCCGCTGAGCTTGGCGATGCGATGCGGCTGGATATCGAGCTGCCAGCAGGCCTGCACGATGGCGCTGGAGACGGAGTCGTGGCCGCAGCCGGCGCAGAGCGTGGAGACCTTGCCTTCGTAGTCGCGCCGCGTGTAGCCGACGGCGTTCTTGGTCAGGCTGGGGTGGTGGAGCTTGGGCTTGGCGAGGTAGGTCATGCTGCACTCCTCGGCGCCGTCGCCAGCGCATGCACATGGCGCGTGATCGCGTCGGTGATGAAGCGCGCGGTGATGGGCGTGCCGTCGAAGTGCAGCACCTTGGTCAGCTGCGCGGGCGCCACCTCCAACTCGTTGACCAGCATGCGGCGCATCTGCGCGTCGCGGTTCTGCTCGACGACAAAGACGCTGTCGTGCGCGGCGATGAATTCGGCCACGGCGGGCGCGAACGGGTAGGCGCGCAGCCGCATCGCGTCGAGGTGGATGCCGGCTTCGGCCAGCGCCGCCAGCGCCTCGTCCATGGCCGGCGCGGTGGAGCCGAAGTAGAGGACGCCCAGGCTGGTCTTCTTCGCCGCAGAACGCACCAACGGCTGCGGCGCGAGCAGCGCGGCAGTGGCGAACTTGGCGCGCAGGCGCTCGACGTTGCGGACGTAATCCTCCCCGCGCTCGGAGTAGATGGCCTGCTCGTTGCGCGTGGTGCCACGCGTGAAGTAGGCACCCTTGCTCTCATGCGTGCCGGGCAGCGTGCGCCAGGGGATGCCGTCGCCGTCCACGTCCTTGTAGCGGGCGAAGGGCATGCCGGCGTCGAGCTGCTCCACCGTCATGACCTTGCCGCGGTCGTAGCGGCGCGCGTCGTCCCACGCCAGCGGCGCGCACAGGCGTTGGTTCATGCCGATGTCGAGGTCGCTCATCAGGAAGACGGGCGTCTGCAGGCGCTCGGCCAGGTCCAGCGCATCGGCCGCGAACTCGAAGCACTCGCGCGGGTCTTCGGGCAGCAGCAGCACATGCTGGGTGTCGCCATGCGAGGCGTAGGCGCTGGAGAGCAGGTCGGCCTGCTGCGTGCGCGTGGGCATGCCGGTGCTGGGGCCGCCGCGCTGCACGTCGATGACGACGAAGGGGATCTCGGCGAAATAGGCCAGGCCCAGGAACTCGGTCATCAGCGACACGCCGGGGCCCGAGGTGCAGGTGAAGGCGCGCGCGCCGTTCCAGCCGGCGCCGGTGATGATGCCGATGGACGCGATCTCGTCCTCGGCCTGCACGATGGCGTAACGCTTCTCACCGGTCTCGGCGTCGATGCGGAACTTACCCGCGTACTTTTCGAAGGCCTCGGCCACCGAAGACGACGGCGTGATCGGGTACCAGGCGCAGACCGTGGCGCCGCCGTAGACGCAGCCCAGCGCCGTCGCGGCATTGCCTTCGAGGAAGACTTTGTCGCCGACGGCATCGGCGGGCTTCACCGCCAGGCCGAAGGGCTGCACGGAGAGATGGTCGCGCGCAAACTCGCGGCCAGCGTGCAGCGCGCGGACGTTGGAGTCCAGCAGTCGTTCCTTACCCCTGTACTGCTCGGCGAACAGCGTCTCGATGACAGCCGCACCAATGCCCATCAGCTCGCTCAAGGCGCCCAGCACCATGATGTTCTTGAACAGCGTGCGCTCGCGCGGCACGTCGTAGGTGGCATTGCAGATGGCCGTGACCGGCATGCCGATGACGTGGATGTCCGTTCGGAAGGCGCTGGCCGGCATCGGCTTGGTGCTGTCATAGAACAGGTAGCCGCCGGGCTGGATCTCGGCCAGGTCCTGATCCCAGGTCTGCGGGTTCATGGCGACCATCAAGTCCACGCCGCCGCGCCGGCCCAGCCAGCCGGCCTCGCTGACGCGCACCTCGTACCAGGTCGGCAGGCCCTGGATGTTGCTCGGGAAGATGTTGCGCGGGCTGACCGGCACGCCCATGCGCAGGATGGCACGGGCGAACAGCTCGTTGGCCGACGCGGAGCCGGAGCCGTTGACGTTGGCGAACTTGACGACGAAATCGTTGGTGGCTTCGATGCGACTCATGCGAGGAACTCCTCAAATTCAAACAAAGCCACAGACGCACAGAGGCACAGAGGGGCCGTCATTCCGCTTTCTCTGTGTCTCTGTGCCTCTGTGGCTGTGTATCTTTTTGGCATATCAACCGCCCTTGCGACCGGCGTGGTCCCGACAGGCCGCACCCGCCTTGGCCGTCACCAGCAGGAACTTCTGCATGTCCCACGCCCCCGTCGGGCAGCGCTCGGCGCACAGGCCGCAGTGCAGGCAGACGTCCTCGTCCTTGGCCATGATGCGGCCCGTCTTCAGCCCGCCTTCGACATAGACGTCCTGCATCAGGTTCAGCGCTGGCGCGGTCAGCCGTTCGCGCAGGTCGTCGCCGTTGTCGGTGAAGGTGATGCAGTCCATCGGGCAGATGTCCACGCAGGCATCGCACTCGATGCACAGCTTGGGCGCGAACACCGTCTGCACGTCGCAGTTCAGGCAGCGCTGGGCTTCCTTGAACGCGGTGGCCGCGTCAAAGCCCAGTTCGACCTCGACCTTGATGCTGGCCAGCGCGATGGCTGCAGCCGTCCACGGCACCTTGCTGCGCAGGTCATTCGTGATGGCGTTGTCGTAGCTCCACTCGTGGATGCCCATCTTCTGGGAGACGAGGTTGACGTGCGGCGGCGGGCGCTGCGTGACCGGCTCGCCGTGCAGCAGACGGTCGATGCTGACGGCGGCTTCGTGGCCGTGGGCTACCGCCGTGATGATGTTCTTCGGCCCGAAGGCCGCGTCGCCGCCGAAGAACACATGGGGTAGCGAGGACTGAAAGCTCTGCGCGTCCAGCACTGGCAGGCCGTGCTCGTCGAAGGCCAGCCCCGCGTCGCGCTCGATCCACGGGAAGCTGTTCTCCTGCCCGACCGCGAGCAGCACCTCGTCGCAGGGCAACACAATCTCCTCGCCCGTCTGCGCTTTCTTGAAACGCATGCCGGTCAGCTTGCCGTCCACGTGTTCGAAGGCCAGCGGCACATGGAAGTCGAGGATGGGGATGCCCTCGTGCTCGGCGTCCTCCTTTTCCCACGGCGAGGCCTTCATCTGCGCATAGCCGCTGCGCACGGCCACCGTCACGCTGCTAGCGCCTAACCGCCGCGCCGAGCGGCAGCAGTCCATGGCCGTGTTGCCGCCGCCCAGCACGATGACACGCGGCGCAACGGCCGTCACGTGGCCAAAGCTGACGCTGGCCAGCCAGTCGATGCCGATGTGGATTTGCTCGCCCGCCTCCTGCCGCCCCGGCAGCGGCAGGTCGCGCCCGCGCGGTGCGCCGCAGCCGACGAAGACGGCGTCCCAGCCCTCCGCCAGCAGCGCCTCCATCGACTCAATGCGCTGCCCGGCCCGCCACTCCACGCCCAGCCCGAGGATGTAGCCGCACTCCTCGTCGATGACCCGTTCAGGCAGCCGAAAGCGCGGGATCTGCGTGCGGATGAAGCCGCCCGGCTTGGCCTCGCCGTCGAACACGGTGACGGCATAACCTTCCAACGCCAGGTCACGCGCCACCGCCAGCGACGCCGGCCCCGCGCCCACGCAGGCCACGCGCTTGCCGTTCTTCGCGGCGGGCTTGGGCAGCATGGCGCGGAACTCATCGGTCTTGTTGTCCGCCGCCACGCGCTTGAGCCGGCAGATGGCCACCGGCTCGGGCTTGGCCGCCTGCTTCTCTTCAACCCGCCCCCGTCGACACGCCGGTTCGCAAGGCCGGTCGCAGGTTCGCCCAAGCACGCCGGGAAAGACATTGCTGACCCAGTTGACCCAGTAGGCCTCGTCGTGCCGCCCCTGGGCGATGAGGCGGATGTACTCCGGCACAGGGGTATGCGCGGGGCAGGCCCACTGGCAATCGACGACCTTGTGGAAATAGGCCGGGTCCGAGATGTCGCTGCGCTGCACGGTGTCTCCTCCGTGGTGCTTTTTGTCGCGGCAGTCTAGGACTGGCGATCCCCACAGATCAACGTGGAAACCCTTTGCAAACCCGGCTCACGGCTGACTAAAGCCCGGTAGTTGGTGTCAGGCCGTGACTGCGCTGTGGCGAATCCGGCCGGGGCCGACGGACGTGGCGGCCACCGTCACCGCCCAGCAGATCCACGCCGTCCACATCGTGTGGCTGGGGTAGTGGGCGCCGCGCAGCATCTGGCCTACGCCGTAGATCGCGCCCAGCACCACCACGCTGACCCACCAGGCCCGCGCTGCCTTGGGGTAGGCCCGCGCCAGCGCCCAGCCGCCGGCCAGGTAGGCGAACGCGGCGCTGGCATGGCCGGATGGAAAGCAATGCCCGCCGCCGCCGTCGCTCACGCCAAAGGCCCAGTGCGACACGTACTGCGCCGCGCCGCCGAACTCGGCCAGGTCCCAGGGGCAGCTGGTCATGCTGAAGCGCTTGATCAGCGAGATGACGGCCAAGCAGACCAGCGTCACCACCAGCCACCAGACCCGCTCGCGCCGGTTCAGCGCCGGCAGCAGCCGCGGCCACAGGTTGAGCACGACGATGAAGACCATGGCCACGTAGGACACCACGCGCCCACCCTCGTGAATCAACACCCGCGTGACCCAGGCCTCGCGCAGCACAAAGCCGCTGGCGCCAACCACCGACCGCATGGCCCACAGGTCGAGATGGCTGGCGTCCCAGGCCAGCAGCAGCAGGAGGGCCAGCAAGGGCCAGCGGTAGGTCTTCAACATCGAGGCATTGTCTACACTGGCCCGATGTCTTCCGCTTCCTTCGACGCCCAGCGCGCCATCCGCATCGGCCGCCAGGCGCTCGAGGTCGAGGCCCGCGCCCTGGCCGAGCTGGCGCCCCGCCTGGGCGAGTCCTTTGCCCGCGCCGTGCAGCTCATCCTCGGCTGCCAGGGCCGCGTCGCCGTCATGGGCATGGGCAAGAGCGGCCACGTCGGCCGCAAGATCGCCGCGACGCTGGCCTCCACCGGCGCGCCGGCCCTCTTCATCCACCCCGCTGAAGCCGCGCATGGCGACCTCGGCATGGTGACCGCAGGCGACATCGTGCTGGCTCTGTCCAACTCCGGCGAGAGCGACGAGCTGAACGCCATCCTGCCCGTGCTCAAGCGCCTGGGCATCCCGGTCATCGGCATGACCGGCAGGCCCGACTCCAGCCTGGCCGCTCATGCCGAGGTCGTGCTCGACAGCGCCGTGGCCGAGGAGGCCTGCCCGCTGCAGCTGGCTCCCACGGCCAGCACCACGGCCCAGATGGCCCTGGGCGACGCGCTGGCCGTGGCGCTGCTGGACGCCCGCGGCTTCAAGGCCGAGGACTTCGCCCGCTCCCACCCCGGCGGCGCTTTGGGCCGCAAGCTGCTGACGCATGTACGCGACCTGATGCGCAGCGGCGACGCCCTGCCCCGCGTGGCGGCTGATACGCCCTTCACCGAGCTGATGCGCGAGATGTCGGCCAAGGCGCTGGGCATGGCGGTCATCGTCGATGCCGACGACCGCGTGCTGGGCATCTTCACGGACGGCGACCTGCGCCGCCTCGTCGAGCAGGGCCGCGACCTGCGCGCACTCACCGCCATCGAGGTCGCCTACGCCAAGCCGCGCACCGTCGGCGCCGAGGCGCTGGCCGTCGACGCCGCCGACCTGATGGAAGCCGCCCGCATCACCGTCGTCCTCGTCACCGACGCCGACAAGCGCCTGCTCGGCGCCGTCAGCATCAACGACCTGATGCGGGCGAAGGTAATTTAATGGCGGCGCTGACCTTCCCGCCCGAACTGCTCGTCAAGGCCCAGGGCACGGGCCTGGGCGTCAAGGTCGCCCTCTTCGACGTCGACGGCGTGCTGACGGATGGCCGCATCTACATCGGCGACAGCGGCGAGGCCTTCAAGGCCTTCTCGACGCTGGACGGCCACGGTCTGAAGTCGCTGCAGCAGGTGGGCATCACGCCGGTCGTCATCACCGGGCGCGACAGCCCCGCCGTGCGCCGCCGCGTGGCCGACCTGGGCCTGGCCCACGCGCTCTACGGCATCAGCGACAAGCTCGCCGCCGCCGAGCCGCTGCTGGCCCAACTCGGCGCCAGCTGGGGCGAAGTCGCGGCCATCGGCGACGACTGGCCCGACCTGCCGCTGCTGGCCCGCGCCGGCTTTGCCTGCGCCCCGCCCGGCGCCCATGCCGAGGTGCTGGCCATCGCCCACCACGTCACGCGTGCCCCGGCCGGTTACGGCGCGGCGCGCGAGTTCTGCGACCTGCTGCTGATGGCCGCCGGCCACTACGAACGCCTGCTGAAGGCGCATCACGAGACCTTGGACGGGGGCAGGTCGTCGGGGGCCAAGCGCTGGGCCGCTCCCGAGCCGGCCCCCATCCCCTCGGGGGATCGCCCGACGTACCCGTCGGGCGAGGGGCAGACATGACGCCGGCCGCGTTGCCGGTACCCACGCCGCGCGCCCGGCCCGCCCAGCCCCTTGTCTGGCGCCTGCAAAGCCTGCTGTCGAACTTCCTGCCGCTGCTGCTGATGGCCCTTCTCGCCAGCGGCACCTGGTGGCTGGTGAAGAACACGCCGCTGCTGGACGCCCCTGGCGAGCTCGCCGCGCCGCGCCACGAACCCGACTACCGCATGGCCAATTTCGAGATCCAGCGCATCGGCGCCGATGGCCGGCTCAATGTGCAGATCGCCGGCGCCGAGCTGCGCCACTACCCCGACACCGACACCGTCGAGATCGACCAGGCCCGCGTGCGCGCCGTGTCGCCCGACGGCAGCCTGGCCATCGCCGAGGCCAAACGCGCCATCAGCAACGGTGACGGCACGGACATGCAACTGCTGGGCGACGTGCGCCTGCGCCGCCTGGCGCCCGGCGCCGGCGAGGAGGGGCCCGCCCTGATCGAAGTTCGCGGCGAGTTCCTGCAGGCCCTGTCCAACAGCGAGATCCTGCGCTCCCACCTGCCCGTCACCATCCGCCAGGGTGGCACGACGCTGCACACGCAGAACTTCGAGTACCGGCACCTGACCGGCCAGGTCAGCTTCACCGGCAAGGCGCAGGGCCAGATCATTTCTCGGCCCAAGCGATGACGGAGCTGGTTTTCATTACCGGCGCGTCCAGCGGTATCGGCCAGGCGCTGGCCCTGCGCTACTACCAGGGCGGCGCGCGCCTGGCGCTGGTGGCCCGCCGCACCGCCGAGGTCGAGCGCTGGGCCGTCGAGCAACAACTCGACGCAGCGCGCTTCAAGGTCTACGGCGCCGATGTGGCGGACCTCGATGCCATGGCGCGCACGGGCCGCGACTGCATCGCCGCCCAGGGCCTGCCCGACGTCGTCATCGCCAATGCCGGCATCAGCGTCGGCATGGACACCGCCCACTTCGACGACCTCGACGTGATGCGCCGCACCTTCGCCACCAACAATGTCGGCCTGGCCGCCACCTTCCACCCCTTCGTGGCGGCGATGAACGAGCGCGGCTCGGGCACGCTGGTGGGCGTGGCCAGCGTGGCGGCCATCCGCGGCCTGCCGGGGCATGGCGCCTACAGCGCGAGCAAGGCCGCCGTCGTCGCCTACTGCGAAAGCCTGCGCGGCGAATGCCGGCCCTTCGGCGTCAAGGTCGTCACGCTGCTGCCGGGCTATATCGACACGCCACTGACGCGCGGCAACCGCTACAGCATGCCCTTCCTGATGCAGGTAGACGACTTCGCCGAGCAGGCCGTGCGCGCCATCCGCGTCCAGGTCAGCTACCGCGTCATTCCCTGGCAGATGGGGGTGCTGGCCAAGGTCATGCGCCTGCTGCCTAACGCGCTGTATGACCGGCTGCTGGCCAGCCGGCCACGCAAGAAGCGCGCGAGCGAATAGCCAGCTCTAGTGGCTTGTTGAACTGGCGTCGGACACAAGCAGTCGCTGCGGACTGCTCGTGCCTACGGAAGGCCCGGCGCTTGGCCCGCATGCGCTGCGCGCAAAAAGAAAAGGCGCCCGAAGGCGCCTTGTCATTCATGCTGGGTCAGCAGAGAGCTGCTTAGTAGCTGCCGCCGCCGTAGCCGCCGCCGCCAGAGCGACCGCCGCCACCACCGCCGTAGCCGCCGCCACCGCCGGAACGGCCACCGCCGCCGCCGCCGTAGCCGCCACCACCGCCGTAGCCACCGCCACCGCCGCTGCTGCCACCACCGCCGTAGCCGCCGCCACCGCCGGAACGGCCACCGCCGCCACCGCCGAAGCCGCCGCCACCGGAGCGGCCACCGCCACCACCGTAGCCGCCGCCACCGCCGGTGCTGCCACCGCCACCGCCGCCGTAGCCACCGCCACCGCCGCCGAAGCCGCCACCACCGGAACGGCCACCGCCGCCACCGCCGAAGCCGCCCGGGCGCTCTTCACGAGGACGAGCCTCGTTGACGACGATCGCACGGCCTTCGAGGGCCTGACCATTCATGCCGTTGATGGCTGCTTGAGCCTCAGCGTCAGATGCCATTTCGACGAAACCGAAACCCTTGGAACGGCCCGTCTCGCGGTCCATCATGACCTTTGCGGAGGTCACCGTACCAAACTGACCGAACGACTCTTGCAACGACTCGTCACGCACGCTGTAGGCCAGATTGCCCACATAAAGCTTGTTTCCCATGGGGAAGCCCTTCTCTACTCAAAACCAAAAAACCATGTGGAGCTTCAACCCATCGTGAACCATTCAAGCGAAGGTGCGGCGTCCAGACACAGGCGAATCATTATGGTGGCCGGGTAAAGAATTGCGCGCCAGCCCTCCCGCAAGTGTTGTTTTTCAGATCTAGAGCAAACCCTGGAGGGGCCGCCGCCTCAAGTTCGCGTCATCGCTACCATCCTCGCCCGATGAGCCCCTCTCTGTTACCTGCCCTCGCCCGCGTCCTCGCCAGCATTGACGCGCCCCGCAACCTGCGCGCCCTCTATGCCCTGCTGGCGGGCTTTTGCCTGGCCGGCCTGCTGCTGGCCATGGCGCAGTCGGCCCTCGCCCGCAGCGAGGAGCTGCTCAGCGCGTTGTGGCTGGGCTTGGCGCTCGCTGTCGCCTTTTTCGGCGTCAACACGACCGGCCTGATGCTGATGGACCAGGCGCGCGGCCTGCCTGTGCGCGACCCGCAGGACGCACTCGCCGACGCGCTGCGCAGCGGCCATCGCGTGCTGCTGGCCTTGCTCGCCTGCGTGGCGCTGGCCGCCGTCGGCGTGGCGTTGCTGGCCGGCCTGCTGTGGGCCACACGCTGGCCCTGGGTGGGCGCACCGCTGCTGGCCGTGGTGCTGCCGGCCGGCGTGCTGCTGCTGGGCGGCCTGGCTTTCGTCGTCGTCATCCTGGTCGGGCCGCTGGCCGGGCCGGCGGTGTGGGCCGGGCGGCGCAGCACCGGCGTGCTGGCCTTCCTGCGCGAGCGGCTGCGCCACGGCCTGCCCGAAACGGCGCTGCTGATGGCCACGGTCTACCTGCTCGTCGCGCTGACCACCGGCGCCGTCAGCTTTGTCGTCGTGACCGGCGGCAAGCTGCTGGCGGGCCTGGCCATCCTGGGTGCCGGCATCGAGTTGCCCGCGCGCCAGCTGCTGGCCGGCGTCATGGGCCTGGGGCCTCGCGGGCTGGGGGCCAGCGGCGTGGCGCTGGAAGGCGGCAACCTGGGCCTGGCGGCGCTGATCGGCGGCGGCATCGTCTTTGCGCTGGCCCTGGTGCTGCCGACATTGGTGTGGTTGCGCGGCTGCTGCGCGGTCTACCTGGCGCTGACCGAGGCGGAATGACGCCACGCATCGCGTCGCTGGTGCCCAGCGCGACGGAGACGCTGGTAGCGCTGGGGCTGGGCCCCTGCCTGGTCGCCCGCACAGGTTTCTGCATCCACCCGGCCGACGCGGTGAAGGACGTGCCCAAGGTGGGCGGCACCAAGGATGTGAATCTGCCCAAGCTGCGGCGGCTCGCGCCCACCCACGTCATCGTCAACGTCGATGAGAACCGGCGCGAGACGGCCGAGGCGCTGAAGGCCTTCGTGCCCGAGGTCATCGTGACCCACCCGAGCAGGCCCGAGGACAACCTGGCGCTGTTCGAGCAACTGCGCGCTGCCTTCGCCAGCCAGCCGGGCGTCAACCAACGTGCGGCGGCGCTGTCGGGCGAGTTCTCGGCCGCGCTGGCCCGCTGCCGCGAGCAGGCGTGGCCGGGCGAGAACGTGCTCTACCTGATCTGGCGCGACCCGTGGATGACGGCGGCGCGCGACACCTACATCTCGACCTTGCTGGCCGAGACCGGCTGGCGCACCTGGCCCGACGTGCTGGGCGGCGAGCACGGCGCCGGCCGCTACCCCACGCTGACCGGCGATGAAGCCTGGCTGCCCGGCATCGACCGCGTGCTGCTCAGCTCCGAGCCCTACCGCTTCGGCCCCGCGCACATCGCCGAGGCGCAGGCGCTGTGCCCGCAGGCGCGCGTGCAGCTTGTGGACGGCGAACTGCTGAGCTGGTGGGGCGTGCGCGGTGCGGCGGGGCTGGACTATCTGCGCGGGCTCAGCGATCCCAGTCGATGCGAACGAGCAGGCGCTTGAGTTTTTCGGCCTTGACGGCGTTGAGCTGAGCCGCCCAGGCGACGCGGCCCTGCAGATGGGCGCGCCAGTCGGCGTGGCCGTCGCGGTTCTGGCCGGCGGGGCCGTCGACGACACAGCGGTGTAGCGTGGCCTTGAGCCGGTCGAACTCGTCGCGCGCCAGGTTGGGCTTGTCGTTGACGACGATGCCGCAGACCGCTTGCCGCTGCGCGACGCCGAGGCTGCGCGTCTTGCGCGGGTTGACGACGAAACCCTCGTCCGCCGCGATGGCCGCGACCCAGGCGGCAATCTGGCGCACGGGCAGCGTCGCCAGGCCGGAGACGACGAGGTCGTCGGCGTAGCGGCTGTAGCGTGCGCCGAAGGCCTCGGCCAAGCCGGTGAGGCGGGCATCCAGGCCGAAGGCGCAGAGGTTGGCCAGCGCCGGTGACGTCGGCGCGCCCTGGGGCAGGTGGGCGTCGCGCAGGCGCTGGCACTGCTGCCAATCCAGGTGGCCCTGCGCGCGCAGCCAGGCTTCGGGCGTGGCCGTGGTGCACAGCGCAGTCAATGCGCGGGCTACCGCCGTGGAATAGCCCAGCGTCTTGAACAGGGCGTGGACCCGCGCGGCGCGCACCGTCGAAAAGAAGTCGCTCAGGTCGAAGCGCAAGACCCGACCCTGCCCCGCATGCCGGGCCGCGTGCTGCACGACCGAGCGGCCCGGCGTGTAGCCGAAGGCGGCTTCGTGCGGCGGTAGGGCGTTCAACAACTGGCCGAGCAGGCGGCGCTGCACGGCGCGCAGATGCGGCTCGGGCACCTCCAGCAGCCGCCAGCCGGCGCTGCGCTTGCGGATGAGGCAGGGGCGGTAATGCTGCTGCGCCAGCGGGCGGCGACGTTGCCAGTCGACGGGCAGGGTCAGCCGCCACAGGCCGGCGGGCGTCATGCCCAGACCTCGGGCCAGCGCGCCGACGGTGGGCCAGTGCGGGCGCTCTAGGCCGGCAGGCGCCCGGGCCAGCTCGTCGGGTGGCTGCAGCAGCCAGTGGCGGGCGACGGGGCGCGCCTCGCTGCGCCAGGCCTGGGCAAAGCTGTCATGCGCCTGGACGCGCTCGGCCAGCGTCTGCACGTCCAGCCGCCCCCAGACCTCGCCCGGTACGCGGGCCATCGCCTCGGCCAGCTTGGCCAGCCACGGCGGGCGGGCGGCGAGGCAGACGGCCATGCGCGCCGCCAGCCCGTCGGCGTCGCGCGGGCCGGCGAGCATCGCGCGGGCCAGTGCCCGGGCAGTCATCGTGCGGGCGGTATCCACCCTGTTCGTCTCCCTGAAGAAAGGTGCGGCGCGCTGCCCGAGCGACGGGTGATGCGTGAGCAGTCTGGCGAGAACTCGCCACCAGGCTCACGCCCTGCTGGACGCGAGATCGAGAACCCCCGGGGTTGCCCCGGAGTGCATGCCGGTGAAGGCTTGCGAAGACCTCGGGCAGCGGCCGCCACACGATGGTAGCCGCCACAATCCGCGCCCATGGACATCTACAAGCCCCTCGTTGCGCTGCTGGCCATCGTGAACCCGGTGGGCGTCGTGCCCTTCTTCATCCACTTCACGAGCAACCTCACGCGCGAGCAGCGGCGCCGGACCATCCTCGTCAGCGCCTGCACGGCCGGCATCGTCATCGCCTTAAGTGCGCTGTTCGGGCTGAAGATCATCGAGTTCTTCGGCATCTCACTGGCCAGCTTTCAGGTCGGCGGCGGTTGCCTGCTGCTGATCAGCTCGTTGCAGATGCTGAACGCCCAGCCGGCCGAGGCGCGCAAGGAGGACGTGACCGAGGGCAACAGCAAGGCCGACGCGGGCGCCAGCATCGCCGTCGTGCCGCTGGCCATCCCGCTGCTGACCGGCCCGGCCACCATTTCCACCATGGTCATCTACGCCGACAAGACGCGCGTCTGGTGGGAGCTGGCCATCCTGTGCGGCTATGGCGTCGTCGTCACGGTGGTGACCTTCATCGCCTTCACGGCCAGCAGCAAGATCGCCAAGGTACTGGGCCAGACGGGCATCAACATCATGACGCGGCTGATGGGCTTGATCCTCGCCGCGCTGGCGGTGGAGCTGCTGGCGGACGGGCTGATCAAGCTCTTCCCCGTGCTGGCCGCGCGGACCGTCGGCTGAGGCGGGGCAGGCACGCTTGACGACCCTGCTGCTGCTGGAAGACGACCCCGCCATCGCGGACACCGTCGTGTTTGCGTTGCAGCGCGAGGGCTTTCGCGTAGAGCACCGCGCCTGGCTGGCCGAAGCGCGCGAGCGGCTGCGCCAAGCGCCGGCACCCGAGCTGCTCATCCTCGACATCGGCCTGCCCGACGGCCATGGGCTGGACCTGTGCCGCGAACTGCGCGCCGGGCCCTTGTCGCACCTCTCGCACCTGCCCATCATCGTGCTGAGCGCGCGCAGCGACGAGATGGACCGCGTGCTCGGCCTGGAACTGGGGGCGGACGACTACCTCGCCAAGCCCTTCAGCCCGCGCGAACTGGTGGCACGCGTGCGGGCGCTGCTGCGCCGTGCGCAGGCCGCGCCCGCCATGGCGACGGGCTTTGCGGTGGACGGCTCGCGTGTGCGACTGGACGGCGCGCTGCTCAACCTCACCAAGCTGGAGCTGGGCCTGCTGCTGAAGCTGCTGCAGGCGCCGCAGCGCATCCACTCGCGCGAGGTGTTGCTGGACGCCGTCTGGGGCGTCAGCGCCGACAGCAGCGACCGCACCGTGGACACGCACATCAAGACGCTGCGCGCCAAGCTGCGCGAGGCGGCGCCTGGGCGCGACCCGATCAAGACACATCGGGGCATGGGCTATTCATTGGAGCCGTGACTCTGTCGCCAAGATTCATGAACACAGCCACAGAGACACAGAGACACAGAGAAAGCCCCACTCTCTCTGTGCCTCCGTGTCTCTGTGGCTGTGTTTGGAATTGGATTTGGAATTCCTGACATGCGCCTCGGCCTGCGCGTCTTCTTCGGCTTCTTCCTCATCGCCGGCTTGAGCGCCGTGCTGCTGCTGAAGGTCTTCCTCGCCGAGGTGAAGCCGAGCGTGCGCGAGGTCATGGAAGACCTGATGGTGGAGGCGGCCTACCTGCTGGCCGAGACGGCGGCGGACGAGCTGGACGCCGACGGCCTCAAGCCCGGCAGCCGCCTCGGCGCGCAGTTGCAGCGGTATGCGAAGCGCGAGGTCAACGTGCCGATCTGGGGGCTGCGCAAGGAGAGCCTGGACCTGCGCCTGTACGTGACCGATGCGCGCGGCCGCGTGCTGCTCGACTCCGGCCAGCCCTCCGCCGTGGGCCAGGACTACTCGCAGTGGCGCGACGTGGCGCTGACGCTGCGCGGCGACTACGGCGCGCGCTCGACGCGCTACGCGGATGACGACCGCAGCACCATCCTCGTCGTGGCGGCACCCATCATCAAGGACGGCCGGACGCTGGGCGTCGTCAGCGTCGCCAAGCCGGTGGCCAGCGTGCAGCGCTTCATCGACCGCGCCGAGCGGCGGCTGTACTGGGCCGGCGCCGCACTGCTGGCGGCCAGCCTTGTCGTCGGTGTGGCGGTGACGCTGTGGCTGGTCGCGTCCGTGCGGCGGCTGCGGCGCTACGCGCAGCAGGCCCAGGCCGGCCACGCCATCGCGCCGCCCGACATGCCCGGCGAGCTGGGCGACCTCGCGCTGGCCATGGACGACATGCGCCGGCGGCTTGAGGGCCGCGAGCAGCTGGAGCACGACGTGCGCGCACTGACGCATGAACTCAAGAGCCCGCTGGCCGCGCTGCGCGCCAGCGGTGAGCTGCTGCAGGACGAACTGCCTGCCGCCGACCGCCAGCGCTTTGCCGCCCAGGTGCTGGACCAGACCGCGCGCCTGCAGACGCTGGTGGAGCGCGTGCTGGGGCTGTCGCAGCTGGAGGCGCAAATCGGGCTGGGTGAACGGCAGCGCCTGGCATTGGTGGGCTGGGCCGAGGCGCAGCTGGAGCGCCAGGCATCGCGGCTGGCGCAGAAGGGCCTGAGCGTCGTGTGGACGGCGCGGGACGACGTGGCCGTGGCCGCCGACGCGGCGCTGCTGGAGCTGGCCTTCGGCAACCTGCTCGTCAACGCCATCGACTTCGCGCCTGCGGGCTCGACGCTGGAACTGGCCGTTAGCGCTTCGCCCACCACCGCGCGGCTGACGCTGCGCGACCACGGCCCCGGCGTGCCGGCCGCAGCCTTCGCGCAGTTGGGCAAACGCTTCTTCTCCACGGCGCGGCCGGGCAGTCTCGTGAAAGGCTCGGGCCCGGGCCTGGCGATTGCGCGGCGCGTGGCGGAGCTGCATGGCGGGCGGCTGGCGTTCGAGGCGGCGCAGCCGGGCCTGCGCGTTGGCTTGATCCTGCCGCGCTGACTTCACGCTCGCTTCACACAGCTCGTCAGGCCCTCACATCGCCTCGCGATGCTGGCGGCATGAACAAACAACTCATCATCAAGCTGGCCATCCTGGCCGTCGTCACCGTCCTGCTGTGCATCGTGCTCGCCCAGATCGGCGGGCTGGTGAACGAACGCCAGGCACGCCAGCGCGAGGCGGAGCAAAGCGTCGAGCAGTCGCAAGCCGGCCCGCAGACCTTGCTCGGCCCCATCCTCACCCGCAGCTGCAAGGAAACCTGGACGCCCTCCAAGGACGGCGTGCAGAGCCGCAGTTTCCTGGCGACGCTGCCGCCCGCCCAGTTGGAGGTCAGCGGCGGCCTCAGCCCGGAGACGCGTTACCGCGGCCTGTTCAAGATCCACACCTACGTCGGCAAATTGGCCGTCACTGCGCGCTGGGACGATCTCGTCGCGCTGACGCCACCACCGGAAAACGCCGGCGGCCGCATCGAATGCGGCGACGTCATCGCGATGTTTTCGGCCAGCGACTCACGGGGTCTGCGCAAGGTCGAGTTGAAGCGCGACGGTCACGTGTTGAACGTCAGGCCAGGCACGGCGAACGCAGTCCACGCCTCCGGGCTGCATGCGGTTCTTGCGCTTCCACGGCCGGGCGAGCCGCTGGAGCTGAACTTGGCCTTGGAGCTCGTCGGCACGCAGCGCCTGGCAATCGTGCCTGCGGCCGGCAACACGACCGTGGCTCTGCAGTCCAGCTGGCAGCACCCAAGCTTCTCCGGCCGCTTCCTGCCGTCCGATCGCGAGGTCGGCGTGTCTGGCTTCTCGGCCCGCTGGCAGGTCTCCGAACTGGCGAGCAGCGCGGCGGCCGACGTCGTCGCGGGCAAGAGCGGCCTGGACACGCTCGCCGTCGACCTCATCGACCCCGTGAACCCCTACGTCATGAGCGACCGCGCCATCAAGTACGGCCTCATGTTCATCGCCCTCACCTTCGTCACCGTCGGCCTCACCGAGCTGCTGACCGGCCGCCGCGTGCACCCGGTGCAATACCTGCTGGTGGGCCTGGCGCTGAGCCTGTTCTTCCTGCTGTTGCTGAGCCTGTCGGAGCACCTGCCCTTCCTGGTGGCCTACCTCATCGCCGCCGCCGCAGCTGCGGTGGTGCTGACCCAGTACGCCGCCGCTATGCTGGGTGGCTGGCTGCGCGGGCTGGCGTTCGGCGGCGGCATCGCGCTGCTGTACGGCGCGCTCTACGTGCTGCTGAGCCGCGAGCAGACGGCTCTCGTCATCGGCGCCGTGCTGCTGTTCGCGGTGCTGGCGGTGGTGATGACGCTGACGCGCCGGCTGGACTGGTACCGGCTGGCGTCAGGGAATCCGCAGGGTGAGTGATTTACGCTCGGGCCTATGGCAAAAGAAGGTTTCGACTACATCATCGTGGGCGCCGGCACCGCCGGCTGCCTGCTCGCCAACCGGCTCACCGCCGACCCGACGAAGCGCGTGCTGCTCATCGAAGCCGGCGGCAAGGACGACTACCACTGGGTGCACATCCCCGTCGGCTACCTCTACTGCATCGGCAACCCCCGCACGGACTGGTGCTACAGCACCGAGGCAGAACCGGGCCTGAACGGTCGCAGCCTGCGCTACCCGCGCGGCAAGGTGCTGGGCGGCAGCTCCAGCATCAACGGCATGATCTACATGCGCGGCCAGAGCCGCGACTACGAGCACTGGGCCGAGGCCACGGGCGATGACACCTGGCGCTGGGAACGCGTGCTGCGCGCCTTCCGCCGCCACGAGCACCATTGGCGGCTGGACGACCCCAAGACCGCACCCGAGGGCTTTGCCGCCGTGCACGGCCCCATGCCAGGAAAGAAGGGCGAATGGCGCGTGGAGCAGCAGCGCCTGCGCTGGCCCATCCTCGACGCCTTTGCCGCTGCGGCACAGCAGACCGGCATCCCGGCCACCAGCGACTTCAACGCCGGCACGAACGAGGGCGTGGGCTATTTCGAAGTCAACCAGAAGAAGGGCCTGCGCTGGAACACGGCCAAGGCCTTCCTGCGCCCCACGACCTTCGGCCGGCCCAACTTCGAGCTGTGGACCGGCGCGCAGGTGCGCAAGTTGCGGTTGATGCGCGACGGTTCATCCGAAAGTAGCGGCCTGCGCTGCAGCGGCGTAGAGGTGCAGACGCCGCACGGCATCGAGCAGCCCTGGCTGAACTCGGGCGGCGAGGTCATCCTGTGTGCCGGTGCCATCGGCTCACCACAGATCCTGCAGTTGTCGGGCCTCGGCCCGGCCGAGCTGCTGCAAGGCCTCGGCATCAAGGTCGAGCAGGACCTGTCCGGCGTGGGCGCCAACCTGCAGGACCATCTGCAGATCCGTTCCGTCTACAAGGTGCAGGGCGCCAAGACGCTGAACATGCGCTCGGCCTCGCTGTTCGGCAAGGCCATGATCGGCCTGGAGTACGCGCTGCGCCGCAGCGGCCCGATGAGCATGGCGCCGAGCCAGCTGGGCGCCTTCACGCGCAGCAGCCCCGGCAAGACCTGGCCCGATCTGGAGTACCACGTGCAGCCGCTGTCGCTGGACGCCTTCGGCGAGCCGCTGCACGGCTTCGACGCCTTCACGGCGAGCGTGTGCAACCTCAACCCGACGAGCCGCGGCACGGTGCAGATCAAGTCGCCGGACTCGACCGTGGCGCCGGCCATCCAGCCCAACTATCTGTCGACCGATGCCGACCGCGAGGTAGCCGTCGAAAGCCTGAAGCTGACGCGCCGCATCGTCGCCCAGCCGGCACTGGCTGGCTTCAAGCCCGAGGAACACAAGCCCGGTCCGCAGTACCAGACCGACGAGGACCTGGCGCGGCTGGCCGGTGACATTGCCACGACCATCTTCCACCCCGTGGGTACCTGCAAGATGGGGCGCAACGACGACCCGGGCGCGGTCGTCGACTCGCGGCTGCGCGTGCGCGGCGTGAGCGGGCTGCGCATCGCAGACGCAAGCGTGATGCCGACGATCACGAGCGGCAACACGAACTCGCCGACGTTGATGATTGCGGAGAAGTTGGCTGGGTGGTTGGTGGGGGGCAACTGAGGCGGGCGGGCTTGACCCACTCTGGCGTGAGGAGGCGCAGGCGCGGACGCAGGCTGACTGCAGACCTCTACACTTTCTCTACCGCAAACAACACGCGCCATGTCTGACACGCCAAGGTTTGGCTTTGCGAAGGTTGCGGCATGGGCTCTTTGCTGCGTGCTCGGCCTGGGCCTGGTGGGCTGGCAGGCCGCCCGCGCCGAAACAGCGGCCTCCCCCGACAAGCGTCGCATGGAGTTTCGCTATTGGGACTGGGGCGCCACGCCGAAGCGAGACGACTACCAGTTCGCGCTGTTGACGCTGGCCCTCGACAAGACCGTCAAGGACTACGGGCCCTACCAGCTCTCACGGGTGGTGCGCAGCTACTCCACTTCGCGACTCAGGCGCGAGATCAATCGCGGCGAAGTGGTGAACGTGCATGCCGGGCCTTGGCGGCCGCTGGAGGTCAGTGAAGACAAATTGCCGGAGCGCAGCGTGCGCATCAATGTGTCCATCTTCAAGGACTTGCTGGGCTATCGCAAGCTGCTGATCCGCCGCGCCGATCTGGACAGATTCAAGCGCATCCGACGCGCCGATGAGCTGAAGAAGCTGGTTGTCGGGCAGGCGAACGGCTGGGTCGATATCGACATCTACCGGCACAACGGCTACGCGGTCAACGACACCCCGACCCCGGCTTCGCTGTACGACATGCTGGCCAGGAAGCGCTTCGACTACAT
This sequence comes from Roseateles sp., assembly GCF_039929605.1. Lineage (GTDB taxonomy): Bacteria > Pseudomonadota > Gammaproteobacteria > Burkholderiales > Burkholderiaceae_C > Pelomonas. The sequence continues at coordinate 30,199 of NZ_JBDSQX010000182.1, forward strand.
CCCCATCAGCCTGCTGGAGGCCACCACCGCACTGAACTACCGCCCGGAGCTGGCGGGCGAGCTGATGCTGCTGCCCGACATCACCGTCTACCTCCCGCTGCCCATCATCTTCTACGTCAACGTCCACGAGCCGCTGATGGCGGAACGACTGGAAAAGGGTCTGGCCCTGGCCAAACAGGACGGTTCCTTCGAGCGCCTGTTCAAGTCTTCATTTGCCGACGAGTTGCAGCTGATTCAAGACGGCTCACGCGTGCACTTCGCGCTGTCCAACCCCTTCGTTCCCAAAGAGCTGACGGACGAGAAGTCACTTGAACCAGGCGCGCGCGGCACACCGGCGAAGCCGCACGCCAGACGGCGGTAGGACGGCGTGCCGATGCGCGCGTGATGCGCCCGCGATTCGAGACCGAGCTTGAGGTCTCGGGCGCCCGTTCAGGCAAGAGAAACGCGTGAACGGAGTGGCCATCTTCTACAAATAGAGCCGTTCGCAGCCAAGTAGAGCTGGTCGTGAAATAGCGTGGGACAAGAATGCGAAAACTGGGTTTGACTTTGCTGGTCGTCGGATTTCTCTGGCTGCTCGTGCTGCAGGTCCAAGCTGCGCTGCACGCTGGCGTTCGGGCGGTGGTACTCACTCAGTACAAACAACTTGATGCCGAGGCCAAGCCCAGCTATTCGAGACAAGAGGTCGACGGATTGATCCGTAATACAGCAAGGGATGCATTTGATGCACATCCGTTGTTCGCTTTGCCAGGCGCCGTCAGCTTCATCGGCGGTTTGCTGGCGTTGAAGCGACAACGCGGCAAGTCGGCGGGCTGAACCATGGATCGCGGGAAAGCCGCACTACGCGCGGCATAGGCTTGAGCGTCTGCTCCTCGACAATCGAGCCATGCCGTCTACGTCCCCCCGTGTCCTCGCCGTCATCCCGCCGATGACGCAGCTGAACACGCCTTACCCGTCCACCGCCTACCTGACCGGCTTCCTGCGTTCGCGCGGCATCGAGGCGCAGCAGGTGGACCTGGCGCTGGCGCTGGTGCTGGAGCTGTTCTCGCCCGCCGGCATCACGCAGTTGCACGACACCGTGCTGGCCCTGCCTGATGCGAAGCGCACGCCGCAGACCGCCTGGTTCGCCGCCGAGTTCTCGTCAATCGCCGCCGCAACTCCGCGCGCAATTGCCTTCCTGCAGGGCCGCGATCCGACGGTGGCGCATCGCATCAACACGCGCGCCTTCCTGCCCGAGGGCAAGCGCTTCGAGACGCTGGAGGCCTATGTCGATGAGGATGGCGGCGACCCGCTGGCCTGGGCGTTCGGCGCTTTGGGCCTGCAAGACCGCGCGCGGCACCTGGCGACGCTGTTCCTGAACGACCTCGCCGATGTGCTGCGCGACGCGTTGGACGCGCGCTTCGAGTTCGTCCGCTACGCCGAAAGCCTCGCCGCCGCGCAGGCGCACTTCGACCCGCTGGCCGACGCGCTGGCCGCGCCGCCCAATCTCGTCGACGACACGCTGCGGCGCCTCACGCTCGAAGCGCTCGAACAGCACGAGCCCGACGTCGTGCTGCTGTCTGTGCCCTTCCCCGGCTCGGTCTACGCGGCGCTGCGCATCGCACAGACGATCAAGGCCGCGCGGCCCGAAGTGGTGTGCGTGCTGGGTGGTGGCTACGTGAATACCGAGCTGCGCGAACTGGCCGAACCACGGCTGTTCGACTTCGTCGACTACGTGACGCTGGACGCCGGCGAGCGGCCGCTGCTGGCGCTGCTGGAGCACATGTCGGGCAAGCGCTCCAAGACGCGCCTGGTGCGCACCTTCTGGCGCGATGGCGCCGACGTCAAGTACACCAACTTCGTCGAACCCGACATTCCCTTCGACGACGTCGGCACGCCGACCTGGGACGGCCTGCCGCTGGACCGCTATTTGTCGCTGCTGGACATGCTCAATCCGATGAACCGGCTGTGGAGCGACGGGCGCTGGAACAAGCTGACCGTGGCCCACGGCTGCTACTGGAAGAAGTGCAGCTTCTGCGACGTGAGCCTGAACTACATCTCGCGCTACGAGGCGGCGAGCGCCGAGGTGCTGGTGGACCGTATCGAGGCCATCGTCAAGGAGACAGGGCAGACGGGCTTTCACTTCGTCGACGAGGCCGCGCCGCCCAAGGCGCTGAAGGCGCTGGCCGAGGAGTTGATCCGCCGTGGCGTGGCCATCTCGTGGTGGGGCAATATCCGCTTCGAAAAGACCTTCACGCCCGAGCTGGCCCAGCTGCTCGCCGACAGCGGCTGCATCGCCATCTCGGGCGGGCTGGAGGTCGCGTCCGACCGGCTGCTCAAGCTGATGAAGAAGGGCGTCTCCATCGAGCAGGTGGCGCGCGTGACCAAGGCGTTCTCCGATGCCGGCGTGCTGGTGCATGCCTACCTGATGTACGGCTTCCCGACGCAGACGACGCAGGACACCGTGGACGCGCTGGAGTACGTGCGCCAGCTGTTCGAGAGCGGCTGCATCCACAGCGGCTTCTTTCACCGTTTTGCCTGCACGGTGCACTCGCCCGTGGGCCTGAACCCGGCGGAATACGGCGTCACGCTGCAGCCACTGCCGGAAGGCCGTTTTGCGAAGAACGACATCGCCTTCATCGACCCCACGCCCACCGACCACGACGGCCTGGGCCAGGGGTTGAAGAAGGGCCTCTACAACTTCATGCACGGCATCGGCGTCGACAGCGACATCCGCAGTTGGTTCCCGGTGCGCGTGCCCAAGACGACGGTGCCCAGGCACTTCGTCGAGCGCGCTCTCACCACGACCCGCTGACGTTCGCCAATAGAAGACAAACACAGCCACAGAAAGCAGATCCGCGCGACTTTGGTGCAGCGCACAATTGCCGCATCCAAGCGGAGGTAGCAGCCATGCGGCGAGTCGTGTTCAACCAGAAGGGTGGCGTGGGCAAATCCACGATCACGAGCAACCTGGCGGCGATTGCTGCCTCGCAAGGCAAGCGCGTGCTGGTCATCGACCTGGACTGCCAGGGCAATACGACGCGCTACCTGCTGGGCGACGCGGCGGACGGCGAGGTGGCCGGCTCAGCCGACTTTTTCAGCCAGACGCTGAAGTTCAGCGTGCGTGACTCCGACGGCAGCGAGTTCATCAGCGAGACGCCCTGGGACAACCTGCACGTGATGGCCGCCAGCGCCGAGCTGGACGAGCTGCACAGCAAGCTTGAAAGCCGCTACAAGATATTCAAGCTGCGCGATGCGCTGCTGAAGCTGCAGGCGCAGTACGACGAGATCTGGATCGACACGCCGCCGGCGCTGAACTTCTACACGCGCTCGGCGCTGATCGCGTCGCAGGGCTGCCTCATCCCCTTCGACTGCGACGACTTCTCGCGCCGCGCGCTGTACGGGCTGCTGGAAGCGGTGGACGAGATCCGTGCCGACCACGCGCCCGAGCTGAGCGTCGAGGGCATCGTCGTCAATCAGTTCCAGGCCCGCGCGTCGCTGCCGCAGCGGGTGGTGCAGGAGTTGATCGACGAGGGCCTGCCGGTGCTGCAGCCGTTCCTGTCGAGCAGCGTCAAGGTCAAGGAATCGCACGAGCTGAGCCGGCCGATGATCCACCTCGACGCGCGCCACAAGCTCACGCTGGAGCTGGTGGCGCTGTACGAGTCACTCGGTCGCTGAACGAATCTCGGGCTTGCGGCCGATGGCTTCCAGCTGCGGCGCCACCTTGGCCTTGTCGCCCACGGCCACGACGATGAGCTGGGCCGGGTCCAGGTGCACCTTGGCCGCCTTCAACGCGGTGGCCGAGGTGACGGCGGCGTATTTCTTCGGCAGGTCGGTGATGGTGGACAGCGGCTGGCCGGTGGCCCAGTTGCTGGCGTAGCCGGAGACGACCGCCAGGTTGGTGTCGAACAGCCCCGGCAGCGACAGCAGCTGGGCGTTGCGCACGCGGTTCAGCTCGGCCGCGCCCATGGGCTTGGCGCGCATGCCTTCGATCTCCTTCCACATGTCGACCAGCGCGGCGCCGGTCACGTCGGTGCGCACGCTGCCGCGGATGCCGAACTGGCCGCGCTCGCGGCCCAGCGTGTAGCCGGAGTAGATGCCGTAGGTGTAGCCCTTGACCTCGCGCAGCTGGGTGTTGATGCGTGACGTGAACAGGCCGCCGAGCGCCGCGTTCATGACCTTGAGGGGCGCGGCGTCGGGCACGCCGGCGAAGGGGCCGGACGCGACGACGGCCAGTGCCGTTTGCGGCGCACCGGGCTTGTCGATGACGACGGTGCGCACCGCGCTCGGCTTGGCCGCTGGCAGCGGATCCACCGCAGGCGCCCCACCCTCGCCCTTCCAGGCGCCGAACAGCGGCTCGATCAACGCGCGCAGCTCGGCCTCGCTCAGGTCACCGGCCACCACCAGGGCCGCGCGTTCGGGCCGGTAATGCGCCTGCCAGAAACCGCGCAGCGCGGCGGCGTCCACGGCCTTGATGCTGGCCTCGGTGCCCAGCGGGTTCTCGGCCAGCGGGTGGCCGTCGCCGTAGGTCACGCGGTTGCCGACGGCGTTGGCCAGCAGCGGCGCCTGCTCACGCTGCTGCGCCAGCGCGGCCAGGCGCTGGGCCTTGAGCCGCTCGATCTCGGGCGCGGCGAAGGCGGGGTTCAGCGCCAGGTCGGCCAGCAGGGCCAGGCCCTCCTTGGCGGCAGCCTTGCGGCCGGAGAAGTCGACACGCGCTTCCTCCGGCGCGGCCTGGGCGCTCAGCGTGGCACCCAGCGCGGCGATGCCCTCGGCGATCTGCTGGGCGCTGCGGGTCGTCGTGCCCTCGGGCAGCATGGCGGCGGTAAAGCCGGCCAGGCCCGGCTTGTCGGCCGGGTTCACGGCCTGGCCGGCGCGCAGCACGAGGCTGGCGCTGACCAGCGGCAGGCCGGGCTTGGGCGAGTAGATGACGGTCAGGCCGTTGGCGAGCGTGAAGCTTTGTGCCGCCGGCAGCGTCAGCGCCGTGGCCTTGGCGGCACCCGGCGGCTTGTTGCGCCAAGCCTCCAGCGCGTTCAGCGCCTCGCGCTCACCCTTGGCTGCCTGGGTCGGCACCGCCGGCGTGGCCACCTCGGCGGCCAGCACCTGCTCGCCCGGCTTGGCCAGCACGACGACGCGGCTGTCCTTCTTCAGGAACCGGGCCACGGTGGCGCTCACGGCGGCGGGCGTCAGCTTGGCATAACGCGCCAAGTCCTGGCCCACGAAACCGGGGTCGCCGGTCATCTGGTTGTAGTGGTTGACGAGGTCGGCCAGCGACGAGACCTTCTCCATGCGCTGCAGCACCTGCGTCTCGATGGTCGCGCGGGCCTGGGCAAGCTCGGCGGCGGTGGGCGGCTCCTTGGCGAGCTTGTCGATCTCGGTGTCCACCAGCGTCTCGATCTCGTCCAGCGACGCACCCGGGCGGGCCACGACCTCGATGTCGAACACCGAGCTGAGCGACTGCGAACCCTGGCCCACCTGCACGCTCTGCGCGAGCTGCTTGTCGCGCACCAGCAGGCCGTAGAGCCGGCTGGCCTTGCCGCCGCCCAGCACATGGGCGGCGATGTCCAGCTCGGCGTCGCCGGGCTTGTACATGGCCGGCGTGTGCCAAGCGAAGTTCAGCCGCGACAGTTCGATGCGGTCCGTCACGACGAGGCGGCGCTCCTTCGTGATCTCGGGCGTGGCCACGTTGACCGCAGGCGGCTTGGGGCCGGCCTTGAGCGTGCCGAAGTACTTCAGCACCAGCGCCTTGGCCTGCTTCGGGTCGAAGTCGCCCGCCAGCACCAGCGTCGCGTTGTTGGGCCGGTAGTAGGTGCGGGCGAAATCCTTCACGTCCTTGAGCTGGATGCCCTGGATGTCGGCATGCGAGCCGATGACCGAGGCGCGGTAGGGGTGGCCTTCCGGGTAGAGCGCCTGGTACATCGCCTCCTCGACGATGCCGTAGGGCCGGTTCTCGTAGCTCTGGCGGCGCTCATTGCGCACCACGTCCTGCTGGTTGGCCAGCGACACGGCGTCAATCTCGTCGAACATCCAGCCCAGCATGTCGGCCTTCAGCCACAGGCCCTTCTCCAGTTGGTTGGCTGGCAGCGTGAAGAAGTAGTTGGTGCGGTCGAAGTTGGTGGAGCCGTTGGCATCGGTGCCGCCGGCGGCGTCGACGAACTTGTCGAACTCGCCGCGCGGGACGTGCCGGCTGCCGGCAAACATCAGATGCTCGAAGAGGTGGGCAAAGCCCGTCTGGCCCTTGGCCTCGTTGCGCGGGCCGGCGTGCACCCACAGGTTGAAGGCCACCAGCGGCAGGCGGTGGTCTTGCACCAGGATGACCTCGAAGCCGTTGGGCAGGGTGTACTTTTCATGCCGGATGGCCAGCTGGCCGGCCTCGGTGCTGACGGCACCTTTGACTGCGGCTGCGGGCGCGCTCCAGGCGGGCAGGGATAGCGCGCCAGCCAGAGCAAGCAGCGCGACGAGACGGCGGGGGGCAGGGGTATTCATTCGTGGCGGTCCTCGATGGTCAATGCGTTGATTGGGCAGCAGACTGAAGCGGCGGCAGAAGTGCCGATGGTCACCACGGCGAAATCCAGGCCAGCAGCGCCAGCCAGAGCGGCGCCGTGGCGACGTAGAGCACCGTCGACAGCACCGTGGCCGCCGTCACTTCGGCCTCCATCGTGCGGTAGCGCTGCGCAAAGATCAGCGCGTTGGAGCCGGTCGGCAACGCCGCCATCATCACGATGACGGCCAGTGGCAGGCCGCTTAAGCCCAGGCCCCAATGTGCGATGCCCAGCACGACGGCGGGTATCAGCAGCAGCTTGGCGGCCACCAGCCCGGAGAGGCCGCGCCAGGACTTGGGCCAGCCGTAGTAGGCCAGCGACATGCCGATCAGCGTCAGGCACAGCGGCACGACGGCCGTGCCGAGGTTGAGCAGCACCTCGTCCAGCACGGCGGGGATGGGCCAGCCGGTGGCGTTCCAGCTCAGGCCCGCCAGCACGGGCAGCACGACGGGGTGGATGACGGTGTTGCGCACCGTCTGCGCCAGCGTGGCGGCCAGGCTGCCGCCCTCGCGGCCGCGCGCCACGTCCAGCTCGACGAGGGCCGTCAGCAAGGTCAGGATGGTCAGCGCATGCAGGCTGACGACGGCGATGTGGATGGCCAGGCCCTGCTCACCGAACACGCCTGCGGCCACGGGCAGGCCCACCTGCAGCGTGTTGCCGAAGCCGGCCGTGATGGCCTTGACGCTGGGCGCCGTGACCGCCTCGCCCGGCTTGCGGCGCCAGCGCTCGAACAGATAGATGAGGAATACGACGACCAGCACCGGCGCGAAGAAGGCGAACAGGAAGGCCCAGGGCAGCGTGGCCGTGTCCAACCGCGCGGTGGTGCGAAAGAGCAGCGCCGGCACGAAGATGAAAAAGGCCGCGTTGGCCAGCACGCGAGCGGGGTCGCTGTCGCTACCGGCCTCGCCGCCGCCGAGCCAGCGCATGCGGCCGACGGCCCAGCCAATGGCCACGGCGACAAGAATGGCCAGCAGCTTGAACGCAATCGCCCAGGTCATGGCAGTGACCCCTGGCGCCGCGCGCCAACAAAGGCAGAAACACAGCCACAGAGACACAGAGGCACAGAGACAGCGGCACGCCCTCGCGACTTCTCTATTTCTCTGTGTCTCTGTGCCTCTGTGGCTGTGTTCATGACCCCGATGATCAACGCCGCTTCAGGCCAACGCCAACAGCAGCTCAAATGAAAAACTGCTCCCCTGCCCCGCCGTGCTCTGCACCAGGATCTGGCTGCCCATCAGGCGCACGAGCTGCTGGCTGATGGACAGGCCCAGCCCCGTGCCGCCGAGATGGCGCGAGGCCTCGGAGACCTGCTCGAAGGCCTTGAAGAGCCGCGCCTGCTGGGCCGGCGTCATGCCGATGCCGCTGTCCGTCACGCCAAAGCGCAGCCGCACCTGGCCGGCCTGGGTGGGCTCCATCACGGCGGCCGACAGGCTGACGGTGCCGCTGTCGGTGAACTTCACCGCGTTGGACAGCAGGTTGAGCAACACCTGGCGCAGGCGCTGCCCGTCCACCAGCACGTGCACGGGCAGGCGCGGGTCCACGTCGAGCGCAAAGGTCAGGTTCTTCTGCTCGGCGCGCAGGCGCACGCTGTCGCAGGCCATGTCGAGCAGCGCTCGCAGGTCCACAGCGGCAGGCTTCAAGCTCACCTTGCCGGCCTCGATGCTGGCCATGTCGAGCACGTCGTTGATGAGCTCCAGCAAATGCAGGCCCGAGTCGCGCATCAGCTGCAGGCGCGTCTGCTGCGGCGCGGGCACGCGCGCGTCCATCTGCATCAGCTGCGTGAAGCCGAGGATGGCGTTCAGCGGCGTGCGGAACTCGTGGCTCATGGTCGCCAGGAAGCGGCCCTTGGCCTGGTTGCCGGCCTCGGCGCGCAGCTTGGCCTCGCTGAGTTCGGCGGTGCGCTCGTTCACCAGGTCTTCCAGATGGTCGCGGTGGCGCGTCAGCTCGGCCTCGGCCTGGCGGCGCAGCGAGATGTCGATCACCATGCCCTCGATGCGCCGCTGGCCGCCCTCGGCTTCCACCCAGTGGGCGCTCAGCTCCACCCACAGCGGCCGGCCTGCCGCGCCGCGTAGCTGCAACTGCGCCTGCTGCACCTTGCCCTGCTCGTTCATGAGGGCGGACACGCGCAGCATCTCGTCGCGGTCGATGCCGGTCACCTCGCGCAGCCGCCGGCCCACCGGGCTTATCGTGCCCAGGCCCAGCATCTGCGTGAAAGCGCGGTTCATGCCCAGCACGCAGCCCTTGGCGTCGGCCTGGAAGATGCCCTCGGTCGCGTTCTCGAACAGGCTGCGGTAGCGCGCCTCGCTGGCGCGCAGGCCCTGGGAGCTGAGCTGCACCTGATCGGCGGCGCTGCGCAGCTTCAGGCTCATGGCGTTGAAGCGCGTCGTCAGCTCGCCGATCTCGTCGGCATGCTCGACCTCCTCCTGCGCGCCGAGGTCGCCCGTGGCCACGCGCTGCGCCAGGGCGCCCAGCCGCGCCACGGGCCGGCGCACCAGCCAGTGCACGAGCAACGAGGTGGCAATGACGATGCCGATGACGACGACGGCCAGCAGCTCAACGACGAAGAGCCGCGTACGGCGGATCTGCTCGTCGATGCGGTCACGTGTGAAGGTCAGTACCGCCGAGGCCACCTGGGCGCCGGGGGCGTCTGCTGCGGGCTGGTAGGTGATGGGGAACTCGCGCTTGAGCGAGCCGCTGGCGGCGTGGTCGCGCTCGCGCCTGCCCTGGCCGCCGGGCAGGCCCAGGCCCTTGAGCTCGATGCCATGCACCTCGGGGTCGGCCATGACGGCATCGAGCAGGTTTTCGATGGCGACGAGGTCGAGGTTCCAGATCGGCCCGGCGAGGCCCCGCTCGACGAGGCCGGCCATGCGCGCCTCGCGCTGGCGCAGGCCCTGCATGAGGGCGTCTTCCTCGTAGGACGTCCACGTGAAACCCACCACGAGGACGAGCAGGCTGGCGACCAGCGCGATGCCGGCCGTCAGGCGCGTCTGTATGCCGATGCTCAACGGCGCCAACACCATCCGCTCTCCTCCTGACGCCGTGCTGAGGCGCCGCGAGGCGAGCATAGTGGCATTTGGGCCGGTATCAGCCGCCTCGCTTTCGCGGCATCCTCGACGCATGGATTGAGCTATTGCGGGCCGAGCGCCGGGCTGCCATGGGCCAGAGGCCCATGGCCTGTCGTAGGCACAAGCAGTCCGCAGGGACTGCTTGTGTCCGACTCCAGTTCACCAAGCCGGCCCGTCATGGCGATGTGCTCGCGGCTCAATGCCGCGAGCATCGCTGTCCCCCCGGGGGACCGACTAGGCTTGCCCGCGTACAGCAGGGCAAGGCTGGGCGAGGGGCTCACCTTCATTTCAGACGAACTGAGAGTTCTCGTCGGCGACACGGGCGGCTTCGAGCACCACCTGCGCCAGCGCCAGCAGCAGCAGCCCGAACAGCAGCGCGAGGTAGTGATCCGACGACAGGCCGAACCAGAACTGGCGTTCGCCCTTGCCGTTGCCCCAGGTCACCGCCAGGATGGCCAGCGTTTGGCCCAGCGGCTGCGCGGCGGCCATGGCGCACAGGCCCAGGCCCAGGCGGCGCAGGTGCTGGGCCGGCTGGCGCGCCAGCAGCTCGCCCTGGGCAAAGCAACCGAACAGCGCCCACATCTGCCACAGCGCGAACAGGCTCACCGTGGTGGGCACCATGGAGGCCGCCAAGCCCCAGAGCCGCGAGCTCATGTCGAGCTGCAGTTTGCTGAGGTTCCAGGTGCGTGCCGCCACCTCGGCCACCCATTCGGGCTGGGCCCAGAAAATGAAGGGCAGGGTGCCGATGACGACGACGCCGAACAGGCACAGCAGCCGCACGATCCAGGCCAGGCGGCGGATGCGCCGCAGACCGTCGGCGGAGAAGGAGTCGGGCATGGCGGTCTTTGTAAAACAGGAAAACTTACTGTAAAACAATAATTGATTGCCGTTAAGAAGAAAGTAAAGCGCGTCCGAGAATTGCGGCATGAGCAAGAAGACCCCCCACGTCAGCGAGACCCCCGCCACCCAGCAGCTCAGGCGCGCCGGCGTCGCTTTCACCGAGCATGTCTACGACTACGTCGAGCACGGCGGCACGGCCGAGTCCGCGAAGCAGCTCGGCGTGGACGAGCACGCCGTCGTCAAGACGCTGGTGATGCAGGACGAGAAGGCCGAGCCGCTGATCGTGCTGATGCATGGCGACTGCAGCGTCAGCCTGAAGGAGCTCGCGCGGCAGATCCCGTGCAAGAAGGTGGAGCCCTGCAAGCACGACGTCGCGCAGCGGCACAGCGGCTACCAGGTGGGCGGCACGTCGCCGTTCGGCGTGCGCAAGGCCATGCCGGTGTTCGTCGAGGCGACCATCCTGGAGCTGGACAAGATCTGCATCAACGGCGGGCGGCGCGGTTACCTCGTCGGCATCGCGCCGCAGGTGCTGACTGAGCTGCTCGGCGCCCGGACCGTGCACTGCGCGAACCGAGGCTGACGCAGGCGCCCCGTTTGCCGAGGCGCCGGATGTGGCAAACCATCTTCGACACCCTGCGCTCCGAGTTCTCCGATGCCCCCGACGCTGAACAGGCCACGCGCATCCTCACGCGGCTGCTGCTGGCGGCGCTGTTGGGCGGCGTGCTGGGCTATGAGCGCGAGCAGAAGGGCAAGGCGGCCGGCATTCGCACCCACATGCTGGTGGCCATGGGATCCGCCCTCTTTGTGCTGGTGCCGCAACTTGGCGGCATGGCCGAGGGCGATCTGAGCCGCGTCATCCAGGGCGTCGTCACCGGCATCGGCTTCCTTGGCGCGGGCGCCATCATCAAGAACCGCAGCGAGGAAGACGTGCAGGGCCTGACAACAGCCGCCGGCATCTGGATGACCGCCGCCATCGGCGTGGCCTGCGGCCTGGGTCGGGAATCGACAGCGGTGTTGAGTGCGCTGCTGGCGCTGGTGGTGCTGGCGGTGGTGCCGCGCCTGGTGGGCCGGGACCGGCACTGAAGCGGCTTGCACGGCCTTGTCCTACCGCCCCGTCGCGTCACCCCTGACGAGTGACCGGCGGGGCGCTCCGCAAACTCATGTGGATGTCGACACGAACCGAGGCCATGAGCGGTCTGGAGACGCTGGACCTCGCGTATGCCCGGCTCGAAGAGGTGCTGCCCGCATGGGCGGCTCGGTGGCTGGCCTGGTTGCGCAGCCCGCGGGGCATCTGGCTGCGCATCCCGGCGGCGCTGCTGTGCTTCGTGGCCGCCGCCTTCTGGTTCATGCCCATCATCGGCATCGAGTGGTTGCCCGTGGGCTTGCTGTTGCTGGCCGAGGACGTGCCCTTCCTGCGCAAGCCAGTGGGCCAATTCATCCTGTTCCTGCTGGCGCAGGCGCGGCGCTTGCAGGCCTGGTGGCAGGCACGGCGCCACTGACCTGCGACCGACCCGCCACTGACCGGCGTGCCCGGCGGCCTGCATGACAATCCGGCCCCATGCAAATCGCTCTGCAAAACGTCCTTCCCCTGCTGGCCGCGCTCGCCGGCTACCTGATCGGCTCGCTGTCTTTCGCCGTCATCATCAGCCGCGCGATGGGCCTGTCCGACCCGCGCTCCTACGGCTCCGGCAACCCCGGCGCCACCAATGTGCTGCGCTCGGGCAACAAGGCCGCGGCCGTGTTGACGCTGGTGCTCGACGCCCTCAAGGGCTATCTGCCGGTGCTGGCCGTGCTGGTCTGGGGCCCGCGCTACGGGCTCGGGGAAGGCACGGCGGCCCTCGTCGGCCTGGCAGCCTTCCTCGGCCATCTCTACCCGGTGTTCTTCCGCTTCCAGGGCGGCAAGGGCGTGGCCACGGCAGCCGGTGTCATCTTCGGGCTGAACCCGCTGCTGGGGATTGCGACGCTGGCGACATGGCTCATCATTGCCTGGTTCAGCCGCTACTCGTCCCTCGCGGCCATCGTGTCGGCTGCCTTCGCGCCGATGTTTCAGTTGCTGATTTGGGAAGCCGGCCCCACCGCGTTGGCGCTGATCATCATGGGCCTGCTGCTGGTGTGGCGCCACCAGGCCAACATCAAGAAACTGCTGGCCGGCACCGAGAGCAGGCTCGGCGCCAAGGCGGCTGCGCCGCCGCCCGGCGCCAGCAAGAAACATCCGCACGGCACCGGCGCGGTCAACAAAAAGACGGCCGCCAGTCATTCCCACCATCACCCCAAGAAAAAGTGACTCCCATGAACACCATCGAACGCTTCGACGTCGGCGCCCGCATGTCCGAAATGGCCGTGTACAACGGCGTGGCCTACCTGGCCGGCCAGGTGCCCGAAGACACCACGGTCGGCATCGAGGGCCAGACGGCCCAGGTGCTCGCTGCCATCGACAAGCTGCTGGAGCGCGCCGGCACCAGCAAGGCCCACATCCTGCGCGCCGAGATCTTCCTGGCCGACCGCGCCGACTTCGCCGGCATGAACACCGCGTGGGAAGCCTGGGTCTCCGCCGGCCACACCCCGCCGCGCGCCACCGTCATCGCCGGCCTGGCGCGGCCGGAGTGGAAGGTCGAGATCCTGGTCACCGCGGCAGTCTGATGACTTTGCGGGACAGACCGATCGAGCTGAGCGAGTAGCTCTGTCCCCAGCTGAATGACCTTGCGGGACAGACCGATTGAGCGAAGCGAGTAGCTCTGTCCCCAGCTGAATGACCTTGCGGGACAGACCGATCGAGCGAAGCGAGTAGCTCTGTCCCCAACTGACTAGGTGTGTCTGGCTGCACGTTGCCGCCAGAAGTCCACGTCGATGAGCTGCTCCGCGCCGGTGCGCGCATGATCAGCCAGAACTGAGCCCCATCGGCGCTGATGCGCGCTACCTCGCCCTCGTGCCGCCCCGCGCTGACGCGCTGACCGAGCGCATTGGCCGGGAAGCCCGGCTGCCGGGCGAGCTCCAGCAGCGGCGTCACCGCCCGCGTGTCGCCCGCCAGCCGCAGCCGCTGCATCAGCGGCGCCAGCAGCGGGCTGGCCGCGTCGGCCGGCGACACGAACAACACCAGCTTGGCCTGAGCCCGGCTCAACGCGACGTTGAGCAGGCGCTGCGCCTCGTCGCCGTGCAGGAAGGGCTGGGCGCCGTCCGCCGGGTCGAACAGCACGACGGGCGCCTCGCTGCCCTGGGCGCGGTGCACGGTGCTGACGCGCAACTGCTCCGGCAGCCCACGCGCCCGCAGCCGCTGGCGGATCAGCGCGCGCTGGGCTCGAAACGGCGTCAGCACGATCAGCTCCTCGGGCTGCCATTGGCCACTGCCCAGCGCCTGTTCCAGTAGCGCAGCAATCGCCTCGGCCGACTCGCGCCGCACCGGCCCGCGCTCGGCAGCCACCCAGCCGCCGTCCGCATTCACGCGGTGCACATGCACATGAACGTCGGCGGCTATGTCGCCGAGCGCGCGCTGCCGGGTGGCCAGCCAGCCCGGCGAGGCCTGCGTGTCGGCCGCCACGCGCAGCGCGCCGTCGTAGAACAGCTGGCTGACCAGCTCGCCGATGGGCGGCGCCATGCGCGACTGCTCGTCCAGCAGCGCCACGGCCGCTCCGCCGGGCGGCATCTCCGCGAACGCCGAGCGGCCCAGCCAGCGCCGCGCCAGGCGGTCCTCGCTGCGCAGCACCGGCGACAGCTGCTGCGGGTCGCCCGCGAACAGCCGCGCGCGGCCCAGCGGCACCAGCACCAGCGCGTGGGCCAGGCTCACCTGGCTGGCCTCGTCGAACACCAGCAGGTCGAAGGGCGGCGCGCCGTCGGGCTGCAGCTCGCGCAATGTCTTCAGCGTGAAGGCCGCGCGCGTGGTCGTCATGGCGGCCAGGCGGCAGCGTTGCAACACCTTCAGCGATGACGCGCGCAGCTCGTCGCGCAGGCCGGCCACGCGGTCGGCCCAGGTCTTCAAGGCGTGCGCGTCGCGGGCCGAAGGCCGGGCGCTCTCGGCACGCGCCAGGCGGGCGATGAGCTCGCGGTCCTGCGTCGGGATCAGGTGCTCGCGGCCCTCGTAGGCCGCCGCGTCGAAGCGTGTGCCCAGGCGCTGCACCTCGCTGCGCAGATGCTCTCGCCGGCCCTTCTGCAAGGCCTTGTCGACTGCCAGCGTGGCCTGGTCCACCGCCTGGTTGGTGGTGGACAGCAGCAGCACGCGGGCGTTGGGGTGGCGGTCCAGGTACTCGGCCAGCAGCACGCCCAACGTCGTCGTCTTGCCCGTGCCGGGTGGCCCCCACAGGAAGCCACTGCTGTGGCCCGTTAGCGCCAGTGCCGCGTGCTGGGCCGGGCGCAGCCAGCGGAAGGGCTCACCCGTCAGCGCCACGTCTTCGTTCAGCCGCTGCGGGTTGGCCAGGTCGGGCAGGCAAGCCAGCGCCTGCTCGGCCCAGGGCGTGTCCCACCAGGCATCGGCCACGGCGTTCAGGAAGCGGGTGGGGTAGAGGCGAATCAGATGCCCGGCCGGCGGCGGCGGGCCACTGGCGTTCTGCAGCACGAGCTGGTCGTCTTCGGCCAGCACGGCCAGCACGCTGGCACCGCCCTTGCGCGGCGCACCCCACCAGGCCGAGGCGCCGTCCAGGCTGTCGTCCAGCAGCGCCTGCGCCGAGGCTGTGCCGGGCCGCTGGCCCTCGGCGAACACATAGCCCGGCTCCAGCGTCACCCGCCACAGCACGCCATCGCGCTCGGCGTGCAGCACCTTGAAGTCGTAGTACTCGGGTGTGGCCGACAGCTCGGCATTCAGGGCCGAACGGAGGTCGGCAAGGCTCATGGATCAGAATGGCGACGGTGCGGGAGGGCGCGACTGTATCGGTCCCGCCCCGGCACTTTCCAGTGGTGTCAGTGCGATGGCTTGAAGTCGGCCGGCAGCAGCGTGACAACGCGCGAGACGTTCAGCAGCGGGCCGCCGTCGGGGCCGATGCTCAGGCCCTGCGTGTCGCCGGAGGCGATGTGCGAGATGTGGTTGCCGAGCTTCTCTCCGCGATAGCTGGAATCCGTGACGACCTTCAGCAGGCCGTCTGCGTCCTGCGTGACGGTCATGTCCATGCGCCAGACTTCGTCGGGGTTCGCGCCCCATTCGATGCGTGCTGGCGCGCCCAGCGTCACGATCAGGCGGGGCTGCGCCTTGGCATCGCCGGAAGCGATCACCATGCGGATGTCAACCTTGCGTGTCGTGTCGATCGTGTCGGGTGCCACGCCTTGCGCGGCATAGGCCAGGCCCACGACGGCGAGCAGCGCGAGGCCCAGGGCTGTGTTGCGGCGGCGTTGCAACGGAGCAGGGCGGTTCAACATTGCGATCCTTTCAATCAGTGGGTGGGTGCTGCCCCAGCGGCTGGCCAGCGGTGCGCCGTGGGGCGTGAGGTCGTGGGCGGCGAGCAGCGCCCGCGTGTAGTCGGCCAGCGCCTGGGGGCGTGAGGCCAGCACGGCGGCATCGCAAGCCAGTTCCTGGTCGGCCTGCATGCGCCGCGCCGCCAGCCAGGCGAGCGGGTTCCACCAGTGCAGCGCGGTCAGCAGGCAGGTGAGAAGGTTCCAGGCGTTGTCGTGGCGAGTGCGATGCACGTCTTCGTGAGCAAGGATGAGGCGGCGCTCTTCGGGCGTGAAGCGGGTCTCGAAGTCGGCCGGCAGCGCCACGAGCGGGCGCAGCAGGCCGACGAGGGCTGGGCTCGCGCCGGCCGGCAGACGGGTGCCGTGCCTGGACAGCCGCCATTGCCGCGCCGCCTGCAGCGTGAGCACGAGTGCCGTGCCCGCCAGCCACGCGGCGAGCAACAACTGAGGCCAGAGGGCTCCGGTCTGCGGTGGGATCAGCAGGGGCGCAGTGGCCGTGCGGGCCATCTCCGCAACCGTCACAAGCACGGGCAGCGGCTTGGCCGACAAACTGGGCAGCAGCGGTGTCGCGAGCAGCGCCGGCAGCAGCAGCCAGGCGGCGTAGGTTGCTCGCGCGCCAAGGCGCTTCAGCAACAGCGGACGCAGGGGCAGCAGGAGCAGCGTGCCCAGGCTCAGCAGCAGAGCCTGGCGCTGCAGGGCGGCGAGCAATGTGTCGATCATGGTGAACTCAGAAGGTGTTCTTCGGCGGCTCGTAGTCCGCCGGCAACTCGGTGGGCGTCAGCTCCAGCACCAGCTTCTCGCCGGAGTCCGGGCGGGCGATCTCGATGCGGGCCTTGGTGCCCCAGGCGGACATCACGCTGGGATGTCCCAGTTCCACGCCCGGGTCGCCGAGGCTGATCTTGGTCTTGATCAGCACCGCGTTGGCCGTCTTCTGCTTCTGGGGCAGCAGTTCAATCCACAGCGCTTCGGTCGTCCAGCCGGGCGTGTCTGAAGCAATGGGGTCAAAGCGCAGTTTCAACGTTTTGCCGTCCTGGCCGATCAGGCGGGCCTGGATGCTGGTCTTGGTGCTGCCTTCGGTGCTGCCCTGGCTGCGTTCCACGAACACCTGCATGTCGACGTAGCCCTTGCCAGCGGTTGGCAGGGTCTCTACGGCGTAGGTCAGTGTCGACACGGCAGTCACTGCCGTGGCCAACAGCAGGGCGCGGCGGCGGGTCAGGGGCAGGGGGCGGTTGAGCATTGCAATCCTTTCAACAAGCGGATGAGTGGTGCCCCAGCGGCTGGCCAGCGGCGCGCCGTGGGGCGTGAGGTCGTGGGCGGCGAGCAGGGCGCGCCTGTAGTCGGCCAGAGCCTGGGGGCGTGAGGCCAGTACGGCGGCATCGCAACCCAGTTCCTGGTCCGCCTGCAGCCGCCGAGCGGCCCACCAGGCCAGCGGGTTCCACCAGTGCAGCGCCGTCAGCGCGCAGGCGAGCAGGTTCCAGAGGTTGTCCAGACGCTCGCGGTGCACCTGCTCGTGGGCCAGGATCAGCTCGCGTTCGGCGGGCGAGAAGCGTTGCTCGAAATCGATGGGCAGCGCCACGCGCGGGCGCAGCAGGCCGACGAGGGCGGGGCTGCTGCCGGCGGGCAAGCGTGAACCCAGGCGCGCAAGGCGCCATTGCCGTTGCGCTTGAACTGCTGCGACGAGGATGGCCCCGCCAAGCCATAGCGCCAACCAGATCGCCGTCTGGTCGAGCGGCGGCGCTGGCAGCACCGGCATGGCTGCCGTCTCGGAAACGCCCGTAGCTTGCAGCACCACGCGCAGCGGCTCCTGCGCCGGCCGGGGCAGCAGCGGCGTCAGCAGCAGCGCCGGCACCAGCAGCCAGGCCGCGTAGACGCTGCCGGCACCCAGGCGCTTCAACAGCAGCGGCCGCAACGCGGCGATCAGCACGATTGCCACGCTCAGCAGCAGGGCTTGCTGCAACAGCAACGCCAGCAGCCTTTCACTCATGCCCCTGCTCCTTCAGCAGCGCCTTCAGCGCCTCGACGTCCTCGGGCTTCAACTTGCGTTCCGACGCGAACTGCGCCACCAGCGGGGCCAGGCGGCCGCCGAAGAGCTTGTCGATCAGCGACATGCCGGCGTCGGCCATCCACGCGTCCTTGGGCACGGCGGGGGCGTACAGAAAACGCCGGCCGTCGCGCTCGGCGGTCAGTGCGCCCTTGTGCAGCAGGCGGTTCAGCAGCGTCTTCACGGTGGCGAGCTGCCAGCCCTGGCGCGGGCCCAGCGTGGCGGCGATCTCGTCGGCGCCCTGGGGCGAGCGCGCCCACAGCTCCTGCATGACCTGGGCTTCGGCGTCGCTGATGGGCTGCGGGGTGGGTTTCTTCATGATTACGCCTGTAAACGATGGCGAATGATTACGGCTGTAAACGCATTCGTCAAGCCCCAGGCTGTCACAGGGTCTTCATGGCACCCCGCTAGGCTGGCGGCATGGGCCGCTGTCGCGGCCGGGAGCTGCCGTGAGCCACATCGACGACGAACTGGTGAAGCGCATTCACCGCGACCTGCAGGACGATTTCGACGAGGAGCTGGAGCTCGAACTGGAGGACCGCGAGCACGGCGTCATGCCGAGCGACGACGCTTCCGCTGAGCGCAAGCGCTACTTCCGCGAGCTGTTCCGGCTGCAGAGCGAGCTGGTGAAGCTGCAGGACTGGGTGCAGCACACGGGCCACAAGGTCGTCATCCTGTTCGAGGGTCGTGACGCGGCGGGCAAGGGCGGCGTCATCAAGCGCATCACGCAGCGGCTGAACCCGCGCGTGTGCCGCGTGGCCGCGCTGCCAGCCCCGAACGACCGCGAGCGCACGCAGTGGTACTTCCAGCGCTATGTGTCGCACCTGCCGGCGGCCGGCGAGATCGTGCTGTTCGATCGCAGTTGGTACAACCGCGCCGGCGTGGAGCGCGTGATGGGCTTCTGCACCGACGACCAGTACGAAGAGTTCTTCCGCTCCGCGCCGGAGTTCGAACGCATGCTGCAGCGCTCGGGCATCCAGCTCATCAAGTACTGGTTTTCGATCAGCGACGACGAACAGCGCATCCGCTTCCTGGGCCGTATCCACGACCCGCTCAAGCAGTGGAAGCTGAGCCCGATGGACCTGGAGTCGCGCCGCCGCTGGGAGGAGTACACCCGGGCCAAGGAGGTGATGCTGGAGCGTACCCACACGCCCGAGTCGCCGTGGTGGGTGGTGCCGGCCGACGACAAGAAGCGCGCGCGGCTGAACTGCATCCACCACCTGCTGTCGCAGATGCCCTACCAGGAGGTGCCGCACGCCGACATCGAGCTGCCCGCACGCGAACGCCGCGAGGACTATCTGCGCAACCCGGTGCCGGACAGTCTCATCGTGCCCGAGGTGTATTGAGGCCTGCCGACACCGCAGTGGCGGGTCTGGCCTAGCATCCAGGCATGAAGTGGCCCCCGCTTTCGCTCCTCGTCGTGGTTGGCTTGACGGCGCTGGCGTCGTGGGCCTGGCGCGGCCATGTCGCGGCGCAGGACGGCGAGTTGCTGGCCCAGCGCGCCAAGCCCGGCGACATCCGCATGATCTCGTCCGAGACCTGCGGCTGGTGTACCGCAGCGCGACGCTGGATGACGCAGCAGCACGTGCCCTTCAGCGAGTGCTTCATCGAACGTGATGCGCAATGCCTCGCTGACTACCAGGCGCTGGGCGCCGCAGGCACGCCAACGCTGATCGTGCGCGGCCAGCGCGTCATCGGCTTCGACCGCGCGCGGCTGCTTCAGATCCTGCAATAGCCGAACCGAGTCGGCAACGCTGCTCAGCAGCGCTGGCGACTCGGCTCGGCGGTGGTGGGAAAGGGCGTCAAGTGCATGGGAGGGCGCCGGGTTCAGATGCGCTTGGTGCCGGTCTTGGCGGCAGCCAGCGTGGCGTTGCGCAGCAGGGTGGCGTCGCTGTAGCCGGTGATGACGACGCGCGGCAGTTGAGCCACTTCACGGACCGCGTAGCCGGTCACCACGACGCGGGGCAGCTGAGCCACGACTCGCGTTTCAGCGTGGACGGCCTTGCCGGTGATGACGACGCGCTCCAGCTTGGCAGTGACTTGCGGCGCAGCGTGGGCGGCGACGGCAGAGACAGCGAGGACGACGGCGGTGAAGACAGTTTGCAGGCTCATGATGGACTCCGTGGGGTGGGTGTCGAACCGCGTGATTGCTTGTTCGATGGAGTCAGTTTCGTCACTGGAGCCGTGCGCTTCCAGGCAGCTGCGATCAATCGCGGGCCGCGCTGGATGAACTGCAAAACGGTTGGATGAGCTGCGGCCAGATACGCAGGGCGACCGTCGATTGACGAGCAGGCCAACCCATCATCCAATTCCCGAGCGGCCGGGACGCCGCGTGTCTATGAGCACAGGGAGGACGAGATGGGCCGAAGGTCTGGAGTTGAGGGGTTCCTGCGCGCCGCAGGGCGCGCCATGGCTGCATCGGAACGGAACCGACAGCGCTTGGTTCGAGCAGCAGCTACCCAAGCAAGGCAGCTTGAACGCCATCAACGGATGGCAGCGAATCAACATAGACGTGCTGACCAGGCGGCTGCAAAGGAAGCCAAGGCTCAGTACCTCGCGGACCGGGAAGCTGAGACCGAAGACCTGAATGCTGAGGTCCAGGAACGCGTCGACGAGCTTCAGAGCATCTTGGCGCACACACTGAGGGTGGACGACCGCATCACTTTCAACTCGTTAAGGAGCAAGGTCGCCTTCGATGAGTTCAAGCTTGCGTCAGCCCTGGTCTCGAAGCCAGCTCCGACAGCCGCAGTGGTTGCCCCGCCCTCCTGGGTGCAGAAGTTCATCCCAGGCGCTTCTTCGAAGCATGCGCAAGCCGTCGAGGCGAACCGTGCCTCGCACGCTGCTGCTCTCGCCGAGCACCAGCGCGTCGAAGCAATGAAGGTTGCGGCGACTGCGAAGGCGAAGGAAGAGCATGCTCAGCGCAAGGCTGCCTTTGAAGCTGAGCAGCAGAAGAGGAACGCGGAGGTCGACGACTTCGAGGCCGACTACCGAGCTAAGAACGCCGACGCCGTCGTGGCGTACAACGAGATGGTTCTGACACGCTCGGAGTACCCCGATGAGGGCTTTCCTCAGAACTTCCGCCTGGCGTACAACGAAGCTTCCAGTGAGCTGGTGGTCGAGTACGAGCTGCCGCTTGCCACAGTGATCCCTGCTGAGGCTGAGTACCGCTACATCAAGACGCGGGACGAGATTGAATCAAAGGCCCGCAAGCCAGCGGAGACGAAGAAGCTGTACCAGGACGTGCTGGCATCCATCGCGCTTCGGACGCTGCATGAGCTGTTCGAAGCGGATCAGGCTGACGCGCTTTCCATCGCGACCTTCACAGGCGTCTTGGACACCATCGACCCCGCGAATGGCCGTGAGGCCCGCATTCCTGTCATTAGCGTCCGTGCTCCAAAGGCTGAGTTCGAGCAAATTCGCTTGGACAAGGTCGACAAGGTGGTCTGTCTTCGCAACCTGGGAGCCCATGTCTCAGGCCGACCCGATGAGCTTCAAGCGGTGAAGCCCATCGTCGAGTTCAACATGGTCGACAAGCGGTTCATCGAGCAGGGCGATGCGCTTTCCGGCCTGGAGTCAAGGCCGAACCTCATGGACCTGACACCCAGCGAGTTCGAAATCCTGGTTTCAAACCTGTTCGGCAAGATGGGTCTGGAAACCAGACTCACGCGCTCCTCGCGCGATGGTGGCGTGGATGCAGTCGCTTTCGATGCTCGTCCGGTACTGGGAGGCAAGGTAGTCATTCAGGCGAAGCGATACCGCGACACGGTGGGAGTCAGTGCCGTGCGTGACCTGTACGGCACGATGCTCAATGAAGGTGCCTCCAAGGGCATCCTCGTGTGTACCAGCGGCTACGGTGCCGACGCGTACAACTTCTCCAAGGACAAGCCGCTCGAGCTCATCGATGGCGGTGGCCTGCTTTACCTACTGCGAGAGCACGCGGGTACGCATGCGCGCATTGCGTCGTAGCGAGCTTCAGTGCCGCCCTAACCGAGGTGCAGGCCCAACCGCGCCAGCTCGCCGCGCCCCTGGCGCACCAGCACCGGCTCGTCGCCTTGGCTCAAGTCCAACACCGTGGTCGGCTGGGCCGGGCAGGCGCCCGCGTCCAGCACGAACTGCAGTTGCCGGTCCAGCCGGGCGCAGACGTCGGCGGCGTCGTTCATCGGCTCGGTGTCGCCGGGCGGGATCAGCGTCGTCGACAACAGCGGCTCGCCGAACAGCGCCAGCAGGTCCTGCGTGACGCGGTGGTCGGGCACGCGCAGGCCGATGGTGCGGCGGCTGGGGTGGGACAGGCGGCGCGGCACTTCCTTGGTGGCCGGCAGGATGAAGGTGTAGGCACCGGGCGTGGCCAGCTTGAGCAGGCGGTACTGGCGGTTGTCCACCCTCGCGTAGTTGGCCAGCTCGGACAGGTCGCGGCACAGCAGCGTCAGGTGGTGCTTGTCGTCGACGCCGCGCACCCGGCGCAGCGCCTCGGCGGCGCCTTTGTCGTCCAGGCGGCAGACGAAGGCGTAGCTGGAGTCCGTCGGGATGGCGCCAATGCCGCCGGCCTGCAGCATCTGCGCTGCCTGGCGCAGGAAGCGCGGCTGCGGGTTGTCGGGGTGGACTTCGAAGAGCTGGGCCATACGGCATTTTGCGGTAGCCGGCCCGTGAGCTTCAGTCGAACTTGAAGAGGAACTGCTGTTCCAGCTCGGCGTCGGCCAGCTCGGTCTTGCAGACATAGGCCTGCACCGTCTTCCGGATGATGTCGACCAAGCGGGGGTCGCCTTGCACCTGTACGGCGTCGGCATGGCCGCCCCGGCCGATCTTGAACTTCACGTCAACGAGATAGTCACCTTTGAGCCCTTCCGGTGGGGGCCCGGGGGGCAGCGGCATGTCCGGGCAGGCCTCGCTCACCTTCGCGCGCTGGGCGGTTACGTCCGAGAGTTCAGAGCGCGAGCGGTGAGCCGTTGGCTTGGCGGCTTCCGGCGTACCGGTGTTCAGCGCCTGTACGGCGCCGAAGCCCAGCACGGCGCTCAGCGCCAGCGCCGCATGGGCCGCTTGACGAGCCCTGACGCTGGGGGCGGCGTTCTTGAGCAACATGATCCTCTCCTTCAAGGGGTGGCGAGCCTGCCAGGCCGAGGCAGTGGGCGGGAGGCCGGTGGCCCCGTCGAGCTTGAGCAGGGCGAGGCCGTAGCGGCGCCAGCTGCCGGGATAACGTTGCATCACAGCGGCGTCACAGGCGAGTTCCTGGTCCTGCCGCAGGGCGGCCAGGCCCCACCACATCAGCGGGTTGAACCAGGCGAGGCCGGTCAGCAGCGTGGCCAGCATCCGCGCAGAGTTGTCGAGCCGGCGTGCGTGGGTGGCCTCGTGAGCCAGGATCCAGCGTCTCTCGTCGGCCGCGAATCGCTGCCGGAAGTCGGCCGGCAAGACCAGGCGCGGGCGCCACACGCCGAGCAGGCCGGGCGAGTCGCCGGCAGGCGCCCGCCACGGGCCAAGGCCACGGCCCTGCAACTGCCGCCGGTAGCGGTGGTGCCGCGCGGTCTGCGCCCAGGCCACGGCAATGAGGCCGGCCAGCCACAGCGCCTGCGCGCCGGCCTGCGCTCCCTCCGGCGTCGCAGCGCTGGGCAATGCCGTCAGCGTTGAGATGTGCACGGCCGGCAAGGTCAAGTGCGGCAAGCCAGTCGACGGCCAGAGTGCGGCGAGGGCCAACCAAGGCGGCAGCAGCCACAGCGCGTAGGCAGCCTGGGGCCCTGCCCGCCGCCGCCAGGGCCGCCGCAGCACCAAGACCGCCAGCAGCCCCAACGTGAGGCCGGTGTGGGCACGCCACAGCGTGTCGATCCAGGTGTCAGGCAGCGTCGTCATGCGCCTCCAGCAGGCGCCGCAAGGCCTCGGCGTCTTCGCGGCTCAATTTGCGCTGGGAGGAAAAATGCGCCACCAGCGGCGACAGCCGACCGCCGAAGACACGGTCGAGTAGGTTCAGCGATTCACCCTGCTCCCAGTCGTCACGGGCGACGAGGGGTTCGTAGAGATAGCGCCGGCCGTCGCGGTCCGCCTGCAGCGCGCCCTTGTTGAGCAGGCGGTTCAGCAGTGTCTTGACTGTGCCGAGCTGCCAGCCGGCGTCCTGTGGCAGGGCGGCGAGGATGTCCTCGGCACTGAGCGGATGGCGCGCCCAGAGGGTGCGCATGATCCGGGATTCGGCGTCGGAGATGCTGCTCATGATCGACAACAGAGTGTTGACGATTGATTGTCAACGGCTGTTGTCGAACGCGCCAATCGAGGGAAACCCGCGGGCGGCGCGGACGACTGGATCAGTGATGAATCTTGTCGGCCAGCTCGGCCCAGACGGGCGTGAGCTTGGTAGCAAGAGGCGGCAGCGTGCCGAGGTCGATACGGCTCTCGTCGGGGCTGTGGAAGTCCGAGCCGCGCGACGCGAGGAGGCCGAACTCCAGCGCCGTGTCGGTGTACTTCACGAACTCGGCCGGCGTGTGGCTGCCGGTGACGACCTCGATGCCGCGCCCGCCGTGGCCGATGAACTCGGTGATGAGTGCGTACTCCTCGGTCGGTGTGAAGTCGTAGCGGCCCGGGTGGGCGATGACGGCGACACCGCCGGCGCGGGTGATCCAGCCGACGGCGTCCTTCAGCGCCGCCCACTTGTGCGCCACGAAGCCGGGCTTGCCTTCGGTCAGGAAGCGGCGGAACACCTCCGAGATGTCGCTGCAATGGCCGGCGTCGACAAGGAAGCGGGCGAAGTGGGTGCGCGAGATCAGCTCCGGGTTGCCGACGTACTTCAACGCGCCCTCGAAGGCGCCGTGGATGCCGACCTCGGCCAGGCCAGCCGCCATCTCGCGGGCACGCGGCTCGCGCCCGCCACGCGTGGCGCGCAGGCCATTGATGATCTCGGGCGCTTCATGGTCGAAGCCCAGCCCGACGATGTGCACGACACGGCCGGCGAAGCTGACCGAGATTTCGGTGCCGGTCAGGTAGGGCAGGCCCAGGGCCTTGGCGGCGGCGATGGCGCGGGCTTGGCCGCCGATCTCGTCGTGGTCGGTCAGTGACCACAGCTGCACGCCGCCCGCCTTAGCGCGCGCGGCCAGCGCCTCGGGCGTCAGCGTGCCGTCCGAGACGATGGAATGGCAATGCAGGTCGGCGTTGAGCGTGGGGTTGAGGTTCACGCCCCGAGTTTAAGGAGTCGCGACCGTTGCCTGCGCCTCGACAACGTATTGCACCCGCTGCTGACCCTGCCATTCGTCCAGGCTGAGCCGGTAGGCCAGCGTGGCGCGCTCGGGCAGCATGTCGACGTGGTTGAACCAGATCGCGTCGATGAGCTTGCCGCCGTGGCGCAGGCGCAGCTTGAGGTGCTTCTCGCCGACCAGGCGCTGGGAGATCACCTCGAAGTGGTCGCAGAACACCGGCGCCTCGAAGCCCTGGCCCCAGACCTGCGCGTCCAGCAGTCGTGCCGTCTCCGCCGTGGCCGCGTCGGCCGGCAGGGTGCCGTCATGGCGCAGCGTGCGGGTCAAGTCCTGCTCGTTCAGCCACTCCTCGGCGACGCGGGCGAAGGCGAGGGCGAAGCGGTTGATGTCATCCACCGCCAGCGTCGCACCGGCCGCCATCGCGTGGCCGCCGAACTTGGCGAGCAAATCAGGCTCGCGCTTGCTGACGAGGTCCAGCGCGTCGCGCAGGTGAAAGCCGGGGATGGAGCGGCCTGAGCCTTTGAGATTGCCGTCGGTGCCGCGCGCGAAGACGAAGGTCGGGCGGTGCACGCGGTCCTTGATGCGCGAGGCGACGATGCCGACGACGCCTTCGTGGAAGTCGGCGTCGAACAGCGCCACGGCCGGCGGCAGGGCGCCCTGCAGTGCGGCTATGAGCCCGTCCAGCCGCGCCTCGGCCATCTCGCGCATGCCGCTCTCGATCTCGCGGCGCTCGCGGTTGATGGCGTCGAGCTGGGTGGCCAGCTCCAACGCGCGCTCGGGGTCATCGGTGGTCAGCGTCTCGATGCCCAGCGTCATGTCGGCCAGGCGCCCGGCCGCGTTGATGCGCGGGCCTAGTGCAAAGCCGAGGTCGAAGCCCTGGGCCTTGCTCGCGTCGCGCTTGGCGGCGCTGAACAGCGCCATCACCCCCGGCTGCGCGCGGCCCGCGCGCATGCGCTTCAGCCCCTGCGCGACGAGGCGGCGGTTGTTGGCGTCGAGCTTGACGACGTCGGCCACGGTGCCGAGGGCGACGAGATCCAGCAGCCCGTCGAGCCGCGGCACCTCGGTGAAGGCACCGCGTGAACGCAGCTCGGCGCGCAGGCCCATCAGCACGTAGAAGGCCACGCCCACGCCGGCCAGCGACTTGCTCGCGAAGCTGCAGCCGGATTGGTTGGGGTTGACGATGGCCTCGGCCTCGGGAACGACGATGACGCCGTCGACCAGTGCCGGCAGATGGTGGTCGGTCACCAGCACCTTCAGGCCCAGCGCGCGGGCGTGGGCCACGCCGGCGAGGCTGGCGATGCCGTTGTCCACGGTGACGAGCAGCGTGGGCGATTGCTCCAGCGCCAGGTCGACGATGGTCGGCGTGAGGCCATAGCCGTGCACGGCGCGGTCGGGCACGACGTAGCCGAGCTGCTCGGGCCGCGCGCCCAGCAGCCGCAGGCCGCGCAGCATGACGGCGCAGGCGGTGGCGCCGTCGCAGTCGTAGTCGGCCACGATGACGAGGCGCTCGCCGTGCTGGATGGCGTCGGCCAGCAGGCGGCCGGCTTCGGGCAGGCCCTTGAGGTCGGTGGGCGGCAGCAACTGGGCGAGGCTTTCGTCCAGCTCGGTGGCCTCGCGCACGCCGCGCGAGGCGAGAAGCCGGGCCAGCAGCGGCGCCACGCCGGCCTGCTCCAGCGCCCAGGCGGTGCGCGGATTCACCTCGCGTTCGATGAGCTTCGGGGAACTCATAGCGCCTCCAGCGTGGCGGCCATGTCGGGCGTCTGCCAACGGCGCTTCAGCTTCTCGATCAGCGACAAAGGTTGGGCAATGAAGTGACGCGCAAAGCGCTCACCGCACAACGTCAACTCAGTGAGCGGCTGCGCCAGCGGTCCCGCGTCCAGTCGCTGCCAGGCCTCGGCCCAGGCGGCGAGGTCGCCGTTTAGCAGCGGCTCGGTCAGGCGGGCGTCGACGGTCACGTCGGCGGGCTGGCCGTTCGCGCGACCGATGTCGCCAATCCATACCGAGTTGACAGCATGCGCGCCGCGCGCCTCGCGTTCTTCGTTCAGCGCGTGGCCGTGCATCAGCATCTGGGCCTCGTTCTGCCAGCGGCGCAGCACGCGGCTGTCGGGCAGCCAGGGCTCGATGCGCTGGCCGGCGGCGCGTTCGATGCTGGCCGCGTGCAGGCCCTCCAGCGCCGTCGCATGGCCGATGGCCCAGCGCGTGGCGTCCAGCAGCCGCCATTGCCAGCCTTCGCTCTGCGGCCACAGCTCGCGCAGCAGCGCGGTGAAGCGGGCCGCATCGGATTCCGACAGATTCAGCGCCGCCGGCGGCAGCACGTCCACGCCGTCAGTGCCGACGGCCAGATGCACCGGCGTCACCAGCGCCCAGCTCAGCTCGGGGCCGGCGTTGGCGGCCCAGGCCGCAGCGCTCGGCTCGGCCTGACCACGCAGGGCGGCGAGGGCGATGTGGTGCGGCGGGTGCGGCGAGAACTCGTCGCTGCCCCAGCTCTTCCCCGGGCTGAGCCGGGCCAGCAGTGCCGCCAGGTTGGGCAGGGCCAGCCCGGACAGCGCATGCCGCGCGGCCTCGTCCAGCGCGCTGGCATGGGGAATCATTAAATGCATGGGCGGGATTATCCCGAGGCGATTCAAGCGTTTGTCACAAAGCCTTCATACACTTTTCAACATGACCGACCCGACCCCGTTGAAGCTGCTCAACCGCGAACAAGCCATTCTTGAATTCAACCGCCGCGTGCTGGCCCAGGCGCAACGCGAAGACGTGCCGCTGTTGGAGCGGCTGCGCTACATCTGCATCGTGTCGAGCAACCTGGACGAGTTTTTCGAAGTGCGCTTCGCCGACATGCTCGATGCCGCGCGCGACCCGCTGAGCCCGGTGACGAGCCAGGAGGTCGACCGCGTCGGCCGCGCCGCCCACACGCTGATCGACGAGCAGTACCACGTCTTCAACGAGCAACTGACGCCGCTGCTGAAGAAGCGGCGCATCGTCGTGCTCAACCACGCCGACCGCGATGAGCCGCAGCGCGCCTGGGTGGACAAGTACTTCGAACGCGAGGTCAAGCCGCTGCTGGTGCCCGTGGGGCTGGATCCGGCCCACCCCTTCCCGCAGGTGGCCAACAAGTCGCTGCACTTCATCGCGCGGCTGTCGGGCAAGGACGCCTTCGGCCGCGACAACCGCATCGCCATCGTCAAGGTGCCGCGCGTGCTGCCGCGCGTCATCAAGCTGCCGGCCAATCTGAGCGATGGCCGCCAGGCGTTTGCACTGCTGACCAGTGTCATCCGCGCCCACCTGGAGGACCTGTTCCCGGGCCGCAAGGTCGAGGCCTTCTCGCAGTTCCGCGTCACGCGCGACTCCGACCTGGAGGTCGACGAAGAAGAGTTCGCCAACCTGCGCCATGCGCTGCGCTCGGGGCTGACGACGCGCCACTTCGGCCGCGCGGTGCGGCTGGAGGTGGTCAACAGCTGCCCGGCCGAGTTGTCGGAGTTCCTGCTGCAGCAGTTCGGCCTGCCCGACGCGGCGCTGTACCGCGTCAACGGCCCGGTCAACCTGGTGCGCCTGAACGAGCTGATCGACCTGACCGATGCGCCGGCGCTGCGCTTCAAGCCCTATGAACCCGCCTGGCCGACGGGCCGCCTGCCGCGCCACAAGTCCATCTTCGAGAAGCTGAAGAAGGGCGATGTGCTGCTGCACCATCCCTTCGAGAGCTTCGAGCCCGTCGTGGCGATGCTCCGCGAGGCCGTCAACGACCCCGACGTGCTGGCCATCAAGCAAACCATCTACCGCGCCGGTGCCAAGTCGGAGCTGATGGACCTGCTCATCGAGGCGTCGCGGCGTGGCAAGGAAGTGATGGTGGTTGTCGAACTGAAAGCGCGCTTCGACGAGGAGGCCAACATCAACTGGGCCGAGCGGCTGGAGGCCGTGGGCGCGCAAGTGGTCTACGGCATCGTCGGCTACAAGACCCACGCCAAGCTGCTGCTCATCACGCGCCGCGAAGGCAGCAAGTTGCGTCGTTATGGCCACATCTCGACCGGCAACTACAACCCCAAGACGGCGCGCCTGTACACCGACCTCGGCCTGCTGACGGCCGACGGCGACCTGACGGCCGATGCCGATTCGGTGTTTCGCCAGCTCGCGTCGCTGGGCAAGTTCAAGGTGCCGCGGCGCATGCTGCTGGCGCCCTTCAACATGCACAGCCGCATGCTGGAGCTGCTCGGGCTTGTGGAGGCGGCAGCGCTCGGCGGCTACAAGGCGGCGCGTGTGGTCGTGAAGATCAATGCGCTGACCGACGCCGAGCTCATCCACGGCCTGCTGCGCGCGGCGCAGGCCGGCGCCAAGGTCGACCTCATCGTGCGCGGCGCCTGCATGCTGCCGCCGGGGCTGCCGGGCGTCAGCGAGAACATCGTCGTGCGCTCGGTGGTCGGCCGCTTTCTGGAGCACACGCGCATCTGCTATTTCCGCTGGGCCGAGGCGAAGGAAGGCGATGAAGGCGAGGCGCTGTTCCTGTCGAGCGCCGACTGGATGAGCCGCAACATGTTCCGCCGCATCGAGGTGGCCTGGCCGGTGCAGGACGTCCGCCTGCGCCAGCGCGTCATCGACGAGGCGCTGCAGCCCTATCTGCATGACACCATGGACGCCTGGCAGCTCGGGCCCGATGGCCGCTCAGCGCGCATCAGTGACTGCGGCATCAGCGCGCAGCAGGCGCTGATGCAGCGCTACGGCAGCCCCCCCTACTCCACCTGACCGGTTCTGCCCTCATGGACCTGATCCTCTGGCGCCACGCCGAAGCCGAGATCCTCGCCGAGGGCCAGGACGACCTGCAGCGCGCCTTGACGCCCAAGGGCGAGCGCCAGGCGCGGCGCATGGCGGCCTGGCTCAACCACCGCCTGGCCGCGACGACGCGCGTGCTCGTCAGCCCCGCGCTGCGCTGCCGCCAGACGGCCGAGGCCCTGGGCCGCGAAGTGCGCATCGTGCCGACGCTGGCGCCGGACGCGCCCATCGCGGCGCTCATCGAAGCCTCGCGCTGGCCCAAGGCGAGCGAGCCAGTGCTGATCTGCGGCCACCAGCCGACGCTGGGCATGCTGGCTGCGCACCTGCTCGCCGGCGTGGAGCAGGACTGGGCCGTCAAGAAGGGCGCCGTCTGGTGGCTGCGCTGGCGCCAGCGCGACGGCGAGCCGGAGGTGACGCTGCACGCGGTGCAGGGGCCGGACGCGCTCTAGGTGCTGCAGCCGGCGCCGTGGAGCGTTAGGCGCCGCGCGAATGCCGGGCCACGTACTTCAGCAGCACGCCATCCATGCGCGCCTGCCAGCCATCGCCGGTCGACTTGAAGTAGGCCACCACCTCCGGGCTGTAGCGCACCGAGACGAGCAGCTTCTTGTTCTCTGAGGTCGGCCGGCCCCGTCGGGCTTGCACGGGCACCATCTCCTTGAGCTGCCGGGGCGACAACGGTTGGGCGTCCGGGTCCGCCTTGGCCGCTGCGAGGATGGCGCGGTCTTCCTCGACTGAGGGCATGCGAACGACGGGTTTGTTAGATGTTTTCGACATAGTGCTTCACCTCTCGACGAGTTGCAGGACGAAGGCTGATGACCCGGCGAACGTCACCACATTCCACAAAGGCCACGTAGTACAGCGTGTTGGTCTCGGGTGCGAGCGCCACCATGCGCAGCTCGCCGTACTCAAATCGACCATCGATCCAAACCAACGCGGAGTCCCAATCCAGTTCGGCCGCCAGCGACAGCGAGACACCGTGTTTGCTGACGTTGGTTCTGTCCTTGGCTGGATCGAATTCGATTTCCATCTATTTAATGTAGCTACATTAAATAGGGGTGGTCAACGGAACTTTCCGCAGCCGGCCCGCTGTTACGCCACCACCAGCTCCAGCAACCCCGTCCGCGCCCAGGCCTCGGCCTCTTCCTTGAGCAGGTAGCGCGTGCGGGCACGTTCGACCGACCAGATCTTGGGTCAACGCAGTGTCAACTGCTTGCCGTCGTGCTCCAGCTTCGGGCTGCCGCTGGTCACCGGCGAGCGCATGGCAGAGGATGAGGGCCAGGCGCAGGGCGATCAACGGGTCGAGCAGGCAGACGTCGGCCAGTTGCGATAGGCGCGCATCATGCTGCGCTGGCGTCAGCGCGACGGCGAGCCCGAGGTGACACTGCACGCGGTGCAGGGGCTGGACGCGCTGTAGCCGTTCAGCTCACAGGTGGCGCGTCTCGGGCGGCTGGTTCCACCAGTTGTTGTGCAGGCCGTCGAAGTAGGTGACCGGCGCGGCGATCAACTCCTCCGGCGTCGCGTTGTCCAGGCAATTGACCTTGACCGACACGAAGGCGCCTCCCATCTCCTCGATGGAGCCGTGGCCGTAGGAGCGCACACCGCAGGTCTTGCAGAACAGGTTGTGGATGCTGTCGGAGCCGAACTGGTAGTCGCTCTGCGCGTCCTCGCTCGTCAGCAGGCGAAACGCGTCGGGCTTCACGCTGGCGCTCCAGTTGCGCGTCTTGAAGCAGATGGAGCAGTTGCAGCGGCCGGTGCCGGCGGCGAGGTCGAGGTCGACTTCAAAGCGCACGGCCTTGCAGTGGCAGCTGCCGGTGTAGGTCTTGAGCATGGTGGTCTCGCGGTGGTTGAGGGCGGCTCATCCTCGCGGGCATCCCCTGTCAGCGCATGACAGCAGGGCGGCTGTTGCCTGCCGTTACGCCACCACCAACTCCAGCAAGCCCGTGCGCGCCCAGGCCTCGGCCTCTTCCTTCAGGAGGTAGCGCGTGCGCACCTGTTCGCCCGACCAGCCCTTGGGGAAGCGCAGCGTCAGCTGCTTGCCCGCACGCTCCAGCTTCGGGCTGGCTGCCGCTACCGGCGTGCGCGCGTGGCAGAGGATGACGGCCAGGCGCAGGGCGATGAGCGGGTCCAGCAGGCTGGCGTCGGCCAGTTGAGACTCCAGCTTGCGCAGGCCGCCACGCTGGCCGAGCGCCAAGGTGGCCAGGCGCTGTAGCTGGTTGGTGGAGAAACCTGCCGCGTCCACATGGGCCAGCAGGTAGGCGCTGTGGCGGTGGTGGTCGTGGTGGGAGACCAGCATGCCGATCTCGTGCAGCGCAGCGGCCCAGCGCAGCTCGCGCAGCGGCTCGGGCAGGGGCTTGGGCACCAGCTGGCGGTAGAGCTGCTCGGCCTGTGCCGCGACGCGCTCGGCCTGCGCCGTGTCGACGCCGAAGCGTTGCTGCAGCTCGGTGACCGAGTCGGCGCGCGGGTCCTGGGCACCTTTGGGCTGCAGGCGTTCGGCCAGGTCGAAGATGACGCCCTGGCGCAGGGCGCCCTTGGTGGGTTTCAGCTCGGCTATGCCGAACTGCGCCAGCAACGTGTAGAGGATGCACAGGCCACCGGCCACGACGGGGCGGCGGTCGTCCTTCAGGCCGGGCAGCTGCAGCTTGTCCTGCGAGCCGGCCGCGACGCATTGCTCGATGCACCAGCGCAGCGCGTCCATCGTGATGCGGCCATCCGTCTGGCCTGTGGCCGAGAGGATGTGCGACACCGCGCCCACCGTGCCCGAGGAGCCCAGCGCTTCCTTCCACAGATCGGCGCGGAACTGCGTCAGCGCCTCTTCCAACTCGGCGCCGGCCGCGACCTGGGCGGCGCGGAAGGCCTCTGCGGTGTAGACGCCATCGGCAAAGAAGCGCATCGACAGGCCGACGCTGCCGACGCCGAAGGACTCGGCAAGCAGCGGCTTGCGGCCACGGCCCAGGATCATCTCGGTGGAGCGCCCGCCGATATCGATGACCAGGCGCGGCTTGTCAGACGGCTGCAGGCGCGCCACGCCGGCAAAGATGAGGCGGGCCTCCTCGCGGCCGGAGATGACCTCGACGGGATGGCCCAAAGCGGCCTCGGCGCGGGCCAGGAAGGCGTTGCGGTTGCGCGCCTCGCGCAGCGTCTGCGTGGCGACGGCGCGCACGCGCTCGGGCGGGATGCCGACGAGCTGCGCGCCGAAGGCCGTCAGGCAGTCCAGGCCGCGCTGCATGGCGTCCTCGGTCAACATGCCTTCAGCATCGAGGCCAGCGCCCAGGCGCACGCTCTCCTTGATGTAGCTGACGCGCTGATAACGCTCGCCGCTGAGGCGGGCCAATTCGAGCCGGAAGCTGTTGGAACCGATGTCGATGGAGGCCCAGGGCTGGCTGTTCGAGTCGGGGCGCGTCGTCATGGGCGCGGATTGTCGGGGCAAAATTTGACGCTCCTTTGTAACCCCGTCCCCCCAGGAGCCCCCATGTTGAAAGAAGAGATCGACAGCCTCGCCCCCGGACGCGATTTCAGCCGCCGTGGCTTCGTGCAGACCGCCGTAGGCAGTGGCTTCGCGGCCGCCGTGCTGCCGGTGACGGCGCAGACCATCACCACCGACGCCGCAGGCCTGGAGGCCGGCTCGGTCAGCATTCCGGTGGGCGATTTCAAAATGCCGGCCTACCGCGCCCAGCCGGCGGGCAAGAGGAACCTGCCGGTCATCCTGGTGGCCAGCGAGATCTTCGGCGTGCATGAGCACATCGCCGACATCTGCCGCCGCTTTGCCAAGCTGGGCTATCTGGCCATCGCGCCCGAGCTCTTCGTGCGCCACGGCAATGCCGGCGCGTACACGGAAATTCCCAAGCTGATCAGCGAAGTGGTCAGCAAGGCGAGCGACGCCCAGGTCAACGCCGACCTCGACGCCACCGTGGCCTGGGCCGCAGCCAACGGCGGCGACACGGCCAGACTGGGCATCACCGGCTTCTGCTGGGGCGGCCGCACGACCTGGGCCTATGCCGCGCACAACCCCAAGCTGACGGCCGGCGTGGCTTGGTACGGCCCGGTGGCGCGCAGCTACCACCCGGGCGACAAGGCCGTCGTGGAACGCGCCGCCAGCATCCAGGCGCCGGTGCTGGGCCTGTACGGCGCGGTCGACAGCGGCATCCCGGTCGAGACGCTGACGCAGCTGGAAGCGGCGCTGAAGGCGGCCGGCAACCTGAAGAGCGAGTTCGTCGTCTACCCCGACACGCCGCATGCCTTCAACGCCGACTACCGGCCCAGCTACCGCAAGGCGGCGGCCGACGACGGCTGGGCCAAGTGCCTCGCCTGGTTCAAGAAGAACGGCGTGGCCTGAGAACCTGCGAACAGGCAGAGACAATGCCCCGATGACCCTTCTCTACATCGTGCTCGCCACCTTCGCGGGCGGCCTGCTGTCGGTGCTCGTCGCCGCGAGCCTCACGGTCGGCGTGCTGACCCACCTTGTGAAGAGCCTCGTCAGCCTGTCGGCCGGCATCCTGCTGGGCACCTCGCTGTTGAACGTGCTGCCCGAGGCCTTCGAGAGCCGCAGCGCCGCGCCGCAGACGCTGTTCGCCGTGCTGCTCGGCGGCCTGCTGTTCTTCTGGCTGCTGGAGAAGGTGGAGCTCTACCGCCACGTGCACCACCACGAGGGTGACGGCCACCACCACCACCATCACTTCGATGCTGAGCAGGCGGGCCGTGGCGGGCTGACCGTGCTGGTGGGCGACAGCATCCACAACTTCTGCGACGGCGCCATCATCGCGGCGGCCTTCCTGGCCGACACGCGGCTGGGTTTCGCGACGGCGCTGGCCATCGTCGCGCATGAGATCCCGCAAGAGGTGGGCGACTACATCGTGCTGCTGAACGCCGGCTTCAGCCGTGCCAAGGCACTGTTGTTCAACGCCATCTCGGGCATGGCGGCGGTCGTCGGCGGCGTGCTGGGCTACTTCCTGATCGGCGGTTTCGAGGGCGTGCTGCCGTATCTGCTGGTGCTGGCGTCCAGCAGCTTCATCTACATCTCGGTGGCCGACCTGCTGCCGCAGCTGCAGCAGCGCCTGGCGTGGCGCGACACCTTTGCCCAGGTCGCCTGGCTGGCCGTGGGCCTGGCCGTGGCGTTTGCGGTGTCGCAACTGCTGCATGGAACTCATTGACGCAGCGCTGCGCGGCGCCCTCGTGGCGCTGCTGATGCTGCTCGTCGCCATCCTCGCGCCGCAGTGGCGGCATGCCCGTCATGCCGACCTCGTGCGTGTGACGACCGCGTTGGCGCTGTCGTTGGTCGTGCAGGCGGTGTCTGCCTCGCCGTGGGTCGAGCACCGGCTGAGCTGCGCGGCGCAGTCGCCCGGCATCGGCCTGTCGCTGGGCGCGGCGGTGCTGTTCTGGCTGTTTGCGCGCGCGGTGTTCGAAGACGGCTTCCAGCTGCGCGCCTGGCATGGCGCACTTTGGGCGGGGGTCGTGGCGTTCGGCGCGTCCATCTGCCAGTGGGCGGGCTGGTGGCCGGCATTCGCGCTGCTGCGCGCGGTGCCCATCGTCTTCACGCTGCTGGGCCTGGCCGCCGTGGTCGGGCCGTGGCGTGTGGACCTGGTCGAGAAGCGGCGGCGCTGGCGAGGCGTCGTGGTGGGCGGCGGTGCGGTCTATGCCCTCGTCATGGTGAGCCTGCGCATCCGCTCGGCCGACGGCAACCTGAGCAGCGGCGGCGCTCTGGGCGACGTGGCCATGATGCTGGTGCTGACCAGCCTCATCGCCTGGCGGCTGCTGGCGCCGCGCGCGCAGGGGCTGTGGGGCGAGGGCGCGCCGCCGCGGCCCGCACCGACCGTACCACCCACACCGGCCACACCGGCCATACCGCCGCCAGCGGCCGACCCGCAGGACCAGGCCGTGGCCACGGCGCTCACCCGGCTGATGAACGAGGGCCGTGGCTACGCGCAGGAGGGCCTGAGCCTGGCCGGCCTAGCCGAGCAGCTCGGCACGCCAGAGTACCGGCTGCGCCGCGTCATCAACCAGGGCCTGGGCCATCGCAACTTCACGGCCTACGTGAACGGCCTGCGGCTGCTTGAAGCCAAGCGCCGCCTGGCCGACCCCGCCCAGCGTGCGCTGCCGGTGCTGACGATTGCACTGGACGTCGGCTTCGGCTCCATCGGCCCCTTCAACCGCGCCTTCAAGGCCGACACGGGGCTGACGCCGACGGAATTTCGCCAGAACGCGCTGGCCGATTCCTGAAAACGGCATCGCCGTTTCGCTAAATAGCGCGCCGAAACCTGCAAAGCGCGGGTTTCGGCCAGACAGGGCGTCGTCGGGCGCCGAGGCTGACGGCTTCTCAACTCCAGGGAGTCTTCATGTTCTTCCGCCTTCTGCTGGCCAGCCTGGCCCTGAGCGCCACGGCACACGCCGCGACCGTCGGCACGCTGACCCTGCCCGCTGACGACGCCGGCGGCGCCGTCACGCTGTTCTATCCCACCGCCGCCACCGGCAAGCCCGAGACGCGCGGCGACCTGCAGCTGATGCTGGCGCCCGACGCCGCGCCCGCGCCGGGCAATGGCCGCCTCATCGCCATCTCGCACGGCTCCGGCGGCGGGCCTTGGGTGCACACGACGCTGGCCAAGGCGCTGGTCGAGGCCGGTTTCGTCGTCGTCGTGCCGCTGCACCGCGGCGACAACTGGCAGGACGACGGCAGCCCCGGCCCCGACAGCTGGAAGCAGCGCCCGGCCGAGATCAGCCACGCCATCGACCGCGTCGCCGCCGACCCGCGCTTTGCCGGCCTGAAAGTGGACCGCGTCGGCGCCTTCGGCATGTCGGCCGGCGGCCACACGGTGCTGACGCTGGCCGGTGGCGCCTGGTCGCCCGAGCGCTTTCGCGCGCATTGCGAACGCCACCTGGCCGAAGACTTCCAGAGCTGTATCGGCCTGGCCACGCAGCTGACCGGTGGCGCGCTAGACGGCTTCAAGCGCTGGCTGGCGCAGCGCGTGCTGAACTGGAAATTCGCTGGCGATGCGGCCTCGCAAACCCACACCGACCCGCGCATCGCCGCCGTCGTGGCCGGCGTGCCACTGGCGGCGGACTTCGACCTCGCCACACTGGCCCACCCGCGTGTGCCGCTGGGCCTCATCACGGCCAGCGACGACCGCTGGCTGCTGCCGCGCTTTCACAGCGACCCGCTGCGTGCCGCGTGCACAGGCTGCGAACTGCTGGCCGATCTGCAGGGCGCGGGCCATGGCGCGCTGCTGGCCCCGCCGCCGCCGGCCGCCGAGCTGGGCGCGCTGGCCTGCGCCATGCTCTGCGACCCGCCTGGCTTCGACCGCCCGGCCGCGACGGCGCTGTGGGTAGCGCGCACGGTGGACTTCTTCCGGCGCCATCTGCTGGGCGGCGTGTAGATCTCTTCACTTCGGCGGCATCGCCCGCTCGGTGTCCAGCACGGCCTGGTTCAACAGCGGCGTCGCCCAGCTTGTGTCCTCGGTGTTCGTGAAGCCGAAGGTGGCGCTGCGGCCCTGGGCGTCGACGACGAGCACGCTGGTGAAGCCGCGCCACTCGCCGTCATGCAGGAGCACGGCGCTGCTGTCGAGGTCGGCGGCGAGCCAGCCGAGGCCGTAGTCACCGGTCTTCAAGGCCTTGATGCGCTGCAGGTAGCCGGCCGCCAGCGGCGTTGTCTCGCCGTGCAGCGCGCGCAGGTGCCAGCGCACCCAGGCGGCATAGCTCTCTGGCGTCGTCGTGGTGCCGAGGCCGGCGGGGCTCAGCACGTCCAGCCAGCGCGACACCTCGGGGTCCTCGGCGGTGATGGCGGTCAGTCGGCCCTTCGCCCCGCTGTGGCCGACGGGGCGGTTCGTGAAGCTCGCGTCCGCCGAGGTCCAGCTCACCTGCAGGCCCAACGGCTGGGCCAGCTCCTGCTGGAAGAGTTCGGCGAAGGGCAGCCCGGTGCGCACTTCCAGCATCAGCGCGGCCAAGGAGTAGCCAGCGTTGGAGTAGAGGAGGTCCTGGCCGGGGCGCGCCGCCGGGGTCTGGGCCAGCAGCCAGGCCGCGAAGAAGCGCTCGCGGCCGGCGCGGGTGGTCGGCAGCTCGGTGGCGGAAGTGCCCAGGAAGGCCTGGAAGCGGGCGATGTCCTCGCCGGTGGTGAAGGCCAGCACGCCGCCCCGGTGGGATAGCAGCTGTTCCAGCGTGACCGTGCGGTAGGCCGGCTGCATGCTGGCGGCGAGGTCGGGCAGGGCCTCGGCCACCGTCGTCGTCCAGGCGATGACGCCGCGCTCGACGAGCCGGCCCGCCAGCGCCGAGGTCATGGCCTTGGTGGTGGAGCCGATCATGAAGGCGTCGCCGGGCTGCAAGCTCACTGCGCTGCCGACCTGGCGCAGGCCGGCGCGGGCCTGGGTCGTGTCGTTGGCGTCCAGGTGCTGGATGACGATAGCGGCCAGGCCCTGGCTGACAGCGCGGTCAGCGGACTGCTGGAGGCTGGCAGGAGGTGTGGCTTCGGACTGGCCGCCGCCGCCGCAGGCGGTGAGTGCGATGGCTGAGACGAGGGCTGTGGTGGCGAGAACGAGGGAGCGAAGCAACATGAAAGGGCGTCGGAGTGGAGACGCGCTTAATTCTTCACAGCCGACCCCAAGGCCAGCCAAAGATCAGGTGGGCAGCACCAGCACCAGCACCAGCACGAAGGCCGCACCGCAGCCGTCCAGCCCGTCCTCGATGCGCACTTGCCCGCCCAGCCGGGCGGCGGCCTGGCGCACGATGGCCAGGCCCAGGCCGGTGCCAGCGACGTCGCCGTGCTGGCCGCGCCAGAAGCGCTCGAAGGCGGCTTCGCGTTGATCGGGCGGGATGCCCGGGCCGTCGTCGGCGACACGCAGTGTGATGAGGCGGGCGCCGGCCTCCAGCGTCACGGCGACGTGTCCGCCGGCGGGCACATAACGCAGCGCGTTCTCGACGAGGTTGTGCAGCACCGATTCAAAGGCAGCGCGGTCCAGGCGCGCGGGCAGCGTGGCCGGTGCGTCCAGCGACAGCTCCAGCCCCTGGGCGAGGGCGCGAGATGCCAGCGCGGCCAGCGTCTGCTGCACAACGGCAGCGAGGTCCAGCGCCTCGGGTGCAGCGGCGCGGCCTTCATCCAGCGTGGCCAGCGTCAGCAATTGGCGGCTCAGGTGGGCGCTGCGCTGCAAGGCAGCGTCCAGCGCAGCGGCAGCCTCTTGACGCTCGGCGTCGTCCGCTGCATGCGCGAGCAAATGGGCCTGCGCCGCGACCACGGCCATGGGCGTGCGCAGCTCGTGGGCGGCGTCCTGCACGAAGGCGCGCTCGCGCTGCAGCTGGCCGCGCAGTCGGGCGAGCAGGCCGTCGAAGGCGCCCACCAGCGGCCGCAGCTCGTCATGCCGGGGCGTGAAGCCGAGCGGGGACAGGTCTTGCGAATCGCGCCTGGCCACGCGCTCGGCCAACTGGTTCAACGGCCGCATGCCGCTGCGCACGGCGATCCACAGCGGCAGCAGCACGAGCGGGAAGGCGAGCAGCAGCGAGCCGATCAGCTCGGCGCCGATCATGCCCAGCACGGTGGCGTCGGCGATGCGCGGCTCCGCCAATGTCAGCCGCCAGGGACCGCCGCGCGACTCGGCCAGCCAGTGCGTGGTGGCGCTGGCCGCGCTGGCGCCAGGCGTTGTGAACGCGGCCTGACCCGAGGTGGCGTAGAGGCCGAACTCCACGTCGCCCGGCAGCGTGCCGCCGTCGCGGCGCAGCCGGCTCACCTCGCGGGCGCGGCTTTGCACGATGAGGCTGGCGTCGCGCGCGTCGGCCACCTCGGCCAGCGAGGCGGCCATGCCATCGGCCAGCGCCTGTACGCCGGGGCGCGTGGCCATCTCGCGCTTGAACTCGACGAAGTTCATCGCGAGCAGGGCCGCGCCGGCCAGCGCAAAGGCCAGCAGCAGCGCGCCGAGCACGCGGCGCAGCAGCGTGGGGCGCCACAGCGGTTGCAGCAGTCTTTTCACTGAAGCACCCTTCGCGCTAGGCGCTGTCCCGCCAGGCGGGAGCGCGCTTGCTTGGGGCGGCCCGGCGCGGCGCTCACGCGACGAACTGGTAGCCAATGCCGCGCACGGTGCGGATGCGTTCGGGCC
Source organism: Roseateles sp. (assembly GCF_039929605.1). GTDB lineage: Bacteria > Pseudomonadota > Gammaproteobacteria > Burkholderiales > Burkholderiaceae_C > Pelomonas. The sequence goes on from NZ_JBDSQX010000182.1 coordinate 70,027, forward strand.
CGATCTTCTTGCGCAGGTTGCTGACGTGCATTTCCAGCGTGGCCGCGTCGATGGGTTCGTCCAGCGGCGCCAGGCGCTGGGCGATGCGGCCCTTGGCGACGACGGCGCCGGGCTCGCGCGCCAGCTCGATGAGGAGCTGGAACTCGCGTGCCGTCAGCTGCAGGGCCTCGCCGGCTAGGCGGGCGCGGTGGCCGCGCGGCTCGATGACGAGGTCGCCCAGCGTCCAGGCTTCGTGCGCCTGACGGGCGCTGCGGCGCACGACGGCGTGGATGCGCGAGACGAGCTCGGGGATGGCAAAGGGTTTCAGGACGACGTCGTCGGCACCACCGTCCAGGCCGGCGAGGCGGTCTTCCAGCGCGGTGCGGGCGGTGATGATGACGACGGGTGTGGCGGCGTCGGCGCGGCGCCAGCGGGCGAGCAGGTCGAAGCCCGAGCCGTCAGGCAGGCCCAGGTCGAGCAGCACGCAGTCCGCCGCCACGTCGGCCAACTGCAGTGGCGCGTCCTGGGCACGGCGCAACCACTCGCAGCTGAAGCCTTGTTGGCGAAAGGCGGCTTGCAGGCTGCGGCCGAGGTCCAGGTCGTCTTCGATGAGCAGCAGGTGCATAGCCGGCGATTGTCGCCAGCGCCACCTCAATGGCTGCTCAAGATCACTTGACGATGAGCACCGGCAGATCGACGTGGTTCAACACCTTCTGGGTCTCGCTGCCCAGCAGGAATGCGGCAAAGCCGCTGCGGCCGTGGGAGGCCATGACGATGAGGTCGACACTCTCAGCCTTGGCGTGGTCGACGATGGCTTCCCAGGCGTGCAGGGCCTCGATGGTGTGCCCCTTGCACGCCAGGCCCTGCGCTGCTGCGGCCGCGCAGACGTCTTCGACGCGCCGGAGCGCGACCCGCTGCTGGGCTTCGATGAACTCCACCGGCGGCACGGGCTGGATCTCGGAGACGGCGCTGTAGGGGAAGGGCTCCATGACGCTGAGCGTCAGCAACTGGGCGCCGTGCACCTTGGCGAGCTGGATGGCGGTATCGACCGCATGGCTGGTGATGTCGGAGCCATCGGTGGGCACGAGGATGCGCTTGAACATTCAGTCCTCCAGTCAGTCGTTGCGGAAGCCAAAGTGTGGCCCATCAACTGCCCGGGTGCCTGTCGGAGATCAACCCTTTGCGCTCAGCCCTTTGCAATCGGCCTTGCAGGGTCGGCCGACCATTCGCTCCATGAGCCGGGGTAGAGCACCCCGTCGCCGAGGCCCGCGTGGCTCATTGCCAGCAGGTTGTGGCAAGCCGTGACGCCGGAGCCGCATTGGTGGACGACGGTGTCTGCCGCCAGTGGCAGCAGTTCGGCGCGCAACTGCGCTACGGGCTTGAAGCGGCCGTCGGCGCCGAGGTTGTCCTTGAAGAAGCGGTTGCTGGCGCTGGGAATGTGGCCGGCGGCCATGTCGAGCGGCTCGACCTCGCCACGGAAGCGCTCGGCGGCGCGGGCGTCGATGAGGCGCACGTTGCCGAGTTGCTTCAGCAGCGTGGCGGCGTCGATGTGCTTGACGAGGGGCTCGCTCGGCTGCCAATCGGTCGGCGTGGCGGCGGACAGGTCAGCCGTGCGCTCGCCGTCCCAGGCGCCGTCGAGCACGGCGACTTCCGCGTGGCCCAGCCAGCGCAGCATCCACCAGGCGCGCGCGGCGTACATGCCGCCCTGCGCGTCATAGGTGACGACCTGGCGGCCGGCGCGCAGGCCCAGGCGCCGCAGCAGCGCGGCGAAGGCTTCACGATCGGGCAACGGGTGGCGGCCGTGGAAGACGCCGTCGGCACCGGTCTTGGGGCCGGCGAGGTCGCGGTCCAGGTGCAGATAGTGGGCGCCGGGGATGTGGCCAGTGGCGTGGGCGCGTTCGCCCGCTGCCGTGTCGGCAAGGTCGAAGCTGCAGTCGAGGATGAGCGGGTCATCGAGTGCTCGCAGCTCGGCCGGGGAGATCAGGGTCGTGAAGGCGGTCATCGTCAAACCTCATTCGGGTTGAATTGGCTGTCTTTCGGTGGCGGCGCCACGTTGGCGCGCAGCATCGTGGCGATCAGGCCGGCGCCGATGATGAGTAGCATGCCGACGGTGGCGGCCCAGGTCAGCGGGTCCTGGAACAGCAGCATGCCGAAGCCGAAGGAGAAGACGATGCCGAGGTATTGCAGGCAGGCGTTCACCAGCGGTCGGCCGATGGCGTAGGCACGCGTCAGGCAGACCTGGGCGGTGGTGGCGAGCAGGCCCACGGCCAGCAGCAACGCGCCGCCCCACGGCGTGTGGGTCTGCAGGCCGCGTTCGGTCACGGCGGTGATGAGGGCGCCGGCAATGGCGCCGCCCACCGAGAAGTAGAAGACGACGCGCAGCTCGGGCTCGCCGGCCCGGCCGAGCGCCGTCACCTGCAGATAGGCCATGGCGGCCAGGATGCCCGACACCAGGCCGGCCAGGCCGTGCCAGAGCTGCTGTTGGTCCAGCGTTGGGCGCAGGATCAACGCGACGCCGACGAAGCCGAGCAGCACCGAGGCCATCAGCCGCCAATCGAGGAGTCCGCGCGGCGCAGAGCGTGGCCCGCGCCGGAGCGAGTTGCGGTGCCTGGCAAGGCGCGGGTGACGCGGCGTGGCTGGCGCCACGCAAGGAGCCGGCAACGCCGCCGGGTGCCGCAAATCGCTCCGGCCCTCCGGGTTGGCCCTGGCTGGGGCGCATGCGGCGTTGCTCGTCGTTGCGGGCGCGAGCCCGCTGCCTCCTCGCGCCTTGCCTGCGCCCCAGCCAGGGCCAACGCGGGCCACGCTCTGCGCCGCGCGGACTCCATTCTGTGCCCCCATCAGCACCGCGCCGCCGAGCAGGAAGAGGGCCATCCAGACCGAGGACATGTAGTTCAGCGTCATGGCCGTGGCCAGCGGCAGCTTGGCGATGGCGTAGAACCACAGGCACAGCGAGGTGACGCCGGAGATGCTGCGCCACAGGTGCATGCCGGGCACTTTCGTACCGAGGCTGATGCCCTGTTGCCGGGTCAGCAGGGCCATGGCCACCATGCCGACCAGGCCGCGATACATGACGATTTCGCTGGCCGCGTAGAACTCGCTGGCCAGCTTGACGCAGACGCCCATGGTGGCGAACAGCAGCGTCGCCAGCACCATGAGCACCGGAGCCGGCACGTCAGGTTTCTTCGCTGGTGCCGGTGGCGGCCGTGGTGCCCAACCCAGTGACTGCCGCAGAACCGGCTTCGCCGGGCTGCTGGCAGTGCCCCCTTGAGGGGGCTGGCGAAGCCAGTAGGGGGTGGGCTCGGTACCATTCATGGAAGTGCTGCATGCCGTCTTCCATGGGGCTTTGATACGGCCCGGCCTCGTTGTCGCCGCGCATCATCAGCGCCTTGCGGCCAGCGTCCATTCGCTCGGCGATCTCGTCGTCTTCCACGCAGGTTTCCATGTAGGCGGCCTGGTGGGCCTCGACGAAGTCGCGCTCGAAGGCGACGATTTCCTCGGGGTAGTAGAACTCGACGAGGTTGACGGTCTTCTGCGGCGACACCGGGTGCAGCGTCGACACGACCAGCACATGCGGATACCACTCCACCATGATGTGCGGGTAGTAGGTCAGCCAGATCGCGCCGGACTCGGGCGGGCGGCCCTCGCGGTACTTCAGCAATTCGTCGTGCCAGCGCTGGTAGACCGGCGAGCCGGGGCGCTCCAGGTCGTTCTGCACGCCGACCGTTTGCACTGAGTGGTGCTTGCCGAACTCCCAGGCCAGGTCGTCGCAGCTGACGAAGCCACCCAGGCCGGGGTGGAAGGGCCCGACGTGGTAGTCCTCCAGATAGACCTCGATGAAGGTCTTCCAGTTGTAGTTGCACTCGTGGGTCTGGACCTTGTCGAGCACGTAGCCGGAGAAGTCGAGCTGGGCGCGCGGGCCCAGCTGCTTCAGCTCGGCGGCGACGTCATGGCCGTTGGCTTCGAACAGCAGGCCGTTCCATTCCTGGAGCGGGTAGCGGTTCAGGTTCAGGCAGGGGTCCTGCTCGAAGTGCGGCGCGCCGATGAGCTCGCCCTGATGTGAATAGGTCCAGCGGTGCAGCGGGCAGACGATGTTGGCCTGGGTATTGCCGCGCCCGCGCAGCATGACCGCCTGGCGGTGCCGGCAGACGTTGGAGATCAACTCGATGCCCTGCGCTGAACGCACCAGCGCCCGGCCTTCGCCTTCCTGGGGCAGGGCGTAGTGGTCCCCGATTTCAGGGACGGCCAGTGCATGGCCGACGTAGCGGGGCCCTCGCTGAAAGATGCTGGCCCGCTCGCGCTGGAACAGCTCGGGGTCGAAATAGGCGCTCACCGGGAGCTGGGTCTGGCTGCGTTTGAGCGCCGAGACGGGAAGACTCAGGTCGGACATGATCCAGGCGGGTCTTTCAGACGGGTAGGGGTGCTGCGTCCCTCCGGCGCATCTCGTTGCCGAGTCGGCCAGGTTGCTTGGGTGGAGGAGGGCGGATCGCGCTTGCGCGCGTCCACCACGATGGCCGCGCACGCGCGTAACCGCAGGGAAGAGGGTCGGGATTCTACCCAGGGCTTGATGTAGCAGTTGTTTCCAGGTCTTGGCTGCTGCCGGTCGGCCTAACCCGCTGACTACAATCCTGGTTTCGCGTTTTGAAATGACAAAGTCCACTCCCCGCACCAAGGCCGCCGCGACAGACGGCAGTGACCTCAGCTACGAGCAAGCGCTCGACGAGCTTGAGCGCCTGGTGGCGGCCATGGAGGGCCAACAGTTGCCGCTGGATCAACTTTTGCAAAGCTACACCCGCGGGGCCGAATTGCTGACCCTGTGTCGTGGCCGCCTGCAGGCGGTGGAGCAGCAGGTCAAGCTGCTGGACGGCGCGGAACTGAAGGCCTGGGAGGGCTCCTGAATCATGGATGCAAAGGACTTTGACCACTGGGTGGACACGTCGCTGACTGCTTTCGAGGCAGCCATCGACAGCCTGGTGCCCGCCAGTGCGCCGGCCGGCCTGGGCGAGACCATGCGCTATGCCGTGCTCGGTGGCGGCAAGCGGCTGCGGCCGCTGCTGGTGCTGGCGAGCTGCGCGGCCGTCAACGGCGACAGCTTTGCAGCGATGCGCGCGGCCTGCTCGGTCGAGCTGATCCACGCCTACTCGCTGGTGCACGACGACATGCCCAGCATGGACAACGATGTGCTGCGCCGTGGCAAGCCGACGACGCATGTGGCCTTCGGCGAAGCGCAGGCCATGCTGGCCGGCGACGCGATGCAGGCCCTGGCCTTCGATGTGCTCACGCCCGACGTCGGCATCGCCCCCGCGCTGCAGGCCCGCCTGTGCGCACTGCTGGCCCGCTCGTCCGGCTACGACGGCATGGCCGGCGGCCAGGCCATCGACCTCGCCAGCATCGGCAAGCAACTGGACGAACGCACGCTGCGTGACATGCACCGACGCAAGACCGGCGTGCTGCTGCAAGCCAGCGTCATGATGGGCGCGGCCTGCGGGGCAGCGTCCGCGCAGGCGACGCAGGCGCTGTCGGACTACGGCGCAGCGCTCGGCCTGGCCTTCCAGGTCGTCGACGACATCCTGGACGTGACGCAGGAATCGCACGTGCTGGGCAAGACCGCCGGCAAGGACGAGGATGCCAACAAGCCGACCTATGTCAGCGTGCTGGGCCTGGATCACGCGCGCACCCTGGCTCAAGCGCTGCGCGCCGAAGCCAAGGCGGCCCTGGTCGCCAGCGGGCTGGCCGACGTCAGCCACCTCAGCTTGCTGGCCGACTCGGTCGTCGAGCGCGTGAACTAAGGGCATCGCCATGGACTACACGTTGCTGAACGGCATCGACAGCCCCGCCGACCTGCGCCGCCTGCCGCGCACGGACCTGCGCAAGGTGGCCGACGAGCTCCGCGCCTACGTGCTCGACAGCGTCTCCAAGACCGGCGGCCACCTCGGGTCCAACCTCGGCACCGTCGAGCTGACCGTGGCGCTGCACTATGTCTACAACACGCCGGAAGACCGTCTCGTGTGGGACGTGGGCCACCAGACCTACCCGCACAAGGTGCTCACCGGCCGGCGTGACCGCATGCCGGGCCTGCGCCAGATCGGCGGCATCAGCGGCTTCCCGCGCCGCGACGAGAGCGTCTACGACACCTTCGGCACCGGCCACTCGTCCACCAGCATCTCCGCCGCCCACGGCATGGCGATGGCGGCCAAGCTCAAGGGCGAGAACCGCAAGGCCGTGGCCATCATCGGCGACGGCTCGATGACGGCCGGCATGGCCTTCGAGGCGCTGAACAACGCGGGCGTGGCCCACGGCGGCCTGCTGGGCGACGTGCTCGTCATCCTGAACGACAACGACATGTCGATCAGCCCGCCGGTGGGCGCGCTGAACAAATATCTGGCCCGGCTGATGAGCGGCAGCATCTACGCCGCCGCCCGCGAGGGCGCCAAGAGCGTGCTGAAGAACACGCCGCTGTATGAGTTCGCGCGCAAGTTCGAGGAGCACACCAAGGGCATGGTCGTGCCGGGCACGATCTTCGAGGAGTTCGGCTTCAACTACGTCGGCCCCATCGACGGCCATGACCTGGACTCGCTCGTGCCGACGCTGGAGAACCTGCGCGACAAGAAGGGCCCGCAGTTCCTGCACATCGTCACCAAGAAGGGTTCCGGCTACAAGCTGGCCGAGAACGACCCGGTCAAGTACCACGCCGCCGCCGGCAAGTTCGACCCGGCCGTGGGCTTCGTCAAGCCGACCACACCGGGGAAGCTGACCTTCACCCAAGTCTTCGGCGATTGGCTGTGCGACATGGCCGAGGCCGACCCGCGCCTCGTCGGCATCACGCCGGCCATGCGCGAGGGCTCGGGCATGGTGGAGTTCCACAAGCGCTTCCCGCAGCGCTATCACGACGTCGGCATCGCCGAGCAGCACTCGGTCACCTTCGCCGCCGGCATGGCCTGCGAGGGCATCAAGCCCGTCGTCGCGATCTACTCGACCTTCCTGCAGCGTGCGTATGACCAGTTGATCCACGACGTGGCCATCCAGAACCTGCCGGTGCTGTTCGCGCTGGACCGCGCCGGCCTCGTGGGCGCCGACGGTGCGACGCACGCTGGCAACTACGACATCGCCTACACGCGCTGCATTCCCAACATGGCCGTGCTGACGCCGGCCGATGAAGATGAATGCCGCCAGGCGCTCTACACCGGCTTCATGCACAGCGGCCCGGTCACCGTGCGCTATCCGCGCGGAGCGGGCGCTGGCGTCGTGCCCGTCAAGGCGATGACGGCTCAGGCCTGGGGTAAGGGTGAAGTGCGCCGCAAGGGCAAGGGCGTCGCCATCCTTGCGTTCGGCACGCTGCTCTACCCCGCGCTGGCAGCCGCCGAGCGCCTGGGCGCGACGGTCGCCAACATGCGATTCGTGAAGCCTCTGGACGTGGACCTCGTCACCGAGCTGGCGCGCACGCATGACGCCATCGTCACCGTCGAGGACGGCAGCATCATGGGCGGCGCGGGCAGCGCCGTCGCCGAGGCGCTGAATGCCGCCGGCCTGAACGTGCCGGTGCTGCAACTCGGCCTGCCCGACGAGTTCGTCGAGCACGGCGACGTGGCCAAGCTGATGAGCCTGTGTGGCCTGGACGCTGCGGGCATCGAGGCCAGCATTGTCAAGCGCTTCGGCGCCAAGCCTACCGTGGTGCGCGCTGCCGCAACGCGTTGAGCAAGGCATCGACCAGCGGTTGCGCTGGCCGATGCAAGGGCAGCAGGGCCGAGACACGGTAGGGAATCGACACGGTCAGCGGCCGCACGACGAGGCCGTCGTTGGCGCAGGCCGCTGCGGTGAGCGGGTTGACGATGGCGATGCCGAGGCCGTTACGGACCAGCTCGCAGACGGCGACCGCGCTGTGCGTCTGCAGGCGCAGGCGGCGGGTGATGTCGGCCGCTTCGAAGCGAGCGTCGATCTCGCGCCGGTAAGGGTCGTCCTCGGCGAGGCTGATGAAGTCCTGATTTTTAAAGTCCTTCAGCGCCAGCCGTTTGCGCGACGCCAGCGCATGGCCGGCTGGCAGCACGGCCACCTCGTCGGCTTCCAGCACCGGCTCCACGCGCACGCCCGCCAGCGGTGTGGCCTGCTCGGCCAGGCCGAGGTCGAAGCGTTGCTCGCCCATCCACGCATCCAGCAGCGGCGGCTCTGCGGGTGTGATGGAGACGCGGGCGGCCGGGTGGTCGGCCAGCAGCACCGCCAGCGCGCCGGGCAATAGTGCGTGGCTCAGCGCCGGCAGGCTCAGCACGCTGAGTTCCGTGTCCTCGGCCCGCCCGAGCGCCCCGGCGCGCTCGATGACCCGGGCCAGGCCCTGGAAGCTGCGCTCCACCTCGTCGAACAGCGCGCGTGCCCGCGCCGTCGCCTTGAGCCGGCCGCGCTCGCGCTCGAACAGGGCGTAGCCGAGGAGGTGCTCAAGCCGCGCGAGATCGCGGCTCAACGTCGGCTGGGACGTGTGCAGCAGCGCGGCGGCGCTGGTGACGCTGCCGGCCGTCATGACGGCGCGAAAGACTTCGATGTGGCGGTGCTGGATATCCATATCAGGAATGGATTGTCCAACGACAAATTGCAATTTGATTGAATGACATCGGGGCGGCATGCTTCGACACATGACCAAGCCTTTGCCCACCGCCCTGAACCCCGTCCGCCTGCAAGCCCTCGCCGCCGAGCACGGCACGCCGCTGTGGGTTTACGACGCCGCCACCATCCGCGCCCGCGCCGCGTCGTTGAAGCCCTTCGATGTCGTCCGCTTCGCGCAGAAGGCCTGCTCCAACGTTCACATCCTGAAGCTGCTGCGTGAGGCCGGCGTCAAGGTCGACTCGGTGTCGCGCGGCGAGATCCTGCGCGCGCTGGCCGCCGGTTATCAAGCGGGTGGCGACGAGATCGTCTTCACGGCCGACCTGTTCGACCATGCCACGCTGGCCACCGTCGTGGAGCACCGCATCCCCGTCAACGCCGGCTCCATCGACATGCTGCATCAGTTGGGGGCTGCCTCAAAGGGCCACCCCGTCTGGCTGCGCATCAACCCCGGCTTCGGCCACGGCCATAGCCACAAGACCAACACCGGCGGCGAGCACAGCAAGCACGGCATCTGGCACGCCGACCTGGCCGAGGCGCTGGCCGCCATCCGCCAGCACGGGCTCAAGCTCGTCGGCCTGCACATGCACATCGGCTCGGGCGTGGACTACGGCCATCTGGCCCAGGTTGGCGAGGCCATGGTGGGCTTTGTGCGCCAGACCGTCGCGGCCGGGCATGACCTGCATGCGATCTCTGCCGGCGGTGGCCTGTCGATTCCCTACCGCGAGGGCGATGCCGGCATCGACGTCGACCACTATTTCGGCCTGTGGGACGCTTCCCGCCGCGAGGCCGAAGCGCTCGTCGGCCACGCGCTGACGCTGGAGTTGGAGCCCGGCCGCTACCTCGTTGCCGAGAGCGCCGTGCTGCTGGCCGAGGTGAGGGCGGTCAAGAACGCCGGCGCCAACCGCTTCGTGCTGGTGGATGCCGGCTTCAACGAGCTGATGCGCCCGGCCATGTACGGCAGCTTCCACGCGATGACGCTGCTGCCGCAGGACGGCGTGGCGCGGCCGGTGCGCGAGGCGGTTGTGGCCGGCCCGTTATGCGAATCGGGCGACGTGTTCACGCAAGCCGCTGGCGGCGAGGTGCTGACCCGCGCGCTGCCTGAAGCGCATGTCGGCGACCTGCTCGTGATCCACGACGCCGGGGCGTACGGCGCGTCCATGTCCAGCAACTACAACAGCCGGCCGTTGGCGGCCGAGGTCCTGGTGGATGGTGATGCCAACCGTCTGATCCGCCGCCGGCAAACGGTCGAGGAACTGCTGGCCTTGGAGGCAGGGCTTTGATCTGACAATCCGGGGATTCAGATCCCCGAATTGCCCATGCCCACTTCCCGCCCGCCCGTCCAGGGCCGCAAGGTCCGTTTCGCGCTGATCGGCTGCGGCCGCATCGCGCAGAACCACATCGAAGCCGTCAAGCGGCACGCCGAGCGGGCGGAGCTGGTCGCCGTGTGCGACACCGACCCCATCGCGTTGCAGGCGGCGGTGGCCAAGACAGGCGCGCCCAGCTTCGCCAGCCTGACGGAACTGCTCGCAGCCAAGGCGGAGCTGGGCATCGACTGCATCGTGCTGACGACGCCCAGCGGCCTGCACCCGCGCCAGACCATCGAGGCTGCGGCAGCGGGCCTGGACGTCATGACAGAGAAGCCCATGGCCACGCGCTGGCAGGACGGCCCGGCGATGGTTAAGGCCTGCGACGACGCGGGCGTGCACCTCTTCGTCGTCAAGCAGAACCGCCGCAATTCGACGTTGCAATTGCTCAAGCGCGCCGTGGCCGAGGGCCGCTTCGGCCGCCTTTACAACGTCGCCGTCAACGTGTTCTGGTCTCGCCCGCAGAGCTACTACGACAGCGCCGACTGGCGCGGTACCTGGGAGTTCGACGGCGGCGCCTTCATGAACCAGGCCAGTCACTACATCGACTTGCTGGACTGGATCTGCGGCCCGGTCGAAAGCGTCATGGCTTACACCGGCACGCTGGCGCGCAACATCGAGGTGGAGGACACGGGCGTGGCCGCGCTCAAGTGGCGCAATGGCGCGATGGGCACGGTCAACGTCAGCATGCTGACCTATCCCAAGAACCTCGAAGGCTCGATCACGCTGCTGGGCGAAAAGGGCTCGGTGCGCATCGGCGGCCTGGCCGTCAACGAGATCCAGCACTGGCAGTTCGATGCACCCCACGAGATGGATGCGCAGATCGCCGATGCGAGCTACCAGACGACCTCGGTCTACGGCTTCGGGCACCCGCTGTACTACGACAACGTCATCAAGACGCTGCGGGGCGAAGCGCAGGCGGAGACCGATGGGCGTGAGGGGCTGAAATCGCTGGAACTGCTGATTGCGATGTACATGAGCGCCCGCGATGGCAAGCGCGTGAACCTGCCGCTGAACTACTGATGGCGACGACGATCCATCCGTCGGCCATCGTCGATGACGGCGCGCAACTGGGCGAGGACTGCCGCGTTTGGCACTTCGTGCATATCTCGGCGGGCGCGCGCATCGGCGCCGGGTGCTCCTTCGGCCAGAACGTGTTCGTGGGCAACGACGTGCTGATTGGCAGCAACGTCAAGATCCAGAACAACGTGTCCGTCTACGACGCGGTCACGCTGGAAGACGATGTCTTCTGCGGCCCGAGCATGGTGTTCACCAATGTCTACAACCCGCGCTCGGCCGTCACGCGCAAGGACGAATACCGCCGCACGCTGGTGAAGCAGGGCGCGACGCTGGGGGCCAATTCGACCGTCGTCTGCGGCACGACCATCGGCCGGTTTGCCTTTGTCGGCGCCGGCGCCGTCATCAACCGCAACGTGCCCGATTTCGCACTGATGGTGGGCGTGCCCGCCAAACAGATCGGCTGGATGAGTCGCTTCGGCGAGAGACTTGAGCTGCCCGTGAGCAGCGCCGAGCCGCTGGACGCCACCTGCCCCCACACCAGCGACCGCTACCGCCTCGTTGGTCAGCAACTGAGTTTGATCTGATGGACTTCATCGACCTCAAGAGCCAGTACGCGGCGCTGCGCGACAACATCAATGCCCGCATCCAGGTGGTGCTGGACCATGGGCAATACATCCTCGGCCCCGAGGTCAAGGAGATGGAATCCGCGCTCGTCGCCTACACGGGCGCGAAGCATTGCATTAGCGTCGCTAGCGGCACCGAGGCGCTGCTGATCTGCCTGATGGCGCTGGACCTGCAGCCCGGCGACGAGGTCATCACCAGCCCGTTCACGTTCGCGGCGACGGCGGAGATGATCGTGCTGGCCGGCGGCGTGCCGGTGTTCGTCGACATCGAGCCCGACACGGCCAATATCGACGCGACGCTGATCGAAGCGGCCATCACGGCGCGGACTAAGGCCATCATGCCGGTCAGCCTCTACGGCCAGGTCGCCGACATGGACGCGATCAACGCAATTGCCGACAAGCATGGCCTCGCTGTCATCGAGGACGCTGCGCAGAGCTTCGGCGCCAGCTACCAACAGAAGAAGAGCTGCAACCTTTCCACCTTTGGCTGCACCAGCTTCTTCCCGAGCAAGCCGCTCGGCTGCTATGGCGACGGCGGCGCCATCTTCACGAGCGACGACAAGCTGGCGCAGGCCTGCCGTGAGATTCGAACTCACGGCCAGAGCCAGCGCTACCTGCACACGCGCCTGGGCGTGGGCGGCCGCATGGATACGCTGCAATGCGCCGTTGTGCTCGGCAAGCTGGACCGTTTTGGCTGGGAGATCGAACGGCGGCTCGCGCTGGGCGACGCCTACCGCGCCAAGCTCCAGGCTGCAGCACCCGGCCTGCAGCTGCTGGCCGTGCGGGACGACCGCGATTGCGTGTGGGCGCAATACACCGTCTTCGTCGACGACCGCGAAGCCGTGCAGGCCAGGCTGAAAACGGCCGGCATTCCGACGGCGGTGCATTACCCACGCCCGCTGCATCACCAGCCCGCCTACGCCAGGTACGCACGGCCAGAAGACTGCCCGCACAGCATTGCCGCAGCCCAGCGCGTGATGAGCCTGCCGATGAGCGCCGACCTCACGGACGAGCAGCAGGACCGCGTGGTGGTCGCCCTGGCGGCTGCGCTTAGCTGAGCCATCAGCAAATGCCCAAGAAGTGGGGCTTGAAGTGGCCCGCCGCCGGCCCTACAAGGGAGATGGCGACGCAAAGCGAAGCGGCCCGATAGCCGCAATCAATAACACCGATTTGATAAATGTTTTCAACCGAAAACGCTTCGTCGATATAGTTCTTCTCATCCCATCCACCCACCCCCACGGAGCACACATGTCCCTGATCAACACCCAAGTCCAGCCGTTCAAGACCGAAGCCTTCCACAACGGCAAGTTCATCACCGTCAGCGATGAAACGCTGAAGGGCAAGTGGTCCGTGCTGATCTTCATGCCGGCCGCCTTCACCTTCAACTGCCCGACCGAAGTCGAAGACGCGGCCGAGAACTACGCCGAGTTCCAGAAGATCGGTGCCGAGATCTACATCGTCACCACCGACACCCACTTCTCGCACAAGGTCTGGCACGAGACTTCGCCGGCGGTCGGCAAAGCGCAGTTCCCGCTGATCGGCGACCCGACCCACCAGCTGACCCGCGCGTTCGACGTGCATATCGACGAGGAAGGCCTGGCCCTGCGCGGCACCTTCATCATCAACCCCGATGGCGTCATCAAGACCATGGAAGTGCATTCCAACGAAATCGCCCGCGACATCCAGGAAACCCTGCGCAAGCTCAAGGCCGCGCAGTTCGTTGCCGCAAATCCGGGCCAGGTCTGCCCGGCAAAGTGGAAGGAAGGCGCGCAGACCTTGAAGCCGTCGCTGGACCTCGTCGGCAAGATCTGACCCGC
>NZ_JBDSQX010000183.1:0-39672 GCF_039929605.1 Roseateles sp.
GGCTGGACGAGCACGGCCGAGCATGCCGAGGACGTCGCCCAGGCGCGCGCGGCGATGGCGCCGGTCTACGCGACCTTTACCGGCATGGCGCCCGAGCAACTGGCCAAGGACCCCAAGGCGCACGCCATCGGTGAGCGGCTGTTCGCCAACAACTGCGCCCAATGCCACGGCTCGGATGCCAAGGGCTCCAAGGGCTTCCCCAACCTGACGGACAAGGACTGGCTCTGGGGCGGCAGCTTCGAGACCATCACCCAGACCATCACCCAGGGCCGCGAGGGCAATATGCCGGTCATGGCACCGGCCGTGGGCACGAGTGAGGACGTGCGCAACGTCGCTCACTACGTGCTGTCGCTGTCCGGCAGCCCGCACAACCCGCTGTATGCGCAGCTGGGCAAGCCCAAGTTCACTGCCTGCGCCGCCTGCCACGGCGTTGGCGGCAAGGGCAACCCGTTGATCGGCGCGCCCAACCTCAGCGACAAAGTCTGGCTGCACGGCTGGGGCGAGGCCGCCGTCGTCGCCATGGTCACAGGCGGCAAGCACAACGTCATGCCGGCCCACGGCGAGCGGCTGACGCCCGAGCAGATTCGTGTGCTCGCATCCTACGTGTGGGGCTTTTCGAACTGACATGCCTGGCTTGCCTGCACTCATGAACACAGCCACAGAGCCACAGAGGCACGGCGGCACAGAGGAATTGGTGCTTTCTCTGTGCCTCTGTGTCTCTTGTGGCTTCGTTGGTATTTGATGAGCCGCTGAATATGGCCGATTCCGAAGCCGTCATCCGGCTCTACAAGTCCGAAGACAAGATCCACCCGCGCTCGGTGGACGGCTTCTACGCGCGGCTGCGCTGGGCCTTCGTCGCGTTGACCCAGGCGGTCTTCTACGGCCTGCCCTGGCTGACCTGGGGCGACCGGCCGGCCGTGCTCTTCGACCTCGCCTCGCGGCGCTTCTACGTCTTCGGCCTGGTGCTCTACCCGCAGGACTTCGTCTACCTGACGGCCCTGCTGCTGATGTCGGCCTACGCGCTCTTCCTGTTCACCGCCGTGGCGGGGCGGGTGTGGTGCGGCTATGCCTGCCCGCAGACGGTCTATACCGAGATCTTCGTGCGCATCGAACACTGGTTCGAGGGCGACCGCAACGCGCGGCTCAAGCTGGACAAGGCGCGCTGGTCCTGGAACAAGCTGTGGCGCAAGGGCGGCAAGCAGGTCGCGTGGATTGCGCTGGCGCTGTTCACCGGCATCAGCTTCGTCGGCTACTTCACGCCCATCCGCGAGTTGATGACCTTCTCTCTCGGAGGTTGGGAAGCCTTCTGGGTGCTGTTCTACGGCTTTGCCACCTACGGCAACGCGGGCTATATGCGCGAGCAGGTCTGCAAGTACATGTGCCCCTACGCGCGCTTCCAGAGCGCCATGTTCGACCGCGACACGCTCATCGTCAGCTACGACCCGGCCCGGGGCGAACCGCGCGGGCGCAACGCCGAGCGCGGCAAGAAGGGCAGTGATCAGAGCGAACGCAGCACGGCCGTGGGCGACTGCATCGACTGCAGCTTGTGCGTGCAGGTCTGCCCCACCGGCATCGACATCCGCAAGGGCCTGCAGTACGAATGCATCAGCTGCGCGGCCTGCATCGACGTTTGCGACGGCGTGATGGACAAGATGGGCACGCCGCGCGGCCTGATCCGCTACGACACCGAGAACGGCATGACCGGCCAGCTCACGCCCGCCCAGCGCTGGCGCCGCGTCTTCCGGCCGCGCGTGCTCATCTACGGCAGCCTGCTGCTGGCCTTGAGCATGGCCGTGCTGTGGAGCCTGGCCAGCCGGCACGACTTCCGTGTCGACATCGTGCGTGACCGCGCCACGCTGGCCCGGCAGGTGGAGGACGGCTGGATCGAGAACCTCTACCGCCTGCAGCTCATGAACGCCACCGAGGCGCCGCAGCAGCTGACCGTTGAGGCCGATGGGCTGGCCGGCCTGCAGCTCAGCCGCGCCACCCGCGTGACGCTTGCCCCGACCGAGGCGCGCTGGGTGACCGTTACGCTGCGCCTGCCGCCGGAGGCTGCCAGCCAGTTGACGCCGGGCGCCCAGCCCATCCGCTGGGTTGTGCGCAGCGCCGCAGGCGACAGCGTCGCCGAGAAATCAACCTTCGTCGTGCCGCGCTGAAGCGGCGGGAGACAAGCGATGTCCACTGTTCAAACGACTTCATCCGCCTGGCGTGAGCCCATGGTCTGGCTCGTCGTGTCCGGGCCGGTGTCCGTCATCCTCGCCAGCATGGTCACGGTGATGTTGTGCATCCGCTACCCCGACCCGCCGCTGGCGACCCGCGCCACCGACGCCGCGCCCGCCCAGGCGGCGCGCAACCATGCCGCCACCGGCGTGGTGCCGGGGGCCAGGAGGTGAATGCGACACCGGGGCCGTCGCGCGTCGCACGCTTTGCGATGGCCGTAACCTGGTCGTCCTTCCTCGCGGCCGGCGTGCTGGAGGCGCTGGTGTTCGCCGTGGTCGACCCGCGCGATCTGCACTGGTTCGGCGCGGAGCGCGTGGCGCTGTCGGCGCAGGCCATCTACACGCTGAGCTTCCTGATCTTCTGGGCCGTCGTCGCCTTGGGCGCCAGCGTCGCGCTGCTGCTCGTCAGCGTGCCGGCGGACGAACCGGAGCCGCAGCCTCGCTCGCCGGGCTGGCCGCGTTGATGCCACCGGCCACGACGCGGGCATTGCGGTCATGCGTCCAGTAGGCCCAGGCCCAGTCCATCAGCACGACGAAGCGGTTGCGAAAGCCGATCAGGAAATAAACGTGGGCGAACAGCCAGAACAGCCAGGCCGGGTAGCCTGAAAAACGCAGCGCCCCCGCCGGTGTGCCCAGGTCCACGACGGCGCTGTGGCGGCCGATGGTGGCGAGGTTGCCGTAGTCCGCGTAACGAAACGCCTGCGTTGCCTCGCCGCGCAGCTGGCGCTTGATGTTGGCGGCGGCGCAGCGGCCCATCTGCTTGGCGCCGGGGGACACGCCCGGCACGGGCTTCGGCTCCTTACCCGGGGCGTGGCTCTGCGCGGCTGCCAGGTCGCCGATGACCTGCAAATGCGGATGGCCCTTCACGCTCACGTCGGGCTCCACGACGACGCGGCCGGCGCGGTCCAGCGTGCAGCCGGTCGCCGCCGCCAGCGCGCGGCCCAACGGCGAAGCGGCCACGCCTGCGGCCCAGACGACGCAGCGGCTTTGCAGCCGCTCGGGGCCGGCGGCCGTGGTGACGTCCAGCCCCTCCGCGTCGATGCCGGTCACGCGGGCGTTGAGCATCACCTCCACGCCCAGGGCCGTCAGCTGCTCGCGGGCGCGTTCGCTCAAAGGCTCGGGCATGGCCTGCAGCACGCGCGTGCCGCCTTCCACGAGCAGCACGCGCGCCTGGCGCGGGTCGATGCGGCGGAACTCGCCGGGCAAGGTGTGCCGCGCGATCTCGGCGAAGGTGCCGGCCAGCTCCACGCCGGTCGGCCCACCGCCGACGACGACGAATTGCAGCAGGGCGGCGCGCTTGGCCGGCTCGTCCTCGCGCTCGGCGGCCTCGAAGGCCATCAACACGCGGCGGCGGATCTCGAAGGCGTCGTCCAGCGTCTTCAGCCCCGGCGCATGCGGCGCCCAGTCGTCGCGGCCGAAATAGCTGTGCGTGGCACCAGCGGCAACGATGAGGTGGTCCCAGCGCAGCGTGGCGCCGTCCTTCAGCGTGACCGTCTGCGCGGCCGCGTCGATGGCGACGACCTCGCCGAGCAGCGTCGTCACATTGGGCTGGCGGCGGAACAGGTGGCGGATGGGCGCCGCGATGGACGGCGCCGACAGGCCGGCCGTGGCCACCTGGTAGAGCAGCGGCTGGAACAGGTGGTGGTTGGTCTTGTCGACAACGGTGATGTCGACATCGGCGGAGCGCAGGGCCCGCGCCGCCTCCAGGCCGCCAAAACCGCAGCCGATGATCAGGACTTGGGGACGCATGAGCCTCATCCTAGCGGCTGTTGCTGCGCCGCAGCATGGTGCGCTTTTCGGATGGTGGCAGCGCAGTTGCATCGTGATGCAAAGCGGGCCGCCGCCGTCGGCGTTGGCGCGGGTTCGAGTCCTAGCATGCGGCGCCCAAGATGCCCGCACACGCCCTGGATTCCGCCCTCGCCCCTACTCCCACCGACCCGGCCCGGCAGCGCCTGCGCGGCCTGTCCTTTCACCAGTGCCTGCTGGCGGCTTTCCTGCTTATCACGGCCGTGCTCGGCGGCGCGGCGGCGCAGGCCATGTTCGCGCTGGAGCATGTGGCGCTGCAGGGCCGCCAGGCCTCGCAGGACGCCGCCGCCCTGACGGCCCAGGGCCAGCGCCTGGCCGAGCGCACCGTGGCCATGGAGCGCAGCGCGCGCCAGTTCCTGGTGCTGAACGACGCCAGCCTGCGCGACCGCTACCAAGCCGCCTGGACGGACGCCAAGGCCACGCAATCCGTGCTGGCCGAGCTGATGACCGATGCGCCGTCCCAACGCATCTTTGCCGAATGGGCAGCGCAGGCCGACGCCGCCTGGGCCGTGCTGCAAAAACCCGGCCCCGCCCGCGTTCAGTCGTCGGCGTTGAAGCGCCTCACGCCGGTGTTCGCCGACCTGCACCGCCTCAACGAGACGCTGGCCGAGCACAGCCAGCAGGCCATGGACCGCCGCAGCGACGCCGTGCTGGCCGAGCTGGAGCAGCAGCGCCGCCTCATCAGCGGGCTGGTGCTGGGCGCCATCGCGCTGGCCGGCTTGCTGGCGCTGGGTTTTGGCCACTGGCTGCTGCGGCCGCTCGCGCACGTCGAGGCTGCCATCGGCCGGCTGGGTGACAACCGCTTCGACGAGCCCGTCGTCGTGCGCGGCCCGGCGGACCTGCGCCGCCTGGGCCGCCAGCTCGAATGGCTGCGCCAGCGGCTGGCGACGCTGGAGTCCGACAAGACCCGCTTCGTGCGCCACATCTCGCACGAGCTGAAAACGCCCATGGCCTCCATCCGCGAAGGCGCGGCGCTGCTGCGCGAGGGCGTGGCCGGCCCGCTGACGGCCGACCAGACCGAGATCGTGCGCATCCTCGGCGACAACAGCGCCGCGCTGCAGGGCCAGATCGAGGACTTGCTGCGCTACCAGACGCTGGCGTCGGACTCGCAGCAGCTGCAGCGCCGGCCGGTGGACTTGGCCGCGCTGCTGGCGCGCGTCGTGGCTGATCAGCGGCTGCTGTGGCAGGCGAGGGGGCTGGACGTGCGCATCGACGCCGAGGCCTGCACGGCGCTGGTCGACGGCGAGAAGCTTGGCGTGGTGCTGGCCAACCTGCTCGTCAACGCGGTGCGCTTCAGCCTGCCCGGCGGCGTCATTTCGCTGGCGTTGCGGCTGCGCGGCGGCAAGGTCGTCATCGACTGCCGCGACACCGGCCCCGGCGTTGCAGCCGAGGATGTCGAGCACATCTTCGACCCCTTCTATCAAGGCCGACACCAGGCGCCCGGCGCCCGCCGTGGCAATGGCATCGGCCTGTCCATCGTGCGCGAGATCGTGCAAGCGCATGGCGGCACGTGCCGCCTGCTGCCGAGCGAACGCGGCGCCCATTTCCGTATCGAGATTGAGCATGCGACGACTGTTTGAGATTTGCCTGGTGCTGCTGCTGGTGGGCTGCCAGACGCCCCCGCCGGCCCCCGTGCCGCTGCCCGCGCCGGTCTGCCCGGAACCTCCTCCGCCGCCGCCTGAGATCGACGCTTTGAAGGCCGTGCTCGGCACCGCCGAGGAACTGCGCAGGGCCTTGGTGCTGAGCCAGGGCCGCAGCGGCGCCGACCTGGCCCAGGCCGCCGCGCAGGTCGACGCCGTCGCCAGCGACGCGCAGGCCGCAGAGCCGCTCAGGCCCTTGGCCACGCTGCTGTCTGCCCGTCTGGCCGAGCAGCGTCGCCTGCAGGACAGCATCGACAAGCTAACGCAGCAACTGCGCGACAGCCAGCGCCGCAACGAGCAGCTCAACGAGAAGCTCGAAGCCCTCAAGGTCATCGAACAAACATTGCCTGCCAAGCGCTGAGCGCCGCCCATGACCACCCAAGCCACCATCCTCCTCGTCGACGACGACGCCGACCTGCTGCGCCTGATGACGATGCGCCTCACCGCCGCCGGCCATGCCGTGCAGGCCGTGGCGAGCGCCGAAGCCGCGCTGGCTCACCTGGCCGTGCGCCTGCCGTCCCTCGTCATCACCGACGTGCGCCTGCCCGGGCTGGACGGCCATCAGCTCTTCGACGAGGTGCGCAGCCGCCACCCGTCGCTGCCCGTCATCCTGCTCACCGCCCACGGCAGCATCCCGGACGCGGTGGAGGCCACGACGCGCGGCGCCCATGCCTACCTGACCAAGCCCTTCGACGGCAAGGAGCTGCTGGCCAAGATCAACCAGGCGCTGCGTGTGAACGCACCGGGCCCGGCGCCGGCGGGCGGCGGCGATGGCAGCTGGCGCCGCGAGATCATCAGCCGCAGCCCGCGCATGGCCGAGGTGCTGGCCGAGGCACGGCTGGTGGCCGCCACCGACGCGAGCGTGCTGATCTGCGGCGACAGCGGCACCGGCAAGGAGCTGCTGGCCCGCGCGCTGCACAACGCCAGCCCGCGCGCGGCCAAGCCCTTCATCGCGGTGAACTGCGGCGCCATTCCTGAGGCGCTGCTGGAGTCCGAACTCTTCGGCCATGTGAAGGGCGCCTTCACCGGCGCGCAGGGGCATCGCCAGGGCTTGATCCCGGCGGCGCACGGCGGCACGGTGTTCCTCGACGAGATCGGCGACATGCCGCTGGCGCTGCAGGTCAAGCTGCTGCGCGTGCTGCAGGAGCGCGTCGTGCGGCCGGTGGGCAGCAACGAGGCCGTGGCCGTGGACGTGCGCGTGCTGTCCGCCACTCACCGCGACCTGGACCGGGCGATGGCCGAGGGCCAGTTCCGCCCCGACCTCTACTACCGGCTCAACGTCGTCAAGCTGACGCTGCCGCCGTTGTCCGAGCGCCGCGAGGACATCGCGCTGCTGGCCCAGCACTTTCTGCAGACGCTGGCCGAGCGGCACCGCAAGCCCGTCAAGGGCTTCGCACCGGACGCGCTGGAGGCGCTGGTCACGGCGCCCTGGCCGGGCAACGCGCGCCAGCTTTACAACGTCGTCGAGCAGGTCTGCGTGCTGGCCACGGCGCCGCTGGTGCCGCTGGCCCAGGTGCAGCGCGCGCTGCAGATGCCGTCGGCCGAGGTGCTGAACTACCAGCATGCCAAGCAGCGCTTCGAACGCGACTACCTGAACCAGCTGCTCAAGCTCACGTCCGGCCATGTCGCCGAGGCCGCCCGGCTGGCCGACCGCAACCGCACCGAGTTCTACCGGCTCATGCAGAAGCACGGGCTGGACCCGCAACTCTTCCGCACCGACGGCGCCCCCTAGCTGCGGCGTCGGCTTTCGGCGACAAGAAGTTGTCAGATGAATCAAGCACTTAGGGCAAACGGGTGATGGCTTGTCGCCAGGCGGCGACAGAACGGCGGTGTTTCAAGGCTGAAGGCCGCGAGCGGGGCCGGAAAACAGCGCTAAACCGTTGATGCAGATGACAAATAACGAACTGGCACAGCCCTTGCGCTAAGCCTGTTCGTGGCGCCATCCGGCACCGCTTTCGAATCAAGCCTTTTCAGGAGATCCGCATGCACACATCCACTCTCACCCGTCTGCTGTCCGCCGCCCTGATGGCGACCGCCGCGTCTGCTTCGTTCGCCGCCGACCCGGAACCGGCCACCGCGCCGGCTGACCAAGTCGTTGCCCAGGCGCAGACCGGCGACGCCGCCGTCACCAGCCAGGCCGCTGCCGTGCTGCAACAGGACAAGGATCTGCAGGCGCTGCCGCTCACCGTCAGCAGCACGACGGCCGGCGTCGTCGTCGTGAAGGGCTCGGCACCGAGCGCGGAACTGGCGCAGAAGGCCATCAAACTCGTCCAGGCCGTGCCGGGCGTGAAGGAAGTGCGCAACGAGATCAAGGTCGGCTGATCTCTCGCTTCTGATGCCCGCTCCGGCGGGCTCGTTGGCCCTGTCGCGCGAAAGCTCGGCAGGGCCTTCTTCCTTTGCCGGAGGTGGACGGGCTCAGTCCTCCGGCCCGCTTCGCGAGCCTCCTCCTTTACCTTCGCAGCAGGCCCGCCCGTCCTCCTGCTTCGCGCTACGGTGGTTTTGATCGGCGAAGGCTGACGCTGGCGACGCAATCCAATTTCAGCAACGGCTGTTGTTGACCAAGGCCTGCAGCCCGGCCTGGTTCAGGATGCGCAACTGCCGCTGTTTCACCTCCATCAGCCCCTCGTCCTGGAACTTGGAGAAGGTGCGGCTGACGGTCTCCAGCTTCAGCCCGAGGTAGCTGCCGATCTCCTCGCGTGTCATGCGCAGCACGAGGCTGGAGGCCGAGAAGCCGCGTGCCTGCAGACGTTGCGTCAGGTTCAGCACGAAAGCCGCCAGCCGCTCCTCCGCGCGCATATTGCCGAGCAGCAGCATGACGCCGTGGTCACGCACGATCTCGCGGCTCATGACCTTGTGAAAGGAGTGCTGCAGCGCCGTGAACTCGCGCGATAGATCTTCCAGCTGGGCATAGGGGATGACGCAGACCGACGAGTCCTCCAGCGCGACCGCGTCGCAGTGGTGGTGGTCGCTGCTGATGCCGTCCAGCCCGAGCAGTTCGCCGGCCATCTGGAAGCCCGTGACTTGGTCGCGGCCGTCCTCGCTGCCGACACAGGTCTTGAAGAAGCCCGTGCGCACCGCGTAAAGCGCTTCGAAGCGCTCGCCGTTGCGGAACAGGTGCTCGCCACGCGGCACCGTGCGGCGGTTCGTCACCAGGCCGTCCAGCTGGATGAGCTCGGCAGCATTCATGCCCACCGGCAGGCACAGCTCGCGCAGATTGCAGCTTGCGCAGGCGACCTTGAGCGGCGCGATGCCGGCGGGGGAGGGCGACGCCGCCACGTCGGATTTCGTCGGCATGGGCATCGCGCGGGGGAGGGTCGTCAGCATGAAGCCGATTCTTTGCCGGCTGCTCCGTGCTGTCCTTGACCTGCATCAAGGCGAGGCCGCGCCGCCCTCGGCACAGTGGCGGCATGGCTGCTGTAACCGACCACCCCCTGGACGCTGACCTCCTTCAATTCAACATGAAGCGCCACGACGTGGCCGGGCCGCGCTATACGTCCTACCCGACGGCTGATCGCTTCGTCGAGGCCCACCAAGGCGCCCAGCACCTGCAGGCGCTGCGCCAGCGTGGCACGGCGCAGCCGCTGTCGGTGTACGTGCACATCCCGTTCTGCGAGCAGCTCTGCTACTACTGCGCCTGCAACAAGATCATCACCAAGCACCACGAACGCGCGGCGCCCTACCTGGCCGCGCTGAACGTGGAGATGGATCTGGTGGCCGAGGCGCTGGGCGGCAGTTCTGACGGCATTGCACCGGTGTCGCAGCTGCACCTGGGCGGCGGCTCGCCGACCTTCTTGTCGGACAGCGAGCTGAGCGCGCTGATGGACGCGCTGCGTCGCCGTTTCAAGCTGCTGCCCGGCGCCGAGTTGTCTATCGAGGTGGACCCGCGCACGGTGGACCGGCAGCGCCTGGCGCATCTGCGTGGGCTCGGCTTCAACCGCCTGTCCTTCGGCGTGCAGGACTTTGATGCCGCCGTGCAGAAGGCCGTGCACCGCGTGCAGCCTTTCGAGCAGGTGGCAGCGCTGATGAGCCAGGCCCGCGAGCTGGGCTTTGCGTCCACCAACGTCGACCTGATCTACGGCCTGCCGCTGCAGAGCCCCGCCAGCTTCGCCCGCACGATCCAACAAGTGGCCGAGCTGCGCCCCGACCGCATCGCGATGTATGCCTACGCCCACCTGCCGCAGCGCTTCAAGCCGCAGCGCCGCATCGTCGCCGAGTTGCTGCCGCCGGCGGGCGACAAGCTGGCCATGCTGTCCGGCGCCATCAGCGCGCTGCTGGGCGAGGGCTACGCCTACATCGGCATGGACCACTTCGCGCTGCCCGACGACCCACTCGCCATCGCCAAGCGTCAGGGCCTGCTGCACCGCGGCTTCCAGGGCTATTCGACGCAGCCCGACTGCGACCTCGTCGGCCTGGGCGTGTCGGCCATCAGCCGCGTGGGCGCCACCTACGCGCAGAACGCCCAGACGCTGGACGAGTACGAGGACGCGCTGCGCCAGCGCCAGCTGCCCGTGCAGCGCGGCTTGGCGCTGACGCGCGACGACCTGCTGCGCCGCGCCGTCATCATGGCGCTGATGTGCCAGGGCCGCGTCGAGTTCGAGCCCATCGCGGCGTCCTACCTCGTCGACGTGCCCAGCTACTTCGCGCCTGAGCTGGCGCGGTTGACCCAACTGGCGGGGCAGGGCCTCGTCGAGCTGGAACCGGGCGCCATTCAGGTGACGCCGCTGGGCTGGTATTTCGTGCGCGCCGTGGCGCTGGTGTTCGACCGCTACCTGCAGGCCGACGCGAGCCGCGAGCGGTTCTCCAAGATCATCTGATGGCACTCGACGCGGCCCTGATCGCGTCCGCCACGCTGATGGGCCTGGCCGGCATGCCGCATTGCGCGGCCATGTGCAGCGCGCCCTGTGCGCTGGCCGGCGGCAAGCAGCCGGCCAAGCTGCTGGTGGGCCGGCTGCTGGGCTACACGGCCGGCGGGGCCGTGGCGGCAGCTTCTGCGGAGGCGGTCGCGCGTGCTGCGCAAAGCGTGACGCTGCTGCAGCCCGCCTGGGCGTTGCTGCAGGCGGCGCTGCTGCTGTTCGGCCTGACGCTGCTGGCGCGTGGCCGCGTGCCGGCCTGGCTGGGCGCCGTCTCCTGGCGCCCGCAGCCGCGCCACGCCTTCGTCACCGGCATGGCCTGGGTGGCCATGCCCTGCGGGCTGCTGCATGCGGCGCTGCTGCTGTCGGGCCTGTCGGGCTCGCCGCTCAGCGGCGCTGCGGCGATGGCGGGCTTTGCGCTGGCCAGCACGCCGGGCCTGGTCGTCGCGCCGCTGTGGCGGGCGCGGCTGCTCAAGCGCGGCGCGGGCGGCGACGTGCTGGCACTGCGCCTGGCCGGCCTCGCGCTGGCCCTGGGCGCAGGCTGGGGCTTGGCGCACGGCGTGTGGGAGCGCGTGCTGCTGGCCTGCTCATAAACTCGCCGAGTTTCGTCTTTCCTCGCTTCCTCGCGAAAGCCCACGCCCATGTCCCAACACATCACGGTGCCTGAAGGCGGCCAGAAGATCACGGCCAATGCCGACTTCTCGCTGAACGTGCCCAACAACCCCATCATTCCCTTCATCGAAGGCGACGGTGTCGGGCTGGACGTCACGCCCGTCATGCTGAAGGTGGTCGATGCGGCCGTCGCCAAGGCCTACGGCGGCACGCGCCAGATCCATTGGATGGAGGTGTATGGCGGCGAGAAGAGCACGCGCCTGTACGGCCCCGACGTGTGGCTGCCCGCCGAGACGGTGCAGGCCGCGCGCGACTATCTCGTCTCCATCAAGGGCCCGCTGACCACGCCCGTCGGTGGCGGCATCCGCTCACTGAACGTCACGTTGCGCCAGGAGCTGGACCTCTACGTCTGCCTGCGCCCCGTGCGCTATTTCAAAGGTGTGCCCAGCCCCGTGAAAGAGCCCCACAAGGTCGACATGGTCATCTTCCGCGAGAACTCGGAGGACATCTACGCGGGCATCGAGTTCGAGGCCGGCAGCGACAAGGCCAAGAAGCTGATCGCCTTCCTGCGCGACGAACTCGGCGCCAACAAGCTCCGCTTTCCCGAGACCTCGGCGCTGGGCATCAAGCCGGTCAGCCGTGAAGGCACCGAGCGCCTGGTGCGCAAGGCCATCCAGTACGCCATCGACCACAACAAGCCCAGCGTGACCCTCGTGCACAAGGGCAACATCATGAAGTTCACGGAAGGCGCCTTCCGTGACTGGGGCTACGCGCTGGCGCAAAAGGAATTCGGCGCCGAGCCCATCGACGGCGGCCCGTGGTGCCGGTTCAAGAACCCGAAGACGGGCAAGGACATCACCATCAAGGACGTCATCGCCGACGCCTTCCTGCAGCAGATCATCCTGCGCCCGGTCGAGTACAGCGTCATCGCCACGCTGAACCTGAACGGCGACTACATCTCCGACGCGCTGGCCGCCCAAGTGGGCGGCATCGGCATCGCCCCCGGCGCCAACATGAGCGACTCCATCGCCATGTTCGAAGCCACCCACGGCACTGCGCCCAAGTACGCCGGCAATGACTACGTGAACCCCGGCTCCTCCATCCTGTCCGCCGAGATGATGCTGCGGCATATCGGCTGGAAGGAGGCGGCGGACCTCATCATCAGCGCGATGGAAAAGGCCGTGCTGAGCAAGAAGGTCACGTATGACTTTGCGCGGCTGATGGATGGGGCGACGCAGGTGTCGTGCTCGGGGTTTGGCGACGTGATGATCAGCCAGATGCAGGAGGGCTGAAGCGTCGGGCCTGGCGTCGCGGCAGCAGCGAGGGTGGTTGGCAAGGTGACCCGTTCCACATCCGTGTCCGCCCGCAACTTGGGGGTGATCGGTAGCCTCGCGCTGGTGCTCGGGCTGGCCGCTGCCAACTGGCTGCTGAGTGGGCCGGCGCAGGTTCCCGCGCCGCACGTGCCGCCTGCGCTGTCGGCCCCTGGCTCCGGATCGCCCCAGGTCGCCGTCGCAGGGGTGGCTGCAGAGGCGACGGCCGACGTCGCCACCCCACCGGCGCGCGCGCCCACGCAGCCACCCTTGCCGCGCATACTGGACCCGTCGGCGTCCGACGACCTGCGCAAGGTGCTGCTTGCACTGGAAGACGGCGCCACGCCAGCGCAGGCTCGCCGGGCGGCGGACATGCTCGCGCGATGCGAGCATGCGGACCGTTCAACCGAGTTTGCCTACCAGGTGCGCGACCAGGGTGGCCCGCTGCGAAAGACGTTCGAGAACGGCTCCGGCACCATGGATCAGTGGATCAAGGCGTCGCAGGACATGCAGCGGCGCTGCCAGATCTTCGACGCGGCCACCCTGGCGCGCCGTGGCGAGTTGCTCAAGCGCGCTTACGAGGGTGCCCTCCCGGGCATGGCTCTGGAGTACCTGACCTGGCTCAATGCCCACCCCGAGCAGGGCGGCGCGCCGGAACTGCTCGGCAAGCTGCAGCGCGAAGTGCGGCAGACCGCCGAGGACGGCGACATGGATGCAATGATGGCCTACGCCCATTCATTCGGCGCGCTGGGCGAGACGGCGATGCAGCGACAGGCATACAAGGAGGCCTGGCTCCGCATCATGGCCGAAATGTCCGGCCCGGCGGCATCCCCGGAAAGCCGCGACTCGATGGAGAACCTCGAGAAGTTGATGCGCCAGGGCCGCTGGGCCCCGCTGGTACTGAGCGCTGCTGAACAGCGCGAGGTCGATGCGCTGACCGAGCGTGTGGTGGATGCCTGGCGCAAGCGCTATCGGTAATCGGGAGCCGTTCAGGCCGTGACGGCCGGATTGGCGCGGGCTGCCGTGCATCGCTATGCTGCCCACACCACTTCAGGAGCCCAGATGGATCTCGACCCTCAAGGTCTTGCCACCCGCCGCGCCGTGCTGGGCGATGCCTACGTTGACGCCGCGCTGGCCAAGGTCACGCCGTTCACCGAACCGCTACAGGAACTGGTCACCCGCCATGCCTGGGGCAACACCTGGCAGCGCCCAGGCCTGGACCTGCGCACGCGCAGCATCGTCACGGTGTCCATGCTGGTGGCGCTGGGCCGCATGCACGAGTTGAAGACCCACGTGCGTGGCGCGCTGAACAATGGCGTGACGGTGGAGGAGCTGCAGGAGATCTTCCTGCATGCCAGCGTCTATTGCGGATTCCCGGCGGCGGTGGATGCGTTCCGTGCGGCCGCAGAAGTGGTCGACGCCCCACCATGAAAAACGCCGCTGGCAGGGACTGCGCAGCGGCGTGATCAACGGGGCCGGGCCCCGTCGTGAAGTGACGATCAGCTCGCCATCGACTCCAGCGCTGCATTGAACGTCGCACTCGGACGCATCACCTTGTCCAGCTTCGCCACGTCCGGCAGGTAGTAGCCACCGATGTCGGCCGGGTGACCCTGCACTTCCTTCAGCTCGGCCGCGATCTTGGCCTCGTTGGCAGCCAGGCTCTCGGCCAGCGGCTTGAAGCGCGCCGCCAGTTCGGCGTCCTCCGTCTGCTCGACCAGCGCCTGCGCCCAGTACAGCGTCAGGTAGAAGTGGCTGCCGCGGTTGTCGTTCTCGCCGGTCTTGGTGCTGGGGCCCTTGCCGTTGTCCAGCAGCTTGCCGGTGGCGGCGTCCAGCGCCTTGGCCAGCACCTTGGCCTTGGCATTGCCGGTCTTCAATCCAACGTCTTCCAGGCTCACGGCCAGGGCCAGGAACTCGCCGAGCGAGTCCCAGCGCAGGTGGTTCTCTTCCACCAGTTGCTGCACGTGCTTGGGCGCCGAGCCGCCGGCGCCCGTCTCGTACATGCCGCCACCGGCCATCAGCGGCACGATGGACAGCATCTTGGCCGAGGTGCCCAGCTCCATGATGGGGAAGAGGTCGGTGAGGTAGTCGCGCAGGATGTTGCCGGTGGCGCTGATGGTGTCCAGGCCGCGGATGACGCGCTCCAGCGTGTACCGCATCGCACGCACCTGGCTCATGATCTGGATGTCCAGGCCGGTCGTGTTGTGCTCATGCAGGTACATCTTGACCTTGGTGATCAGCTGCGCCTCGTGCGGGCGGAACTGGTCCAGCCAGAACACCACGGGCATGCCGGAGTTGCGCGCGCGGCTGACGGCGAGCTTCACCCAGTCGCGGATGGCGGCGTCCTTGCACTGGCACATGCGCCAGATGTCGCCCTGCTCGACGTTCTCGCTCAGCAGCACCTCGCCGGTGGCCAGGTCGGTGATGTTGGCGACGCCGTCTTCTGGGATCTCGAAGGTCTTGTCGTGCGAACCGTATTCCTCGGCCTGCTGCGCCATCAGGCCGACGTTGGGCACGGTGCCCATCGTGCGCGGGTCGAAGGCACCATGCCATTTGCAGAAGTTGATGATCTCCTGGTAGATGCGGGCGAAGGTCGACTCGGGCATCACGGCCTTCACGTCCTTCAGGCGGCCGTCGGCACCGTACATCTTGCCGCCGCTGCGGATCATGGCGGGCATGGAGGCGTCGACGATGACGTCGTTGGGCGAGTGGAAGTTGGTGATGCCCTTTGCTGAGTCCACCATGGCCAGCTCGGGGCGGTGCTCGTGGCAGGCGTGCAGGTCGCGCTTGATCTCGTCCTGCTTGGCGCTCGGCAGCGTGGCGATCTTGTTGTACAGATCGACCATGCCGTTGTTGACGTTGACGCCCAACTCGTCGAACAGCTTGGCGTGCTTCTCGAACGCCTCGCGGTAGAAGATGCGCACGCAGTGGCCGAAGACGATGGGGTGGGACACCTTCATCATGGTGGCCTTGACGTGCAGCGAGAACATCACGCCGGTCTTGCGTGCGTCCTCGATCTCCTTTTCATAGAAAGCCAGCAGGGCTTTCTTGCTCATGAACATGGAGTCGACCACCTCGCGGTCCAGCAGCGAGACCTTGGCCTTCAGCACGATGGTCTTGCCGCTCTTGGTCAGCAGTTCCATCTTCACGTCGCGCGCGCGGTCCAGCGTCATCGACTTTTCACCGTGATAGAAGTTGTCGTCGTGCATGTGCGAGACGTGCGAGCGCGAGGCCTGGCTCCATTCGTCCATGCGGTGCGGGTTCTTGCGGGCGTATTCCTTGACGGCCTTGGGCGCGCGGCGGTCGGAGTTGCCTTCACGCAGCACCGGGTTCACGGCCGAACCGATGCACTTGTTGTAGCGGGCGCGGATGTCCTTCTGCTCGTCCGTCTCGGCCTTCTCGGGGTAGTCCGGGATCTTGTAGCCCTTCTCCTGCAGCTCCTTGATGGCGGCCTTCAGCTGCGACACCGAGGCGCTGATGTTGGGCAGCTTGATGATGTTGGCTTCAGGCTTGAGCGTGAGCTTGCCCAGGGCGGCCAGCGTGTCGGGCAGGCGCTGTTCTTCGGTCAGCAGTTCGGAGAACTGGCCCAGGACGCGGCTGGCCACCGAGATGTCGGCGCTGATGACGTCGATCCCAGCCGACGCCGCGAAGAGCTTGACGACCGGCAGCAGCGAGGCCGTGGCCAGGCGAGGCGCTTCATCGGTCAGGGTGTAAACAATCTGGGTCTTTTCAGCGGTCATGAAGCTGTTCCGGTAGGGGGAAATCCGTGCGGCGCTGCTGCGCTGGGCGGCGGCGCGCGAGTCTGTAACTTTAGCAAGCCGGGCCGAGTTGCTGCGACGGCGGTCGAGTCTGCGTCGGCTCGCTCGCAGCTCCCGATCGCTACGATGCCCGGCCATGCTCCACCGCATCGACGAAGAGATCACTTTCCGCAAGCTCGAGATCCTGCTGGCTTTCATGGAGAGCGGCAATCTCGCGCGGGCGGCGGAGCGGCTGGGCGTCAGCGCCGTCAGCGTGCATCGGGCGCTGCATTCGCTGGAAGCCGGCACGCGCTGCAGCCTGTTCCGGCTGGAGGGCCGCAACCTGCAACCCAATGACGCCGCCCATGCGCTGGCCGAAGTGGCCCGCGAAGTGCTGCAGGCCATGGCCCACGGCATCCGCGCCACGCGCGAGATCGCTGGCTACGCGGCCGACCGCATCCGCATCGGCTCGCTCTACTCGCTGACCAGCGGTACCGTGCCGGCCATCATCATGGGGCTGCGCCTGCGCAAGCCCGACATGCAGACCGAGCTGGTGCTGGGCTCCAACAGCGACCTGCTGCGCAAGCTGCGCGACGGCGCCTTGGACGCGACGGTGATGGGCTTCCCGGAGGGCGCGGCGGACGTCGAGTCGCAGCTGCTGTTCGAGGACGAGATCTTCTTCGCCGCTCCGGCCGGGTCACCCTATGCCCGCCAGGCCGAGGTCGACCTGGGCGCCTGCGCGGACGAGCGCTTCGTCTCACTCAACGAAGGCTATGTGACGCATGACCGCTTCCTCGAGGCCTTCCATGTGGCCGGCTTCGAGCCCAACGTGGCGATGACGACCAACGACATCTTCTCGCTGATGAACCTGGTGGGCGGCGGCATCGGCTGCACGCTGCTGCCGGGCCGCGTGCGCGGTGTGCTGCCGCGCAATGTCTGCCTGGTGCCGCTGGCGGCGCGCTACCAGATGCGCCAGAAGATCAGCGTCGTCTTCCTGCGCACGCGGGAGCGTGATCCCAACCTGCTGTCGCTGCTGGCTGCGTGCCGCAGCCACTCGGCCGAACTGGAGGTCACTGCATCGCGCCGGTGACGGTCGGGCGCCTTTGTCGTTGACGGCACAGCACGCGATGAAGCGTCGCAGCCGGCTACGAGGTTCGCGCTATTGCGATGCCTCGGCGGAATAGCGTGCCTTGAGGTCGTCGATCAGCCACCTGCTGGCTGGGCCAGGTGGCTCCGATGCCCGATGGAATGCAGCCATCGTGAGTGTGAAGCCCTTGGGCAGCAGATCCTCGACGTCTAGCAACACGAGATGCCCCGTGGCGAGGTCGTCGCACACCATGTGCATCGGCATGTTGCCCCAACCCACGCTGTCCCTGAGGAAGGCATGTTTGGTTGACAGGTCCGCCAGTCGCCAGGTCGACGCGGACGTCACGCCATAGTCGCGCCCCGCGCTCAGTTCGGAGCGGTCGGTGAGGACGAGTTGAATGTGCTTGGCCAGCGCGGCCTTCGGTATGCGGCGCTTGAAACTTGCCAGTGGATGGTCCGGCGCGGCCACCGTCACCAAGGTCAACGGGCCGATGCTTTCACTGGCGAGTGACGGAAATGCCATCGGAAGCGGGGCCAGGATGCCGAGGTTGCAGCGCCCGTCGAGCACGGGTTGGTAGCCCGCGCCCAATCCCTCCACGAACACCCGCAGCGGTGTGAGCGGGAATCGGCTGGCAAACGCCTTTGCGGCGGCGCTGACGAGGGCGGTCGGGAAGAACACATCCACCACCACCGAGAGTTCGGCCTCCAGCCCCGCCGCCATCAACTTGGCACGCGCCTTCAGCGTGTCCACGCCGGCGACGACATGGCGAGCGTCTGCGAGCAGCAGAACCCCTGCGGGCGTCAGCTTCGGGTATCGGCCGGACCGGTCGAACAGCACCACGCCGATCTGCGCCTCCAGGCTGTTGACCCAGCCGCTGACCGCCGACTGCACGCGGTTGAGCCTCCGTGCTGCGGCCGAAAAGCTGCCTTCATCCACCGCCGCCACGAAGGTCCGGAGTTGATCAAGAGACACGCCATCGAGCATTCGAGCCTCCTCCCATCTCGTTGGCAGATGGATTGCATCTCAATATACCGGCTTCTCAGATAGGTTCGCGATCTTCACTATTCATCTCACGGGAAGAAACCTTCCCCGGGCCCTCGGCGCAGAAGCAAAGGGTCGGACTTTCCACCAACTCTTTGAGGCCTTCCATGCAACTCCTTCATCTCGACTCCAGCGTCCTCGGTGCGGCGTCCGTCAGTCGTCAACTTTCCGCCGAAATCGTCGCGCGCCACCAAACCTTGCACCCAGGCATCCGCGTCGTGGTGCGCGACCTCGCCGCCGACCCTGCACTGCACTTGTCCAGCGCGCACATGGCGGCCTTCCATGGAGCGCCGACCGACGATGCGACCATCACGGCGGACCTGCTCAAGGGCAATGCCTACATGGACGAACTGGTCGCATCGGACATCCTCGTCATCGGTGCGCCCATGTACAACCTCTCGATCCCGACCCCACTGAAGGCGTGGATCGACCGCATCGCGGTGGCGGGCACGACCTTCCGCTACACCGCCACCGGCCCCGAGGGCCTGCTGAAGAACAAGAAGGCCTTCATCGCCTCGGCGCGCGGCGGCGTGTATTCCGCCGGGAGCCCGGCGGCGGCGCTCGAGCATCAGGAAAGCTACCTCATCGGCCTGCTCGCGTTCCTCGGTGTCGTCGACGTGACCGTCGTCCGTGCCGAAGGCCTTGCCACGGGGCCGCAGGCCAAGGACGCCGCCATTTCGCGCGCATTCGCCGATATCGCGGCCATTTCAGCTTGAGCCGCAGCGCTCTCCATCTCAAGGAACTCTCATGACCTACTCCATCATCGGCTCGGGCAACGTTGGCTCTGCCTTGGCTCGCCAGTTCGCCCGCAGTGGCATCGCCGTCGGCATCGCCAACACACGCGGCCCCGATTCCATCGAAGCACTCAAGAACGAGTTCGCGGGCTACGTGACGCCACTAAGCCTGCAGGACGCTATCAAGGCCGACGTCGTGATCCTGGCGATTCCGTTCGCCGCTCACAAGGCGGTGGCCCGCGCGGGCGCGCAATGGGCCGGCAAGATCGTGGTCGACGCCATGAATACCTACGGCGTGCCGCCGGAGGAATTGAAGGGTCAGCCTTCAAGCGCGGTGGTCGCATCTGCCTTTGAGGGCGCGCGCGTGGTCAAGTCGCTGAATCAACTGCCGGCGAAGTTGCTGGCAGCCGACCCCGTCGAACACGGCGGACGACGGGTCATGTTCCTGGCCGGCGACGAAACAAGGGCAGTGGCGTCAATTGCCAAGTTGGTCGGCGATCTTGGGTTCGCACCCGTTGTTCTCGGAACTCTTGGCGAAGCCGGAACCTTGCTGGACAAAGGCGGTGCACTCGTTCTCCAAAACCTGATCAAGCAGGGGTAGCCCTAGGCCACCGATTTGCCAGGGTTAACCCACGACCGTTGCGGCCAGCGTAACGGTCGCCCGGCGAGGTTGATTGACCGCCCAGGGGGCCGCTCCCACACTGCGGCCGCATAACGCCACTCAAGGCGGACACCTGGAGACAAGCATGCACTTCACACGACGCCAATGGATCGCCGCCGCTGGTGGCACCGCTGCAGCCGCTTGGTTGCCTACCGCCCAAGCGCAGGCGGGCGGCCTGAAAATCTCGCACCAGTTCCCGGGCGGCACGCTCACCGAAGGCGACTTCCGTGACCGGCTGTGCCGCAAGTTCGCCGCCGAGGTCGAAAAGCGCAGTAGCGGCGCGCTGAAGGCGTCGGTCTACCCCGGCTCGTCGTTGATGAAGACCAACGCGCAGTTCTCGGCCATGCGCAAGGGCGCGCTGGACATGAGCCTGGTGCCGCTGTCCTATGCCGGCGGTGAGGTGGCCGAGACCAATGCCGGCTTGATGCCCGCGCTGGTGCCCAGCTACGAGCAGGGCGCGGCCTGGAAGACGGCCGAGGTGGGCAAGCTGCTCTCCAAGGTGCTGGACGACAAGGGCGTCATGATCGTCAGCTGGGTCTGGCAGGCCGGCGGCGTGGCCAGCCGCGCGCGGCCACTGGTGACGCCGGACGACGCCAAGGGCCTGAAGGTGCGCGGCGGCAGCCGCGAGATGGACATGATGTTGAAGCAGGCAGGCGCGTCGGTCATCACGCTGCCGTCCAACGAGATCTACGCCGCCATGCAGACCGGCGCGATGGACGCGGCCATGACCTCGTCCACCAGCTTCATCTCCTTCAAGCTCGAGGAGATCGCCAAGCACCTGACCTCCGGCCGCCAGCGCACCTACTGGTTCATGTTCGAGCCGCTGATGATCTCCAAGGAGGTGTTCAACAAGCTGCCCAAGGCGCAGCAGGACATCGTCATGGCGGTGGGCGCCGAGCTGGAAGTGTTCGCCCGCGACGCCGCCAAGGCGGACGACGTGGCCGCCGCCGAGATCTACGCCAAGGCCGGCGCCAAGATCTACGACATGGACGAGACGACGCTGAAGAAGTGGCAGGCCATCGCACGCGACACGGCGTGGAAGGACTTCGGCGAGAAGAACGAATCGTGCGCCGCCATCCTCAAGGCTGCGCAGAAGCTGCTCTGAGGCCGTCATGAGCCACGGTTTCGAAATGCAGCCGGCGGTGCGTGCCGGCATCGACCCCGACACGCCCGCACTGCTGCGCCCTGTCGCCCGCGCGCTGAACGTCATCAACCAAGCGATGGTCGTGCTCGGCATGCTTGCGCTGCTGGTGGCAGCCTGCGTGCTGACCTACAGCGTCGTGTCGCGCTATGTGATGAAGGCGTCCACGGACTGGCAGGACGAGGCGGCGGTGTTCTGCCTGGTGGGCGCGACCTTCCTGTGCGGCGCCTTCGTGCAGTCGATGCGCGGCCACGTCGGCATCGAGGCCATGGCCGGCCTGCTGCCGCGTTCGGTCAATCGCCTGCGCCTGATGCTGGTGGACCTGATGTGCACTACCTTCTGCAGCTTCTTCGCGTGGAAGTCCTGGACGCTCTTCCACGAAGCCTGGGCCGAGGGCCAGACGACGTCGTCCTCCTGGGCGCCGCCACTGTGGGTTCCCTACGGCCTGATGGCCCTCGGCATGACGCTGCTGAGCCTGCAGTTGCTGGTGCAGCTCACGGCCCGCGTCAACGGCCTCTTCAAACCTCACTCGGGAGTGCCGGCATGAGCATGCTCGTCCTCGGCTCGCTGTTCGGCGTCGTCACGCTGCTGTTCATGTTCTCGGGCGCGCCCATCGCGTTTGCGCTCGGCAGCGTGGCGGTGCTGTTCATGGCCATCTTCATGCCGGCGTCGGCGCTGGACACGGTCACGCAGAACGTCTACGAGGAGATGGCCAGCATCACGCTGCTCTCCATACCGCTGTTCATCCTGAAAGGCGCGGCCATCGGCAAGTCACGCGCCGGCCAGGACCTCTATGCCGCCATGCACGTGTGGATGGGCCGCATCCCCGGCGGCCTGGGCATCGCCAATGTGTTCGCCTGCGCGCTGTTCGCGGCCATGGCCGGCTCCAGCCCGGCCACTTGCTCGGCTATCGGCAGCGCCGGCATCCCCGAGATGCGCAAGCGCGGCTACTCGCCCGGCTTCGCGGCCGGCATCATCGCGGCCGGCGGCACGCTGGGCATCCTGCTGCCGCCGTCCATCACGATGATCCTGTACGCCGTGGCGGCCGAGCAGTCGCTGGGCCGGCTCTTCCTGGCCGGCATCTTCCCCGGCGTGCTGCTGGTCGGCTTGTTCGCGGCCTACGCGGCCTATCGCTACCGCAAGGAATACGCACTGGCCGAGGCCGAGTTCAAGCGCACGGGTGCTGCGTCCGCGCTGCTGGCCAATGAGACCTTCACGAACCGCCAGAAGTTCGAGATGCTGCCGCGCGTCGTGCCCTTCGTGCTGCTGCTGATCGGCGTGATGGTGGCGCTGTACGGCGGCTTCGCGACGCCGTCTGAAACAGCCGGCCTGGGTGCGCTGCTGGCGCTGGCGTTGATCGCCGTCATCTACGGCGTCTGGCGGCCCAAGGACGTGGCGCCCATCCTCACGTCGACGCTGAAGGAGTCGACCATGCTGATGCTCATCATCGGCATGTCGCTGCTGTTCTCGTACGTGATGAGCTACCTGCACATCAGCCAGTCGGTGGCCGAGTGGATCGTCGCCATGCAGCTGTCGAAGTGGGTGCTGCTGGCGGCGGTGCTGCTGATGGTCATCCTGCTCGGCTTCTTCCTGCCGCCGGTCAGCATCATCCTGATGACGGCGCCCATCATCCTGCCGCCGCTGAAGGCCGCGGGCTTCGACTTGATCTGGTTCGGCATCCTGATGACCATCGTCATGGAGACCGGCCTCATCCACCCGCCGGTGGGCCTGAACATCTTCGTCATCAAGAACATCGCACCCGACATCGACCTGCGCGACATCATCTGGGGCGTGCTCCCCTTCGTCGTGCTGATGCTGCTGGCGGTGCTGCTGATCTGCATCTTCCCGGGCATCGCTACGGCCCTTCCCGACATGGTCATGGGTGTCGCGGCCAAGCCGCACTGAGGAGCATCGATGAACGCTCCCGCCTGGAATCTGCGCGACCTGCAGCGCCGCGAGCGCCTGGCCCGTGCGGCCGAGGTCTCCGGCGTGCAGGGCCGGCGGGTCGCCACCGAAGCCATCGTGCCGCTGCTGGAAGCCGTGCTGCAACCCGGCGACCGCGTCTGCCTGGAAGGCAACAACCAGAAGCAGGCGGACTTTCTTGCCGAGTCGCTCAACCAGGTGGACCCGCAGCGCGTGCACGACCTGCACATGGTGCAGTCCGTGCTGGCGCTGCCCGAGCATCTGGACGTGTTCGAGAGCGGCATCGCCAAGCGGCTGGACTTTTCCTTCTCCGGCCCGCAGGGCGCGCGCCTGGCCAAGCTGGTGAGCAGCGGTGGCATCGAGATCGGCGCCATCCACACCTACCTCGAACTCTTCGCGCGCTACTTCGTCGACCTGACGCCCAAGGTCGCGCTGGTGGCCGCGCACGCGGCAGATGCGGCCGGCAATCTCTACACCGGGCCCAACACCGAGGACACGCCGGCCATCGTCGAGGCCACGGCCTTCTCGGGCGGCATCGTCATCGCGCAGGTCAACGAGATCGTGGATGTCTTGCCGCGCATCGACATCCCGGCCGACTGGGTCGACTTCGTCATCAAGGCGCCGCGCCCCAACCTCGTCGAGCCGCTGTTCACGCGCGACCCGGCGCAGATCAGCGAGATCCAGGTGCTGATGGCCATGATGGCCATCAAGGGCATCTACGCCGAGTACGGCGTGCAGCGCCTGAACCACGGCATCGGCTTCGACACGGCGGCCATCGAACTGCTGCTGCCCACTTACGGCGAGCAGCTCGGGCTCAAAGGCAAGATCTGCAAGCACTGGGCGCTGAACCCGCACCCGGCGCTGATCCCCGCCATCGAAGCCGGCTGGGTGGAGTCCATCCACTCCTTCGGCTCCGAGCTGGGCATGGAGGACTACATCCGCGCCCGGTCGGACGTGTTCTTTACCGGCGCCGACGGCAGCCTGCGCAGCAACCGCGCCTTCTGCCAGGCCGCCGGCCACTACGCCTGCGACCTCTTCATCGGCTCCACGCTGCAGATCGACCTGCAGGGCAACAGCTCCACCGCCACGCTCGGCCGCATCACCGGCTTTGGCGGCGCGCCCAACATGGGCGCCGATGCACGCGGCCGCCGCCACGCCAGCCCGGCCTGGCTGAAGGCCGGCGCCGAGGCTCGCGCCGGCCGCCAAGGTGCCGCCGGCACGCCACGCGGCCAGAAGCTGGTCGTGCAGATGGTCGAGACCTTCCGCGAGCACATGCAGCCCGCCTTCGTCGAGCGGTTGGACGCCTGGACGCTGCAGGAGCAAGCCGGCATGGCCCTGCCGCCGATCATGATCTACGGCGACGACGTGAGCCACATCCTCACCGAGGAAGGCATTGCCAACCTGCTGCTGTGCCGCAGCGACGAGGAGCGCGAGCAGGCCATTCGCGGCGTGGCCGGCTACACGGCGGTGGGCCTGGCGCGGGACGCGCGCATGGTGGAGAACCTGCGCGACCGCGGCGTTATCAAGCGGCCCGCCGACCTCGGCGTCGACCCGCGCGAAGCGACACGCAACCTGCTCGCCGCGCGCAGCATGCGCGACCTCGTGCGCGCCTCCGGCGGCCTCTACAGCCCGCCCAAGCGCTTTCGCAACTGGTGAGGACTTGATGAGCACCCCTGGACTCGAAACCCTGGACTACGCCTTCACCGGTACGCGGCCCGCTGGCGCCTTCACGCCGGTGCTCGTCGGCGTCGTCGGCTCCGGCAATCTCGAAGTGCTGCTGGAGCCCGCTGCCGGCGACGGTTGCGCGGTCTACATCGAAACCTCGGCGCGCGGCTTCGGCGCCATCTGGGCGGCCGTCATCAGCGACTTCCACCAGCGCCACCAGCTCGCCGGTGTGCGCCTGTCCGTCCACGACATGGGCGCCACGCCGGCCGTCGTCAGCTTGCGGCTGGACCAGGCGGCGCAGGAGCTGCAGCCATGATCTCTTTTTCGGAATGCTCGGCTCGCGAGCGCTTGGCCCTGATCGTCGATGACGGCAGCTTTCACGAATGGCTGTCGCCCGCGATGCGGCTGATGAGCCCGCACCTGGCCCAGCTCGGCGTGCCCGCGTCCTTCGACGACGGCGTCGCCATCGGCCGCGCGACGCTGGCGGGCCACGAGGTCTTCGTCGCGGCCCAGGAAGGCCAGTTCATGGGCGGCGGCGTGGGCGAGGTGCATGGCGCCAAGCTTGTCGGTTTGCTGCGCCGCGCGCTGCGCGACAAGCCGCGCGCCGTGCTGCTGCTGGCCGAGTCCGGCGGCGTGCGCCTGCACGAGGCCAACGCGGGCCTGATCGCCGTGTCCGAGGTGATGCGTGCGCTGCTCGACGTGCGCGCCGCCGGCATCCCCGTCATCGTGCTGATCGGCGGCTCTGGCGGCTGCTTCGGCGGCATGGGCATCGTCGCGCGCTGTGCCGATCACATCGTCATGAGTGACCTCGGCCGCCTGGCCATGTCCGGCCCCGAGGTCATCGAGGCCTCGCACGGTGTCGAGGAGTTCGACTCACGCGACCGGGCCCTCGTGTGGCGCACGACCGGCGGCAAGCACCGCTGGCTGACCGGCGACTGCGACGTGCTCGTTGAAGACGACGTGGCCGCGTTCCGCACGGCGGCCATCGCAGCGCTGGACGCCGGCCGTCCGGTCACGCTCGCCGCGCTGGAGCAGGAACACGCCAAGCTCGCTGCCCGGCTGCACTTCGACGGTGACGAGGCCGTCGCGCTGTGGGCTGCGCTCGGCATCCCCGACGCCAACCGCGTGCCGGACCTCGACGTGGCCGGCGTGCTGGCCCTGGGAGCGCACTGATGGACTGGCCCACGCTGGCAAACCAACTCTTCGGCGCCGACCATGGCATCACGCGCGACGGCGACTTCTTGCGCGGCGACGTCGAGTTAGACGGCGAGTCCATCGCCGTCATCGGCACCACGGCCCACGCGCCCATCGGCGTGCAGCTCGCGCTGACCCAGGCCCGCGCCGTGCTCGACACAATGGCGCAGCACCCCGGCCGCGCCATCCTGCTGCTGATCGACACGCAAGGCCAGCAGCTGCGCCGCCGCGACGAGCTGCTGGGCATCAACCGCGCGATGGCCCACTTGGGGCTTTGCATCGACCTCGCGCGGCGCCGCGGCCACCGCGTGCTGGGCCTCGTCTACGACCAGGCGCTGTCCGGCGGCTTCATCACCTCCGGCCTGATTGCCGACGCCTGCGACGCGCTGCCCGAGGCGGAGATCCGCGTCATGCGCCTGCCCGCCATGGCCCGCGTCACCAAGCTGCCCGAGGCGCTGCTGGCGGCGCTGTCCGAGTCCAACCCCGTGTTCGCCCCCGGCGTGGGCAACTACGTGGCGATGGGCGGCGTGCGCCGGCTCTGGCAGGGCGACCTGGCCCAGGCGCTGCGCGAGGCGCTGGCGGATGCGCCGACCGACGACCGCCGCGCCGAGGTCGGCGCTGCACGCGGTGGGCGCCTGCTCGCGGCGAGCGTCGCGCAACGGGTGCTGGACGCGCCATGAGCGCTGCGTCGGGCCGCCCCAAGCAAGCTCGCTCCCGCCTGGCGGGACAGGCCGCAGGCCGAAGGGTGCACCAGTGACGCCGCTGCACCGTCACCAGATCGCCTGGCTGTCGCGCGCCGGCTGGCAGCGCCTGCTGGCGGGCACGTGGGACAGCGAGGCGCGCGACTGCCTGCAGCATTGGGCCGGGCACAGCCTGCCCGTCGTCGTCACGCGCCAGCCCGGGGACGACGGCGAGACCGTCGCCCTGGGCCTGTGCGCACCCCACCGCTGGCAGCGCCGTCGCTTCGCGCTGCGCGTGCCGTTGGTCGACGTGCTCTATTTCGACGAGTTCCCGCGCCTGGATCAAGTGCTCGGCCAGCTGCCCGCCAGCGCGCGCATTGCGGCGAGGCAGCTGGCCGCGCGGCTGCAGGCCGGCGGCGTGACGGCGCGCGTCTACGGCAGCCATGGCTGGCAGCACTTCACCGCGCTGGACCATCTCCGTGATGGGTCAGACCTTGACCTCTGGTTGGCGGTGGACGATGCCGCGCAGGCCGATGCCGTGGCGGCGGTGCTGGGCGACTTCGCGGCGCCGACGCTGCGGCTGGACGGCGAGCTGGTGTTCGACGGCGACGCCGCCGTGGCCTGGCGCGAATGGCAGGCCTGGCGCGAGGGCAGGGCGCGCACGCTGCTGGTCAAGCGGCTGCACGGCGCCGCCATGGTCGACTCGCTTCGCGTGTTTGAAGGCGCCGAGGTGATGGCATGAAGCGCCAGCTGGCATCGGCAGCGCCAGCGCCCAGCGTGCAGGAGATCGGCCGCGCCGCCACGCTGGCGCTGTACGACGAGCTGGCGCTGGCGCCCAAGCCCGGCCTCGTGACGCTGATCGACCGCGGCAGCCATGCCGACATGGACGCCCACACCTTCATGCGCAGCCTGTTCGCGCTGCGCAGCTACTTCGTGCGCATCGCCGAGCTGGGAGCCGCCGGCGCGCCTTTCGAGGCGCTGGAGCGCTGCGGCATCGCGGCGGAAGCGCGCATGCTGGCGGCCACCAGCGGTATCAACACGCACCGCGGCGCCATCTTCATGCTGGGTTTGCTGTGCGCATCCGCTAGCGCCTTGAGCGCGCAAGGCCATCGCCTCACGCCACTGGCGCTGCGGCACACGCTGGCCGAGCGCTGGGGCGCCGCGCTGACCGCGCGCGCCCAGCGGCCCTCCACGCTGCCCGGCGGCATGGCGGCACACCGCCTGGGCCTGCGCAGCGCGTCTGCCGAGGCGGCGCTGGGCTTCCCGACCTTGTTCGAGACGGCCGAGCCGGCCCTGCGCGCGGCGCTTGCACGTGGGCTCGCGTCGGCGCCAGCCCGGCTCGACACCCTGTTCGCCATCATGGCGGTGCTGGACGACAGCAACCTGGCCCACCGAGGCGGCCTCGAAGGCTTGAACTTCGCCCAGGCCGCCGCGCGCGACTTTCTGGCCGCTGGCGGCGCTGGTTGTCCGCATGGCCTTGACGCAGCCAAGGCCCTCGGCGCCGAGTTCGTGCGCCGGCGCCTGTCGCCCGGCGGCGCAGCGGACACGCTGGCGGCCGCGTGCTGGCTGCTGCGACTCGCCTGAATGGCCCTGGCGCTGCTCTTCCCGGGTCAGGGCGCGCAGCACCCGCAGATGCTGCTCTGGCTCGACGCCCAGCCCGAGGCGGCCTCGACGCTTGAAGCGTTGAGCGCCCACCTGGGGCGGGACTGGCGTGACCGCCTGGGCGACGCGGCCTGGCTGCATGCCAACCGCGTCGCGCAACCGCTGCTCACGGGCCTCGGCATCGCCGCCTGGCAGGTGCTGGCTGCACGCCTGCCCCGGCCCACGGTCGTGGCCGGCTACAGCGTCGGCGAACTGGCCGCGTTCGCCGTGGCCGGCGTGTTCGATGCGGCGACGGCCCTTGATCTAGCGACCACGCGCGCGCAGGCCATGAGCGACAGCGTCGCCGACCGGCCCACCGGTCTGATGGCGGTGCAGGGGCCGCATGCGCTGGCCGAGGCCCAATCGGCCACCGGCTTGTCGGTCGCGATCCGCATCGGCGCAGAGCGAGCCATCGTCGGTGGTGAGGTGGCGGCGCTGGATGCCGCCGCCGCGCGCTGGAGCAGCCTCGGCCTGCGCTGCACGCGCCTGCCCATCCGCGTGGCATCGCACACGCCGGCCATGGCTGCGGCTGCGGCAACGTTCGCGCAGCGTCTTGAGGCGGTGGTGCTGCGTCCGGCGCAGTCGGCCGTGGTTTGCAACTTCACCGGCGCCGCCAGCCGCAATCTGGCGGTGCTCGCGCCGGCGCTGGCCGGGCAGATCGCCAGCACGGTGCGCTGGGACGATTGCATGGACAGCATCGCCGAGCGCGGGGTGCGCTGCGTGCTGGAGGTCGGCCCCGGCGCGACGCTCGCCGCGATGTGGCGCGAGCGCCACCCGGCGATCCCTGTCCGCTCAGTCGATGAGTTCCAGGGGCCCGAGGGCGTGCTGCGCTGGGTGGCGCAACAGCGGGATTGAATCGATCAGGAGGCCAGGGCCTGCGCCTGTTGCTGCTCGGCGGCGAGGGCGGCAGCTTCCATCGGCGTGATGTTCTGCGCGAGTTGGCCCTTGGGCCCTTGCACCAGCTCGAACTGCACTTGGCTGCCCTGCTTCAGTGTCCTGAAGCCTTCCATCTGGATCGCCGAGAAATGCGCGAAGACATCATCACCGCCGGCTTCCGGCTCGATGAAACCGAAGCCCTTGGCGTCGTTGAACCATTTGACTTTGCCCAGCTCCATGATGATGTCTCCATTCTGGTGGCGCCTCCTTGGGAGGCGGAGGAGATTCTGGTGACGCAATCAAAAGCGTCAATTCGGGACCTTCCCGGCCGGGTTGACCCGGGGGAACTTGCAATTTCGCCCGGCGTCGCCAAGTGCCCGCAGTCCGAGAGGGAAACCCCTCGTCGATAGAATCCCGACATGCCTGTGCTCCCCGTCTTTTCACCGCGAAACCAGTCGCCCCCGCCCCCACCCGCGCCTCCTCTGAAGCCGGGCAAGGACGAGGGCGACGGGGCGGTCGTCGTTGAGCGCCAGACGCAGAAGACCGAGCCCCCGCGGCTCTATCAAGTGCTGCTGCTGAACGACGATTTCACGCCAATGGAGTTTGTTGTCATGGTTCTGCAGGAATTTTTCCGGCATGACCTCGATACGGCGACGCAGATCATGCTCAAAATCCACCACGAGGGTCGTGGGG
Organism: Roseateles sp.; assembly: GCF_039929605.1. Taxonomy (GTDB): domain Bacteria; phylum Pseudomonadota; class Gammaproteobacteria; order Burkholderiales; family Burkholderiaceae_C; genus Pelomonas. The sequence goes on from NZ_JBDSQX010000183.1 coordinate 29,508, forward strand.
TCTGCGGTGTCTTCACCAAGGACGTCGCTGCGACCAAGGTGGAGTTGGTACTGGCCGCCTCCCGGCGTGCCGGCCATCCCCTGCAGTGCATTATGGAGGCCGCATGATTGCGCAAGAGCTTGAAGTCAGTTTGCACATGGCGTTCGTCGAGGCGCGCCAGCAGCGGCACGAATTCATCACCGTCGAGCACTTGCTGCTCGCGTTGCTGGACAACCCCAGCGCCGCCGAGGTGCTGCGCGCCTGCGCGGCCAACCTGGATGACCTGCGCAAGAGCTTGACGCAGTTCATCAAGGAAAACACGCCGATGGTGGGCGGCAGCGACGAGGTGGACACCCAGCCCACGCTCGGCTTCCAGCGCGTCATCCAGCGCGCCATCATGCATGTGCAGAGCACGGGCAGTGGCAAGAAGGAAGTGACCGGCGCCAACGTGCTGGTCGCCATCTTCGGCGAGAAGGATTCCCACGCCGTCTACTACCTGCACCAGCAGGGCGTGACGCGCCTGGATGTCGTCAACTTCATCGCCCACGGCATCAAGAAGACCGACCCCGAGCCGCCGAAGAACCCCGAGGGCCAGGCCCCTGGCGGCCAGGAGGCTGAGCGCGAGGAAGGCGAGGGCGCCAGCGCCAAGGCGTCGCCGCTGGAGCAGTTCACGCAGAACCTCAACCAGCTCGCCAAGGACGGCAAGATCGACCCGCTGATCGGCCGCGAGGCCGAGGTCGAGCGCGTCGTGCAGATCCTCTGCCGCCGGCGCAAGAACAACCCGCTGCTGGTGGGCGAGGCCGGTGTCGGCAAGACGGCCATCGCCGAGGGCCTGGCCTGGCGTATCACCGAGGGTGAAGTGCCCGAAGTGCTGGCGGACAGCGTCGTCTACTCGCTCGACGTGGGCGCGCTGCTGGCGGGCACCAAGTACCGCGGTGATTTCGAGCAGCGCCTGAAGGCGGTGCTGAAGTCGCTGAAGGACCAGCCCAACGCCGTGCTCTTCATCGACGAGATCCACACGCTGATCGGCGCCGGTGCGGCGTCGGGCGGCACGCTGGATGCGAGCAACCTGCTCAAGCCGGCGCTGTCGAGCGGGCAGATGAAGTGCATCGGCGCGACCACCTTCACCGAGTACCGCGGCATCTTCGAGAAGGACGCAGCGCTGTCGCGGCGCTTCCAGAAGATCGACGTGCCCGAGCCCTCGGTCGAGCAGACCATCGAGATCCTGAAGGGGCTGAAGAGCCGCTTCGAGGAACACCACTCGGTCAAGTACGCGCTGGGCGCGTTGCAGGCGGCGGCCGAGCTGTCGGCCAAGTACATCAACGACCGCCATCTGCCGGACAAGGCCATCGACGTCATCGACGAGGCCGGTGCCGCCCAACGCATCCTGCCCAAGAGCAAGCAGAAGAAGACGATCACGCGCGTCGAGGTGGAAGACATCGTCGCCAAGATCGCGCGCATCCCGCCCGCGTCGATCAACAGCGATGACCGCAGCAAGCTCAAGACGCTGGACCGCGACCTGAAGAGCGTCGTGTTCGGGCAAGACCCTGCTGTCGATGCACTCGCCGCCGCCATCAAGATGGCGCGTTCGGGCCTGGGCCGGCCCGAGAAGCCGGTCGGCTCCTTCCTGTTCAGCGGCCCCACCGGCGTCGGCAAGACGGAAGTGGCCAAGCAACTGGCCTACATCCTGGGCATCGAGCTGATCCGCTTTGACATGTCCGAGTACATGGAGCGCCACGCCGTCAGCCGCCTGATCGGCGCGCCTCCGGGCTACGTGGGCTTCGACCAGGGCGGCCTGCTGACCGAGGCCGTCACCAAGAAGCCGCACTCCGTGCTGCTGCTCGACGAGATCGAGAAGGCGCACCCCGACGTCTTCAACGTGCTGCTGCAGGTCATGGACCACGGCACGCTGACCGACAACAACGGGCGCAAGGCCGACTTCCGCAACGTCATCATCATCATGACGACGAACGCGGGCGCCGAGGCGCTGAACAAGGCCACCATCGGCTTCACCAACTCGCGCCAGCAGGGCGATGAGATGGCCGACATCAAGCGGCTGTTCACGCCGGAGTTCCGCAACCGCCTGGACGCCATCGTGTCCTTCCGCGCGCTGGACGAGGAGATCATCCTGCGCGTGGTCGACAAGTTCCTGCTGCAGCTCGAAAGCCAGTTGCAAGAGAAGAAGGTCGAGGTCAGCTTCTCCGACGCGCTGCGCAAGCATCTCGCCAAGAAGGGGTTCGACCCGCTGATGGGCGCGCGGCCGATGCAGCGCCTCATTCAGGACACGATCCGGCGCGCGCTGGCCGACGAGCTGCTGTTCGGCAGGCTGGTCGACGGCGGCCGGCTCAGTGTGGATGTGGACGACAAGGGCGAGACGGTGCTGGACATCCAGCCGACGCCGCCCAAGCCGACCCGGGACAACAAGCCCAAGGCGGAGCCGGCGACGACGGCTTGAGCGTCAGCGGCTCGGCACAGAAGGGGCGCCTCGGCGTCCCTTTTTCACTTCAGCCGGCCGGGTCCTGCTTGAAGAAACCGGCCAGCAGCTCGTACATCGCCGGTTCTTCGCTGCGCATCGCGGCCGGAGCGACGAAGAAGGCCTCAACGGCGACGGCGAAGAACTCCTCGACGGCCTCGCCGCCGTAGGGGTCGATCAGCGTCTCCTCACCGGCGTCGATGCGCTTGCAGAAGGCCTCCCACTCGGCGTCGATGACCGCGATCCAGCGCTCGCGCTCATCAGCGTCCAGCGGCGGCACGCCGTCGGCCAGGCCGTCACGCATGTCGATGACGTGGGCGAACTCGTGGATGACGACGTTGAACACCGCGTCGGCGCCGAACTCGGCCGGGTCGTCGCTGACGGCGACCGCGTTCCAGGACAGCATCAGCGGCCCGCCTTCCATGGCCTCGCCGGCCAGTTCCTCGTCGTACTCGTGGACGATGCCGTCTTCGTCTTCAAAGCGGCGCTGCGCGACGACTTCGCCCGCGTGCATGACGATGCCGACGAAACCGTCGTACCAGGAGAGGCCCAGGCGCAGCACCGGCAGGCAGGCCTGGGCGGCGACGGCGACGGCGACCTCGTCGGTGACCTCGAAGCCGTCGACGCCGTGGAACTCCTTGGCTGAAAGGAAGAGGCTGGACAGCCGGCGCAGCTCGGTGAGATCGTCGTCGCTGCGACGGGCCAGGAAGGGGTAGCGCAGCAGCGTCAGCTGCCACAGCGCGTCGGGAATGGCGTGGCGCTCGACCGCGCGTTGTTCGCGCCAGCTGCGCAAGGCTTTCAGGATCACAGCGGGAGGCGTTGCAGGCCTGCGGCGGACAGGCGGATGACGTCGCCACGCGGTGGCGTGGCGTCGAGATCCCAGTCGGACAGTACGACGCGCCTGAGGCCATCGCCGAGGCCATGTGCGGCCGGTCGATGCGTGTGGCCGTGAATCAACGTCGTCGCCCCAGCCTCGGCCAGCAGCGTGCGGCAGGCATCGGCATCAAGGTCCGTCGACATCAGCTGCGCCGCCTGCGACTTGCGGCTCTGGGCCCGAGCCTGGCGGCCAAAGGCCTGGCGGTCGACCAGTGGCTTGGCCAGGAAGTCGGCCTGCCATGCGGCGGAGCGGCTGGTCGCACGCCAGGCCTGGTAGGCCGCGTCGTCCAGGCATTGCTCATCGCCATGCGCCAGCAGCCAGCGTTGACCGAAGGCGTCGAGCACGGTGGGGTCGGGCAAGGCGGTCACGCCGGCATCCAGCAGCAGCTCCGGCCCGACGAGGAAATCGCGGTTGCCGGGCATGAAGAAGAGGTCAAGCCGCTGCGACGCGTGGTGAAGCAGCCGTACGACGCCGGCCTCGAAGGGCTCGTGGCGCGCATCGTCGCCAACCCAGACCTCGAAGATGTCGCCGAGCAGCAGCACCGCTTGCGCAGGCGTCTCGGCGAGATGCTGTTCAAGCCGGGCCAACGTGCCCGGCGTGTCCGGCCCGAGGTGCAGGTCGGACAGCAGGTCGACCTGCCGCCACTGCACCGGGGCCGTCAGCGTGTGGATCAAACCTCGACGGCTTTTTCGATGATGACGTCTTCGACGGGCACATCGCCGTGGCCGCCCTGCGTGGCGGTCTTGGACTTCTCGATCTTGTCGACGACGTCCTGGCCCTCGACGACCTTGCCAAAGACGGCATAGCCCCAACCCGACGGGCTCTCGGACTTGAAGTCCAGGAAGGCGTTGTTCGTCGTGTTGATGAAGAACTGTGCCGTGGCCGAGTGCGGCGCGTTGGTGCGCGCCATGGCCAGCGTGTAGTGGGCGTTCTTGACGCCGTTGTTGGCCTCGTTCTGGATCTGCGCGTCGGTGGGCTTTTGCTTCATGCCGGGCTCGAAGCCGCCGCCCTGGACCATGAAGCCCTTGATGACGCGGTGGAAGACCGTGCCGTCGTAGTGGCCCTTGCGGACGTAGCTGAGGAAGTTGGCGACCGACAGTGGCGCCTTCTCGGCGTCCAGCTCGATGAGGATGTCGCCGTGGTTGGTGGTGAGTTTGACTTGGCTCATTTTTTTGCAGGCTCGATGACGGCCTTGGTGATGAAGATGGGCTTGATGGGCAGGTTCTCGTGAACACTGACCGACTTGGTCTCGACGGCACGGATCTTGTCGACGACCTCCATGCCCTCGACGACCTGGCCGAAGACGGCGTAGCCGGTACCGGTGCGACCGACATCGGCATTGAGGTTGTAGTTGTCGACGACGTTGATGAAGAACTGCGAGGTCGCCGAGTTGGGGTCACCCGTGCGCGCCATCGCGACGGTGCCGCGCAGGTTGGGCAACCCGTTGCCTGATTCCAGCGGGATGGGCGGCTTGGTTGGGCGCTGGTTCAGCTTGGCGTCATAGCCGCCGGTCTGGATCATGAAGTTGCCGATGACGCGGTGGAAGATGACGCCGTTGTAGTGGCCGGCCTTCACGTACTGCAGGAAGTTGGCGACCGACTTAGGCGCCTTCTCTGCGTTCAGCTCGATGCGGATGTCGCCTTCGGTCGTCTGCAGTTTGACGGTCTGCGCCGAGGCACTGGCAGTTACGAGCAGGGCGGCGAGGAATAGTGCGGTCTTCGTCATGGGTGTCAGTGTGTCTTGTTGAGGGTGCCGGTTAGCGCCAGCGTGCGGCTGATCTTGCCGGCCAGGGCGTCACTGGGCGTGAGTGCCACTTTCTGCGCCCGCTGGTAAGCGCGCAGCGCCAGGCGCATCAGCACGTCGCCTAGATTCTCCTGCGCCTGGGCATGCTCGGGCTGCAGGCGCAAGGCCTGCTCCAAAGCGCTTCGCGCCTCGTCCAGCTCACCGGCTGCGGCGTGCAGCACGGCGAGGTTGTTGTAGGGGTCGGCCAGATCGGGGAAGTCCTGCGTCAGGCGGGTGAAGATGACGCTGGCCTTGTCGCGCTCGCCCAACTCCATGCGCATGACGCCCATGGCAAAGCGCAGCTGGAGGTCTGCCGGCGTGCGGGTCAGGGCTTGCTCGACCTGCTCGACGGCCTGGGTCTTCTGGCCGGCCAGCCACAGGCGTTGGGCGCTGGCCAGATCGTCGGCATGGGCGGGCGTGATAGCCAGCGCAGCGAGCAGCACAAGGGTGGTGAGTGGCAGGCGCATGAGGGTTGTAGCGGGGGGCGGCGTCAGGGTCGGCCGGTATACTGAATTCATTCTATGAGCCCCGCCTGGCCGGCCCCTGCGCGGGGCTACTTATTGGTGCAGGCGCTTGCCCCCAGTTCCCGCTTCACATGTCTCTGCGCGTCCACAGCTCCCTCAGTCGCACCCTCGAAGAATTCAAGCCGCTCGTGGCGGGCGAGGTGCGCATGTACGTGTGCGGCATCACGGTCTACGACCTGTGCCACATGGGGCACTTGCGCATGAACATGGCGTTCGACGTCATCTACCGCTGGCTGCGCGCCAGTGGCTATGCCGTCACCTATGTGCGCAACGTCACTGACATCGACGACAAGATCATCAAGCGCGCCGTCGAGCGCGGCGTCCCCATCCGCCAGCTCACGCAAGAGATGACGGCCGCGATGCACGAGGACTTCGCCGCCGTCGGTCTGCTGCGTCCCGATCACGAGCCGCGCGCCACCGACTACGTGCCACAGATGCTGTCGTTGATCGCGCGCCTGGAAGAGCGTGGCCTGGCCTACTGCGCCGAAGGCGGCGACGTGAACTACGCGGTGCGCAAGTTCGACGGCTACGGCAAGCTCAGCGGCAAGGATCTGAACGACCTGCGCGCCGGCGAGCGCGTGGCGGTGGATGACGGCAAGCTGGACCCGCTGGACTTCGTGCTCTGGAAGGCCGCCAAGGCCGAGGAACCCGCCGACGCCAAATGGGCCGCGCCCTTCGGCGAAGGCCGCCCCGGCTGGCATATCGAGTGCTCGGCGATGAGCTGCGCGCTGCTCGGCGAAAGCTTCGACATCCACGGCGGCGGCGCCGATCTGCAGTTCCCTCACCACGAGAACGAGATCGCGCAGAGCGAGGGCGCGGGTTACGGCTTTGCGACCTACTGGCTGCACAACGGCTTCCTGAACGTTGACGGCGAGAAGATGTCCAAGAGCCTGGGCAACTTCTTCACCATCCGCGACGTGCTGCAGAAGTTCGACGGCGAGACGCTGCGCTTCTTCATGCTGCGCACCCATTACCGCCGGCCGTTCAACTTCAGCGACACGCATCTGGAAGACGCCCGCACGGCGCTGACTCGGCTCTACACCGCGCTCGATGCCGTGCCGCCGGCTGACGTCACTATCGACTGGACCGAGCCCAGCGCCGCCGCCTTCAAGGCGGCGATGGACGAAGACTTCGGCACGCCCGGCGCTGTCGCCGTGCTGTTCGACCTCGTCAACGAGGTCAACCGTGACCGCTCGCCTCAGCGCGCTGGGCTGCTGAAAGCGCTGGCCGGTGTGCTGGGCGTGCTGCAGCAGGAGCCGCGCGCCTACCTGCAGGGTGGCTCCGGTGACGACGAGGCCGTGTGGATAGAAGAGCGCATCGCCGCTCGCGCTGCGGCCAAGGCGACGCGTGACTTTGCCGGCGCCGACGCCATCCGTGCCGAGCTGACGGCCAAGGGCGTCGCGCTGAAGGACGGCGCCGACGGCACGACCTGGGTCAAGAGCTGATGGCCGCAGACGTCATCCCGTCCTATTGGGACGAGGCCTGCAAGCACCTGGTCAAGCGCGACCGGGTCATGAAGAAGCTGATCCCGCAGTTCGGCGAGGCTCGGCTGCAAGGCCATGGCGACGCGTTCACGACGCTGGCCCGCTCCATCATCGGCCAGCAGATTTCGATCAAGGCGGCGCAGTCGGTCTGGAACCGCTGGATCGCCCTCGTGCCCAAGCTGCAGCCCGCAGCGGTGCTCGCGCTCGACGTGGAATCGCAGCGTGCGGCCGGCCTGTCCGCCCGCAAGGTTGAATACCTGCGCGACCTGGCCGATCACTTCAATGCCGGCAGCGTGCACGTGCGCCAATGGGCGCAGATGGACGACGAGGCCATCATCGAAGAGCTGGTCGCCATCCGCGGCATCGGCCGCTGGACGGCCGAGATGTTCCTGATCTTTCACCTGATGCGCCCCAACGTCCTGCCGTTGGACGACGTCGGCCTGCTGACGGGCATTGGCCTGAACTACTTTTCCGGCGAGCCCGTCTCCCGCGCCGAGGCGCGCGAGGTCGGCGACGCCTGGGCACCCTACCGCTCGGTAGCGGTTTGGTACATTTGGCGCAGCCTGGATCCCCTACCGGTGGACACCTGATGAGCAAAAAACATTTCCTTGAATTCGAGCAACCGATCGCGGAACTCGAGACGAAGATCGAAGAGCTGCGCTACGTGCAAAGCGAGTCGGCCGTCGACATCTCGGAAGAGATCGACCGCCTCTCCAAGAAAAGCCACCAGCTGACCAAGGAGGTCTACGCGAGCGTGGCGCCGTGGCAGGTCTACCAGATCGCCCGCCACCCGCAGCGACCGCAGACGCTGGACTACTGCTCGGAAGTCTTCACCGAGTTCCAAGAACTGCACGGCGACCGCCACTTCGCGGACGACGCGGCCATCGTCGGCGGCCTTGCGCGCTTCAACGGCCAGGCCTGCATGGTCATCGGCCACCAGCGCGGCAGCGACGCCAAGGAGCGCACGCTGCGCAACTTCGGCATGCCGCGCCCCGAGGGCTACCGCAAGGCGCTGCGCCTGCTGAAGCTGGCCGAGAAGTTCGGCCTTCCGGTCTTCACCTTCATCGACACCATGGGTGCCTACCCCGGCATCGGTGCCGAGGAGCGCAGCCAGAGCGAAGCCATCGGCCGCAACATCTTCGAGATGGCGCAGCTGGAAGTGCCCATCATCGCCACCGTCATCGGCGAGGGCGGCTCGGGCGGCGCGCTGGCCATTGGCGTGGCCGATCAAGTGCTGATGCTGCAGTTCTCGGCCTACTCCGTCATCTCGCCCGAGGGCTGCGCCTCCATCCTGTGGAAGAGCAGCGAGCGTGCGTCCGAGGCGGCCGATGCATTGGGCATCACGGCCCACCGTCTGAAGGCCATGGGCCTTATTGACAAGATCGTCAGCGAGCCCGTCGGCGGTGCGCATCGCGATGCCAAGCAGATGTGCTCCAACCTGAAGCGGGCGCTTTCCGACGCGCTGCGCCAGGTCAGCGACCTCAAGACCCGCGAGTTGGTCGACCGCCGCTACGAGCGCATCCAGGCCTATGGCCGCTTCAGCGACACCAAGAATCGCTGAATCGAAGCTTGTCGCGGTCGCCTTCAGCGGCGGCCTCGACTCCACTGCACTGCTGCACGTCGCCACCCGCTCGGGTGCGCGCGTGTTGGCCCTCCATGTTCATCATGGCCTGCAGCCGCAGGCCGATGAATGGGCGGCGCATTGCGAGCGTGTTGCCGCCGAGTTCGGTGCCGCCTTCGCTTGCACGCGCCTGAGTGGCGCACCGGGGCGTGGCGAGAGCATCGAAGCCTGGGCCCGTGAAGGGCGACATCGCGCGCTGCACGAGATGACCCTTGCAGCCGATGCTGACCTGCTTCTGCTCGCTCACCATCGCCGTGACCAGGCCGAGACCTTTGTGTTGCAGGCGATGCGAGGGGCGGGCACGGCGGGCCTTTCTGGCATGCCGCAGGCGCAATGGCGCGACGGCATCTGCTGGGCGCGGCCCTGGCTTCAGCAGCCGCGCGAGGCGATCCAAACCTATGCCGAGCTTCACGGGCTGCGCTGGATTGAGGACCCGAGCAACGGCGACACGCGCTTCGCCAGAAATCGGTTGCGGCAGAGCTTGTGGCCGGCCTTCCCGGCAGCCGAGGCGGGCCTCGCGCAAGCGGCGCGCTGGGTTCAGCAGGCGCAGGCGCTGGCCGCTGAAGTCGCTGTGGATGATCTAGCCGAGCTGGCAACGTCGCAGCGCCTAGACCTTGCGGCTTTGTCCATGCTGTCACCCGCCCGCGCCAGCAATGCGCTGCGGGCCTGGCTCGCGCCGCACACGGCCGCGCCGGCCAGCCTCGTTGAGCGTTTGCTGACCGAATGGCGACCGGGCGCGGCGCTGTCGTGGCCCGCGCCCGGTGGCGCGCTGCACGCCTACCGCAACGGCCTGCACTGGGCGGCCGCGCCCACCGAGCCGCCGCCGCCGGCCACCGTCGACCTCAGCCGGCCCGGCCTGCATGCTCAGCCGGCCTGGGGCGGCGCCTGGCTCGTGGAGCCTGCTTCGCCGGGCATCGCGCCAGCGCGCCTTACCGGGCTGACGCAGCGCGCCCGCGCCGGCGCCGAGCGGTTTCAACGCGCCCCGGCTTCTGCGCTCCGCGCGCTGAAGAAGGCGTCCCAGGAAGCCGGCTTGCCGGCCTGGCGGCGCGGGGGGCCGCTGCTTTTCGACGACGCGGGGCACCTCATCGCCGTCGCCGGGCTGGGGCTCGACGCCCGTGCCTTCGCCGAAAAAGATGAGCTGCAGCTGTCGCTGCGCTGGCTGGAGGATTCGGCCTTGCCTCAGCGCGAAGGCCCGGCCGAGCCAGCCGCATAAAATCAGGGGTTTCCGAGCGGGCCGTATTGGCGCGCTCCCCGTCCTCAGCCTTCGTTCAAGCACATGGCCCTGATCGTCCACAAATACGGCGGCACCTCGATGGGGTCCACCGAGCGCATCCGCAACGTCGCTAAGCGCGTCGCCAAATGGGCGCGCGCCGGCCACCAGATGGTGGTCGTTCCCAGTGCCATGAGTGGCGAAACCAATCGCCT
>NZ_JBDSQX010000184.1:0-15123 GCF_039929605.1 Roseateles sp.
GGTGAAACTGCCCCTCGCCCAGTCTCGCCCTGCTGCACGCGGGCAAGCCCAGTCGGTCCCCCGAGGGGACGCCGATGCTCCCGGCATTGAGCCGCTCGCATCGTCAGGCGGGCCGGCTTGGGAGCGGCCCGGCGCTCGGCCCGAAATACATCCGTTTCATCCGCTGCGGGTGGCGCGCTGCGCCATGGAAAACTGAAATGCACCGCCTGCTGCTACCGCCGCATTTGCGCACGCCGTTTGCAACGCCCGTGCCCGGGGTCCCGCGCTCGGGTGCATCGTCGGGCCCGCGCCCGGCTGACGGCGGCATCGGTAGCGGCTGCAGCTGTGGCGGCGGATGTCCGTCGTGCGGCGGCCATGGCGCGGGCCGTGCGCGCGACGCCGAAGGCGCGGCCGAAGGGGCAACGCAAGGAGCGGGCATTGGATCGCTGCTCGGCGGGCCGGTGGGTGGCGTGGTCGGCGGCGCAGTCGGCGGGCTGATCGGCGCAGCGCGCAAGGTGGTGACGGTCGACGCCGTCTCCCTGCGCGGCGCATCGCGCAGCCCGACCAGCGATATCAACTTTGCAAACCGCGTGTTTTCGAGCTGCAACGTGCACTTCACGCTGTCCAGCAACAACACCGCGACGACAGCCGATTCCGACACCTGGCTCGGCGGCGACACCGACCTCGATAACAGCGCCGGCTGCGGTACGGCGACGACCGAAGAGCTCACCGCCTACGGTGGATCGAGCTTGCGCTTTGCGCCGAGTGGACGCATCCGAGCGTTCTACGTCGACTCGGTCGCAAGCGGCGACCGCGGTTACAGCAACCCGGCGTACTGCGCGACCGGCACCGCGTCCGGCTTGAAGGACATGGCGGCGGTGACCAACAGCGGGCGTGACCGCACGCTGGCCCACGAGCTCGGTCACATCCTGATGAACTCGGGCGACCATCCGAGCGACACCAACAACCTGATGCACCCGACAAATACCGCGACCGGCAACGAGCTGACGATCACGCAGATGTTGTCGGTCTACTGGGGCGCGTGATCGCGATGCCGCGCGCCGCTGCAACCCCCACCTTCCAGCCTGTTGCGCCTGCCGCCGCGGGCCGCTCGCCGAGCGCCGCGCCGCCTGTGCCGGGCCGTAGTGCAGCGCGCCTGACGAATGCGGGCTGCTCATGCGGCGGCGGCTGCCCAGGCTGCCGCGGACCCACCGCGACGCCGCTGCCGGGGCATGCCGCACGCGGCGCAGCGGGCGATGCGCAGGAGCAGGAGGCCGAACGCTTCGCGCTGCGCTTCGGTGCCGGCACGCCACGCGGCGCACCGGCCGACGCCCATGAGAGCCCGGCGGCGCGGCGCCCGCTGCACAGCGGCGGCGCGGCGATGGCGCAGTCACTGCGTGCGCCTTTCGAGCAGGCGCTCGGCGCCGACCTGTCGGCGGTGCGCGTGCACGCGGATGCCGAGGGTGCGGCCTCGGCTCGCGCCGAGCGCGCGCATGCGTACACGCATGGCGAGCATGTCGTGTTCAGCGCGGGCCGCTTCCGGCCCGACACGAACGATGGCCGCAACCTGCTCGCGCACGAGCTCGCGCACACATTGCAGCAAGGTGCCGTGCCGGCACGGCCCCTGCCCGCGCGCCCGGCGCCGCAAGGCGCATCGGCCGCGCCGCCGGTCGCGCGACGTTCGCGCCGGCAGACGCAGGGCAGCTTCTGGGACGACCTCTGGGGCGGTGTGCAGGCGGTCGGCAACGCGATAGGCGATGCGGCGCAATGGGTCGGCGAGGCCGTCGGCACTGCGGCGAGCTGGATGGGCGAGCGCGTGCGCGACGTCGCGCAGTGGGTGGTCTCGCTGGTGTCCGAACTGCCGGCGCGCCTGTTCAGGCTGGGGCAGACGCTGCTCGAAGGCTTTGCCGGCGTCGTGAGCTTCATCCCCGATGCCATCACTGCGCTGGCCAACGGCGGCGCGGGCGGCCTGGCCGACTTTCTATGGGAGCGGCTGAAGTCCGGCGGCACGTGGGCGCTGACGATGCTGTCACGCCTGTTCGACGTGATGGGCGGGCCCGAGGCACTGGAGTTCGTCACCCACATGGCGACGCGCGCGACGCCGCTCACGAGCAGCGAACGCGCCGCCGGTGCGGCCGTACTGGGCGAGACCGCAATGCGTTGGGACCAGGTGCGCATCGCCGAGGGCGGCGTGCTTCACGCGGTGTTCGCGCTCAACGGCGGGCGTGCGGTGACGACCTGGCACACCATCAACATGCCGGTCGGCGGCGCGCACGGCCGCTCGAACCTCGACATCGTGGTGCACGAGTTGACCCACGTGATGCAGTACGAGCGCGTCGGCACGCTCTACATGGGCCAGGCGATCCATGCGCAGATGACCGTGGGCTACAGCTACGGCGGCGCCGCGGGGCTGCGCACCGCCACTGCCGCCGGCCAGCACTACGCCGATTTCAACCGCGAGCAGCAGGCGCAGATCGCGCAGGACTACCACTCGCAATTCGTCGCCACCGGCACCTTCACCGGTGCCGACCACGACGCCTACGCACCCTTCATCGCTGAGCTGCGGGCCGGGCAGATCTGAGGTCAGACACCTGCAGGTGGCCTTCCTCTCCTCTGACTTTCGGCCTACTCAGCGACTGTCTGGCGAACTGCTCGCTCCCAGGTGACCATGAGTTCCTCCGCCCGTTCCCGGGGCAGCGTCGGATGGAAGCGCCGCTCGACTTGCCATTGCGCCGCAAGCTCGTCGAGGTTCTTGTAGACGCCGGTCGACAGCCCGGCGAGGTAGGCGGCGCCGAGCGCCGTGGTCTCGATCACTCGGGGTCGCACCACGGGAATGCCGAGCAGGTCGGCCTGGAACTGCATCAGCAGGTCGTTGACGCAGGCGCCTCCGTCCACGCGAAGCTCTGAGACCGCTGCACTGCCGGCAGCCTGCGCGTCGCGGGCCATGGCCTGCAGCAAGGCGGCGCTCTGGAACGCGATGCTCTCCAGGGCAGCGCGCGCGATGTGAGCCACGGTGGTGCCACGCGACAGGCCGAGGATGGCCCCGCGGGCATCGGGCTTCCAGTACGGCGCGCCCAGGCCGGCAAAGGCGGGGACGAAGATCACGCCACCCGAATCGGGCACGCTCTCGGCCAGGGACTGGACCATGCCGCTGGCACTGATGGCGTGCAGGCCGTCGCGCAGCCACTGCACCACGGCGCCACCGATGAACACGCTGCCTTCGAGGGCGTATTCGGGTGTGGCGGTCGGTTGCGCAGCACTGGTGGTGAGCAGGCCGTTGCGCGACGGCTGGAAGGCGGTGCCCGTGTGCATCAGCATGAAGCAGCCGGTGCCGTAGGTGTTCTTCGCCAGGCCGGCCTTGAAGCAAGCCTGACCGAACAGCGCGCTCTGCTGTCGCCCGCGATGCCGCCGATCTTCACCGGCGCACCGAACAGCGCGGGCTCGGTCTCGCCATAGACATGGGCGGAAGGGTGCACGGTGGGCAGCATGCCTTGCGGCACATCCAGCAGCTCCAGCAGCTGCTCGTCCCAGGCGTTGCGGCGCACGTCGAAAAGCATCGTGCGGGAGGCATTGCTCACGTCCGTTGCATGCACGCGGCCGCCGGTGAGCTTCCACACCAGCCAGCTGTCCACTGTGCCGAAAGCCAGCTCGCCGCGCGCCGCCGCCGCGCGAGCGCCATCGACGTGGTCAAGGATCCACTTCAGTTTGCTGCCGGAGAAGTAGGCATCGATGATGAGGCCCGTGCGCTCCTGCACCAAAGCCGCGTGGCCGCGCTCGCGCAGCGCCAGACAGGTCGGCTCGGCGCGCCGGTCCTGCCAGACGATGGCGTTGTGGATGGGCTCGCCGGTCTTGCGATCCCACACCACCGTGGTTTCGCGCTGGTTGGTGATGCCGAGCGCTGCAATGTCCTTGGCGGTGATGCCGGCCTTGGCCAGGGCCTCGCGGGCGGTGGCGAGCTGGCTCTCCCAGATGTCGTTGGGATCGTGCTCCACCCAGCCCGGCTGCGGGAACAGCTGACGGATCTCGCGCTGCGCCATGGCCACGATGCGGCCTTCGGCATCGAACACGATGCTGCGCGAGCTGGAGGTGCCCTGGTCGAGGGCGAGTAGATACGTCATGCAGTTCCTTCAATAGGCCATGTCGAGCCGCATGCCGGCAGCGGCGGGCATCAGGGCGGCGCCACTTCGCACTGCACCCCCGCTTCGGCCAGCAGCGCAGGAAACGGCTCGGGCGGCGCCTGGTCGGTGAACAGCACGTCGACCTCGTCGAGCCTGGCCAGTTTGACCATGGCCGGCCGATTGAACTTCGAATGATCGGCCGCCAGCCACACCTGCCGCGAGTGCTCGATGATGGCCCGCGCCACCTTGACCTCGCGGTAGTCAAAGTCTCGCAAGGTGCCGTCGTCCTCGATGCCGGAAATGCCGATCAGTCCGATGTCCACCTTGAACTGGCTGATGAAGTCCACCGTGGCTTCGCCGACGATGCCGCGGTCGCGGGACCGCACCACGCCGCCCGCCACGATGACCTCGCAAGCCGGGTTGTCGCTGAGGATGGCGGCGACGTTGAGGTTGTTGGTGATGACCCGCAAGCCCTTGTGATTCACCAGCTCGCGCGCAACCGCCTCGGTTGTCGTGCCGATGTTGATGATCAGCGAGCAGCCTTCCGGCACGACCGCTGCGATCGCCCGCGCGATGCGCTGCTTGCTGTGCTCGTTGAGCTGCTGGCGCTGCCGGTACGCAATGTTCTCGGTCGTCGAGGTCGGCACCCGCACACCGCCGTGAAAGCGCGCGAGCAGGCCTGAGGCGGCGAGCTGCTTCACATCGCGCCGCACCGTTTGCAGCGTCACGCCGAACTGTTCGGCCAAGGCCTCCACGGAGACCGCGCCGCGGTTGCGCACCTCCTCAATCAGGAGGGCTTGTCGAGGGTTGGGGATCATGCGCGCAAGGCGTGGGTCAAGTCTGGGCCGCCAGCGTAAAGGCGCGCGGAGATGTTCCATAGGGGTGGATTTGCTCTTGCGCAACGTTCGTTTGTGGCATAAAAAGAAAAGCTTCGAACACAGACGAACGAAAACGAACCTTCCCGGCACGCGTTGAGCGGCGGCCACCTACAAAGATCGGAGACAGCTTGAACCTAGATCCGGCAGTTGGGCACGCCCGAGGGGCTGGCGAGGCGGGTCGCCGGCAAGGCGCGACGACGCAGTGGGCTCCTGCCCACAAGGAGAAGCAACGCGGCCAGCGGCCCGAAGCGCCAGACCAGCGGGCGTGCAGCGGTGGTCACCGAAGTGGTGAGCAGTGCAAAGTGAGCAAGTTGTTGATGCACCAGGACTTTCGATGAATAGCGAGCGGTCAACTGCCGGATCTAGGTTGGGCCACTCCCCGGCGGGCGCGACGCAACCGGCCGCATCTCCCACCCACGCGAGTGCTGCGCAAGCGTGCGACGTGCTCGTCGTGGGCGGCGGCATCAACGGCGCCGGCATTGCGCGCGACCTGGCCGGGCGCGGCCTGTCGGTGGTGCTTTGCGAGAAGGACGACCTGGCGGCGCACACCTCGTCGGCATCCACCAAGATGATCCACGGCGGCATCCGCTACCTGGAGTACTACGACTTCCTGCTGGTGCGCAAGGCACTGGCCGAGCGCGAGGTGTTGCTGCGCAGCGCCCCGCACATCATGCGTCCGCTGCGGCTGGTGGTGCCGCACGACCCGAGCATGCGCCCGGTGTGGATGATGCGCATCGGGCTGTTCCTCTACGACCACCTCGCGCGGCGCGAATTCCTGCCCGGCTCACGCACCATCCGCTTGCGCGGGCACGCTCTGGGCGCGCCGTTGAACCCGCGCTATTCCCGTGCCTTCCTGTACTCCGACGGTTGGACCGACGACGCCCGGCTGGTGGTGCTCAACGCGCTGGATGCCGCCGAGCGCGGGGCCCAGGTGTTGACGCGTTGGCGCTGCGTGGATGCCCAGCGCGAAAGCAGCCATTGGCAAGTCACCCTGCAGGACGGCGCGGGCAGCGTCCGCCCGGTGCGCGCCCGCGCCCTCGTCAACGCGGCAGGGCCGTGGGCCGCGCAGTTCCTCAAGGATCACGCGCACGCCCACGCATCGAAGATCAAGCCGCTGCGGCTGGTCAAGGGCAGCCACATCGTCGTGCCCAAGCTGTTCGACCATGACCATGCCTACGCGCTGCAAGGCGCCGACAAGCGCGTCATCTTCATCATTCCCTACGAGGGCGACTACACGCTCATCGGCACCACCGACGTCGAACACAAGGGCCCGGCCGGCGACGCGAAGATCGACGACAACGAGATCCGCTACCTCTGCGAGCAGGCGAGCCGCTACATGGTCAAGCCGGTGCTGCCGGGTGACGTGGTGTGGAGCTACTCCGGCGTGCGCCCGCTGATCGAGGACGACGCCGAAGACCCCTCGGCCGTGACACGCGACTACCTGCTCGAGCTCGACACCGACCGCGCGCCGTTGCTCACCGTGTGGGGCGGCAAGATCACGACCTTCCGCAAGCTGGCCGAGGATGCTGCGGACGGGCTGTGCAAATGCCTGGGCGTGAAGAGCGCCGCCTGGACGGCCGGCACCTACCTGCCCGGTGGCGACCTGAGTGCCTGGATTGGCCCGGCCACGCGACCCGACGTTGACTTCGCCCGTTTCGAACAGAAGCTAGGGGAGCGCCACCCGGCGCTGCCGGCCACACTGCGCCATCGATT
This sequence comes from Roseateles sp., assembly GCF_039929605.1. Taxonomy (GTDB): domain Bacteria; phylum Pseudomonadota; class Gammaproteobacteria; order Burkholderiales; family Burkholderiaceae_C; genus Pelomonas. The sequence continues at coordinate 6,689 of NZ_JBDSQX010000184.1, forward strand.
GGCTCGTTGCTATGGCGCTCGCATCGACAAGGTTCTCGGGCCCGAAGGACTGGGTGAAGAGGTCGCGCCGGGCTTGCACGAGTGCGAACTCGTCTACCTCCATGACCACGAATGGGCGCGCACGCCCGACGACGTGCTGTGGCGCCGCACCAAGCTCGGGCTGCACATGAGCGAAGTGCAACGCCAGGACGTCGCCCGCTGGTGGACGGCGCGCTGGCCGGCTGAAACGACAACGACAAACATCCCAGGCAACGCGAGGACGACGACATGGAGTTGACGCTGGAGCGGGTCGACAAGGTGGTGGGCCCCGAGACCCATCTCTACCCGCTGGACCTGAAGCTCGCGCCGGGCGCCGTCACGGTGCTGCTCGGCGCCACGCAAGCGGGCAAGACGACCCTCATGCGCTTGATGGCCGGGCTGGACAAGCCCACGCACGGCCAGGTCCATGTGGACCGCAAGGACGTGACCGGCATGCCGGTGCGCAAGCGCAACGTCGCCATGGTGTACCAGCAGTTCATCAACTATCCGTCGATGAGCGTGTACGACAACATCGCCTCGCCGCTCAAGCTGCGCCGCGAGAAGAACATCGCCGGCCGCGTGCAGGAACTGGCCGCCAAGCTGCACATCGAGCCCTTCCTCAAGCGCTTGCCGGCGGAGCTTTCCGGCGGCCAGCAACAGCGTGTGGCCTTGGCCCGCGCCCTTGCCAAGGCGGCGCCCTTGATGCTGCTCGACGAGCCCCTGGTGAACCTGGACTACAAGCTGCGCGAGGAACTGCGCGACGAACTCACGCAGCTCTTCGCCGCTGGTGACTCCACCGTGGTCTACGCCACCACCGAGCCCACCGAGGCCTTGCTGCTCGGCGGCTACACCGCCGTGATGGACGCCGGCGAAGTGCTGCAGTACGGCCCCACGGCCGAGGTGTTCCACAGGCCGCAGTCGATCCGCGTGGCGCGCGCCTTCAGCGACCCGCCGATGAACCTCATCGCCGGCAACGCCGCCCCGTCGGGGGTGAACCTGCCGGCGGGTGTGCAGATCACCGTGCCCCTGCCCGCCACCCGCAGCGTCACGCTGACCCTCGGCGTGCGCGCCAGCGCCCTGCACCTGCAAAGCCGCCCCGGCGACGTGGCCCTCCCCGGCCAGGTGGAGCTGGCGGAGATCTCGGGCTCCGACACCTTCGTGCACGTGGACACCCCGGTGGGAGAACTCGTCGCCCAGCTGACCGGCGTGCACTTCTTCGAGCTGGGCGCAAGCCTCACGCTGTACCTGAGCCCTGCGCAGGTCTACGTGTTCGACGCCAGTGGCGCGTTGCTGGTGGCGCCAGCCAAGGAGCTGACCTGATGGCCCGCATCGAACTCGACCTGGCCCACGCCTACCGCCCCAACCCGCAGGCGGATGAAGACTACGCGCTGCTGCCGCTGAAGATGGTCTTCCGCGATGGCGGCGCGTATGCGCTGCTCGGCCCCTCGGGCTGCGGCAAGACCACGCTGCTCAACATCATCTCCGGCCTCGTCACGCCGTCGCAGGGCACGGTGCAGTTCGACGGCGTCAACGTGACGCGGCAGACGCCGCAGCAGCGCAACATCGCCCAGGTGTTCCAGTTCCCCGTCATTTACGACACGATGACGGTGGCCGAGAACCTGGCCTTTCCGCTCAAGAACCGGGGCGTGCCGCGCGACATGATCAAGCAGCGCGTGGGCGTCATCGCCGAGATGCTGGAGCTGAGCGGCCAGCTCGACACCCGCGCCGCCGGCCTGGCGGCCGACGCCAAGCAGAAGATCTCGCTCGGCCGTGGCCTGGTGCGCGAAGACGTGAGCGCCGTGCTCTTCGACGAGCCACTCACGGTGATCGATCCGCACCTCAAGTGGCAGCTGCGCCGCAAGCTCAAGCAGATTCACAAGGAGCTCAAGCTGACGCTGATCTACGTCACCCACGACCAGGTCGAAGCCCTGACCTTTGCAGAAGAAGTGGTGGTGATGACGCGAGGCCGCGCGGTGCAGATCGGCTCGGCCGGCCAGCTCTTCGAGCGCCCGCAGCACACCTTCGTCGGGCATTTCATCGGCTCGCCGGGGATGAACTTCCTGCCCGCAGACGTGGTGCCCGGCGCACCCACCGGTGCGACGAAGCTCGGCGTTAGGCCCGAGTACGTGACGCTGGCAGAGCCCCATGCGGCCGGCGCATTGCAGGCCGTCGTCACGCAGCGGCAGGACGTCGGCACCTACTGGCTCGTCACCGCCAAGGCAGGCGACAGCGTGATCCGCGCGCGCCTCAGCCCCGACCTCACGCCGGCCGCCGTCGGCGAGACCGCGTGGTTCAGCGTGAAGGGCAGCCACACCTGCTATTACAAGGACGAGGAGTTGATGGCATGAAGCCGGTCAATCAGAAGGCGTGGTTCCTGATCCTGCCGGTCATCCTGTGCGTGGCGTTCTCCGCCATCCTGCCGCTGATGACGGTCGTGAACTATTCGGTGCAGGACATCATCTCCCCCGAGCGCCGCGTGTTCGTCGGCACCGAGTGGTTCAAGGCGGTGATGCGCGACGAAGACCTGCAAGGCGCATTACTGCGCCAGGTCGTGTTCTCACTGTCGGTGCTGCTCGTGGAGATACCGCTGGGCATCTGCCTCGCGCTGTCGATGCCGGCGCAGGGGTGGAAGTCTTCCGCAGTGCTGGTGCTGGTGGCGATCTCGCTGCTCATCCCGTGGAACGTCGTCGGCACCATCTGGCAGATCTACGGCCGCACCGACATCGGCCTGATGGGAGCGGCACTCGCCAAGCTTGGCATCGACTACAGCTACACCGGCAATGCAACCGACGCCTGGTTGACGGTGCTGGTGATGGACGTGTGGCACTGGACGCCCCTCGTCGCCCTGCTCTGCTTCGCCGGCCTGCGCGCCATCCCTGACGCCTACTATCAGGCCGCGCGTATCGATGGCGCCAGCAAGCTGTCGGTCTTCCGCTTCATTCAACTGCCCAAGTTGCGCGGCGTGTTGATGATCGCGGTGCTGCTGCGCTTCATGGACAGCTTCATGATCTACACCGAGCCCTTCGTGCTGACCGGTGGCGGCCCCGGCAACGCGACGACCTTCCTGTCGCAGTACCTGACGCAGAAGGCCGTGGGCCAGTTCGACCTCGGCCCAGCCGCGGCCTTCTCGTTGATCTACTTCCTCATCATCCTGCTGCTGTGCTTCATCCTCTACAACTGGATGCAGCGCGTGGGCACCACCAGTCCGCAAGGAGCTTCCCATGGATGAGCGCCGCTTCAAGAAGCGCTCGATCTTCCTGTTCGCCTACCTGTTGTTCGCCATCCTGCCGGTGTACTGGATGGTCAACATGTCGTTCAAGACGAACACCGAGATCCTGTCGACCTTCAGCATGTTCCCGCAGCACTTCACCTGGGAACACTACAAGACCATCTTCACCGACGAGAGCTGGTACTCCGGCTACATCAACTCGTTGATCTACGTGGCCATCAACACGGTGATCTCGCTGTTGGTGGCCCTGCCGGCGGCCTATGCGTTCAGCCGCTACAGCTTCCTCGGTGACAAGCACGTCTTCTTCTGGCTGCTGACCAACCGGATGACGCCGCCGGCCGTCTTCCTGCTGCCCTTCTTCCAGCTCTACACCACGCTCGGAATGATGGACACGCACATCGCCGTGGCGCTCGCGCACCTGCTGTTCAACGTGCCGCTGGCGGTCTGGATCCTGGAAGGCTTCATGAGCGGCATCCCGCGCGAGATCGACGAGACGGCCTACATCGACGGCTACTCCTTCCCGCGCTTCTTCCTGACCGTCTTCGTGCCGCTCATCAAGGCCGGCGTGGGCGTGGCGGCATTCTTCTGCTTCATGTTCAGCTGGGTGGAACTGTTGATGGCGCGCACGCTGACGAGCGTGAATGCCAAGCCCATCGTCGCGACGATGACCCGCACGGTCAGCGCCTCCGGCATGGACTGGGGCGTGCTTGCGGCCGCAGGTGTGCTGACCATCGTGCCGGGCGCCATCGTCATCTGGTTCGTGCGGCACTACATCGCCAAGGGCTTCGCGATGGGCCGCGTCTAACACCGCGCGATCAAGCGAGAGGAGACAAGCATGTTCGAGTGGATGGCCTGGACGCTGCCGGTGGCGGTGTTCTTCTGCAGCATCGTCTTGATGCTGTTCGGCATGACGGTGTGGGAGTTGAAGTCACCCACAACCAGTCGCCGTGGCTGGCTGCCGTTGGAGACGACCCGCGGCGACCGCCTGTTCATCGGCCTGCTGGCCGCCGCCTACGTCAACCTGGCTTTCGTGGCCTTGAGTGAAAAGATGGTCACGTGGTTCGGCCTTGAGAACGAGCCTTCCATCTGGATCAGTTTCGTGATCTCGATGGCGGTGCTCGCGCTGGTCATGCGCAAGGGCTGAAGCCGCAGTGTTTTTCGGAAAGGCGGCCGGCCATCTCTTCCCGACCGGCGTGCCAGTGCAAGCAATGGGAAGCCATTTCAGGAGACAGACATGAATTTGCGCGTGAACGCTGTGGCCTTTGCCGCTGCCGCTCTGGCCATGGGTCAGGGCGCATGGGCCGGCGAGGCCGAAGCCAAGAAGTGGATCGATACCGAGTTCCAGCCCTCCACGCTGAGCAAGCAGCAGCAGGCGGCCGAACTGAAGTGGTTCATCGAGGCTGCCAAAAAGCTGCAGGCCAAAGGCGTGAAGGAGATCTCGGTGGTGTCGGAAACGATCACCACGCACGAGTACGAATCCAAGACGCTCGCGAAAGCCTTCGAAGAGATCACCGGCATCAAGGTCAAGCACGACCTGATCCAGGAGGGCGACGTCGTCGAGAAGCTGCAGACTTCCATGCAGTCGGGCAAGTCGATCTATGACGGCTGGATCTCTGACTCTGACCTGATCGGCACGCACTACCGATACGGCAAGATCATGAACCTGACCGACTACATGGCCGGCAAGGGCAAGGAGTGGACGAACCCCGGGCTCGACCTCGCCGACTTCATCGGCACCAGCTTCACCACCGGCCCGGACAAGAAGCTCTATCAGCTGCCTGACCAACAGTTCGCCAACCTGTATTGGTTCCGCGCCGACCTGTTCGCCCGGCCCGACTTGAAGCAGAAGTTCAAGGCCAAGTACGGCTACGAGCTGGGTGTGCCGCTCAACTGGAGCGCCTATGAAGACATTGCCGACTTCTTCTCCAATGACGTGAAGACCATCGACGGCAAGCCCATCTACGGCCACATGGACTACGGCAAGAAGGACCCGTCGCTCGGCTGGCGCTTCACCGATGCATGGCTTTCGATGGCCGGCACGGCCGACATCGGCATCCCCAACGGCAAGCCGGTCGACGAGTGGGGCATCCGCGCCTCGCCCGACGGCTGCACGCCACTCGGCGCCAGCGTGTCGCGCGGCGGCGCCACCAACTCACCCGCTGCCGTCTACGCACTCACCAAGTACGTCGACTGGATGAAGAAGTACGCCCCGAAGGAAGCCACTGGCATGACCTTCGGCGAGGCCGGCCCCGTGCCCGCCCAGGGCCAGATCGCGCAGCAGATCTTTTGGTACACCGCCTTCACGGCCGACATGACCAAACCCGGCTTGCCGGTGGTCAACGCAGACGGCACGCCGAAATGGCGCATGGCCCCTGGCCCGAACGGCCCGTATTGGAAGCAGGGCATGCAGAACGGCTACCAGGACGTGGGCTCCTGGACCTTCTTCGAAGCGCACGACGCCAACAAGACGGCCGCCGCCTGGCTGTACGCGCAATTCGTGACTGCCAAAAGCGTTTCGCTCAAGAAGACCATCGTCGGCCTGACGCCCATTCGCGAGTCCGACATCCGCAGCAGTGCCATGACCGACCTGGCGCCCAAGCTCGGCGGCCTGGTGGAGTTCTATCGCAGCCCGGCCCGTGTCGCGTGGACGCCGACTGGCACCAATGTGCCCGACTACCCGAAGCTCGCACAGCTCTGGTGGAAGAACGTGGCCGTCGCCGTGACCGGCGAAAAGACCCCGCAAGCCGCCATGGACAACCTGGCCGAGGAGATGGACCAAGTCATGAGCCGCCTGGAGCGCGCCGGCATGGCCCGCTGCCCGCCGAAGCTCAACAAGAAGGAAGACCCGAGCAAGTGGCTATCCGACAAGAGCGCGCCGTGGCAGAAGCTCGCCAATGAGAAACCCAAAGGCGAAACGATTGCCTACGACACGCTGCTGAATGCGTGGAAGTCGGGCAAGGTTCGCTGAGTCAAGCCATTGCCGCTTGGCCGTCGCGATGGCGACGGTGGCGGCACGTCAGACCCGGCGGAGTGCCGGGTCGTTTTATTTCTCCATCGCGTCGCAGATGCAAGAGCTGTTCAGGGGTTGGGCAGGCACATGCACCCTGAACTCGGCCGAGTGCCACCAAGTCAGAGCCGGCTCGTCTGTGCAGGAACACGTCGCGTCAGGTTGGCCTTCGGAACCGCTCGAATTCCGCCTCTTGATCGACTGCCGCTGCGAGGGTTGTTTGCTTCATGCATTGATGACGCCAACACCCCCTCATGCCCCGGCAACTTCTTGATTCTTCACATGAGGATCGATGAACGCCGCAGATCGCTTTGATGAGTACCTGGAGCATTTGGCTGCTGGGTTGGGGCATGCCGACCGCCACGAGGGGCTTCGTGGCTATTGCACAGGGCTGATGTTGCCGCTGGCGCGCAAGAGCGTCGAGCCCATGGCGGCGCGGGTAGACCCTGTGCATGCCAGTGCACGGCACCAGGCGCTCATCATTTCGTCGCCAAGGCGGAGTGGTCTGACGCCGAGTTGCTTCGCAGAGTTTGCCAATGGGTCGTGCCCAGGATGGACTTCAGCGAAGGTGGCTGGTGGATCATCGATTGTCAGCTGCCTTGAGATTTTTGATGGCGATATCGGTCAGAGACATCGTGGGTACTCCTGGGATGGCCAGAGGAAGTACCCCCCAGCTCTTCGTTCAAGTACCCCCAACCGTGCCCCCACGCGTTTCGGGCTGTTAACGGACACTTCAGGACGCCGTGAAACAAAAAAGCCCGTCTCCACTGGGGAAAACGGGCTTTTCGAGTTCTTTATGGGACTTTAAAAAACGTCCTAGAACTAGTTCTTGGAGGAGACGGAGGGATTCGAACCCTCGATTCGCGTTTTAGCGCAAATACTCCCTTAGCAGGGGAGCACCTTCGGCCACTCGGTCACGTCTCCAGCACAGCCGTGAATTCTATACCAACGCGGCGCATTCTTTTCGGGGAAATCAGGCCGCTGCGGCGGCGTCCTGGTCCAGATCGAACGCCTTGTGCAGCGCGCGCACGGCGAGCTCCATGTACTTCTCGTCGATGACGACGCTGGTCTTGATCTCGCTCGTGGAGATCATCTGGATGTTGATGCCCTCCTCGCTCAGCGCACGGAACATCTTGGCCGCAACGCCCACATGCGAACGCATGCCGATGCCGACGATGGAGACCTTGCAGATCTTCGGGTCGCCCTGGACCTTGCCCGCGTTGGTGGCCGGGCCGACGGTGTTCTGCAGTAACTCCATCGTGCGCGCGTAATCGTTGCGATGCACGGTGAAGGAGAAGTCGGTCTTGCCGTCGTGCGAGACGTTCTGGATGATGACGTCGATGTCGATGTTGGCTTCGGCCACGGGGCCCAGGATCTGGAAGGCAATACCGGGCTTGTCGGGCACGCCGAGCAGCGTCACCTTGGCCTCGTCACGGTTGAAGGCAATGCCCGAAACGACGGCTTGTTCCATGTTCTCGTCCTCTTCGAAAGTGATCAGCGTGCCGGAGGCGGCCTCTTCATTGATGTCGATGTCCCACGGCGTGAAGCTGGACAGCACGCGCAGCGGTACGCGGTACTTGCCGGCAAATTCCACCGAGCGGATCTGCAGAATCTTGGAGCCCAGCGACGCCATCTCCAGCATTTCCTCGAAGGTGATGGTGCTGAGCCGGCGCGCCTCCGGCACCACGCGCGGGTCGGTCGTGTAGACGCCGTCCACGTCGGTGTAGATCAGGCATTCGGCGGCCTTCATCGCCGCAGCGATCGCCACGGCCGAGGTGTCGGAGCCGCCCCGGCCCAGCGTCGTGATGTGACCTTCGGGGTCGATGCCCTGGAAGCCCGTGATGACGACCACCTTGCCTGCGGCGAGGTCGGCGCGCACGCGCTTGTCGTCGATGCTTTCGATGCGGGCCTTGGTGAAGGACGAGTCCGTGGCCACAGCCACCTGCCAGCCGGCGTAGCTGACCGCTTCCAGCCCCTCGGCTTGCAGCGCGATGGCCAGCAGACCGACGGAGACCTGCTCGCCGGTGGCGGCAATCGCGTCCAGCTCGCGCGCCAGGGCCTGCGTGTGCTTGGCCGGCGACAGCTCCTTGGCCAGGCCGAGCAGGCGGTTGGTCTCGCCGCTCATCGCCGAGGGCACGACCACCATCTGGTGGCCGGCGCGCGCCCATTTGGCGACGCGCT
>NZ_JBDSQX010000185.1:0-25784 GCF_039929605.1 Roseateles sp.
CTATTTCTGCAGGCGGTGTAGTGCAGTGGTCGAGAGCGTCAGCGGGAAGTCGTTCATTCACGCAGTCGATTGGCTGGGGGCGTCAGTGATGCCCAACCCTTCATTGCAGCGGACGGCTTCGCCGCCCACTGACCTTTGACGTTAGGCGCCTCGAAGCGGCAAAGCGGCCCTATCCAGAGAGCCAGATTCCCGATATTTTCAGGCCACAGAATCGATCATTGGAGGAGATGAACCCATGCGAAGACTCATCCTGGCAGCAGCCATCACGATAGGCGTTACGGTCGGCGGTTGCGCCACTACCAACACAAACACGCTGGCACGCCCAGCAGTAGAAACGTCTGTCACTCTGAGAAGCAACTTCGTGTACACGCGAGAGAACTCTGGACTCACAAATAGGAATGTGTGGACCATCTCGCTTGCTTCTGGAACTTACAAGTCGGTGTTCGAAGACAGCGCCGGAACCTACTATCGAAGCAGCGGGAATGAATTGGTCGAGCGGCGCGACAGGCACGATTTCGGGTCCGAAACTCCGTCAAAGACCTTCACCTATGTCTATAACGGTGGAATCTACCTCCCGAAGGAGGCAACGCAGACGGCGAAGATTTTCATCATCGCCGGAACAATGCGAGCTGTTCAGTCACCTGAGGATGGTTCTACCAAAACCGAGGGCGGACGCCCCGTCACCGTCTTTATTCCCAACGTATCACCGGGGCAAGCAGCAGCGGGTGGGATTGTGGCCAATGTGATTCTTGCAGCCGGTGCCGCAAGTGAACGCGGAAACATAGCCTTCTATCGTGACTTCGCGCAGCCCGATGGGGCTCAGTTGAGAGGTGCGCTCGTGCAGTGAGCGAAGTTCGATGCGCGAAGCACTCGACAAGGCGCCTAATCGGGTAGCCGGGAGTTTCTAGCTCCCAGCCCCCACACCACCCACCGTGCGGGTCCGCAGTGGGCGGTTCAACAAGTCGGCTCGCTCGACGAAGCGCCTTCTCAAGTCGTGTAACCCTGGGCCTTGCACCACAGGTCTTTGACGCTGACCAAGCCTTGCGCCTTCAACCAGCCTTGCGGGCCGCGTCAGGCCAGTGGCCCGACCCTTCGCCAGGCACAAGCCGTCCACTGGACGCCTTGTGTCCGGGCTCAGCGTTGGACATCGCCTGCTGCGTCACCGGGGTTCGTGCCATGTGCCAGTACCCGTGGCTGCTGACCCCGTGCCGGATGGCCGACTTCAGGCCCACGCCCAGCGCCAGCAGGTGGCGGATCTTCGTGCGCGCCCAGCGCCACTGTTTAGCTACGACATAACTTGAGTACAAGTTAGTCTCCGCTGAAACTTCGTTTTCCAGTAGCACATGCGGATGCGCCGTCGCAGCCACTCATCCAGCTCGGGCACCGGGTGGTAGTACTGGCTCCCGCACATATCACCCCAGCTGTTGCAGCCGGCAGTCCATTGAGCCACCCAACTGCGCCCCTTCAGTTCACGCACCCGGTGCCTGAAGTTCCCTCGAGCTGTCGCATACTGCGGCCTGTGGCGCCAGAAATTGGAGCAAAGACATGGGCAACGTAAAGTCGATCGAAAAGGCGGTGGCGTCACTGCCACCCTCGGAACTGGCGGAATTCCGGCACTGGTTTGCCGAGTTCGACGCAGCAGCTTGGGACAAGCAGATCGAGCAAGACGCCAACTCAGGCAAGCTGGATTCGCTCTCTGCCGAGGCACTCGCTGACTATCGTTCCGGCTTGGCTCGTGAGCTTTAAAGCACACAGCGTCAAAGCGTTTCTGAGAGTGCCTTGAGACGCTGCCCGCCGAGGTTCAGGCGCTTGCGCAACGGAACTACGCTCTGCTCAAAGTCGATCCATTGCACCCGTCGCTGCATTTCAAAGCGGTCGGAAACGGCAAGTTCCACAGCGTCCGTGTTGGCCTCTACTACAGAGCACTTGGCCTCTGCTGTGCTTTGCGCCTTGCAGCCCATCCCAAACCAGGGCGCGCTGCATCGCGGGGGACTTATTCAGCGTTGCCCTAATCGGGTAGCCGTGGGCATTTAACCCCCACCCCACACACCACCTACCACGCACCACGCGGGTCCGCAGTGGGCGGTTCAACCCTTTGGCGCGCTCGACGAAGCCGTTATGTCGAACAGCCCTGCGCTTTGATCCAGCCCAGGCGCCGGGCGCGCGAGGTCAGGCACTACCGCGAGCTCTCAGCGAAACACCGAACTGCTTCTCCGCAAACCGCCACACCATCCGCGACGCATCCGGCCCATTGGCATCGCTGAAGCGCTGCTGCGCGGCGCCGCCGCTCCAGGCATGGCCCAGGCTGCCCACTTGCACCAGCGTGGCCACCAGTTCGCGCGAGCGCTTGAAGTGGGTCACCGTCATCGGGTAGCGCTTGCCGCGCTGCTGCGCCAGCGGCGCGCCCTCGCGGGCACCTGCGGCCTGGGACCACATCTGCGCCGCCGCATCGCCGTTGCGGGCAGACACGACGCCGTCGTCCTCGCCGTGAATCACCATCAACGGCGGCCAGGCTTCGGCAGGCTCGACCACTGACTGCAGCGAATGCGGCATGCGCCGCCCCTGCATCGCACCCACGGCCGAGACCGTTGAATGCGCCGTGCCCGGCGGCACGCCGGAATGCATGACCAGCGCCTTGAAGCGCTGCGGGTAGCGCGTGGCCAGCAGTGCCGCCATGCTGGCACCGGCAGACAGCCCCGCCACGGCCACACGATCACGGTCCGCCGCGTAGAGCACACAGACCTGATCGACGGCCCGCATGATCCAGGCCGCCTCGCTGAAGGCGCGACCCGACTGCGTGTCGAACCAGTTCCAGCAGCCTTGCGCGTTGGCCAGGCGCGGCTGCTCGGGGTAGAGCACCAGAAAGCGCTCGCGCGCCGCGACCGCGTTCATGCGCGTGCTTTCGGCAAAGTTCTTAGCGTCCTGGTGGCAGCCGTGCAGCATCACCATCAGCGGCAGCTTCTCGGCAAAGCGCACGCCCTCGGGGCGGAACAGCCAGTAGCGCCGCGGCCCGGCCTCGGTGAGCACTGAGCCCATCAGCCAGCTGCCCGCGCCGGGCGGCGGCTTGCGGCGGTCACGCAGCGGCTGGGCGGCGCGTTGCAGCAGCTGCGCGTTGCGGCCCAGCAGCGCCGCCCAGGAAGGCTGCTTCATAGGCGCAGCTTGGCACTCGCGGCATTCGCGGCGGTCGCGCTTTCCGCCACACCCACGCCCTCCTTCTTGGCCAGTTGCTCGGTGACTGGGTGCTCGCGCAACAGCGCGTTGAGCTCGTCGATCACATGAACCCAGTCGCCGTCGTCCTGGTGCCACTGCTCGCGGATGAAGGCGACCTGGCTCGCGCTCCAGAACGGCGCCTCGGACAGGTTGAGCGTCTGCGGCAAGGGCCGGTTTTCGAGCACGAAGACCTGGATGTCGTCCGCCGAATTCGGCAGGCCGAGCTGCGCAAAGAGGTCGGGCAAGTCGTGGTGTGTGGTGGTGTCCATGAGAACTCCTTTCAAGCTTGCACCTTAGGGCGGGGCGGCTGCAGCCGCTGTCAGCGGAGGCCTCATCCGAGAGGTTGCGTGGGGGCGCTCCGGCCAGCGCGCGGCTTCTGTCGGACAAAGGCGCGTTGTGCGCCAGCCAGTTCAGGCCTTCAGACTGGCCGGCTATCGTTGCGCCATGCCCAGCCCGCCCCCACCCTTGTTCGTCGTCTTCAACCGCGCCTCTGGCGCTGGGGACCGCGACGAGGTCGGGCCGGCCGTGGAGGCGGCCTGCGCTGCGGCAGGGCGCCGCTGTGAGCTGTTTCCCGTCGAACAACCCGGGCGCCTGGCGCAGGCCGCAAGCCAGGCCGTGCAGCGCGCTGTTCAAGCCGAGGGCATCGTCGTGGCCGCCGGGGGCGACGGCACCATCAACGGCGTCGCCCAGGCCGTGCTCGGCAGTGGCTGCCGCTTCGGCGTGCTGCCGCGCGGCACCTTCAACTACTTCGCCCGCACCCACGGCATTCCCACCGAGCTGGGCGCCGCGCTGCACGTGCTGCTGAACGAGCGCGCCGTACCCGTGCAGGTCGGCCTGCTCAACGAGCGTGTCTTCCTCGTCAACGCCAGCCTCGGGCTCTACCCCCAACTGTTGGAAGACCGCGAGACCTGGAAGCAGCAGTTCGGGCGCAGCCGGCTGGTGGCGTTCGGCGCCGGCATCGCCACCATCCTGCGCGGCCATCGCAGCCTGCGGCTGAGCGTTGAATATGGCGGTCAGACGCGCCAGGTGCGCACGCCGACGCTCTTCGTCGGCAACAACGCGCTGCAGATGGAGCAGGTCGGCCTGCCCGAGTCGCGCGCCATCGACAGCGGCTGCCTGGCCGGCATCACGCTCAAGCCGCTCGGGCGCTGGGCCTTGCTGGCACTGCTGGCGCGCGGTGCCTTCGGCCAGCTGGGCGAGGCGAGCGAGGTGCAGAACTTTTCATTCCGCCGCCTGACCGTGAACGCGCGCTCCCTGAGCGCCAAACGCATCAAGGTCGCCACCGACGGCGAGGTGCTGTGGCTGCCGCTGCCGCTGCGCTTCGAGGTGGCGCCGCAGCCGCTGCTGCTGATCCGCCCACAAGGGCTGGCGCAGGAGCGGCGCGAGGTGCAGGCAGGCCGCCCGGAGGCCGGCGCATGACGGTCGTGCTGCAGGTTTCCGACCCGCACTTCGGCACCGAGCGGCCCCAGGCCGTCGCGGCGCTGCAGCGCTTGTGCCAGGCGCTGCGCCCCGACCTGCTGCTCGTCACCGGCGACATCACGCAGCGCGCGCGCGCCCGGGAGTTCGCGGCGGCGCGGGCCTTCTTCGACCAGCTCGCCGTGCCGTCGCGCCTCACCATCCCGGGCAACCACGACATCCCGCTGTTCGACGTCTTCACGCGCGTCTTCAGCCCCTACCGCCGCTTCGCCCGCGCGTTTGGCCCGGTGCTGGAAGGCGAGTTCGAACGCGACGACCTGCTCGTCATCGCCCTCAACACGACGCGGCGCTGGCGGCACAAGAACGGCGAGGTCTCACCGGAGCAGGTCGAGCGCGTCGCCGACCGGCTGGCACGCGCCCGGCCGGGGCAGTTACGCCTGGTCGCCGTGCACCAGCCGGTCGCGGTGACCGAGGAGGTCGATGTCAACAACCTGCTGCGCGGCCACCGGCTGGCGGTGCAGCGCTGGGCCCAGGCGGGCGCAGACGCCATCCTCGGCGGCCACATCCACCTGCCCTATGTGCTGCGGTTGCCGGGCCTGCCACGGCCGGTGTGGGCCGTGCAAGCCGGCACGGCGCTCAGCAGTCGGCTGCGCGGCGGCATCAGCAATTCCGTCAACGTGATCCGCGGCCGCGCGGTGGAGCGGTGGGATCTGGACGAAGTGCCGGGCGAGTTCCGGCAGGTTCAGTCGACGGCGATTGGGGTCAGTGAAATCCGCATTTCGCCGTGACGGCGCTCTGCGTAGATGCCTATTCGGCCTCGGGCCTGTCGGGCGCAAAGCCACTGTGTGACTGCATGTCCGCCTGCGTGATGACGCTCCCGGGCGCGACGCTGCGCGTCAGCCACACGTTGCCGCCGATGACCGCGCCACGGCCGATGGTGATGCGGCCCAGCACCGTGGCGCCGGCGTAGATGACCGCCTCGTCTTCGACGATGGGGTGGCGCGGCTGGCCCTTGAGCACATTGCCTTCGCCGTCGGTGGGGAAGCTCTTGGCCCCTAACGTCACGTTCTGGTAGATGCGCACGCGCTCGCCCAGCACCGCCGTCTCGCCGATGACGACGCCGGTGCCGTGGTCGATGAAGCAGCCCGCGCCGATGGTCGCGCCGGGGTGGATGTCGATGCCCGTCTCGGCATGCGCCAGCTCGGCCACGACGCGCGCGATCAGCGGCAGCCCGAGGCCGTAGAGCTCGTGCGCCAGGCGATGGCTGATAAGGGCACGCACGCCGGGGTAGCACAGCAGCACCTCGTCCACGCTGCGCGCGGCGGGGTCGCCCTGGAAGGCTGCGAGCACGTCGCTGTCGAGCAGTTCGCGCACGGCCGGCAGCGTGCGCAGGAAGCGGCTCGCCAGCTCGGCGGCATCGGCCGCGGGCGTGGCGTCACCGCGCTGGCGGGCATCGTGGCGTAGCTCCAGCGCGGCTTGTTGGCGCAGCGTGCCCATGGCCGAGCCGAGCGTGTGGCCGACGTAGAAGTCCTCGGTCTCCGGCCGCAGCGTGGGCGGGCCCAGGCGCATGGGGAACAGCGCGCCGGACAGGCACGCCACCATCGACGCCAGCAGTTCGCGGGACGGCAGTTCGCGCCCGTCTTCGCCGCGCCGGTGCGCCTCGCGCCAGCGCCTGCGCGCGCCGCGTAAGGCCTCGACTACGGCGGGCAGTTCGTCGGAGGCGGGTGTGGAAGGGGTGGTTTCAGTCATGAGGTCGCAATATGCACGAATCGCGCTTCAGGTGGTGCTAGCTGCACACCTTGATGCCATGCGCCCCGGTGCCGTAGGTGTTCTGGATCGCCGATTGCGCGTTGGCCAGCCGCCCCATCGAGCGGCGCACGCTGCCGCCGGGCAGGCGCTCCAGCTTCACGCACAGCTCCGGGTCCAGGCCCATGGCGATGCGATCCTCGAACGTGGGCTTGGGCGAATTGCTGCGCGGGTCGTTGACGGCGGGGTTGGCCAGTGCGCCGAGCATCACGTCGCGTTGAGGTTTCAGCACCAGCGCGACCGGCCCGGAAGCGGCAAGGCCGGGCAGCCCGGCCACGGCGCTACCCTGGCCGGGCTCGACCGAGGTGCTCGGCGCGGCGGCGGTCGACACGCCGGCGGCGGCCTCAACCGGCGCGAGCGCAGGGATCTGCTCGACGGCGCGCGGCGCGGCGGCGCGTGCCGGTGGCGAAGGGGTCGCGCGTGCGGCGCGTTCGCGGCGCTCGGCGATCAGCCGAACGGCCACCGACGTCCGCGCCTCGGCCTCGCGGGGCAGCGCCTGCCTGGCCTGCCACACCGCCAGAAAAACCAGCACATGCCCCAGGCAGACCGCCGACGCCGCGACGGCGCGCCGCCTGGACGGCCTCAGGCCGGAATTGCCGCTCTCTGTCATGGCGCTTGGCCTCGCGGCGGGCAAAGCGGCCGATTCTGGGGCTGCCGCGTGTTGCCTGTCTTTCGCCAAGGTTAGGGCTGCGTAAATCTGCTCACGCCTGCCCGTCGCAGCGCCGTCGTGCCCCCGGCCGAGGGACCTACCGGCCGATCAAAGCGCCAGGCTGCCGTGCACGCCCTCGTCCACGCGCTTGCCGACGATGGCGCCGAAGAGCATCTTGATGCCCGCAATGGCGGTGCCGTGGCGGTTGTCCCAGTATTCGCCGCTGATCGGGTCCACGCGCAGCAGGCCGATGCGCGGGTCGTTCTCACCCTCGGTGAACCAGGCGCGCATCTTCGGGCTCCACAGGCGGTGGATGGTGGCGGGGTCGGTCACCAGGGTCGCAGTGCCGTCCAGCTTCAGGTGGCCGCTGTTGTCGCCCTCCTTGAAGAACAGCGTGACGCGCGGGTCGCGGTCCAGCTCGATGTTCTTGAGGCTGTCGACCTCGGTGAAGAACCACAGCGCGCCGCCGGCCTCCACCTCGGTGACGGTCATGGGCCGTGCGTGCAGTTGCGACGACATGCTCAGCGTGCAAAAGAAGCAGCTGTTGCCCGCCTTGACCATGTCGGCGATCTTCTGCGCGGCGGCCGGGCCGCTGAGGTCTTGCTCGGTGCTGACGTCGTCGTTGGACGGGGTACTGCGGCTGGCGTCTGTCATGTCGGTTCCTTGATTGCGTTCAGAGCGCCAAGCCTAGGGAAGGCCGGTGTTGGCGGGTGTCGGCCTGCAGGACGGGTGGCCGTCGGAAGGGGCCGGCCTGCCCTCCTACAGGCACTTCGGCCCTGGACGACGGGTGCGGCGGGAGGCGCTGCCTAGACTGGAATCCTGACCCCAACGATGTCAAGGAACCCGACATGCGACCCACCCAACGACACGTCCGACGATTCGCCAGCCTCACGCTGGTGGCGGCCGCCACCGTCTTCACCGCCACGGCCCACGCACGCTCCGACACGTCCTTCTTGAAGGAAGCCGCGCACGCCGGCGCCGCCGAGATCGAGGCCAGCAAACTGGCGCAGGCCAAGGCGAAGAACGCCGACGTGAAGGCCTTTGCCGAGTCGATGATTGCCGACCACACCCAGGTGGCCGACGAGCTCAAGGCCCTGGCTGCGACGAAGAAGGTCAAGCTGCCCGACGGCCCCTCGGTCTCGCAGAAGGCCGAGATCAAGCTCATCGATGCCGGCGACAACGACAAGTTCGACGAGCGCTATGCCAAGTACTTCGGCGTCAAGGCCCACCAGGAGACCATCGAGCTGTTCGAAAAGGCCTCGCTGGAAGCCAAGGACCCGGAGGTCAAGGCCTGGGCGCAGAAGACGCTGCCCGGACTGAGGCACCACCTGGAAATGGCACACGCGCTCACCGCCGTGACCCAGAAGTAAGGCCGCCGCGTCAGGCGCCGACGTAGCGCGTCAGCCCCTCCACCAGCGCATCGAAGACGAGGCGGCACGGCGCGCTCTGGCGCAGGTCTTCATGCATGGCCACCCAGGTCTCCAGCGGCCAGTTGAACTGCCCCGGCAGCAGGCGCTCCAGCACCGGCTCGCGGCGCGCCAGCGGCAGTTGGCAGACGCCGATGCCGGCACCCGCGCGCAGGAGCGCGAGCTGGGCCAGGTCGGAATCGCAGCGCAGCGCGAAGCTGTCGCGACTGATGCCGCCCAGCCGTTTGGCGCTGGCGCGGATGAAGGGCGTCACCGTGTCGAAACCGATCAGCGTGTGGCCTTGCATGTCGGCCATCGAGGTGGGCCGGCCACGGCGGTCGAGATAGGCAGGGTGGGCGTGCAGGCCCAGCTCAATGCTGCCGATGCGCCGCGCGATGAGCTGGCCCTGTTCGGGCGGCGTCATGCGCACGGCGATATCGGCCTCGCGGCGCAGCAGGTCCTGCACGCGATTGCCCAGGGCCAGTTCGAGCACAAGGCCGGGGTGGCGCTCGCGCAGCGCCGCAAAGATGGGCGGCAGCACCTCGATGCCGATGACCTCGCTGGCCGTCACACGCACCGTACCCACCAGCTCCGTGCCGCGCGCCGAGGCTGCTCGCTGCAGCGCTGCGGCGGCCGTCTCCATCTGCTCGGCATGGCCGCGCAGCGCCAGCGCCGCCTCGGTGGGCAGCAGGCCGGTGGGTGAGCGCGTGAACAGCAGCTGGCCCAGCACCTCTTCCAGCGCGGCGATGTGGCGGCCGACGGTCGGCTGTGTCAGCCCCAGCGTGCGCGCCGCGCCCGACAGCGAGCCCTCGCGCAGCACGCCGAGCAGCGTGTGCAGCAGTTCCCAGGGAGGCGTCGATGTCATGCAGGAATGTATAGCCGCACGCTCACCTTAGGCAATTCTCAAATAGCTCTCAGCTGCCCAGAATCCGGCTCATCAACTCTGGAACTAGCGATGAATAGCAACGCGATGAACAGCAACGACAAGACGGCCCTGGTGCTCGGTGCGAGCGGCGGCATCGGCGGTGAAGTGGCACGCCAGCTGCGCGACGCCGGCTGGACGGTGAAGGGGCTCAAGCGCGGCCTGAGCGCAGCGCACGAGCTGCAGAGACTGCACGAGGGCATCCACTGGCTGCGCGGCGATGCGCTCAACGCGGCCGACGTGGCCGGCGCGGCCCAGGGCTGCAGCGTCATCGTGCATGCCGTGAACCCGCCCGGCTACCGCGACTGGGACCGCCTCGTGCTGCCGATGCTGGACAACGCCATCGCCGCCGCCACGGCGCAGGGCGCGACGCTGGTGCTGCCCGGCACGGTCTACAACTTCGGGCCGGACGCTTTCCCCTTGCTCTGCGAGGACTCGCCGCAGCGCCCCGTCACCCGCAAAGGCGCCATCCGTGTCGAGATGGAGGCACGTCTGCTGGCAGCCAGCACCTGCGGCGCGCGTGTCATCGTCGTACGGGCCGGCGACTTCTTCGGCCCGCAGCCGGGCAACAACTGGTTCTCGCAGGGCCTGGTGAAGCCGGGCAAGGCAGTGACGAGCATCAGCAACCCCGCCGCGCCAGGCGTGGGCCACCAGTGGGCCTACCTGCCCGACGTGGCGCGCACCATGGTCGAGCTGCTCGCCAAGCGCGAGACGCTGCCCGCCTTCGCCAGCTTCCACATGGCCGGCCACTGGGACGCCACCGGCCGCCAGATGGCCGAGGCCATCCAGCGCGTCGCCGCTCGCCACGGCCGCGCGCCACGCATCACCGCCCTGCCCTGGTGGCTGCTGAAGCTGGCCTCGCCTTTCGTCGCCACCCTCAAGGAGATGCAGGAGATGCGCTACCTGTGGCAAGAGCCTGTGCGCCTGGACAACGCCCGCCTGCTCGCCACACTCGGCGACGAGCCCCACACGCCGCTGGACGACGCCATCGAGGCCTCGCTGCGCGGACTGGGTTGCCTGCCCGCCGCCAGTGCCCTGTGCCTGACCGTCGCTGCGGGATAGCGCTACCATTTGCCTCCTTGATGAGGAGACGATGGTGGTGGACGACGTGACGGGCAAGAAGAAACTGCGCAGCCAGGAGTGGTTCGGCGGGCGCGACAAGATGGGTTTTGTGCACCGCGCCTGGCTGCGCAATCAGGGCCATCCCAACGACTATTTCGGCGGCAAGCCGGTCATCGGCATCTGCAACACCTGGAGTGACCTGACGCCCTGCAACGGCCACCTGCGCGACCTGGCTGAGTCGGTCAAGCGCGGCATCCTGGAGGCTGGCGGCGTGCCGATGGAGTTCCCGGTCATGTCGCTCGGCGAGACGATCATGAAGCCGACCACCATGCTGTTCCGCAACCTGGCGAGCATGGACGTGGAGGAGTCGCTGCGCGCCAACCCGCTGGACGCCGTCGTGCTGATGACCGGCTGCGACAAGACCACGCCGTCGCTGCTGATGGGCGCCTGCAGCGTCGGCCTGCCGGCGCTGGTGGTGTCCGGCGGGCCGATGCTGAACGGCAAGTTCCGCGGCGGCGAGATCGGCTCGGGCACCTTCAACTGGCAGGTCAAGGCCAAGATCGACAGCGGCGAGTTCAGCGAGGCCGACCTGACCGAGGCCGAAGTCTGCGGCGCCCGCAGCGCCGGCCACTGCAACACCATGGGCACGGCGTCGACGATGGCCGTCATGGCCGAGGTGCTGGGCATGACGCTGCCTGGCATGGCCTCCATCCCGGCCGCCGACTCGCGCAAGAAGCTGATGGCCCAACTGAGCGGCAGGCGCATCGTCGACATGGTGCGCGAGGACCTGACGATGGCCAAGGTGCTGACGCGCCAGGCGTTTGAAAACGCCATCGTCGTCAACGCCGCCGTGGGTGGCTCCACCAACCTCATCCTGCACCTGCTGGCCATCGCCGGCCGCATCGGCGTGCCCCTGGCGCTGGAAGATTTCGACCGCCACGGCAGCCAGGTGCCGCTGCTCGTCAACCTCAAGCCCTCGGGCGAGCGGCTGATGGAGGACTTCTTCTACGCCGGCGGCCTCTCCGTCGTGATGAAGGAGCTGGGCGCGCTGCTGCACCGCGACGTGCTGACAATCAACGGCCAGACGCTGGACGCCAACTACCGCGCGGCGCAGTGCTACGACGCGACCGTCATCCGCCCGCTGACCGAGCCGCTGCAGCCCGCCGCCGGCATCGCCGTGCTGCACGGCAACCTGTGCGAGAACGGCGCCATCATCAAGCCCTCGGCTGCCACGCCCGCGCTGCTGCGCCACACCGGCCCGGCCGTCGTGTTCAGCAGCATGGAGGACTACCACGCGCGCATCGACCAGCCCGATCTGGCCATCACCGCCGACAGCGTCATCGTGCTGCAGGGCGTGGGCCCGCGCGGCTACCCTGGCATGCCCGAGGTGGGCAATGTCGACCTGCCGCGCAAGCTCGTCGAGCAGGGCGTGCAGGACATGGTGCGCATCTCCGACGGCCGCATGAGCGGCACGGCCTACGGCACCGTCGTGCTGCACGTCGCACCCGAGGCAGCCGCCGGCGGCACGCTGGCGCTGGTGCAGGACGGCGACCTCATCGAGCTGGACGTGTCCGCGCGCCGGCTGCAGCTGCTGGTGGACGACGCCGAGCTGGCCCGCCGCCGCGCCGCCTGGGTGCCGCCCGCCGCCGTGGCAACGCGGGGTTATGTGAAGCTCTACATCGACCATGTGCAGCAGGCCCACCTTGGCGCGGACCTCGATGTGCTGGTGGGCAGCTCGGGCTCCGTCGTCGAGCGAGACTCTCACTGAACGGCCGCTGCCCATAATCGGCAGCTTGCCCACTCGCACCGCCACCCCATGACCTACTGCGTCGCGATGCGCCTGCGCGCCGGCCTGCTATTTGCGTCGGACACCCGCACCAATGCGGGCGTCGATCACATCGCGAGCTTTCGCAAGATGTACCAGTTCCAGATCCCGCACCAGCGCGAGATCGTCGTGCTGACGGCGGGCAACCTGGCCACGACGCAGTCCGTCATGTCGGTGCTGAACCAGCGCCTGCATGGCGACGGTGAGCACCTGCTCAACGTGCCCACGCTCTACGACGCGGCCGCGCTGCTCGGGCGCACGCTGAAGGAGATCGTCAACCGCGATAGCCACGACTACGGCGGCAATGTGGACTTCGGCGCCAACATGCTGATCGGCGGCCAGATCGTGGGCGAAGGCCCGCGCCTCTTCCACGTCTACCCGCAGGGCAACTTCATCGAGGCCACGGAGGACACGCCTTACTTCCAGATCGGCGAGAGCAAGTACGGCAAACCCATCATCGACCGCGTCGTCCGCTACGACACGACGCCGCTGGACGAAGCCGCCAAGTGCACGCTGGTCAGCTTCGACTCCACCATCCAGTCCAACCTGTCGGTCGGCCTGCCCATCGACATGCTGATGCTGCGCGCCAACCAGTTCGACATGGCCATGAAGCCGCCACACCGCATCGGCCGCGACGACCCGTATTTCCTGGCGCTTCGCTTGGGGTGGAGCGCGGGGCTGCGCAAGGTGTTCGACGACCTCCCGAACGAGCCCTGGTTCGACGAGTGAACTGTTGGCCCCTCGCCCGGTCTTGCCGTGCTGAACGCAGGCAAACCCGGTCGGTCCCCCGAGGGGACGGCGATGCTCGCGGGGCGTGCCCCGCTCGCACATCGCCAGACGGGCCGGCTTGGGAGCGGCCCGGCGCTCGGCCCCGCAAACGCACCACGCGCCGGGTAGATCAGACGGACCCCAGCACGCGCATCGAGTAATCGACCGCGCGTACGTCCTTCGTCAGCCGGCCGATGGAGATGCGGTCCACGCCGGTGGCGGCGATCCAGCGGAGCTGATCCAGCGCCACGCCGCCCGACACCTCCAGCAGCGCGCGGCCAGCATTCACCGCGACGGCCTCGCGCATCATGGCTTCGCTGAAGTTGTCCAGCAGCACGCTGACGGCGCCGGCATCCAGCGCCTCGTGCAGTTGGGCAATCGTCTCCACCTCGATCTGGATGTCCACGCCCGACTCCAGCGCCTGCGCGGCGCGCAAGGCCTGACCCACGCCGCCGGCTGCGGCGATGTGGTTTTCCTTGATGAGGATGCCGGCGTACAGCGCCAGCCGCTGGTTCTGCCCGCCGCCCACACGCACCGCGTACTTTTGCGCCAAGCGCAGGCCAGGAATGGTCTTGCGCGTGTCGAGGATGGCGCAGCCGTTGGGGTTGGTGCTGGCGCCGGCCACCGCGTCGACATGGGCGCGCGTGATCGTCGCCGTGCCGGACAGCAGCTGCAGGAAGTTCAGCGCCGGCCGCTCGGCACTCAGCAACTGGCGGCCATCGGCCTCGATGCGGCAGACGATGCTGTCGGCCGTCATCACCGCGCCTTCGTCGACCAGCCAATCGATGCGGCTGCTCGAATCCAGCGCGGCGAACACGCCGTCGAACCAGTCCCGCCCGCACAGCACCGCCTGTTCGCGCACGCGCACCTGGGCGGCCACGCGCCGGCCGGCAGGCACGAGCTGTGCCGTCCAGTCGCAGCGGCCGATGTCTTCTGCCAGCGCCTCGCGGATGTTGCGCGCGCGGGCCTGCTCCAGAGTCTCGTTCTCAAACATCACTCGGCTGGCCCCACCGTCAACATGATCTCGCCCAGGCCCTCGATGCGGCCCGTGATGACGTCGCCCGTCACCACCGCACCCACACCCGCCGGCGTGCCCGTGTAGATCAGGTCGCCCGGGTGCAGGTGATACAGCTGCGACAGGTTGGAGACGATCTCCGCCTGGCTCCAGATCATGTCGCCCAGGTCGCCGTGCTGCTTCTCGACACCGTTCACGCTCAGCGTGATGGCGCCCTTCTCCAGCAGGCCGACCTCGCTGACGCGGGCGATGTCGGTCAGGATGGCGGACTGGTCGAAGCCCTTGGCCGTGTCCCAGGGCTTGCCGCCGGCCTTGGCCACCGCCTGCAGGTCGCGGCGCGTCATGTCCAGGCCGGCGGCATAGCCCCAGATGGCGGCGCGGGCCGCCTCGGGCGTGACCTTGAACACCGGCGCGCCGATGGCGATCACCAGCTCCATCTCGTAGTGATAGTTCTTCGTCTCGGTCGGGTAGGGCACCGTCGAGCCGGAGGCCGTCAAGGCCGTGGCGGGTTTGGTGAAATAGAACGGCGGCTCGCGCGTCGGGTCGGCGCCCATCTCGCGGGCATGATCGGCATAGTTGCGGCCGACGCAGAAAATGCGGCTGACCGCGTAACGGGCCGCCGTGCCGCGCACGGCGGCGCTGGGGGTCTCGACCGGAGGGAAGACGAAGTTGCTCATGGCATGGCATCGACGATGGAAACAGAGCACGCAGCATACTGGGCTGGCCCTCGCGCTGGTCGCGCTGGCGCTGCTCGGCGGCTGTGCCAGCAAGCCCGTCAGCAGCGACCGTGACGGCCCGCTGCCCAACCCGCCGGCCGAGCTGCTGAAGGTGCCCGACGCCGTGCCGCGCCTGGAGGCCATCCGCATCGGCGGCCCGAACAAGCCATATGAGGTGCTGGGCGAGCGCTACGAGCCATTCGCCGCAGACGTGCCCTACGTCGACCGCGGCCTGGCCTCCTGGTATGGCCGCAAGTTCCACGGCCGGCCCACGGCCAGCGGCGAGGTCTACAACATGTACGCGATGACGGCGGCGCACCCCACGCTGCCCATCCCCAGCTACGCCCGCGTGCGCAACCCGGCCAACGGGCGCGAAGTCATCGTGCGCGTCAACGACCGCGGCCCCTTCCACAAGGGCCGCATCATCGATCTCAGCTACACCGCCGCGCTCAAGCTCGACCTGCTGCGCGGCGTGGCGCCGGTCGAGGTGCGGCGCATCACCTACGCCGAGATCCGCGCCGGCAACTGGCAAAGATCGGCAAGCGGGCCGGCCAACGAACCCACACCCGTCTTCGTGCCCGACTCGCCACCCGGCGCGCCGCAACGCGAGACGACCGCCGTAGTGGCCGCCACGGGCCTGACCTACTGGCTGCAGTTCGGCGCCTTCGCCAAGCTCGACGGCGCCGAGGCCCTGCGCCAGCGCGTCGCCGAGGCCGACCTCACCCTGCTGCCGCTGCTCACCATCGTCCGCGAGGCCGGCATGAACCGCCTGCGCGCCGGGCCCTTCCCCAGCGCGGACGAGGCGCAGGCCACGGCGGCGAGGTTGAACGAGGAAAGCGGGCTGGACGCGACCGTGGTGACGAAGCGTTAGCGCCCGCCGCCCACGTCCAGCAGCGCGCCGACGGTGTAGCTGGCGGCATCGCTGAGCAGCCAGGCAATCGCCTCCGCCACTTCCTCCGCGCGGCCCAGGCGCTGGATGGGAATGGACGCCGCGATGTCCGCCGCCCTCACATCAATGCGACTGGCGGCATGGATCTCCGTCTCGATGATGCCCGGCCGCACGCCGTTGACGCGGATGCCCTCGCCGATGAGTTCGCGCGCCAGGCCCTTGGTCAGCGTGTCGACGGCGCCCTTGGTGGCGGCGTAGTCCACATAGGTGCCGCCCGAGCCGAACTCGGCCGCGCGCGAACTGAGGTTGACGATCGCGCCGCCAGCGCCACCGCGCGCCGTGCTCATGCGCCGCGCGGCCTGCTGGCAGCACAGCAGCGTGCCGATGACATTGACGTCGAAAAGCCGCCGCCAGCGCTCGGGCGCCATGGCCTCCAGCCGCGCGGCCGGCGCGACGATGCCGGCGTTGTTGACGAGGCCGCGCAAACGACCTCCTTCGGCATCGAGGCGCTCGAACATCTTCACGACCTGGGCCTCGTCCGCCACGTCGGCCTGAAGGGTCAGCGCGCGGCGGCCGAGTCCGTGCAGTCTGGCCGCGAGCGCCTCGGCGGCGGCGCTATCCTGCACGTAGTTGATGGCCACATCCCAGCCGGCCTCGGCGCAACGCAACGCAGTGGCCGCGCCAATGCCACGCGATCCCCCAGTGATCAAGACCCAAGCCGACATGGCCGGCATTGTGGCCTTGTCGCCGAAGATCAGCGCCACTCCCAAGCCGCATGGAATTCCTCGACGTCCCGACGGTCCTCCAGATCAGCGCCCTCTTCAATGTGACGGCAGCGCTGGTGTGGCTGACGCTCGCGCAGGCCTTTCGCATCGCGCCGCGCGCCAGCCGGCTGATGGCTGCCGGCCACGTGCTGCGCGCCGCCACCCAGGGTTGCGGCGACTGCATGGCCGGCTGGCCCGAGCTGCTGCGCCAGGCCATTCCCGAGTTCGGCCTGCTGGGCTGCGTGGTGCTGCTGCTGCTGGCGCTGCGCCGCATGGTGCGCAACCGCCGACGCGCGCGCGACATCCACTGGATCGGCGGCCTGGGCGCCTTGGGGCTAGCCGCCAGCCTGGCCAGCGGCTCCAGCGTGGCACCCCCGCTCGCCAGCACGGTGGCGGTAACCGTGCTGGCCCTGCTGGCCGTGCGAGAGGTGCTGCGCGGCGTGGGTGACCAGCTCTCCGGCATCGTCACGGCCTTCATGACGCTGCCCTTCGCCGCCCTGGCGACGCTGGGCATCGTCCACGCCGCCGAGCTGCTGCTGCACCCGGGCTGGGGCGGCCCCATCGTGCGCAATGAGCTGCCCTCGGCCGAGCGCGCCGCGCTGCTGTTCGTCGTCACGGCCAGCATCACGCTCAGCCTCATCGCGCTGATGATCTGGCGCGTCATCATGCGCATCCAGCACCTGACGCACCGCGACCCGCTGACCGGTGCGCTGAACCGCCGCGCCTTCGAGCAGGCGCTCGACAGCGCCCAGGCCCAGCTGCAACGCGGCCACGGCTTCGCGCTGGCGATGATCGACATCGACCACTTCAAGCGCGTCAACGATGCCCACGGCCACCCCGCCGGCGACGCCGCCCTGCAGCACTGCGTGCGCATCTGGCGGCAGGGGCTGCGCGAGGTGGACCGCCTGGGCCGCCTGGGCGGCGAGGAGTTCTGCGCGCTGCTGCCGCTGGCGTCGCCGGCCGATCTGGCCACGGCCGCTGCCGTCACCGAGCGTCTGCGCGCCGCGCTGGAGGCCGAGCCGTTGCTGTGGCAGGGCCAGGTGTTGCCGCTGACCGCCAGCTTTGGCGTGGCCCTGCCGGTGACCGGCGACCCGAAGGGCGAGGTCGGCCTGGTGCGGGCCGACGGCGAGCTCTACCGCGCCAAGGCCGAGGGGCGCAACCGGGTCTGCGTCGCGACGCATCTGCAGCCTGCGGGCGCCTCATGAGCGCACCCTCGCAGACGCTGACGCTGCTGGCCGGCATCATCGCGGTGGCCGGCGTGTCGACGGTGGTGTGGCTGGCGCTGGCCATGGTCGCGCGCATCGCGCCGCGGGCCTCGCTGACGATGGCCGGCGCCAACGGGGCCGCCGCGCTGTCGCTGGCCCTGCATGCGCTGCGCGGCGGGTTGCCCGACGGCCTCACCCACTGGCCCGCCGACGTGCTGGCCGTGGCCTCCTTCGCCCTGCTCGGCGCGGCCGTGGCGGCCATCACGACCCGGCACCTGCCGTGGAAGCCCTCGGCCGCAGCCGTTGCCGCTGCAGCGCTGGTGCTGCTGATGCTCCCCTACGACGGCGACCTGCGCTGGCAGGGCCGTGTTGTCAGCGGCACGGCCGCCGTGCTGATGCTTGCCGCAGGCATGACGGCCTGGCGCCATCTGGGCGGCGCCACCGATGGCCGCCGCACGCCGGCCCCGCTGGCCCTGCCCCTCTTCCTCATCGCGCTGCTGATGGCGCTACGCGGCGCCGACAGCTTCCTGCATCCCGGCAACACGGCCGATATCCGCCTGCCCTCCGGCTTCAATCTCGCCTTCCTGTGGGCAGCCCTGGCGCTGACGCTGCTGCAGAACGCGACGCTGTCCTTCCTGGTGCTGATGCGCCTCATCCGCCGCATCGAGCGCCTGCTGGAGCGCGACCCGCTGACCGACACGCTGAACCGCCGCGCCTTCGACCAGGCGCTGGACTACGCCCATGCCTGGTTCAAGCGCGGCCGCGGCTATGCCCTCGTCATGATCGACATGGACCGTTTCAAGCAGCTCAACGACACCCTGGGCCACGCCGCCGGCGACACCGCGCTGCGCCTGATGGTGCATGAGCTGCAGCCCTGCCTGCGCGAGGTGGACCGCTTCGGCCGCCTGGGCGGCGAGGAGTTCTGCGTGCTGCTGCCCGACACCGACATCGCTGGCGCGGCGCTGGTGGCCGAGCGCATGCGCGCCCTCGTGCACGCCGCGCCGCTGCGCTGGCTGGAGCAGGACTGGCCGCTCAGCGCCAGCTTCGGCATCACCGAGGCTGAGCGCGGCGACGCCAGCAGCGACGCCGTGCTGGCGCGCGCGGATGCAGCGATGTATCGGGCCAAGGGCCAGGGCCGCAACGTCGTCCAGGCCTGAAGGTCTGGCCGCAGGCGACCGCAGGGGGCTTCACCGCACCGGGAGTCCCTCGTGCAAGCCATCCGCCGGCTCGTTCTCCGTGTGCCGGTCAGGCTCCGTGGTGCGGAGGATTTCGTTCAGCACGGACGTGGCATAAGTCCCGGCGGGCAACGAGAACGTGAGCGACAGTTGATCGGCTTGCGGCCATTCCCAGGACATGTCCGCCGGCCTGGCCACCAGGGCGCGGCGCTCCTGATCCAGACCGGCATGCTCCATGCCGTCGCACAGGGTGGCGTGAGCTTGCGCCACGCCGTTTTCCAGTGCCTGCGCTTGATCTGCGGTGCTCACGCGGCCCCGTCCCCACAGCGGGCCGGTGGGCAGGCCCGCTTCGTCCATCACGTCGCCGGGCAGGGTCTTGCCCCAGAGGCCCTGCTGAATGCGCAGTGCCAGCACTTCATTGAAGACGAAGGAGCGCACCGCCGACAGGTAGATGCCCTTCTTCTTCGGGTTGCGCACGCGGATTTCGCGCGCCAGCATGGCCCGGCCCTGTTCGACGTTGCCGCCGTCAAAGCCGAAACGCTGAGCGCCGAAGTAGTTGGGCACGCCCTGTGACGCCACGGCCGCAAGATTGGCCTCAATGGCATCACGGTCACCGGTCACGTCTCGCAGCAAGATGCGGAATCGGTTGCCCTGCAGATCACCGGGGCGCAGCTTCTTCAAGTGGCGGCTCTGGCTCAGGACCTTGAATTCCGGGTGCTGAAGCACGGTCAGGTCGGGCGTCTCGCCTTTCCCTTCCCCTTTCCCTTCCCCTTTTCCGTTGGGCAGATAGATGCTGAACCACTGCCGGGTGATGGCGTAACGGTCTTTCAGGCCGGCATAGCCCACATCCCTTTCCTGCACGCCGGCGGCCTCGGCCAACTGCTGGGCGACGAAGGCGGTGTTGGCACCGTTCTTTTCGATGTCCAGCCAGATGTGTTCGCCCTCACCGGAGGGCAACTGCAGCGGCAGTTCGGTGACGATGAAATCCTCGTTGAGGTGTTTCAGCGTGGCGCCGGCGCCGCTGGCCGGATAAGCGTTGGGCCAGGGCGGCAAGGAGGTGTATTGAGCGTCGGTCATGAGGGGCCAGGCGGCAGCAGCTGTGGGAAGGCGCGGGCTGCCTCGCCGACCAGGGGCAGTCCAGGCCGTGATTGTCTCGCTACCCGCGCAATGGGGTCACGATGCCGCGCTTCGATCCCGTCGCTTGATCCAGCGCAAGCCGGCCGCTGGCGCACTGCCTAGCATGGCTCTGCGCGAACTTGACGCGTGGCCACCTTCGGCAGAGGAACAAGCAAGATGGAACTCGAAGCTCAAGCACACCAGCCCATGCTGCGCCAGCTGCTGCTTTGCCGCCAGACCGAGTTGCGCGCCGAGGTGCGTGGGGCGGTGCTGGCGCGTCAGACGGAACAGAGCGACAGCACGGAGGTGACGGACTTCAAGGACGGCGCCGAGCGAACCCAGCGCCATCAGACCGAGGACTTCCAGGCCGAACGCGACCTGCGCGAGTTGCAGGACGTCGACGACGCGCTGGGCCGGCTCGATGCCGGCAGCTACGGCGACTGCGCCGGCTGCGGCGAGCCCATCGCCGTGGCGCGACTCACGGCCCTGCCGTCGGTGCGGCTATGCGCCGCGTGCCAGGCCGGCCAGGAGCGGCGGCCATGAGGGCGCTTGTCATCGGCCGCCGTCGC
The DNA here is from genome assembly GCF_039929605.1 of Roseateles sp. Lineage (GTDB taxonomy): Bacteria > Pseudomonadota > Gammaproteobacteria > Burkholderiales > Burkholderiaceae_C > Pelomonas. The sequence goes on from NZ_JBDSQX010000185.1 coordinate 20,514, forward strand.
CTGGCGCTCGCATCGCTGGCCGTGGCCGCGCTGGCCGCCCTGGCGACCTTGGCTGCAGGCTGCGCCGTCGAGGTGCAGAACGCCAAGCCGGCGCGGGAGCTGGCGCGCCAGGCCTTGCCCGAGGGCGACCTCTATGTCGGCTGGCGGGTCTTCCAGCAGAAGTGCGCCAGCTGCCACGGCATGGCGGCGACCGGTTCCGGCAACGCGCCCGACCTGCTGCCGCGCCTGCGCGAAATGGGTTCGCACCAGTTCATCGGCCTGGTGCTCAGGCGCTACGACTGGCTGCTTGCCGCCGCCGAGTCCAGCCCGACCGGCGCGACCCAGAGCGCCGTGGCCGAGAAGGTGCTGCAGGGCAGGGAAGCGGAGCTGGTGATGCCGGCCTGGAAGGGCGACCCCGTGGTGTCGGCCCACATCATCGACCTCTATGCCTATCTGGCCGCTCGCGCGGATGGCATCCAGGGGCCCGGCCGGCCGCCGCATTAGAAGTGGCGCGTCAAGGGCGCGAGAACTCCTCGAAAGCCGCCACGGCGCTGGCGGCGTACATCAGAGAGGGCCCGCCGCCCATATAGGTGGCCACGCCCAGCGTTTCGTCGACCTCCTGGCGCGTCGCGCCCAGCTTGACGAGGGCCTGCACGTGAAAGCCGATGCAGCCCTCGCAGTGCGCGGCGACGCCCAGCGCCAGCGCGATCAGTTCCTTGGTCTTGCGGTCCAGCGCCCCGTCGGCGAGGGCGGCCCGCCCGAGTTCGTTGAAGGCCTTCAGCGTCTGCGGCGTGTTCGTCCGCAGCGACGCCAGGCCGCTGCTGATTTGCTGGGTCAGCTAGTGGTATTCAGTGCCCATGGGTGCCAGCGCTCTTTTGCCCGGCGGGACTGGCAGGCGCCTTCAGGGCGCAGCTGCTGAAGCCGAACGGCAGGTAGGCGGGGCAGGTGCCGACCAAGCCGGTCAGCAGCGGCACGAGGCCGATCCACCCCCAGCCGCCGACGATGCCGAACCACACGGCCGCGATGAGCCCGAGGCCGACGAGCACGCGTGCGGTGCGGTCGATGAGTCCGACGTTCTGAAGCATGGTGCGCTCTCCGTTGCAGTGGAAAGCCGATCATGGAGAGCCGCCACGTCACCGCCATTGACCCAGGTCAAGGACCCGTCACCACACCGTGCACCGCTGCCCAGCCGGCTTCACCAGCTTGGCCCCGCGCTTGGATCGCTTCGGCCGCCTGGGCGGCGAGGAGTTCTGCGTACTGCTACCCGACACCGACATCGCCGGCGCAGCGGCAACGTGGTGACTGGCCCGTGCCGACCAGGCGCTGTACCGCACCAAGGCGCAGGGGTGCAACGTCGTGTAGGAATGAGGGGCCGCCCCGACCCGCCGCGCTGCCGGGCTTTCATCCGGCTTGCAGGGCCAACGCCCCCAGCCCGCGAGCAGGCCAAGTGAAGCCCAACCGCCGAAAGCCACGACTTTCGCAGTGAGCCGAGAAAACAAGTCGCCGTCGTATTCGGAGCCAAGCACGATCTCGGTCCTGTCAGGCGCCCGATTCATTGCGTGCTTCATCGGCCGCGCGCAGCTTTTCAGACACAAATTGTGCGCGTGACGCCGCAGTGTTTGGCCTTCCATGAAGCAAGCACCAAGGCAACAACTCCTCGCAGCTGACGAGCACCTTGACAGGATGAACTCCGGTCTTCCGGATAGCAGCGAGCGCAGCTTCTGCCATGACGTGCCATTCAACATAGGTGGCTTCGAACCGTTCCGGATCTGTGGCGGCCTCCTTCACGCGACTCCAGTTCTCCTCCGAGTACCAGGTGACGCCAAAGACCGTGGGGCGCGCGGCCTTCTTGGCGCGCAGACGTTCCAGCAGACTTCGCTTCTTCATACGGCGGATGCTTCCGAACTGGCCGCGTCAAGGGCGGCAACGTGTGCGCTGAGCCGCGAGCGGCGGCTGGGCGTGGAAGGCCCAGAATGAAATGAGGGCCTGAGTGACCAGCCGTTGCGAGGCGGCTCGAACGCAGGGTTGGGCCTCTTACTACTGAACATGAGGACGAAGAACATCATCGCGCTGCGAATATGGTTGCATGTCGACTTCCGGAAAGTCAGACGTGTACACACCCCAGGCCATGTATTCATAGTATTTGGTCATCGCCTCGAAGTGGCTCTCGGCATCTACTGTCCAAACGCAACGCGCGCCCGGCTCCAGGAGAGCGCGAGCAGCATCACCGTTCGGACCAGCGAGACAGAACGTTTGCCCGGACGACTCGACCCAAAGTTCGTGAAGCATGTTCGTAGAGGCTCAACGTCGGCGCTCAGCGGACGGCAAAGCCGTCCCCTGCAGCAAAAGGTTGGGCAGCCCGCGCCTGAGCGTTGCGGCGAACTAGTAGCGCCAGAAAGCAGACCGACCACCAGAAGGCCAGCGTTATCCAGAGCAACGCTCGATTTGGCATTGACACGCCCAACTGCTCGAGCACCCACTGGGCGGCGAATCCCGGCCAAAACGCAAACACCGGGCCCAGCTGCAGATCAAAGAGCAGAAAGGCGGAAACGCATATCACCATGACCGCACATGCGAGGAGGAGCGCACCCAGTGCAAGCAGAACGTGCTTCATGAGGCCTAACGTGCGCGCTCAGCGAGCGGCGTAGCCATCAGCTGCAGCGAGGTTAGGGCTACGCTGAACAAGTAGACGATTTCGTCTCAGCGTCGCGCGATGGTTCTTCCGGCTCGAATTGACCCTGATTTGACGCGCCAAAGTCGCATTTCTGGCCCTTTCGAGGCGCTGAGCGCCTCACCGCGCCCACTGCGGGCGCACTCATGCCACCAGGCGCTTGCGCGCCATGTAGATGTTGGCCAAGCCCAGCACCACGAACGCACGCGTGGCGTTCTTGGCCAGCCCCTTGTAGCGAACCTTGTTGAAGCCGAACTGGCGCTTCACGACCGCAAACATGTGCTCCACCCGCGAACGGGTCTTGGACTTGATGCGGTTGACGATGCGCTCGATGTCGGCCGCCACGCCACTCCCGCTGACACGCTGGTTCGTTCGGTCCACGGCGTGTGTCGCCTTGGATGCAATCAGCTCTTGCTGCGAGGCGTAAGCACTGTCGCCGAACACCTCCCGCTCGGCCCCGTGCAACAGCTGCGGCAGCGGGTGCTTGTCGTGCACGTTGGCCGCGGTCACCACCGCGCTGTGCGCCAGCCCGGTCTTGCTGTCCACGCCGATGTGCAGCTTCAGGCCGAAGTACCACTGCTGGCCTTTTTGGGTCTGGTGCATCTCGGGGTCGCGCTCGCGCTTGTCGTTTTTGGTCGAGCTCGGTGCCGAGATGATGGTGGCGTCGACGATGGTGCCGGTACCGACCTTCATGCCTTTGCCTTGCAGCACTTCACCGACCTTGGCGAACAGGGCTGCGCCCAGCTGGTGCTTGTCGTCCTCCAGCAGGCGGCGGAACTTCAGCAAGGTGGTGCCATCCGGAACACGCTCGCGGCCCAGGTCGATGCCCACGAAGCGGCGCAGCGCCGTGCTGTCCAGGAGCGCTTCCTCGCAGGCCTCGTCGGCGAGGTTGAACCAGTGCTGCACGAAGTACATGCGCAGCATGCGCTCCAGCCCGATGGGTGGCCGGCCCCTGCCGGCCTTCGGGTAGTGCGGCTCGATGACCTCGCACAGCGCAGCCCACGGGACGATGGAATCCATCGTCTGCAAGAACACGTCACGCTTGGTTTGCTTGCGGAATCGCTCGAACTCCGCACCCTGATCTGCTGCCGCTGCGAGTGTTGCTTGCTTCATGCGAGCATCATCCCAACGCGCCTCCTGAGTCGCCACCAGATCAACCCGGAAGTGGCGGAATTAATCAGCGTTGCCTTAGCCATCATTTCAGCCTCGCAATCAGGCTCTGCATGTGGCCGCTCCATCCGGGGAACTCCTTCTTGTTCTCCTGCCATAGCTCTCGAAGCTCAGACTTGGGGCCATTCATAACACGCAACACAGCCTTCGCAGCGACAGGAGCGAGCATTGCGATTTCGGCCTTCTGTTGCTGCTCCAGCCAAGATGAGAGTTCCTTGGGCAGAAACTTGGACGGCCGGCCTTTCGACGCTGCGACAACCTCTGCTGCTGCAACGGCCATGGAGCACTCTGGAGATTCAAGATATCCATCGGCTAGCGCAGCATTGAGCGCGGCCGAGATGCGCTTTGAACCCCTAGATCCCACGCATTGGCTGGCCCAGTCCATAGCATCGTCGTTGCTGAAGCTATCCGATTCCCACGCGCCCGCTTGAGCTTGTGAAACGAGTGCCGATGCTGCGGCGAGAAGTATGAGATCGCGACGGTTCATGTCTGGCTAACGTTCGCGCTCAGCGGGCGGCGAAGCCGTCCGATGCAGCGTAGGGTTGAACATCAGGCTAGCCATGCAAGGCTGCCTCGACAATTTTTTGAACGCGCTTCATATCAATGCCATCTCGCTGCTCAATTGCGAGTGGGTGACCTGCGGCTTCAATGGTGATTACCGGCCGTTCTCCAACGGGTGAAGTTTGGACCGATGTCTTCAGGCTGAGTGTCGTCGGCTCGTACGGGAGTGCACTTTGAAGCCAGCCGAAAAACGGCGGTTCGCTTTCTCGACCCTCCTGCTCCCACAACTCATTGACTCGCAAAAAGCTCTTTTCGCTCAGGGACACCCACACAAGCCACACGAACGGCCCTTGGCCATCAAGAACTGGCAGGAGGAGACGGCCAAGAATAAAAAAGTGCTTGCCTTGAATGACGCATTGGTCTGACGAAATACCTGAATCGTCGCCGCGCTCGGACTCTGTCATCGAATGCCAAAGCGCAGGCGCCGACGCTCCGAGACACATCGGCAGGTCATCATGGAATTCGCCGCAAGTGGCGCAAAGAAAGCCGCTCATGCTGATGTTCAACGTTCGCGGTAAGCGGACCAGCCAGCGTAGCTGGCGCAGGTCCTCTTGACAAAATGGTTATGCAGCGTCATCAAACTCACCTTCCGCCACTTGCGGCGCATCAGACGAAAGAACGCTAACGCAACGATTGCCTGTGACGATCAGCCATTCGTTGCCTTCATGCTTGCTTTGCAATCCTTGCAGAGACCACTCTTCCGCGCGCCAGCCGCCGCTGACGACAGAGAGGACATGGTGCCCGCGATGAAACCCCGGAGAAGCCCAGTACCTGGCGAGGTCGGCTTCATCAAGCATGCGGAACTCGCAAGCCTCTGGAAACGAAATCCGCAAACCATTGAACCGCTGCTGACCAGCGGGCGAGGATGCAATCAAGATTTCGAGCCGCCC
>NZ_JBDSQX010000186.1:0-25431 GCF_039929605.1 Roseateles sp.
AATTCGCCAACGCCAAGCAGGCGGAGTTGCGTCAAAAGGCCGTTCAGCGCGACCTGGACGAGGGCAGCTGGGAGACCGACGCCACCGTGGAGGACCGACACCACCGCATGCAGCTCACGGTGGCTGATCAAACGCAGCAGCTCGGCGATCGGCGCGCCAGCAACGAGCAGGCTCGGATTGCAGCGCACAACGCGCGTGACCGCTACATCGACGTGCTGCGCGCCACCGTGCGCCGCTACAAAAAGAACGTCGCCGAGCTGGGCGAACTGGCCGGCGTGGCCGCCGAGGCCCAGGTGCCGCACCTGGACAATGACGACACCGTGCTGGCCCAGGCGGGGCTGCACGTGAAGTTCAACTTCGACGGCAAGGGCGAGGTGGGCCTGAACGACGGCGAGGCCTCGGGCGGCCAGCAGGTGCTGAAGAGCCTGATCCTGCTCGTCGGCCTGATGAAGGACGACGAGAGCGCGGGCGGCTTCGTCTTCATCGACGAGCCCTTTGCCCACCTGGACGTGCGCAACATCCAGCTCGTCGGCCACTTCCTGCGCAGCACCCGCGCTCAGTACCTGCTGACGACGCCCATCACGCACAACGTCGAGGTCTTCGAGCCCAGCGAGATCACGCTGGTGACGAGCAAGAAGCCACGCGGCGAACGCTGGGCGCCGCCGATTGCGGTGCTGGCGAGGAGGCCCGAGAAGAGCGAGTACGCCTGAGCGGGTGGCCGTTTGTGTACACAAACGGCACAATGGCGGGTCTGAGTCTTCTTCTGAAGGACGCCCCATGACCGCTCCCACCCTCGACGCCACCAGCGTCGGCATCCGCGAATTCCGCGCCGATCTGGCCGAGTACATCGCTGGCGATGCGCCTATCACCATCACCAAGCATGGCGAGACCGTGGGGGTGTTCGTGCCGCTGCGGCGGCCCAGCGCTGAGGACGTGCAACGGCTGCTGGAGGCTGCGGCCGCATTTCGCGAGGCGATGCCATTGACGGAGGCTGAAGTCGAGGAGATCGCCGCAGACTTCGACGCACTCAGGCGCGGGCGTCCCCTGCCCAGCGCAAGCAGCAAATGACAGTCAGCCGGCCGCTCGTGCTGGACGCGAACATCCTGATCCGCTACGTGCTCGGGCAGAGGGTGCCGGCACTGTTGACGGCGTACACCGGCGTGATTGATTTCCTGGCGCCCGAGACGGCTTTCATCGAGGCGCGCCGACATTTGCCCGCGATCCTGCGTGCGCGACGCGCTTCGGCCACGGCGGAGCGTGCCGCCACGTTGGCGTTGGACGCGCTGGGGCGTTTTGTCAGCTCGGTGCCGCTCACAAGCTACGCACCGATACGCGCTGCGGCGCTGGCCCGCATCGGCTCACGCGACCCCGACGACTGGCCCGTCCTCGCCTGCGCCTTGCTGCTGAACTGCCCCATCTGGACGGAAGACCGCGACTTCTTCGGCACCGGGGTAGCGACCTGGACGACGGCGCGCGTGGAGCTTTACTTCAAGGAAGCCGCCTCGCCCGAGGCCGGGCATTGAGCACGCGTGAACTGACCGCGGACCGCACACGCCGCCATCGCGGCGCCGCTGCGCCCGTCTGGCCGCCGCACCTGCCACCGCTGGACGTGGACGAGCGAGAGCTGCTAACCGACTGGCTGCGCGGCAGCGCCGACAGCCGGCCCTGGCCCAGCCTGCTGGACATTGCCGGCCCCGGCCGCATCGACCTGGCGGACCGCCTGGCCGACAAGGCGCTCGCGGCCGGCCTGTTCACGCTGAAGGAGAAGTTCGAGCGTGGCCGCTGGCAGCGCGCCGGCGTGGCCTGGGTCGAGTTGGAAGCCTTGCAGACGGCCCTGGGGCTGCCGACGAAGAGCCAGCGCGACGCCCAGCGCCAGGCCCTGTGCGACCAGATCGACACGCTGATGGCGGACCCGCTGGTGGGTGAGGCGGCGCAAGACCTGGCGCAGTCGCGCATGGCCCTCAAGCCGGCGCAGGCCCGCGCCGCGCTGCTGCAGGCGCTCGCCGCCTGGGTGGCCGCCGGCCAACAAGGGCTGCGGCGCGACTTTGCGCTGCACCTGGGCCACACCAAGGCCGTGGCCGACGGCGAATGGGCCTGGCTGGAGCGGCATTTCGACCTGCCGGCGCTGGGCATCGGGCCGTTTGCGCCCACGCTGACGCTGGCGGGTGCCGCCTCCCTCGTCTGGCCCGGCGGCCGGCGCGTGGACCTTGCAGCGCTGCCCTTCGTCACGCTGCCCACCGAGGGCCTGGAGCGGCTGCTGGCGGTGGAGCCGGCGCCCACGCGCTGGTGGTTGATCGAGAACCGCGCCAGCTTCGAGAAGCAGGCCGCACGGCTGGCGCCCGGCACGCTGCTGGTCTGGATCGCCGGCCGCCCCACGCGCGCCTGGACAACGGCGCTCGGCCGCCTGCTCGCGCTGGCACCGGCGCCCGCCGCGATCAGCGCGGACGCAGACCCGGCCGGCATCGAGATCGCGCTCGCCGCCGCGCAGCCCTGGGTCAACCGCGACTTGCCCTGGCAGCCCGAGGCGATGGAGGCCGTGCGGCTGTCCCATCCGCGTGCTCAAGCGCTCGGCGCCTACGACCTGGCCACGCTGGACCGGCTTGGCCACACCGAGCTGCCTCCCATGCTGGCGGCGCTGCGCGACGCGATGCGCGAACGTGGCTTGAAAGCCGAGCAGGAGGGCTGGCTGTGAACGTTCCCTGGGACTACCCGTCGCCCTTCACGCTGATGCTGACGCCCCAACAGAGCGACATCGACGGCCTGGGCCACACCAACAACGCCGTCTACGTGCAGTGGTGCGAGCAGGCCGGCTGGGCGCACTCCGAGGCGCTGGGGTTGAGCCTCGCCGACCACCGCAGCCTGGACCGCGCGATGGCCATTCGCGAGGGCCACTACGACTACCTGCTGCCGTCTTTCGAAGGCGAGGCACTGGTGCTTGGCACCTGGCTGACGGCCAGTGACGGCAAGCTGACGATGGAGCGGCGCTTTCAGTTGAAGCGAGTCAGCGATGGCCAGACGTTGGTGCGTGGCCGCTGGGCGCTGGTCTGCATCGAGATCAGCAGCGGCAAGCCGCGGCGCATGCCGGCGGAGTTCCTGGGCATCTACGAAGGCGCGCTGGCCCTCAGGGTTTGAGATATACGTTTCATATACGAATCGTATATAGTGCCCGGCATGGGAATCGTCAAAATATCCGAGGCCATGCACGAGAGCCTGCGCGTTGCCAGCCAGGCCTTGTCGCGCTCCATCAACGCCCAGGCCGAGCACTGGATGCGCATCGGCATGCTGGCCGAACTGCACCCGCAACTCAGCCACAGCGACATCTGCCAATTGCTGATCCGCGCCGAGCAGGAGGGCGGGTTGGACCTGGCCCGCCTGGCCGGCTGGGCAAAGCCGATCAAAGACAAAGGGGTGCGGGCATGAAGAGCCTCAAGCTGCGCAGCCCCGCGGAAGTGGCCAAGGCGCGTGAGGCCGGGCATCTCATCGCCGAGGTGCTGGCCATGCTCAAACCGCACGTCGTGCCCGGCGTGACGACCGAGGAACTGGACGACCTCTGCCGCGAATACATCGTGGGCACACTGAAGTGCATTCCGTCCAACGTCGGCTATCACGGCTTCCCGAAGACGGCCTGCATCTCGCCCAACCACGTTGTCTGTCACGGCATCCCTAGCAAGGACAAGACGCTGAAGAAGGGCGACATCGTCAACGTGGACGTGACCCTCACCAAGGACGGCTGGTTCGGCGACAGCAGCCGCATGTTCATCGTCGGCGAGACCAATGTGCTGGCACGCCGGCTGGTGACGACGACCTACGAGGCCCTGCGCGCCGGCATCCGCCAGGTGCGCCCAGGTGCGACGTTAGGTGACGTGGGCCACGCCATCCAGACCGTCGCGCACGCGGCCGGCTTCAGCGTCGTGCGCGAGTACGGCGGCCATGGCATCGGCGACGTTTATCACGACGAGCCGCACGTCAACCACTTCGGTCGCCCGGGCGAAGGCCTGAAGCTGCAGGAGGGCATGATCTTCACCATCGAGCCCATGATCAACGCGGGCGCCGCCGGCATTCGCGAGCTGAGTGACGGCTGGACGGTGGTGACGCGCGACAAGTCGCTGTCGGCCCAGTGGGAACACATGGTGACCGTGACGGCCGACGGCTTCGAGATATTGACGCCGTGGCCGGATGGGCTCGGGGACTACCCGGCGATTGATTGAGCCTGTAGGTTGGGGTGAGCTTGCGAACGCCAACGTCCTCGGCGGCCGGATTTGTTGGGGTTCACTGCGTTCACCCCAACCTACCGCGCTAGGCGGCCGGCGGTTCGACACCAGACTCTCCGCCAAACCGAGGCAAGCCATCGCAGATGGCGTGCCATGAGGCTTTGTGACTCACAAAGTAATGTGCGCTGGGCGTAGTCAATGGCGCGCCGGCAATGACGCCCGCCGGAACCCCGAGTACCTTTGGTAATCGGATGTCCGACGTAAAGACGTGCGAGCCGCAGACGCGACAGAAGTGGCGCGTGACGTTCGTGGTCACTGGGAATGCTGTGAGCGATTCATTACCGGTGATCAGAATGGAAGTGCTTCGGAAGCTCACCCAAGTGGTGAAGGCAGCGCCGCTCAACCGGCGGCATTGACCGCAGTGGCAATTGACGATGCCCCTTGGTGCGGCGCTGGCATCAAGCGCTACCGCGCCGCAGTAGCAGCGAACCGAAAAGGCTGGTGAAGCAGAACTGCCCATGGAACTTTCCGTGAACGCCCGATGTGTTTCTGGAAGAAGGCGCGCGCAGTCGAAGCAGACCTGGGAGCTCTTGGTTTTCGCCTCCGGGAGGCAAGTCCTGGCGCCATGCATCAGTTCCCCTGCACAGCCTCTGATCGCAACGCCCGCGCCGCCTCCACCATCCGTCCCAACGCCGCCTCCGTCTCCGGCCACCCCCGCGTCTTCAGCCCGCAATCCGGGTTGACCCACAGCAGCTCCGCCGGAATAACCTCGGCCGCCTTCCTCAGCAGCCGCAGCATCTCCGCCGTGTCGGGCACGCGCGGCGAGTGGATGTCGTAGACGCCGGGGCCGATCTCGTTCGGGTACTTGAACTGCCCGAAGCCGCGCAGCAGTTCCATGTCGGAGCGACTGGTTTCGATGGTGATGACGTCGGCATCCATCGCGGCGATCTCGGGCAGGATGTCGTTGAACTCCGCGTAGCACATGTGGGTGTGGATCTGCGTGTCGTCGCGCACCGGGCTGGCGGCCACGCGGAAGGCGCGCGTGGCCCAAGCGAGGTAGGCGCCCCAGGCAGCGCGGCGCAGCGGCAGGCCTTCGCGGATGGCGGGCTCGTCGATCTGGATGATGGCGATGCCGGCGGCCTCCAGGTCGGCCACTTCGTCGCGGATGGCCAGCGCGATCTGCAGCGCCGTGGTGGCGCGCGGCTGGTCGTCGCGCACGAAGGACCATTGCAGGATGGTGATGGGGCCGGTCAGCATGCCCTTCATGGGCTGGGCGGTCAGGCCTTGCGCGTAGCTCGTCCAGCCCACGGTCATCGGCGCGGGGCGTGACACGTCGCCGAACAGCACCGGCGGCTTCACGCAGCGGGAGCCGTAGCTCTGCACCCAGCCGTTGGCGGTGAAGGCGAAGCCGGCGAGCTGTTCGCCGAAGTACTCGACCATGTCGTTGCGCTCGGCCTCGCCGTGCACGAGCACGTCCAGGCCTAACGCTTCCTGTTTGCTGACCGCGAGCTGGATCTCGCGCTGCATGGCTTCGCGGTAGGCAGCGTCGGACAGCGCGCCGCGCTTGAAGGCAGCGCGGGCGGCGCGGATCTCGGCGGTCTGTGGGAAGGAGCCGATGGTCGTCGTCGGAAAGGCAGGCAGGCGCAGGCGCTGTCGCTGCGCAAGCTGGCGCGTGGGGAAGGGTGAGCGGCGCTGGTCGGCAGCGGCTGGCAGTGCCTTGAGGCGCGCTGCAACGGTGCCGTTGCGCACGCGCGGGCTGACGGCGCGGGCCGCGCGGGCGATGCGGGACTCGGCCAGCTCGCGGGCCACGCTGGCTTCGTCACCCCACAGCGCGCGTTTGAGCACACGCAGCTCGTCCAGCTTTTCGACGGCACCGGCCAGCCAGCCTTGCAGCTCCGAGTCCAGCGCCTTGTCCTGCCGCAGGCTGAAGGGCACGTGCAGCAGCGAGCAGGACGGCGCCACCCACAGCCGCCCGCCGCGCAGCTCCTGCACCTTGCGCAGCTGGGTCAGCGCGGCATCCAGGTCGCTGCGCCAGATGTTGCGGCCGTCGATGATGCCGACCGACAGCTCGCGCTCCAGCGGCAGCCGCAGGGCCACGGTCAGCAGCTCCTCGGGCGCGCGGACGGCGTCCACATGCAGGCCGGCCACGGGCAGCTCGCAGGCCAGGTCCAGGTTGTCGCCGAGCGGCGAGAAGTAGGTGGCGAGCAGCAGCGGCTGGCCCACCACGCCGAGGCGGGCGTAGGCCAGGCGCAGCGCGTCTTGCCACGCCGGTGTGAGGTCCAGGCCGAGGATGGGTTCGTCCAGCTGCACCCAGGTCACGCCGCGCGCGGCCAGGCGGGTCAGCAGTTGCTCGTAGGCGGGCAGCAGGCGCTTGAGCAGCACCAGGCGGTCGAAGCCGTCCTGTTTGCTCTTGCCCAGATAGAGGAAGCTCACGGGACCGAGCAGCGCGACCTTGGGGCTGGCGGGCAGGGCGATGGCTTCGTCCACCTCGGCGAGCAGGCGGTCGGCGTGCAAGTTGAACTCGGTGGCCGCGTCGAACTCGGGCACGAGGTAGTGGTAGTTGGTGTCGAACCACTTGGTCATCTCCAGCGCCGGGGCGCCGGCACCGCCCGCGCTGCCGCAGCCGCAGGCCTCGGTGTGGGCGTGGGCCGACGTGCCGCGTGCCATCGCGAAGTAGCGTTGCAGCGGGGTCTCGTCGCCGGTGAAGCCGAAGCGCGCCGGCTCGCAGCCGAACAGCTGGATGAGGTGGGCGACGTGGTCGTAAAGGGCGAAATCGCCGACGGTGACGTGGTCCAGCCCGGCCTGGCGCTGCAACGTCCAGTGGCGGGCGCGCAGCGTGGCGGCCTGCGCTTCCAGCTCGGCGGCGGGCAGTTCGCCGCGCCAGTGGCGCTCCAGCGCGGTCTTGAGTTCGCGGTGCTCGCCCATGCGCGGGAAGCCGAGAATATGAGTCTTGATCATGACGATTCTGCAAACGATGAAATTGATTCGTGATGATCTGAGCTTGCTGACTATGATTCAAACGAAACGTTTTCTGAATCATCACAAGTTCTGCTCATGCAAACGCCGCTTGAACTGCGCCACCTGCGTACCCTGGTTGCCCTGCGCGAGGCCGGCAATCTGTCCCGAGCGTCGCAACTGCTGAACCTGACGCAGTCGGCCCTGTCCCACCAGCTGAAGGCGCTGGAGGAGCACTACGGCGCCGAGCTGTTTGCGCGCAAGAGCAACCCGCTGGTGTTCGGCGCCGTGGGCCAGCGGCTGCTGAGGCTGGCCGACACGGTGCTGCCGCAGGTCGACGAGACCGACCGCGACGTGCGCCGGTTGGTGGATGGCTCCGCCGGCCAGCTGCGCATCGCTGTCGAATGCCACACCTGCTTCGACTGGCTGATGCCGGCGATGGACGCCTTCCGCGGGCGCTGGCCCGAGGTGGAGCTGGACATCGTCTCCGGCTTCCAGGCCGACCCCGTGGGCCTGCTGCACCAGGACCGCGCCGAACTGGCCATCGTGTCGGACGTGGATGCCGACGAGACCGGCGTCGTCGTGCATCCGCTGTTCAGCTTCGAGATCGTGGCGTTGCTGCCCAAGGGGCACGCCTTGCTCGCCAAGCCCTGGCTGCAGGCTGCTGACTTCGCCGGCCACACCCTCATCACCTACCCAGTGCCCGACGAGATGCTCGACCTCGTGCGCCGCGTGCTGCAGCCCGCCGGCATCACGCCGCCGCGCCGCACCAGCGAGCTGACGGTGGCGATGCTCCAGCTCGTCGCCAGCGGGCGCGGCATTGCGGCGCTGCCGCTGTGGGCGGTGGAGAACTACCTGGCGCGTGGCTACGTGGCGCGCCAGCGCATCGGCGAGCAGGGGCTGACCGGGCGGCTCTATGCCGTCAGCACGGCGGGCTTGGCGGCCAAGCCCTTCCTGGCCGACTTCGTGCGGCTGATGCGCGAGACCTCGCTGCTGAACCTCGCCGCCGTCAGCCTGCTCTAGTTCCGCGCGTGCGTCACGCGGTAGCCCGCCACGCCCGGTAACTCGTGCAGGCCGCCGGTGAAGCGGCACAGCGTCTGGCCCTTGAAGTTCTGCTTGGCCGTGCAGACGAAGCGCCACTCTTCGTGGTCGCCCTGTTTTTCGATGCTCAGCGAGCCGGGTGCGAAGCGGTAGCCCAGGCCGTCGGCGAACTCGGCCAGCTCGGCCTGCGTGAAGCGCCGACCCGGCTCGCCGCGCAGCGTCACGGCGATGGCCGGGTGCGAGGGCAGCCGGCTCTCCAGCTTGGCGCCCCACATCATCAGCGTCGCGCACAGCAGCGTCAGCGCGATGGCGGCGAAATAAAAGCCCATGCCCAGCACGATGCCGATGGCCGACGCGGCCCACATCGAGGCCGCTGTCGTCAGCCCCGAGATGTTCATGCCCTCGCGCATGATGACGCCGGCGCACAGGAAGCCGATGCCCGTTACCACGCCCTGGATGACACGCGTCGGGTCGGCGAACAACGGCAGCGAGCCGCCTGCCGTGTGGCCGCCGAACCATTGATCGGGGTAGCCGACCAGGATAGTCACGGCACACGAAGCCATGCAGACCAGCGCGTAGGTGCGCATGCCCGCCGCGCGGCCGTGATAGGCCCGCTCATAGCCCAGCAGCAGCCCCAGCACCATGGCGCCAAGCAGATGCATCAGCATCAGCACGTTGGCAGCCCATTGGCTGCCGGTCCAGTAGCGTAGCAGGAGGTCCGGTTCGAGCATGGGCGTGGCCGATGAAGGGGTGATGACGGGGGCGAGCCTGCCCCGCGGCCACGCTAACGCAGTCCGCATCCGCCCGCCAGACGGGCGGATGCGGAGGCCGGCTTCAGGAGAGTGCGGTTGCCGTGCGCTCCACGAGCACGCAACGCACCCACTTGCGCGCGGTGATCTGCGCCGTCTGGGCCAGCAGGAATTCCTCGGCCTCGGAGTTGGGCGACTCGAACTCGAAGCCGCTCAGCTGCACGAGCTGGTTCAGCGGCCGGCTCCAGACGCGGCGCACGTCGGCACTGAACAGCGGCACGCCGTCGTCCTCGCCCAGCAGCAGGCGCAACTCATAGTGCCGGGCATCCAGCGGCGGCTCGGCCGAAGCCAGGATCTGCAGGCCGTCCTCGCTGAGGTTGACGACGACGCCGCCGCGCGCGTTCGCCAGGCCTTCGGGCTTGATGACCCAGACAGGCAACTGCTCATGCTCTTCCGGCACGAGGAAGAACTCCACGCGGGGGGAGCGGCGTTGGTCGATCTGGTTGGTCAGCATGGTGTGGCGCTCGGAGTGGACGGGTCGGATCACAGCATCAGCGAATGACAGGCGCTTGTCAGCAGCGCCCGTGTCGCCTGAATCGACTTCGGTGAAGCCTTGGCGCCGTTATACCGCCAGCAGATCGACCTCGAACAGCAGCGTCGCATTCGGTGGGATCACGCCGCCCGCACCGTGCTCGCCATAGCCCAGTGCCGGCGGCAGCACCAACATGCGCGTGCCGCCGACCTTCATGCCCTGCACGCCTTCATCCCAGCCCTGGATGACCTCGCCGCCGCCGAGGCGGAACTTGAACGGCTGGCCGCGGTCCTTGCTGGAGTCGAACTTCTTGCCGCGCAGGCCGTCCTTGTAGAGCCAGCCGGTGTAGTGCACCGACACGCGCTGGCCCTTGGTGGCCTCGGCGCCGTCGCCGACGACGCGGTCTTCGTACTGCAGGCCGCTGGAGGCCGTTTGCAGGGTCAGCTCGACCGCCTCGGGGCCGCCGGCCAGGCCGAGCAGTTCGACCTCGAAGCACAGCGTCGCATTCGGTGGGATGTCGCGGCCAGCGCCGCGAGCGCCGTAGCCGAGGCCGGCCGGGATGATCAGCGTGCGCTTGCCGCCGATCTTCATGCCCTGCACGCCTTCGTCCCAGCCCTTGATGACCATGCCGGCCCCCAGCTCGAACTCGAACGGGTCGCCACGGTCCTTGCTGGAGTCGAACTTGGTGGTCTTGGCACCGTCGACCCACAGCCAGCCGGTGTAGTGCACGGTGACGTCCTGGCCGGCCAGCGCCTGCTTGCCGTCGCCTTCGACGGTGTCCTCGAATTGAAGGCCGGTGGGCGTGGTGTTCATGGCAGATCCTTGAGCTTGTTGGACAAAAGGCGGGATTGTCGCCGCCAGGGCTCGGGCACGGACCTGCGGTAGCCAGCTCGCCGTCAGCAGTGCCACAGTAGACTGGGTATTCGTTATCTTGGCTGAGAGTAGAAAAATGAGTCTTCTTTGGTTCCTCGTCGTCGGCATCGTTGCTGGCTGGTTGGCTGGCAAGTTGGTCAAGGGTGGCGGCTTCGGCCTCATTGGCGACCTTGTCGTCGGTGTGATCGGTGCCTTTGTCGGCGGCTTTCTTTTCTCCTCATTGGGTGTTTCTGCGGGTGGCGGCCTGATCGGCAGCATCATCGTGGCGACCATTGGCGCCGTCGTGCTGCTGTTTGTCGTGCGCCTCATCAAGCGCGCTTGAACCAAGAGCCAGCGCTAACGCCTCAAGCGCAGGGTGCCTGCAGTGCCTGCGGGGCCTGCGGGGCCATGGCCCGCCATGGCCCGACTGCGCTGGCGAGTACTTCGCCGACGATCTCGCTGCGCGTCGAGACGTGCAAGCCCAATCGTGCGGCCGCCTCGCGCAAGCGCAGCGCCGGGGCGCTCAGATCAATCGCCGCCGCCCCGTTCTGCTTTGACAGCTTGTTCCCATCCGCCGCCAGCACCAGCGGCGTGTGCAGGTAGCGCGGTGTGATCAATCCGAGTGCCCGCTGCAGCGCGATCTGGCGCGGCGTGTTGTCGGCGAGGTCTTCGCCGCGAGCCACGTCGGTGATGCCTTGTTCGGCATCGTCGACAACGACGGCGAGTTGGTAGGCCCACAGGCCGTCGGCGCGTTTCAAGACGAAGTCGCCCACTTCGGTCTCCAGGTCTTGCGACTGCGCGCCGAGGCGGCGGTCCTGCCAGTCGACGCTGCCCTCCACCCGGAAGCGCCAGGCGCGCACCGGGCGGCCGTTCGTGCCATGGCGGCAGGTGCCGGGATAGATCAGCTCGCCGTGCCTGGCCTTCGGGCCTGCAGCGGCTGCGATTTCGGCCCGCGTGCAGGCGCAACCGTAGGCGTGGCCGGAGACGATCAGCCTGTCCAGCGCAGCTTGGTAGAGATCGCCACGGCGGGACTGCCAGACGGGCGGCTCATCGGCCACCAGGCCCAGCGCTGCGAGCTGGCCGAGGATGAGTTCGCCGGTGCCTGGCGGGCAGCGCGGGCCGTCGACGTCCTCGATGCGCACCAGCCACTGGCCCCCGTGGGCGCGTGCGTCCAGCCAACTGGCGAGCGCGGCGACGAGCGAGCCGGCGTGCAGCGGGCCGGTAGGCGAGGGTGCGAATCGGCCGCGATAGGTCGTCAAAGGAGCAGGCCTTCGTGCTGTTCCAGCAGCGCCTTGCGCGTGGTCTCGCTGCGCAACCTGTCCAGCCACCACGCCAGCGCCTTGCCGGGCGTCTGGCCGTTTCCCGTCGTGTTCTGGCGCCAGGCGTAGTGCATCAGCCCGGCGCGGCGGCCCTCGTAGGTGGCCTTGCGCACGAGCCGGCCGGCGTCGATGTGGCGCCTCACCATGGGCACGGGCAGGGAGCCGCAGCCCAGGCCGCGCAGCAGGCCTTCGAGCTTGGTGGCGAGCGACGGCACGGTTAGCACGTCCTGCCCGGGCAGCACGCCCACGGTGATGGGCGCCAGCAGCCGGGCGCTGTCGGCGACGGCAATGATGCGGTGCTCGGCGATCTGGCCGGCCGTCAGCGGCTCGGGCAGGTTGGCCAGCGGGTGGTGGGGCGCCACGCAGAAGGCGAACTCCAGCTCACCGCTGGGTTCGCAGTGGATGTTGGCGCTCTGCAGCTGCGCCGGCATGCCGATGGCCAGGTCGGCCTGGCCGTGCAGCAGCGCCTCCCAGGTGCCGGCCAGCACCTCGACGCGCAGCTTGAGCCGCGTGGGGGGCGGGCCGCCACCGTCGATGGTTTCGGCGTAGAAGGCCTCCATCAGGTCGAACAGGGCGCGGCGGGCAATGGCGTCGTCCACGGCGATGGTCAGTTCGCTCTCCCAACCGGTGGCGATGCGGCGCACGCGGTTGGCGACGGCGTCCAGCTCCTGCAGCAGGCGCCGGCCCTCCACCAGCAGCTCCTGGCCGGCGGCGGTCAGCACGGCCTGGCGGGAGCTGCGATCGAAGAGCAGCACATCGAGCGCGTCTTCGAGCTGGCGCACGGAGTAGGTCAGCGCCGATGGCACGCGGCCCATCTCGCGGGCGGCGGCGGCGAAGCTGCCGGTGCGGGCGATGGTGTCCATCATGGACAGGGCTTCGGGGGTGAGGGCGCGGCGTTTGTCCTGTGGATGGCTCATGGATTCAGTCTATTTGAACGGTGTCGCCAAGCCGCGCTGTCGATGAGCGGGCGCGCGGCTCCTACATTGACTCCAAGCAAACCAAGGAGCCCGGCATGACAACCCAACTGATCAAGTCCAGTGATCGCGGCTACGCCGATCATGGCTGGCTGAAGTCCTTCCACAGCTTCTCGTTCGCGGACTACTACGACCCGGCGCGCATGGGCTTTGGGCCCTTGCGCGTCATCAACGAGGACAAGGTTGTCGCCGGCAAGGGCTTCGGCACGCACGGCCACCGCGATATGGAAATCATCAGCTACGTGCTGTCCGGCGAACTGGCGCACAAGGACAGCATGGGCAACGGCGAGGCCGGTGGTGCGAACGCTGGCGTCATCCGCCCCGGTGACGTGCAGCGCATGAGCGCCGGCACCGGTGTCATGCACAGCGAGTTCAACAATGCCAAGGAGACGACGCATTTCCTACAGATCTGGATCCAGCCCGACCAGCGCGGCATTGCGCCGAGCTACGAGCAGAAGCATTTCGACACCACTTCCAAGCGCGGCAAGCTGCGCCTGGTGGCGGCCAACGACGGCGCCGAGGGATCGGTGACCATCCACGCCGATGCCCGCCTGTACGCTGGCCTGTTCGACGGTGTGGAAGCGGCTGAGCTCGACGTTGCGCCGGGTCGCCTGGCCTACGTGCACGTCGTGCGCGGCGCGCTTAGCGTGAATGGACAAGACCTGACGGCAGGTGATGCCTTGCAAGTTCGCGACACTCCGCGCCTCGCGTTGACCGCCGGCAAAGAAGCAGAAGTGCTGGTCTTCGACCTCGCAGCCTGAAATGCAGCCCTTCTTCCAAGGCGTACCTTGACCGGTCCCCCAAGAGGACGGCGATGCTTGCGGCATTGAGCCGCAAGCACATCGCCAGCGCGGGCCGGCTTGGGAGCGGCCCGGCGCTCGACCCGCAGGTTTTGAATTCACTCCACCCTGAAAGGACCTTTCATGAGCAAGATCGTTGTTGTCTACCACTCCGGCTACGGCCACACCAAGCGCATTGCCGAGACCGTGGCCGAGAGTGCAGGCGCCCAGCTGATCGCCATCGACGCTGAGGGCAACGTTGGTGAGGCCGACTGGGCCGCACTGGCCGATGCCGACACCATCGTCTTCGGCTCGCCGACCTACATGGGCACCGTGAGCTGGCAGTTCAAGAAGTTCGCCGACGCGTCCAGCAAGGTCTGGTTCACCCAGGGCTGGAAGGACAAGCTGGCCGCCGGCTTCACCAACAGCGCGTCGATGAACGGCGACAAGCTGTCCACGCTTCACTATCTGTTCACGCTGAGCCAGCAGCACAGCATGCTGTGGGCCGGCATGGGTGTGATGCCGTCGAACAAGAAGAGTTCGACGCGTCACGACGTCAACTTCGTTGCGTCGTTCGCGGGCCTGATGACGACCTCGCCCAGTGATGCGTCGCCCGACGAGATGATGGACGGCGACTTCGCGACGGCAAAGGTCTTCGGCGAGCGCATCAAGGCGGTCACGGCCCGCCTGACGCGCTAAACGAGACCCAGGTCGCGCGCGCTGGCCCCGGGGAAGACGGTGGCCAGTTGCGCGTCGTTCAAGTCATACATGCGCTTGAACAGGCCGCTGAACAGCGCGCGGTATTCGTTGAGTACCGGGTAGTCGCGGTTCTGAAACAAGGTGGATGCCTTGACCGCGACTTGCTCGCCCGCAATGCGCCCACCCTTCACGCCGCCGCCCAGCACCCAGTAGGCGCTGCCGTGACCGTGGTCGGTGCCGCGGTTGCCGTTCTCGCGGAAGGTGCGGCCGAACTCGCTCACCACGACGACCACGGTGTTGTTCCACTGCGGCCCCATCTCGTCGGCAAACAGCGCCAAGCCTTTGCCCAGCTCACCGAGCTTGGTGGCGAGCTGGCCCGTCGCGCCGCCTTCGCCGACGTGGGTGTCCCAGCCGCCCACGTCGATGAAGCCCAGCGTCACGCGCTCGCGCATCAGCCGGGCGATGCGCCGCGCCTCCAGCGCAAAGCCCTTGGCGGCGATGGCGCCACGGCTGGCGGCTTCCATCTCACCCGCCATCTCGCGTGACACCTCCTCGCGCACCTCAAAGCCGCCGCTGACTGTGCTGGCCAGCCGCGTGTTGGCGTACATGCCGGCAATCGTCTGCGCCTGCGCGGCGTTGATGGCCGGCTTGCCCAGGTCGCGCAGCGCCTGGTTGGCCACCGGCTGTTGGCCGCGCAGGATCAGCGGCACCTGGTCGGTGAAGGCCATCGCCTCCAGGCGCGAACGTTCCGGCACAGCGGCACCCAGCACGCCGGCCAGCCGGTTCATGAAGCCGCTGCGGAAGTCGCGGCTGCCCGAAGCCAGGTCATCGGCCTGGCCCAGTTCGATGTGGTCCTGCGTCTCGAAGTGGCTGCGCGAGGCGTCATTGGTGCCGGCAAAGGGCACGAAGGTGGCCTGGCCCTTGAGCCACAGTGGGTGGATGCTGTCGGCCACGGCCGGTGCCAGGCCCCAGTCGGCGTCCAGCGGCAGCGCGGCCGTCTTGGCGATGGCGATGTTGGGCCGGGCTTCGTAGTAGAAGCTCGACGACGTCGGCACCAGCAGGTTGGCCGCGTCGTAGGCGCCGCGCAGGAAGACGACGAGCAGGCGCGGTGTCTCGGGCGATGCCGCCCAAAGCTTTGTCGGCAGCGCAGCAGCGCTGAGGCCGAGTTGGAGCAGTAGACGGCGGTCCATGGCAGCCTCAAGTCCGGCAGTGGAGCGTGCCCGAGCGGGCCGCCCTCGGGTGGTCTGGCAAGGCGCGAAGCGGAGCGATGGCGGGTCCCATCGCGAGCATTCGCAACGCCGCCAGAGCGCCTGAGGGCGGGCCGAGCGGGCATGCAGCGTTCTGGCCTGAATAAAGCAGGTGGTCGTGGGTCTCAATGGATGCAGGCATGACTGTTTCCAGCGGTGGTGAGCGGTCGACTGTCGGGCTTGAGGCCTACCTGTACATGAAGTCGGGGGAGGCCAGCAGGTAGGTGTTCCATTCCTGCGGCGACGTGGCGGCGCCGAGCGCCTGCTGCGTGGCGGCGGCCAGGCGCGGCGCGATGCCCTCGTAGTAGAGCGGGTGGGCGATCTGCGGGAAGGCCGGCCGGTCCTTGGCCTCGCCTTCGACCTTGAACAGCCCTGCGCTGCCGCTGCCGATGGCGCGGGCGATCTCGAAGCGCGTCGTCATCTGGCCCGGGCCCGCCCAAGCGCTCTCGTCGAGCGGATAGCCGTCGGGCGTCTGGCGGTTGTAGGGCGCCTGGCCCAGGCGGTAGAGCCAGCCGATCATGGGGCCGGTGTTCAGCACCACCTTGTCGGCATAGGCCAGGCGCACGGCGGAGACGACGTAGTGCGTCGGGTCCTTGAACTTGCGGGCCAGCGACGCCTCGAACTCCGGCGAGCCGACCATCGCGCGCAGCACCTCGTCGATGCGGCCGCCGCTCTGCTGCCAGCGCTCGGCCATGCGTTCCACGAGGGCCGGCGGCGGCTCGTCGGCGACGAAATACTGGGCCAGCTTGCGGCTCACGTTGCGCGCCGTGCTGGGGTGTTTGGCCAGCAGGTCCAGCACCTGGTCCAGCTCGGCATAACCCTCACCCTTGACGGTGATGCCCAGCAGGCTCTTCTCACCAAAGTCATGCCGCGCGGGGTTGAACTCCATCAGCCCGTCGCGTCGGTATTGGGCTTCCTGCGCGGGTTTGAGCTTGGGATTGTTGTCGGTGAGGTTGACGCCGAGGCCCGTCAGCACGCGGGCCAGTTCCTGCACGTCGCGCTGGCTGTAGCCGCCGCCCACGCCCAGCGTGTGCAGCTCCAGCAGCTCGCGGGCGTAGTTCTCGTTGATGCGGTTGGCGGCGTTCTGCTCGTTGTCGAGGTAGCGCAGCATGGCCGGGTGGTGGGCCGTGTAGCCGAGCAGCTCGCGGAACGTGCCGAGCGAGCGCTCGCGCAGGCCCTGCTCGTAGTCGCCCACCATCGCACGCAGGTTGCTCTTGTACTGATGCACGTTGAAGTGGTTGAACCAGAACCACGTCAACTGCTCCTGCACCTGGTTGGGCGAGTAGAGCGCGTTCAGCAACTGCCGGGCCGAGGCCTCGCGGGCGAGCTTGGTCAGGGCCTGCTGGTAGTTCTTCTGCGCCTCGGCCTTGGCGGTGTCGTCGGTCAGCGCATCGGCCGCCTTGCGCTGGGCTTCCATGCGCTGCACCAGCGGCAGCAGCGGCTCATTGATGGGCAGGGTCTGGATCTGCGCCTGGGCGGCCTCAGGCAACGCCGCTGGTGTGCGCGGCTGGAGCTGGGCGTCCAGCCAGGCGGCGCGGCCTTGGCGGCGCACAGCGGCCAGGTCGGCGCTGCTGGCGCCCCAAGTGAGACGGTCCAGCCAGAGCGTGTCCTGGGCTGGACCGTGTGCGGAGGAGGCTGTTGGCGGCGCGGTGGCGCAGCCGATCAGGCTGAGGAGTAGGGCGGTGCTGAGCGCGAGGTTTCTCATGGCGCCCCATGATGGGCCCGCCTGAGGTGCACTGTCGAGGCGCGCAACAAGACTTCACATCCTGGCGCGGCAGTCGTGCCTTCCTCGGGCCGAGCGCCGGGCCGCTCCCAAGCCGGCCCGTCTGGCGATGTGCTTGCGGCTCAATGCCGCAAGCATCGCCGCCCCCTCGGGGGGCCGACCAGGCGAGCCCGCGTTCAGCGCGGCACGACTGGGCGAGGGGCTCACTACTTTGTGTAAATCTTGTCGAACGTGCCCCCATCGTCGAAGTGCGCCTTCTGCACCTTGCGCCAATCGCCGAACAGCTCCTCGAGGGTGAACAGCTTGACCGGGCCGAACTGCTTGGCGTACTTGGCGGCGACCTTGGCGTCACGCGGGCGGTAGTAGTTCTGCGCCGCGATCTCCTGGCCTTCCGGGCTGTACAGGTAGTTCAGGTAGGCCTCGGCCTGCTTGCGCGTGCCGCGCTTGTCGACCACTTTGTCGACGATGGCGACGGGCGGCTCGGCCAGGATGGAGAGGCTGGGCGTGACGATCTCGAACTTGTCCGGACCGAGTTCCTTGACGGCCAGGTAGGCCTCGTTTTCCCAGGCGATCAGCACGTCGCCGATGCCGCGTTCAACGAAGGTCGTCGTCGAGCCGCGGGCGCCGGAGTCCAGCACCTTGGTGTTGGCGTAGATCTTCTTGACGAACTCCTGCGCTGCGGCCGGCGTGCCGCCGTTCTTCAGCGAGTAGCCCCAGGCGGCCAGGTAATTCCAGCGCGCACCGCCGCTGGTCTTGGGGTTGGGCGTGATGACCTCGACACCGCTCCGCACCAGGTCCGGCCAGTCCTTGATGGCCTTGGGGTTGCCCTTGCGCACCAGGAACACGATGGTCGACGTGTAGGGCGTGGAGTTCTGCGGCAGCTTCTTCTGCCAGTCCAGCGCCAGCAGCTTGTTGTCGGCCAGCGCGTCGATGTCGTAGGCGAGGGCCAGCGTGACGACGTCGGCTTCCAGGCCGTCGATGACCGAGCGGGCCTGCTTGCCAGAACCGCCGTGCGAGGCCTTGAGGCTGACGGTCTCGCCCGTCTTGGCCTTCCATTGCGCCGTGAAGGCCTTGTTGAAGTCCTGGTAGAGCTCGCGCGTCGGGTCGTAGGACACGTTCAGCAGCGTGGTCTGGGCGAGGGCGCCGGTGGCGGCGAGGGCAAAGCTGAGGGCGGTGAGAAGGCGGCGCATGGTTTTCGAGTTAGGGGTGGAGCGGCTCACTCTAGGGACGCGGGCTGCGGCAATCAAAGAAGAAGTTCGCGCAAGCTCATGCGGCTTTCGACCATGCCAGCACGGGCTCTGCAGCCGGCGCCTCGTGGCGCGCGGCATCCACCACCTCGCGCCGCAGCGGCGAGGCGAAGGTCTGGATGAACTCGTAGACGTAGTCGCGCAGATAGGCGCTGCGGCGCACGGCCAGGCGGGTCATGTTGTCCTCGAACAGATGGCGAGCGTCGATGGCGCGCAGGTGCAGGTCGCGCTCCTCGTCGAAGGCGATGGCCGCGACGATGCCCACGCCCAGGCCGAGCTCCACATAGGTCTTGATGACGTCCGCGTCCATCGCGCTTAGCACGATATGGGGCGTGAGTTGGGCGGCGGCGAAGGCGTCGTCGATGTGTGAGCGGCCGGTGTAGCCCTGCTCGTAGGTGACGATGGGGAACTGCGCCAGGCGGGCCAGCGTCAGCGGGCCTTCCAGCAACGGATGGCCGGGCGGCACCACGACCGAGTGCGTCCAGCGATAGCAGGGCAGGGCCACCAGTTCAGGGTACTGGGTCAGCGCCTCGGTGGCGATGCCCACGTCGGCCTCGCCGTCGAGCAACAGCCGTGCGATCTGCTGCGGCGAGCCCTGCTGCAGGTGCAGGCTCACGTCGGGGTGATGGGCGCGGAAGTCCCGCACGGCGGGCGGCAAGGCGTAGCGGGCCTGGCTGTGCGTGGCGGCGATGCGCAAGCGGCCACTGCCGGCCTGGGCGAAATCGCCGGCAGCGCGCTTGAGGTTCTCGGCCTCCTGCAGCAGGCGCTCGATGACGGGCATCACCTGCTCGCCCGGCTCGGTCAGCCCGGTCAGGCGCTTGCCGACACGCACGAAGAGCTCGATGCCGAGTT
The DNA here is from genome assembly GCF_039929605.1 of Roseateles sp. Taxonomy (GTDB): domain Bacteria; phylum Pseudomonadota; class Gammaproteobacteria; order Burkholderiales; family Burkholderiaceae_C; genus Pelomonas. The sequence continues at coordinate 19,181 of NZ_JBDSQX010000186.1, forward strand.
CGTCTTCCAGTTCGCGGATCTGGCGGCTGACGCCGGGCTGGGATGTGTGCAGGGCCTGAGCGACTTCGGTCAGGTTGAAGCCGCGGCGCTGGGCCTCACGGACGGAACGGAGTTGCTGGAAGTTCATGCGGCGCGATTCTGCAAACCGCGAGCACTTCTGTCGTCGAACGATTCGCCATATCGTTATGCGATTCGTCGCAGTACCGGGCGCTTGAGCGACGTCTACAGTCAGCACACCCTTCAGGAGCGCGTTCATGCATAAGCAACCCATTCCCCAGCAGGCCTGGGCTTTGTTCGACCGCTACGTCCACGGCGACCTGAGCCGTCGCGGCTTTCTCGACCAGGCGGCCGTTTTTGCCGGCGGCCCGGCAGGTGCGGTCGCGCTGCTCACTGCGCTGAGCCCCAACTTCGCGGCGGCGCAGCAGGTCAAGCCCGACGACGTGCGGCTGGCAACGCGCCGTCACGCCTTCCCGTCACCCGACGGCAATGGCCAGGTGCAGGGCTATCTGGTCAAGCCGTTCAGTGCATCAGGCAAGCTGCCGGCCGTGCTGGTGGTTCACGAGAACCGCGGCCTGAACCCGCACATCGAGGACGTCGCCCGCCGCGTCGCGCTCGCCGGCTATGTGGCCTTTGCGCCCGATGCGCTGGCGCCGCTGGGCGGCTACCCCGGCGACGAGGACAAGGCCCGCGAGCTGTTCACCAAGCTCGACTCCGCCAAGGCCCGCGCCGACATCGTGGCCGGTGCGCGCGGGCTGCTCACGCTGCCGGATGCCAATGGCAAGGTCGGCGTGGTGGGCTTCTGCTGGGGCGGCACGCTGACCAATTACGTCGCCACCCAGGTGCCCGAAGTGGCCGCGGCCGTGCCCTTCTACGGCGGCGCGCCAGCGCTGGAAGACGTGCCGCGCATCAAGGCGCGGCTGCTGTTGCATTACGCGGGCAACGACGAACGCGTCAATGCGAGTTGGCCGGCTTACGAGGCGGCTTTGAAGGCGGCCGGGGTGCGCTACGAGCAGCACACCTACGCCGGTACTCAGCACGGCTTCAACAACGACACGACGCCGCGCTATGACGCGGCGGCGGCGCAGTTGGCGTGGGAGCGGACGTTGGCGGTGTTCAAGGCGGCGCTGGGCTAGGGTGAGAAGCTCGCTTGGTTGCTTTTGCACAGCGCGCGTCTGCTCGATGCATTGCCGGGAGTCCCGCCCGGCGGCGGGGTAACTTTCTTCTGCGGAGCCAGAAGACAGTCACCAAAGAAGAGGCTCTGAACCGCACACGAGTGCGATGACGCCAGGAGCGGCGCGCGAAAACGCCCGGTGGCATTTCGCCCAGACGCGACCCGCTGCGCTCTCGCTGCTGTCCCTGTGAAGAGCGCCATCCATCGCCCCTTCATGCCGCTTAACGCCGGCTGCACGCCGGGCTCACCAGGAATGCAAATGCCGCGTCGCCCGAGCGACGCTGTCTTGGGTGTTTTCTCGTGAGCACGGCGTGCAGCCGCGCGTTAAGCGGGCCGCTGCTCCGATGAATGGGGTTGGTGAAAAGGACAGCAGCGAGAGCACAGCGGGTCGCTTCGGGGCACGGCCCACTGCCAAGCTCGTTAGGCCGCTGAAGTGCGGATTCAGCGCCTCTCTTTTGGTGACTTTGCTCTGGCGCCGCAGAGAAAAGTTACCCGCCCGCCGGGGCGGACTCCCGGCAACACGGCAGCGATTTCAAGACGCTCTACCAAAGAGCATCCTGAATCCTCAAATCCCCGCCCCAGCCTCAAACAAGCTCAACCGATTCGCCGCCAGCTTCACCCGCTGCCCGCCCCGCAGCCCCATCGCCTCCGCCTCAGCCCGCGTCAGCTCTGCTTCAAGCGGCTGCCCGTCCGGCCCGATCAACTCGACGCGGGCACTCGCGCCGAACGACAGCACCCGCTCCACCGTCGCAGACAAACCAGGCGCCGATTCGTCGGTCGAGATGCGTAGCTCGTGCGGCCGGGCATAAGCCTGCACCTCGCCGTCGCCATGCTCGCCACCGTGCGGCAGTTGGTGCTCGCCGATGTGCAGCACGCCGCTGCGGGACTGGCCGACAAAGCGGTTCGCCGCACCCAGGAAGCCGTAGACGAAAGGAGTCGCCGGGCGCTCGTAGACCTCCTGCGGCGTGCCGACCTGCTCGACGCGGCCGTGGTCCATCAGCACGATGCGGTCGGCCACTTCCAGCGCTTCATCCTGGTCATGTGTGACGAAGATGCTGGTGATGTGCAGTTCGTCGTGCAGGCGGCGCAGCCAGCGGCGCAGTTCCTTGCGGACCTTGGCGTCCAGCGCGCCGAAGGGTTCGTCCAGCAGCAGCACGCGCGGCTCCACGGCCAGCGCGCGGGCCAGCGCGATGCGCTGGCGCTGGCCACCTGACAACTGCGGCGGGAAGCGGTCGCCCAGCCAGTCGAGCTGCACCAACTTGAGCAACTCGGTCACGCGCTTCTTGATCTCGGCCTCGGGCAAGCGCAGCTTGCGTGGCTTCACGCGCAGACCGAAAGCGACGTTGTCGAACACCGTCATGTGGCGGAACAGCGCGTAGTGCTGAAAGACGAAACCGACCTGGCGCTCGCGCACATGGGTTTCGGAGGCGTCGTGCCCGTCCAGCAGCACGCGCCCTGCGTCGGCTTGTTCGAGGCCGGCAATGATGCGCAGCAGCGTCGTCTTGCCGCAGCCCGAGGGGCCGAGCAGGGCGACGAGTTCGCCGGTGGGGAAGTCGAGCGACACGTCACCGAGGGCGGTGAAGTTGCCGAAGCTCTTGTGGATGTTCTGAACCTGGATGCCCATCACGCTTCCTTGTTCGACTGGCTCTCGCGCCACTCGATGAATTGCTTGATCACCAGCGTCACCAGCGCGAGCAGCGCCAGCAGCGAGGCCACGGCAAAAGCGGCGGCGAACTGGTATTCGTTGTAGAGGATCTCGACGTGCAGCGGCAGCGTGTTCGTCATGCCGCGGATGTGGCCGGAGACGACCGACACCGCGCCGAACTCGCCCATGGCGCGTGCGTTGCAGAGGATGACGCCGTACAGCAGGCCCCACTTGATGTTGGGCAGCGTGACGCGGCGAAAGGTCTGCCAGCCACTGGCGCCGAGCACCGTGGCGGCTTCCTCCTCGTCCCGCCCTTGCGCCTGCATCAGCGGGATCAACTCCCGCGCGACGAAGGGGAAGGTCACGAACACGGTGGCCAGCACGATGCCTGGCACGGCGAAGATGATCTTCACGTCGTGCGCCTGCAGCCACGGGCCGAACCAGCCTTGAGCGCCGAAGATCAGCACGTACATCAGGCCAGCCACAACGGGCGAGACCGAGAAGGGCAGGTCGATGAACGTGATCAGCAGCTGCTTGCCGCGGAACTCGTGCTTGGCGATCAGCCAGGACGCCGCCAGGCCGAACACCAGATTCAACGGCACCGCGATGGCCGCCGCGATCAGCGTGAGCTTGATGGCCGACAAGGTCTCCGCGTCGGCCAGCGACGAGAAATAGGCCTCCCAGCCCTTGCGCAGCGCCTCGGTGAACACGGCCACCAAGGGCAGCAGCAGGAAGACGGCAAAGAAGGTCAGGCCCAGGGCCAGCAACACGCGCCGCACCGCCGGCGATTCACGCGTGGCGGGGTTGTCCTGGTACTTGGCGAGGGCGCGGACCTTGGCCGGCGCGATGTGGAGAGCGGTGCTCATGCGCCTGTCCATCCCCGGCTTGCAATGAGGGCGACGCTTGGGGTTTGGGGGCCGAGCGCCGGGCCGCTCCCAAGCCGGCCCATCCGGCGATGTGCTGGGTGGTCAATCCGGCCAGCATCGCCGTCCCCGTGGGGGACCGGCCAAGGTACTCCTTGGACGAGGGGCATCATTTCCTGCTCCCTCGCTGCGAACTCCAGGCCTGCAGGCCGTTGATGACGAGCAGCAGTACGAAGCTGACGATCAGCATCACCGCGGCAATGGCCGTGGCCCCGACGTAGTCGTATTGCTCCAGCTTGGCAATGATCATCAACGGTGTGATCTCGCTGACCATGGGGATGTTGCCGGCGATGAAGATCACCGAGCCGTACTCGCCGACGGCGCGTGCGAAGGCCAGCGCGAAGCCGGTCAGCAGCGCCGGCAGCAGTGTGGGCAGAACGACATAACGGAATGTCTGCCAGCGTTGGGCGCCGAGTGATGCCGCGGCTTCTTCCAGCTCGGTCTCCATGTCCTCCAGCACCGGCTGCACCGTGCGCACGATGAAAGGCAGGCCGATGAAGATCAGCGCCAGCAGGATGCCCAGCGGCGTGAAGGCGATCTTGAGGCCGCCCTCACCGAACAGGAAAGCCAGCGCGCCACCCGGGGCGAACAGCGAACCAACCCAGCCGTTGGGCGCATACAGCGCCGTCAGCGCGATGCCGGCCACGGCGGTGGGCAGCGCGAAGGGCAGGTCGATCAGCGCGTCGACCAGCTTCTTGCCCGGGAACTCGTAGCGGACGATGCACCAGGCCAGGATGAGGCCGAAGAAGAGGTTGATGGTGGCGGCGATCAGCGAGGCGCCGAAGCTCAAGCGGTACGAAGCCATCACGCGCGGCGACGTGGCGGCGGCCCAGAAGGCGTCGAAGCCGTGGCCCGATGACTTCAGGAAGACCGCCGTCAGCGGCACCAGCACGATCAGCGACAGGTAGAACAGCGTGAAGCCGAGCGTTGGCGCGAAGCCGGGTAGAACCCGGCGGCGCACCGATAGGAACGAAGCCATGTGATTGATGTGTTGCGTGTTGGGCCGAGCGCCGTGCCGCTCACAAGCCGGCCTCGTTGGCGATGTGTCTGGTGGTCAATCCGCCAGGCATCGCGGGCCCCTCGCGGGCGAGGGGCTTGGGCTCAACGCTTGATCGAGGCCATCACCTGATCAAACGTCCCGCCGTCGGCAAAGTGAGTCTTGCTGACCTTGGCCCAGCCGCCCAGCGTCTGGTCGACCGTGAACAGCTTGATGTTGGCAAAGCGTTGGGCGTGCTTCTTGAAGACGGCCGGGTCACGCGGGCGGAAGTTGTTCTTGGCGATGATTTCCTGCGCTTCCGGGCTCCAGTGGAAGTCAAGGTAAGCCTTGGCCAGCGCCGCGTTGCCCTTCTTGGTGGCCACCTTGTCGACCAGCGCCACGGGCGCCTCGGTCTCGATGGAGATGCTGGGGTTGACCTGCTCGAAGTTGCCCTTGCCGAACTCGTTCTCGATCAGTTCCACCTCGGCCTCGAAGGTGACGAGCACGTCGCCGATGCCGCGTTGCGTGAAGGTGGTGGTGGCGCCGCGGCCGCCGCCGTCGAGCACGGGCACGTTGGTCAGGATGCGGGTGACCAGATCCTTGGCCTGCGCGTCGGTGCCGCCGGTGGCGAGCACGCTGCCCCAGATCGCGAGGTAGCTGTAGCGGCCGTTGCCCGTCACCTTGGGGTTGGGCAGGATGACCTGCACGCCCGGCCGCGCCAGGTCGGCCCAGTCCTTGATGCCCTTGGGGTTGCCCTTGCGGACGAGGAAGGTCATCGTCGACGAGTAGGGCGCCGCGGCATTGGGAAAGCGGCTGCGCCAGTCGGCCGGCGTGAGGCCGCTGCTGGCGAGCTGGTCCACGTCGGTGGCCTGGTTCATCGTCACCACGTCGGCTTCCAGGCCGCCGATGACGGCGCCGATCTGCTTGCTGGAGCCGCCGTGGCTCTGGTTGACGACAACCGTCTGGCCCTTGGCCTTCTGGGCGGCGACGAAGGCGGGGTTGATCTGCTTGTAGAGCTCGCGCGCCACGTCGTAGGAGACGTTGAGCAGCGGCTGCGGGTCGGCAGCCAGAGCGGGCAGCGCCGAGGCCGAGGCGATCAGCGCGAGAACGGTGCGGCGGGAAGGCAGAAAGAGGGACATGAGCGGGCCGTCGAATGAACGAAGGCGTGACGATGCCCTAAGTCGCTTATTCGCGAAACGACAGTTTCCTTATTTCCTTATTCGATCTTCGGCTATCAGTGGCCCGGCGCTTTGGGCGACGCTGAACAGGTCCCCGCGATGCAGCGCGCCCTGGTTTGGGATGGACTGCAAGGCGCAAACCACAGCCATAGCTGGCTATGGCGCGGATTTGCAACGCTGCAGGCCGCCCAAAGCAGGGATGCGCTGCGCGCGAGGGACTTGTTCAGCGTTGCCTTAGAGGTTATCCGTAAATAGTAAACTCTCGTCCCGAACCGCCATTCACGCGGTGGTTGGGTTAAGGCATGGCGACACGCAAGAGAGTTGAGTCGTGGGTGGTGACCGATGATTTCTGGCAACG